>CAVUVF010000007.1:0-131066 GCA_963744795.1 uncultured Acidobacteriaceae bacterium
AAATAAAGCTTCAGAGCTAACTGGATCTCCCGAGATGTTCGTTGAAACAGGGGAGGACTCCCGGCGCTCGTGATACGCCCCGCCTGCGGAGATCCGATTTGAGCATTCGGGTTGTTGAACTGCGGCGTATTGAGCACGTTGAACGCCTCCGCCCGAAACTGAAGGCGCCGTGCTTCTGTCGCTCCAAGCCGAAAACTCTTAAACAGCGAAAGATCAAATTCGGTCGTGCCTGGACCCCTCAGAATGTTCCGCCCCGCGTTGCCATAGACATAGTTGCCCGGCGAGAGGAAAGAAGCGCTCGAGGTGTCGAACCAGTGATCGATCGTCTGATTGGCCACCGACCCCGACCCCACGCGATTCGGCCACTGAGGAGCTGAACCTGCATTTAACAAGCTGCTCAGCATCGTCACGGTGAACGGAGTTCCGCTTTGGAAGGTGTCGATCCCGTTCAATTGCCAGCCGCCAAGTACTTCCTGCACAAAGGCGTTGGACGATGGGAGGAACTTCCTGCCGCGCCCGACCGGCAGCGCATAAGTCCAACTCAACGTCAGGTTATGCGGAACATCAAAGGTCGAGTTTCCCCGATACGCCTGCCGGTCGTAAGGATTCTGGATGCCTTCGGAGCCGGTTCCGCTGGCATTATCGATGCTGTGTGACCAGGTATAGGCCGCGAGGAAAGTCAACCCCGCCGAGAGCTTGTGCTCATAGGTTGCTTGCAACGAGTTGTAAGAGGAATTGCCCCATGGTCCGACGGCGCTGCCGTCCGCCAGGTTGGAATAAGGCCGTCTGGTCGCAATAGCACTCGCTCCGGGAATAGGCTGGTTGATGTTGGGCAACGACGAGAATGTGCGCACCGGCTTGCCCAACATACGCGACAGACATCACGTCGTTTGTCCAGAGCTGTTGCTGAATGTTCAGGTTCCACTCGTATGCAGCAGGTGTTTTGAAGTCCCGCGGATAGTACACGAACGCGGTTCCTGTGGTCGGGAACAGGGCTGGACGACTCGCAGGGAATCCTGCCGAGATTGGCAAAGCGGCCGCCCAGTTGTTTACATTGTTGCTCGTCTGGAGTGATCCGCTGAAAGGCGCATTCTTGGCGATGGATTTGTCCGACGTGATGCTCGAGAAGGCATAGAAGATACCGCCCCCGCCGCGGATCACGGTTTTTGGAGTTAGCGAGTAGGCGAAGCCGGCGCGTGGTCCCCAATTTGTCCATCGAGCATCAACGACGCTGTCGCCCATATAGGGAGCAGTTCCGACGGGAACAAGGCTTCCGCCATTTAGAGGAGAGAAACCGGCCAAGCGATCGTGGCGCTCCTTCCAGGGAGTCACCAGATCATCGCGAATGCCGATGTTTAAAGTGAGTCTGGAGTTTACCCGATAGTTGTCCTGGATATAAAAGCTTGGCTGATAACGCTGGATGCTGAAGAATTTCGTAATGTCGATGGTCGAGCTGATTGGGTGGCCGAATAAGAAATCCGTCAATCCATAACCCGTGTAGCTGCCGTTGAAATTATAGGATCCGTTCGGATAACTAGGCGAGAAGAACGCGAACCGGCGGCTCATCCAATCAAAGCCGAACTTCAATTCGTGGCTTCCCTTTACCCACGTGAAGGCCTGATCGACCTCCCAGTTATTGTTGATCTTTTCGAGAGTTCCGGACCCGTCGCCAAGACCGACGTTTGCCGCGATCTGAATGTTTGTGAAACCAGGCACGCCGCCGGCATTCGCGTTCGGGATTCCAAACTGTTCACCCAAATTCCCAAGCGTGTAACCGGTATCGATGATGAATTCGTGGAGCCGTGAAAAGCCAACCCGCGCTTCATAATACTTATTCGCACCGAGCGATCTGCCATATCCGATGACACCTTGCCACGCGGGCACTGGCGTTTGCCCCGGCCGTGAGGGCCCGCCGCCAATGGCCGGTGCCGGCAGATAACCGGGCGTTATAGTGTCCGGGTTCTCTTTGCTCATGCGTCCGAACAGCGGATGATTTCTCCGTCCGATAGTCGACGCGAATATCGCCTTGGTCCACGTTAGTGATTTGGGGCGGATTGTAGAGATAGTTCGCAGTAATGCCGGGCAGGTTCTGTTCGGGAAAAAGCTGAAGAAGCCGCATCGAGGTGGGATCCCAAGCAGTAGCCGGCACCTGGTTGCGCGGAAACGGTGTACGTGGATTCGTGCGGGGATCGAAGATCTGAGTGGTAGGAAGAAGGGCCGAGAAGTCGCCCGTCTTGAAGGCTGCGGTCGGAACGGTACTGGTGAAAGTCTGTGCCTGACTGACACGCTTGCCCTCATAGTCGGCAAAAAAGAATAGCTTGTCCCGCCCGTTAAAAAGATGGGGAATCACCACCGGACCGCCGATGTTCGCGCCGAATTGATTCAGTCGGAAAGGTGGGATGGGTTTGCTCGCCGGATCGAAAAAGTTCTTTGCGTCGAAAGCCGAGTTCCGAACGAATTCGTACACAGTTCCGTGATAGTTATTGCTTCCGGAGCGGAAACGAGACATTGATGACACCCTGTCCGCCGCCATATCCCGCCGGTGCCGCGCTGGTCTGGACCTTGAACTCCTGGATCGCATCGACGGGCGGGAAAAAGATCAGGACGCCCGCATCGGTGTCGACACTCTGAATGCCATCAAAGAGATACACGACGTTTTCAGAAGGGGCGCCGTTGATAACCGCTCCATTCGTTCCGCGCCCGCTCGTGTAGCCTTGCAAAACGGAGTTCGACGATGCGCCGCGACTGTTCACGCCCGGAGCCAGGGATACGAGCTGTGTGAAATTGCGGCTGTTCAATGGAAGATCGACGACCTGTTTGTTCGTCCTTACATTGCTCAATTCCGAAGAAGCGGTCTCAACGCGGGCAGCGTCTGCAGCGACCGTCACCTGCTCGTTGACTGATCCGATGTCCAAAGAGACATCGAGTTCGGTCCTCTGGCCCACCGCAAGAGTGAAGCTTTGGGCCTTCTCCCGGAAGCCCTCGTGCTTCGTACTCAAGCGCGTAGGTATCAGGCTGTAGCGATAGAAAATCAAACCGGCCCTCTTCCGACGTCTTCGCCTGGCGGACGACGTTAGTTGTCTGGCTGCGAAGTTCGACCGTAGCCCCAGCCACGGGCAGGCCGGACGGATCCTTTACCGTTCCCGACGACAGATCCAAGATCAAACTGAGCCCAACCAAAGTTGCTGAGCGCCAGCAGCAGGAGAAGCTTCACAACGGGGTATCGCATTACATGACTCCTTTGGCTTTGAGCAACTTTGCCCAGCCAGTTTCATTGCACTTCCTTAGGCCCGAAGGCAAAAGGGCCTTAGCGCCGTCCAGCCTCGATCGGCTTGGAGCCCGAGAAATCTACCTCGAGCAATTTCTCGCTGGTTGGAATTCGGGCGGCGATTTGTTTGGTGGCCGTGTCGATCACGGCTCCTCCATCCGGGTACGCATATTTCCCGTCAATACTGAACGAGATCCAACCGGGATGCGGCTGTTCCTTAGGATCCTTGAACAGGGGAATACTGGCGATCTGTTTCGGCCGCTCGCCGTCGAGCGAGAAAACGTATATATAACCGAACGTGCTGTCCGCAATCCAGACTTCTTTCTGATCCGGCCGGATATTGATTCCGTGACTAGGCGTGCTGTGAGGCCGATGGGCCGGCATGTTCATTTGCGTCAGGCGCTCCGGTGGTGTGGTGGTCTCGACTGTGTAGAGTGCCGGTCCTCCCCACTTTCCGTTTTCCTGCACTCGGCCAACGGAAAACCCCATCAGTCCATCTACGTTCGCGTACAGCAGCTTCTCGTCTTCGGACACGGCAAAGGGCCGCACGCCCTTCGCAAACGGTCCGACTTTTCCGATGATCTGGTTCGTTGAGGTATCCACAATCCGAACGTACGGAACAGTCAGCACTTCCAGATAGGCGCGCGTACCGTCGGTATTCAGCCAGGTGTTGTGTGGCCCGACAGGATTGCCGATCGGGATGAACATCGTAGTTCTTTCCATGTTCTGTGTGAATGGTGGTGATGACGTTGCCCGTCGCCGTATCGACTACCTGCCAGAAATCCTCATCACGGAACGGCAGATACATTCGTTTTCCATCGGGCGTGATTTGCATGCTGTCCGCATATGCGCCGAGGTGTTTACGCCAATCGACTTTGTCCGTTTTCAGGTCGAGACAGATCAGTTCATCTTTTTTGTAGGAAGTAACGTACAGCTTGCCAAGTTGTACGCTCGCTGCGATACCTTTGTAGTCGCCGCTATCCGGAACATCGATTTTCTTCAGCAGTTGATGACCGTGATCGATATCGTAGACACTGATTCCGCTTTTGTCCGTGACGTACAGCCGCCTTTGCCGGTCCGAAGCTTTGCTGTCTGCCCCTTGCAAATTGCTCGATACCAGGAAAGCCGTTAAGAGCAGCAACGCGAAGTTCTGAAATGACCGAAGGTACGACACCGCGGTGAATTCTATCACGCATAATTTACGGATTGGTCTGATCATTCAGATCGCCTGCTCCGCTGAGTCCCGCGGCCACGTATGATGGGCCACGGATCAGCTACGGACGACAGATTGCTCCAATTTTTGCGTTCCACTGTGCGGGATGCCATGGGCTTTCGAATCCAAGTTCCAACCTGCGGCTGACTCAGTTCGCCGCCCTAAAAGCAGGCGGCAATATCGGAGACGAGATTGTGCCTGGACATCCCGAGAGAAGCATCCTCATGGACTTCATCGAAGGAAAACGAGGACCTCGACAGCGCATGCCGCAGAACTCCAGTCCGCTGTCTCCTGCGGAGATAGCAGCGATCCGACGGTGGATCAGCGCAAGGCGCCGAGAACGACAACGCCGGCGGGGACTGTTTCGACCTGCTGATCCCGCGCATTCCGGTCTGCGAGTCGGGGAACAGATTCAGATACGGGCGCGGATTACGGCTTCCGCATTCCTGATCGTGAGCGTACGCGATCCGTCGTCCGGACGGGAGTTGTTTGGAGAGGACGGAAGTGTCAAATCTCCTCGTGAAGCAGCAAATTCGGGTGCGCCGGGCGAATGGATTTCGCGAACGCTCACCCGCGAGGCAGATTGGCCTTCGCTCGTATCGCTTACTCTGCGGATCCAGTATGCCTCGACGCGTTCCGAACGGCTCAGTTTTGATTGCAGTGACGCAACAGGGCACGGCAGAGCACATCAAACCTAATACGCTCTGTTTGCGGTCCGCCCTAAAGGCTGCATCGATCTACTGAGCTCTGATTGTGAGCTGTTCACAGAGTCCCAGGAACTCCTCAACCCAGGCACGAGCACGAGCATCTTTTGCAGCTTTCCTGCGCATCTTGGGAAGGAAACTCAAACGCATCGCATAAACGTGATTCTGGGCGGACCAGAGATTGATGTTGAACGGCATCTGACTTCCGGTGCGCAGGGCAGATCGCAATGCCTGCAAACGTTCGATGTTCGCCGGATCCGCTGTCAGTTGCGCCGAGAGCGTCTCGATGCGTTTTCTGATGAGGAACTCTAAGGTGGTGCGATCGAGGCTGATGTTGCTCGCACGAGCTTCCCGCAGAAGCGCTTTGATGCGATCAGCATCGAGTTCTTCACCCGAACAAGCACGCCGGAGCAGACTGTTCACGGCATACTCCATGGCAGCCGTGAATTCGCGAGGCATAGGATTACCCAGACTCGTGATATAGCGCATGAGAGCAGCGTGGTGCTCGTACAGTTGCAAATACGCCGCCTCCGCTTCCGCGACAGTTGACGACAAGATCGTACGCACAATACGGCGCTGCTCATCGCGGAAAAGAGAGCGAAGAGAGTAAATCCGATCGCCGAAACGCCGGTCCAGGAGACGCACCACTTCGGGGATGTCCATACGGGCGAAAGACTCACCAACGGAATCCAACATGCTCTGATACGCAGACTCCTCACCGCACTTCTGCACACCTCCTGCCACGTTGTGATCGCCAAAATGGACCACCCAGAAGGTGAGCGTTTCGGACTCCTGCGTCACCTTGGAAGTGAAGCGCGCCTGCCCTAACGCCATCCGCAGCTTACCGGCTTCACCCGTGTGATAGTTCAGACGCTTTACCGAATACGAGGAAACATCGCTACGTTCGCCGTAAGGAGCAAACAGCGACGTAATCGAGTAGTGAGCTCCCACCTTCTCAAAATCCACAACGGCGGGTTTCACGTATTTGTTGTAGATATCCCGGCCATTTCCGTACTCGGGAAGATTGCTATACGCGAGAGACAGCTTCTCGAGAAATCTTTCTTCAACCGGTTCACCGAAAAGCTGTTCAGCAAGCTGAACCACTCGTCCGGCATACTGGATCACCTGTACCGTTTCGATGCCTGACAGATCGTCGAAGAACCAGCCGCAACTCGTGTACATCAGCATCGCGTTGCGCTGCAGTTCCATCAACTTCCATACGGTGACCTGTTCTTCCGGCTCCAGATCGCGGACGAAATGCTGCTCGCCGAATTGGGTCCGCTTCTCGGGACTGCGGTTCAAAGCCACGTGGATATAGCTGTTGCGGGCTTCCCACGGATCGCGGAGAAAGCGTGATCCTAACTCCTCGAATCGCGGGCCGACAAACTCGCGCAGCCAGTCGAGAGCATCACGTAGAGGCTTTCGCCATTCCTGGTTCCAGCCCGCGCGTCCGGAGTTGCAACCGCAATTGCTCCGCCAACGCTCCACGCCATGCACACAGCTCCATGCAGTGTTCTCGTAGATCTTCGCTTCGTGCGTCGGAGGATGCTTCTCGAGAAACTCTCCGTAATTAGTGATTTTCGCGAGATTCTGCGACTCGACGTAGTCCAAGGCATACGCGAGCGCCATTTCGCCGTGGCGGTGGTGGTGGCCGTACGTCTCGCCATCGGTAGCGATGTGCGCTAGCTGAGGCCAGGTGCGGGAATCGGAGTAAGCGCCCATCAGGCGCGCGGCAAACTTTTCGCCGTTGTCCAGCAGTTTCTCGAATGCGACGGCCTGGGAAATCGGGCCATCATAGAAGAAAAGGTTAATCTTTCTGCCACCAGGGGTGTTGAATAGATAAGCACGCGTCGGATCAACTTTAGACCCTGTGACGTCAAGCCATTCCGTTTCACCGATCGGGCGTGTCGCCTTGGCCTGATGGGGAGCAAGGATGACAAAACGCATCCCGGCTTCGGCGATCAGATCGAGCGTCTCAGAATCGACAGCCGTCTCGGGTAGCCACATTCCCTCCGGCATCCTCCCGAACCGGAAGCGAAAATCCTCCAGGCCCCAGAGAACTTGCGTCCTCTTGTCCCGTGAATTCGCCAGAGGCATGATCATGTGGTTGTAAGCCTGCGCCATCGCAGATCCATGGCCAGAGAAATGCTTTTGGCTTTGCCGATCGGCGTCTAAGATTCCCCGATACGTGTCTTTCGCGTTTTCGGCAGCCCAGGAAAGCAGCGTCGGTCCGAAGTTGAAGTTGATGCGAGCGTAGTTATTAACGATTTGGGTGATGAACTGCGAATCTAGAATTCGCGCCGCGAAATTCGGTGCGTAGCATTCGGCATCTACGCGCTCGTTCCAGTCGTGGTAGGGATATGCAGAATCCTGAAGTTCGATCTGCTCCAACCAGGCGTTTTCACGAGGCGGTTGGTAGAAGTGGCAATGAACGCAGAGATACTTCATTCGATATCAGTCATCGGCAAGAAAAGCTTCTAACTTTACCCCTAGTTCTGGGAAATTTCCCGCAGTAGCTGATAAAACTCTGGGAAGGATACGGCGGCGGCTTGTGCGCCCTCGACCGTGCACACATCATCGGCCGACAAAGCGGCCACGGAAAAAGCCATGGCGATCCGATGATCTCCGCTGGAATCGACCGACGCTGCCCTAAACCGTTGTGAACCAGGGATCTCGATGGAATCTTCGGTGGTACGCACAGTGATTCCCATCCGGGCCAGGTTCTCTGAAATCGTGGCGATCCGGTCCGTTTCTTTTACACGGAGCTCCGCAGCATCCCGGATCAATAAGCCGTCCTTACTTTTGGCTCCAAGCACCGCCAGGACAGGTATTTCGTCGATGAGAGCCGCGGTGGTCGCACCCTCGATAACGCCTCCCTTGATGCGTGATGTCTTGATCTGCAGGGTACCGATGAGTTCCCCGTTTACTTGTTCGATGTGGACCAGCTTGATCGCTGCCCCCATACTTCGGAGAACGTCGAGCAAAGCGGCACGGGTAGGGTTCAGGCCGACGTTCGCGACCGTGAGATCGGCATCTTCCGCCATGAGCGCAGCCACAATGAAGAAAGCCGCGGAAGAGATATCGCCAGGAACCACCAGTGGTTTGGCTTTGAGTTCCGCCCCTCCACGAATCCGGACCAGTCGCGGCTCGACCATAATGTCAGCCCCGAGTTCCCGGAGAGCTATTTCGGTGTGGTCTCTGCGTCGTAACCGGCTCGCGCACAATCGTTTCACCTTCCGCATACAGGCCGGCGAGCAGAATACAACTCTTTACCTGTGCGCTGGCCACCGGCAGTTGGTAATCAATGGCCCTGAGAGGCGAACCATGGATGACGAGAGGCGGGAACTGCTCGTTCCTTGCCTCGATCCGCGCTCCCATGGACGCTAAGGGCTTCATGATGCGAGCCATAGGGCGATTCACGAGAGAAGAATCACCGGTTATTTGGGTTTCGAAGGGCTGTGCGGCGAGGATCCCCGAGAGCATCCGGACCGTTGAACCCGAATTGCCGGCGTCAAGGATTTCGGAGGGGGCAACGAGGGAACGAGTGCCTTGTCCGTGGATGGTCAAGACGCGACGTCCATCGCGGTCGGAGAACTCGTGTCCCACGCCCAGCCGGCTCATGCAGGACAGGGTGGATTGGCAATCTTCTCCGGTCGAATAGTTGTAAATTTCAGTGTTGCCTGATGCGATCCCTGCCAGCATTGCATAGCGATGGGAGATCGATTTATCACCAGGGACATTCACCAACCCACGAATGGTACGGGCCGGCGATATACGTTCGATCATTCAACTCGTAATTGTAACGTCGAACAAGCTCTGGATCGAAATGGCTGTCCAAGACGCACGCGAGTACTCTTGGAACGGGAGAGCGGAAAGCGATTTAGTCGTTCGAGGAAGAACCTTGCCCGAGTGGGCCGACGTCCTCGACGTTCACAGGGCTACGATCGATGCCTAAGTCGTCGAGCTGAGCGTCGTCGTCAACCACATCATTTCCCCCACTGGTTTTCTTCTGGAGGCGACGCGCTAACTTCTCTTCTCGCTTTTCTTTACGAGCCTGTTCTTTTTGACGCTTCTGGAAAGTTGTTGGCCCACGACCTGGCATGCTTCTATTTACCTTTCAGCCGCGGAGCCCTCTCGGAGCTCCGCTGCGAGAACGAAACCTCTAATGAGGCGAATATAAGAAAAAACGTCGCCGGATTACCAGCGATTGCCGCGACCGCCACGGCCACCGCCGCCGCCACCGTTTCCACCACGGCCGCCACCGCGGCTGGCGCCACCACCGAAGCCGCCACCGCCCTGAGGCTTGGGCCGCGCTTCGTTCACGTTCATGGCGCGCCCATTCAGGTCAGCACCATTCAGCGAAGCAATGGCATTCTCGGCGTCTCGCCGCTCAGTCATTTCCACGAATGCAAAGCCGCGAGATTGACCGCTATCGCGGTCTGTAACGATATTGACGCGCTCTACTGACCCGAATTGGGAGAAAGCGGCGAACAACTCGTCCTGGGTCGTCTGGAAACTAAGATTCCCGACAAAGATATTGGTCATAAGGACTCCTCAAGGAAAAAGTGTCTCTGTCGGACTGCTCTAGAAACCAAACTGCGAAGCCTAGTTAGGGTGGGAGGGCGACCGGAAGGAACTCGAAATGAAGTTGCTACAAAGACAACATCAGGGTATCACTTTGTCCGCGATCGTGCAATGGGAATGGAAAGAAGAGTGATTTAGGTCGCAAAACTGTGCAAGCAAAACTGGGTAGAAAGCCAATACGCCTGATCTCGTCTAGCTGTTAGAACTATGGCGGACATTAAGGTTTACGGCGCGGACTGGTGCTCGATGACCAAAAGAACTCTGGCGCATCTGGATCGGCGGCATATTTCGTATGAATACGTGGATATCGACGATAATCCGGAGGCAGCAAGCTGGGTTGCAGCCCAAAACGGCGGGAAAGAGAAGAAGCCTACTCTTGACATTCGGGGCAAGATTTTGGCCGAGCCAAGCAATCAAGAACTAGATAAGGTGTTGAGTCGAACAGGGGTTTGCTTTATAGCCGATTGACCGAAGAAACAAACTAGCTGCGCAGGGCGAGCCGATCGCCTTCGAACTGGGCATCTTCACCGGACTCGCGGAAGAAAGCCACGACGCTGATCAGGATTTGGATGGCGATGAGTACGACCCAGATGTTCATGCCCTTGATAAAGCACCGGTCGTTCCAAACCACCCAGACGCGTAAACAATTGATTCTGCAGGCTCGCATGGTCTTCTCTTTAGTCCTGATCCCGTTTTGGAACGCCGCGCCAGTTCCGTTTTGGCACGTCCGAACCGAATCGGAACAAATTCCGAATCGGCCTCAAGCGAGCTTCCCGGAGAGATCCCAAAGTAAACTACAGTTGAATGACTTTTGAGGAATTAGAACGGGAGTACGTTGCGCTCCGCCAGCAGGGTGAAGCTGTGCGGAGCTATCTTTGACGCGCCCAAAAAACAAGCGGAACTAGAGGAGCTCGAGCGAGAGATCGGCGACCCGGATTTCTGGAACCAGCCCGAGAAAAGCCAGCGGGTGATGCAGCAGCGGAAGCGGCTGGAGGAGGCGATCGGGCATTCCCGAAATGTCGCAACCCTCACGTCCGATATAGACACACTGTTTGAGCTCGGACGCGAAGGGGAATCGGTCAACGCGGATCTGGAGCGCGAACTCAAGGCTTTCGAATCAAGACTTACCGAGCTCGAGACAGGAATGCTCCTCTCGGGCGAACACGACGCCCGGGACGCAATTGTCACGATTCATCCAGGCGCGGGCGGAACGGAAAGCCAGGATTGGGCCGAAATGCTCCTCCGTATGTACCTGCGGTGGGCGGAACGTCACGGGTTTACCGCCGTGATGACTGACAGGCTCGAAGGCGAAGGCGCGGGCATCAAGTCGGCCACGGTGGAAATCAACGGCGAAAACATCTACGGCCAGTTGCAATCGGAAGTCGGTGTCCACCGGCTTGTCCGGATTTCGCCGTTCGATGCCAACGCCCGGCGTCACACTTCCTTCGCATCCGTTTTCGTCTATCCGCAAATAGACGAAGACATCAACATCGATATCAAGCCGGACGACCTGAAAATAGACGTTTTCCGAGCGAGCGGCGCTGGCGGCCAACACGTCAACCGCACGGAATCAGCGGTGCGGTTTACTCACCTGCCGACGGGTATAGTCGTGCAGTGTCAAAACGAGCGATCGCAGCACAAGAATCGCGCGAGCGCCATGAAACAGCTCAGGGCAAAGCTTTACGAGCACGAGATGGAGAAGAAACGCGCCGCAGATAAAAAGCTGGAAGACACGAAGCTCGGAATCAACTTCGGAAGCCAGATTCGAAGTTATGTGCTGGCCCCATACCGCTTGATTAAAGATCACAGGACGAAGCTGGCCATCGGGGATGTCGATCGGGTATTGGACGGCGATATCGATTCGCTCATTCATGCGTACCTTGTCTGGGCGAAAACCGGCAAAGTTTCTGGTGACGTCGGCAAAGAGGATCTGCCAGACTAGGCCAGCATTTTCATCGCATGCCTCCAATGAACGATGCCGACCTGCAACGCGCGGCTGAGTTGATACGTCAAGGTGGCCTCGTAGCCTTCCCCACAGAAACCGTCTACGGACTGGGAGCGAACGCACTGGACGCAGACGCCGTGCGCCGCATCTTCCAGGCGAAACGCCGTCCTTGGGCGAGTCCGCTGATTGTGCACGTGGGCGACGAAACCATGGCCCGCGCTGTCACTTCGGATTGGCCTCTCATGGCGCGCCACTTGGCGCGTGAATTCTGGCCGGGGCCGCTCACGATGGTGCTAAAGAAAGCGCCGATCGTGCCTGACGTAGTCACCGCAAACCTGGACTCAGTAGGGGTGCGAATGCCTTCGCACCCGATTGCGCTCGAGTTGATTCGCGCCGCGGGTGTTCCCATTGCCGCGCCGAGCGCCAATCAGTTTTCTGAGCTATCACCCACGACGGCGGATCACGTTCGAGAAAGTCTGGGTGACCGGGTAGATCTCATCCTTGATGGCGGACCGACGACAGTCGGTATCGAATCAACGGTTGTCAGCCTGCACCGAAAGCCGCCGGTAGTGCTGCGCCCCGGCATGATCACGAAGGAGCAGGTGGAAAAGATAACCGGAGTCCGATTCGAAGACGAGATAAATCTGCCCGAGATCGTCGAGTCCCCAGGCCAACATCCACGGCACTACGCTCCGAGGACCCGGTTCATACTTCTGGATCGAGGATCTCAGGCGCCGGACGGCCGGGGCCGGCTTCTGGTTTTGCCGAAAATCCCAAAGAATTCGCGGCGTCGCTATACGCCGAACTCCACAAAGCAGATGGTGAAGGCTGGGATTGGATTGCCATCGAAAGGCCGTCCGACTCGCCGGAGTGGGCCGGGATCTTAGACCGGCTCCAGCGGGCGAGCCGTAACCGAAAGCGTCGAACGGCCTCGACTCTGAGCCCCCTATAATCAGGAGCAATGTTATCCCTAGCCGAGGCGACCGACCGCCTCCGCGTGATCCCTGGACTCGAACTTCGCGAGAATGAACGGCTCGCGCCTTATACCCGCTTCGGACTGGGCGGCCAAGCGACCTTGTTATGCGCTCACAAGCTCCCGCGACGCTTTCGTGCAAGCACTAAACGCGACAGCAATGATTGCGGCGCCCCGAATGGTGATCGGCGGTGGGACCAATCTGGTCGTCTCGGACGAAGGATTCGACGGAATGGTGCTCCAATTTACCGGGTCCAGCATAGAGGCAGAGGGTGTGACGCTGACAGTAGAAGCGGGAGCCGTCTTGCAAGACGTTGTGGATCGGAGCATTGAACTGGGACTCGAGGGCCTGCAGACCATGACGGGTATTCCAGGCTTTACTGGAGGAGCCGTTTACGGAAATGCCGGCGCCTACGGGCGTTCGATCAACGAGATTGTCACCCGTGTCGACTTTGTTCGGGATGGCCGCGAAACGAGCTTCGACAACGCTCAATGCGGTTTTGCTTACCGCCATAGCCGGTTCAAAGATCATAAAGAATGGGTGATCCTTTCCACCGAGCTTCGTCTTGCTCCGGGTGATCGTGCAGCTTCTTGCAAACAAAGCGGCTGAGATCAGGGCGGTACGCGACGCCAAGTACCCGCCGACCATGAAGTGCGCAGGCAGTATCTTCAAGAACGTATTTTTCGCTAACCTACCCCCAGCAACACAGGCCCAGATTCCGCCAAATCTGATCCGCGAAGGCAAGGTGCCGTCCGCGTTCTTCCTGGAGCAGGTAGACGCCAAGGGAATGCGGCGTGGCGATATTCAGGTGGCGATCTACCACGCCAATCTGATCTACAACGACGGGAAGCGTGCGAGCGCAGCCGACCTTGTATCGCTGATTCAGGAATTGAAGAAGCGCGTTCGTGAACGATTTGCTTTCGAGATCGAAGAGGAAGTTCAGTACGTTGGTTTCGATTATGCGCCTGTGCCCTCCTAGCCTCTTTGTCCGGCTTTTCTGCATATTGATCGTTACCGCTCTGACTGTCTGCGCCCAGGGCACTGTAACGCTGGTGATTGTGAACGCCAAGATCTGGACAGGCAATCCGGCACAACCCGAAGCCGAAGCCGTGGCGCTTGCAGGGAATCGCATTGTGGCTGTCGGCACGACCGACGAGGTTGTTCGCACGAAGCCACAGAGCGCTTCGCAACTCGATCTCGGTGGCCGGCGGATGCTTCCCGGGTTTAACGACGCCCACGTGCATTTCTATGCCGGCGGAGCGAACCTGACCGGTCCGCAATTGCGTTATTCAAAAAGCCAGCTGGAATTCCGCGAGACCCTGGGGATCTATGCCAGAAAGCAGCCGAAGGGCCGCTGGATTACCGGCGGCAATTGGGACCACGAGAACTGGACCCCAGCGCAGCTGCCTACGCGACAACTCATTGATGACGTAACAAGCGACTGGCCGGTAATGATCAAGCGCCTGGATGGACACATGTCGCTGGCAAACTCCGCCGCCCTGAAGATCGCCGGTTTGGATAGGAACACGAAGGACGTTCCCGGCGGTGTCATCGTTCGCGATGCCGATGGGAACCCGACAGGAATCCTGAAAGACGCGGCACAAACGCTTGTGCAACGCTCTATTCCGCCGCCATCGGAATCCCAGATCATCGAAGCCATACGAGCCGCCCAGACGTACGCGAATGCCCAGGGCGTCACGAGCGTCCAGGACATGTCGGCGTCTCCGGCCGTCTTCCGCGCATACCAGACAATGCTGCACAACGGTCAACTTCGGGTGCGCATCTCCGGTCATCAGCCGTTAACTGCCTGGCAGAGACTGGCGGAGGTTGGATTGCGTGCTGATTTCGGCAATGAGTATCTGCATATAGGCGCGCTGAAGGGCTACGCCGACGGATCACTTGGCTCAACGACCGCGCTGCTCTTTGATCCGTACCTCGACTCGCCAGGTACAAGTGGGATCGCCAGTGCCGAGCTTGTCGGATCCACAGCAGATGTGGCACAACGTTGCCAGCGGGGACGAAGCGGGACTTCAAATTGCGATTCATGCGATCGGCGACAAGGCCAATCATGAAGTGCTGGGTATGTACGAGCGCATCGAGCGCGAACACGGCGAGCGTGATCGCCGGCTGAGGATTGAACACGCGCAGCATCTGATCGCGCCTGATATCCCTCGTTTCGGACGAATGCACGTGATCGCATCCATGCAGCCCTACCACTGCATTGACGACGGACGCTGGGCGGAGAAGCGCATTGGACCGGAACGAGCAAAGACGACCTACGCGTTTCGCACGCTGCTCGATACCGGCGCAACACTGGCTTTCGGTTCGGACTGGGACGTTGCCCCCATGAGTCCGATCATGGGTATCTACGCGGCCGTGACGCGAAGGACACTAGACGGCAAAAGGCCGGAGGGCTGGGTACCTGAACAAAAAATCACAGTGGCCGAAGCCGTACGCGCCTACACCATGGGCTCGGCGTACGCCAGTTTTGAGGAAAAGCTGAAGGGCTCGATCGAGCCCGGCAAGTTAGCGGATTTCGTCGCGCTTACCGACGATATCTTTGCGATCGATCCAGCGAAGATCGCGGACACGAAGGTATGGCTGACCGTCTTTGACGGCAAAGTGATTGACGGTGCGCCGCCATCACCGTACAACAAATTGCCGAATGGACTTGTTCTGCGGCAGTAAGTCTCCCGACTGGACGGTTCACGTCATTTGAGCTAATTGCTTCTTGGACACCTTGCCCATCGCATTACGCGGCAGTTGGTCGACGATATAGATACTCCGAGGCATCTTGAACGAAGCGAGCGAAGCTTTACAGCGGAGCTGGATGTCTGCCGGATCGAATGGCTTCAGCACTTACTACATACGCAACCGGAACTTCACCCCAAACCGGGTCGGGAGTTCCCACCACTGCCGCTTCCGCGATCTCGGGCTGTGATTGAAGGAATTCTTCAATCTCGCGCGGGTAAATGTTATATCCGCCGGAAATGATGAGGTCGCTCGAACGTCCTCGCAATTCGTAATATCCGTCTGCACTGCGTGCGGCGAGGTCGCCGGTCCGGAAATAACCGTCGGAGAAAGCTTTCTCCGTCGCCTCTTCGTTTCGCCAGTACTCCTTGAAAACATTTGCTCCACGGACATGGACCTGCCCCACTTCTCCGTCCTTCACGGGCCGGCCCTCGGCGTCCAAGAGACGGACTGAGAGTCCCGCAACCGGCAAGCCCACGCTTCCCGGCCGGCGCTCGCCGACGTAAGGATTACTCATATTGATCAGCGTTTCCGACATGCCGTAGCGCTCGAGGATTGTGTGGCCAAATCGCTCCTGGAACTCCTCGAGAACCTGGGCCGGAAGCGGCGCAGAGCCCGACACAAATAGCCGCATCGAGCGCCCAATCTCGGATGCCGTCTCGGGAGGCATCTGATTTAGCCGTACATACATGGTGGGCACTCCGAAAAATAGCGTAGGTCGGAAGTCCAGAAATGTCTGCTCAGCCGTGAGCGGATCCAGCCGTTCAACCAGCCTCATGAGGCATCCACTTACAAGCCAGCAATGCACCCCAAGCCCTAATCCGTGGACGTGAAAAAGCGGCAAGCTCAACAGGAATCGATCAGAAGCCGTGATTTGCCATAGACGTCAGCAATGCGAGTGTATTCGCAGCTAAATTGTTATGCGTTAGCACTGCGCCTTTTGCAGCGCCCGTTGTGCCGGACGTATAGATGATCAAGGCTGGCGTGTCGCCAGTGATGTCTCTAACGGGCCGTTTGGGAGTCCAACCGAGAGGCTGCCTCCGTTAGTTCCTCAACTTTCCACACCGGGCAGGAAACACTTAGATCCTCCGAGACGACCATTGCCTTGGGGTCTACGTCGGAAACGATGTGAGTAAGTTCGCGCTCACGATAGAGTATATTGACCGGCACGAAGATGATGCCGAGTTTCAGGCAGGCTAAGTAAAGGTCAATGAACTCACTTCGGTTCCGTAGATATATGCAGAGGCGGTCCCCTGCGCGTAACCCTCGCGCCTCTAGCAACCAGGCCAGCCGATTACTTCGGGCTTCAACATCAGCAAAAGTACTCGCGAACGTCCCGGAAGAACTCGGCGATTCGAGTGCCGGATCACTCGATCTACCACGCAAAGACAAGTCAAACAGATGGATCAGGTTCATGCCGCCGCCAGTGCTGCCCAGGTGTCATCATACAGTCCTGATTGCTGCCTTGATAACCCTCGCCTCGTTTTGCTCAGGATGCTCGCCGCGAACGCAAGAGGCACAGCGAGTTCGCATCGCAACATACAACCAGGGCAGTCTTACTGCACTGCCCCTCATGCTGGCCGATCGACTCGGTTATTTCAAAGCTGAGGACCTGGCAGTCACGATAGAAGAAACGCCGAGCGGCGCAAAGGCCATCCAGGCCTTGCTGGGCGGAAGCGCTGACGTGGCTTCCGCTTTTCACGAATTGGCAGTCCAGATGGACGCGCAAGGCCGCGACCTGACGAGCTTCGTCAGTTTGGCTCGATATCCGGGATATGCGTTGGTGCCGTCGCCAGTCTCTTCGAAGACTGTCACGAGGGTTGAGGACTTGAAGGGCGCAACGGTAGCCCTGTCATCGCCCGGATCTCCCACCGACTTCTTCCTGAAGTACGTCCTGGCTCAGCACGGATTGTCAGGGACAGCTACAAGCACCGTAGCGGCGGGTTCGAACATGGCCAGGTTGGCGATGCTGGAACGAGGGAGCATCGGAGCAGCTGTATTGAGCGACCCGGCAATGACGCTGTTCTCGCGGCGGCATCCGAACGCCCGGCTTTTCGCAGATGTGCGGAGCAAGGAAGGCGTCAAGCAGGTATACGGGACTGACACTTATGTCTCCGCCGTTCTTATCTCTCGGGCTCAATGGCTGCAAGCTAATCGGGACATTGCCCGCCGGCTTTCTCACGCGTTAAATCGGAGTTTGAATTGGATCGGCACTCACTCTCCCGAAGAAATCACGGCACAAACACCGGAGCAACTTAGAGGAACTGATCCCGCCCTTTTTGCGGAATCGCTACGCGCTTCTTTGCCGAGTTTTCCTCCTGATGCCAAGTTTGACCCGGCCGGAGTCGATGCCGTGCTGAAAGTGCTTAAAATGTCCAATCGTGACGGGAACATCGACAAGGTCGAGCTGGGGCGGACTTACACGAACGAGTTTGTCAGCGAGAAATAGCCACGGCCGCTTTTAGCTGGCGCTCTGGCCGCCTGGAAGCATCGGACTCCTGCCTCGGGAGCTTACACTCTTTTCTCAGGGCTCTTTTCTTTCAGTGCTGACTAGTAATAACTCTTGCCATCCGTTTGGCATCGGATTACAGTACTGGCAGCGCAATTGGAGGTAGATCGAGGCTAGTCACCGTCCCCTAAAAGAAGGGTACAAAACGATGTTCAATAACGGTGTTGTCAGACCCGTATTGCTGGCTGTTCTATGCGTTTATGTAGTCAGCCCTACTGGAGAAGTAAAAGGTTCCGACACAAACCGGCACTCGCACGAAGATTCCGTCGAGCCTACAGCCGGAACATGGAAGACCTGGGCTATCTCATCCGGAAGAGACTTCAGGGTGCCTCCGCCTCCGGACCATCGCGCGATGCGGCAGGAGTTGAACGAAGTTCGCGATGCTGTGGTGAACCAGGATGCAAGCGTTCAGGCATCGATCACTTACTGGAACGCGGGAGCGCCAGCGTACCGGTGGATGCAGATCATCACCAATCGAATTTTTTCAGGCAAGCCCGTCACAGCCTATTCGCACCGTTTGTACACTTACGTTTCCATGGCCATGTATGACGCGACCGTTGCCACCTGGGAGTCGAAATATGCTTACAACCGACCCCGTCCGAGTGAAGTCGATCCGCGTCTGAAGACCAGGCTGGCGACACCTCGGAGCCCTTCCTACCCTTCCGAGTATGCGGCTACCGCTTTTGCTGCTGCCGCCATGCTGTCCTACTTCGTACCGGAGGAGGCGAACGCGTTTCAGAGTCAGGCGGAAGAAGCCGGCAAATCACAGATCTATGCTGGGCTTGCATTCCCTTCCGACTACGCTGCCGGTATGGAGCTCGGGCGAAAAGTGGCCCAGGCCGTCATACAGTTGGCAAAAAACGACGGATCCGACATTCCGTGGACAGGAACAGTTCCTGTCGGCAAGTGCCTCTGGCTGGGAGCGAACCCGGGAAATGCGGCCGCGGCTATTTGGAAGCCGTTCTTGCTCAGCTCCCCTTCTGAATTCCGCCCTCCTGCGCCCGCCGCCTGTGATTCACCGCAAATGATGAATGAAACCGCGATCGTCAGGAACTTCCCGCGATCGCCGACTGCGTTTGCCACGAACCAGCGTGCATTTTACTGGCAGTCTCCGGAGGGAATTAACAACTGGCCTTACGTATATGCGGACAAGTGGATGTTCGAAGACAACCTCATCGAGAACCCGCCCAGGGCAGCACGAGTTTACGCTCTGATTGCTATCTCGTTTTTCGACTCATTTATAGCGAGTCAGGACGGCAAATTCACGTATTGGTACATCAGGCCCAGTCAACTTGATCCGGGGATTATGCCGCTGTTTCCAGTACCGCCGTTCCCGAGCTATCCTTCGAACCACTCGACCTTCTCGGCCACACGTTCACAGATCCTGGCCTATCTTTTCCCGCTACACGCGGACGAGATCCTCGCCCTCGGGCAAGAGGCCGGGCAATTCACGAATTTGGGCAGGCATTCATTCCCGCAAGATAATGTGGCCGGTATTGCCTTGGGAACGTCGGTCGCGAGCAAGTTCATCGCTTGGGCGAAAGCCGATGGCTCGCAGTAGGCCACTCTACCGGAGCTTTTAGCGGCTCGCGACGAATTCATTTGTATAGGTGCTCGCGAGATCAAACGTTGCGGCACGTACCTTTTCAGCGGAAAGGGCGAGGACGCTTTTTACCGCTTCGGCTTCTTCGAGCGTAACTCTGCCATCTTGCGACAGCATCGGAATCGTCGCACGTAAGGCTTCCAAATCAGCGGATTCATCCGGGACCCGATACTGCGCCGGCATGTGGCTGCGAATCTCCTCGGGCGAGTGTACCTGCATGTACCGCATCGCTTTCAAAACTGCCGATTCAGCTGTTAGCTGAATCGCCTGCTCATAAACGCATGCACATACATCGGCACTCCCGCCGAACATCGCCTGGAGAGCTTTCGATCCGCCGGGGAAATCTTGCAGCTCCACGTCGAGTCCTTGTTCGGCGTAGTAACCCAATTCACGACCGAGGTAAACGGGAAGATAGGTGATCGGACTAAGGGGTACGGCCATGCGTACGGCGCTTACGGTTTTTTGTCGCCGGTCGTGACCGCAACCAGCCAGGCTCAGGGCAGCGAGGACCATCGCTGTCAGATTACGTTTCATTCCGGTTCTACGAATTCGTTTGTATACGTAGTCGCGAGATCGATTTTCGCGGCGCGAACCTTCTCGGAAGAAACATCAAGAACTTTCTTTACGGCCGCGGCGCCGTCTGGCGTTACCTTGCCGTTCCGTGACAATAGTGGAATAGTTTCACGCAGCGCTTGTAGATCGGCTCCTGCATCAGGCGACCGGTACTGCGCTGGCATCCGGCTTCGTATCTCTTCAGGGGAATGGTTGCGCATAAACTCAATGGCTTCCCTGAGTGCCCGGGTTATCTTTCTCGCAGTTGTAGGGTTCCGACGGAGCCATTCCGGTGAAGCGGCAAGGCCTTGGGCGGGATAAACATCAGTCCGGAAAACTGCCTTCATCCCTTGGGCGTACGAGTATCCGCCAGAACAGTTAGTTGTGGGAAGCGCCGCTCAATTGCCGTAATGGAGTTACCTGTGAGAACTCCCGCATCAATCTGGCCGTGTTCGAAAGCGGCGATCGCGGGTGCGCCAAGCCCGATGCCGACTATGCTCACCTGAGCGATAGGTACTTTGTGAGTCGCAAGGACGTAATTAGCAAAATTATGCGATCCCGAACCCGGCGATGAGACACCCACGGCAGCTCCTGCCAGATCTTTGAGTGTACGCACTTTGCGTTTCGAGGCGGGGGAAACTGCAAGGACATAACTCGGCCGGTCGATCAAAGTCATAAACGACTGGACGCGGCGCCCCTCGGCGGCCAACTGTATCGCGAGTTCGAGCGAAATTCCACCGCAATCCACACTGCCGCCGAGTATCGCCTGCATGCTCTTCGAGCCTCCTCCATAGACAGCTTCGAGGGTGGTGTCTAAGCCTTGATGGCCGTAATAACCCATTTCTTGCGCGATGAAGACGGGCAGGTAGGCAAACCCACTATCGGGTACGGCGATTCTCACGCGCGTTCGCGTTTGTGAAGCACTCCGGGAACGGCAGCTGTTTAGGCCAATGAGGACGACCAATCCGAGCAGCAGAGTAACGGACCGCTTCAGCTTAAGGTTGTCAGGTCTCAGAATCATCGTGAAGCGAGAAACTCGTTTGTATAAGTTTGTGACAAATCAAAGTGAGCGTTCCGAACGCGGTCGAGCGTAAATGCCAGTGCCTTCCTGACGGCCTCCGGTCCACCTGTAGGCATCCTTCCATCTGGCGAGAAGCTCAATTTGGCAACTCGCAACGCTTCCAGCTCCGCTTGTCTATTTTCAGTTCGATACTGCCGGGGAGTGGCCTCGAACACCTCTTGGGGAGAATGCGTTGAAATCCAGGCAAGTGTTTTCTGCATAGCCCGCGCCACATGCCGGGCCTCATTCACATGCGTTCGCAACCATGAATCATTCGAGTACAACACCGTGCCCGGGTATACATCAACTCCGTAGAGGTTGCGGCACCCCGAAGGTCCTCTCGCGTCGAGCAACATCGCTACCCCGGGACTACGCCGCATAACGACAGCGGTCTCATTTCCAGAAAGCACAGCCGCCTCGACGATGTCATGCTCGATAGCGGAAATTGCCGAAGCTGCCGTCCCAATCGCTACCGGCTTGACTTCTGCGGGTGCAATACCATGCTTGAGGAGTACATAGTTGAGAAATACGTGGTTTATGGAGCCTACGCCGGCAACACCAATCACGGTCCCTTTCAGATCTTCAATGCGCCTGATCTTTGTCGTTGCTCTTGGGGCAACAACTATGGCTCTTGTGGGCTGTCGCATCATCAAGACAAAAGACCTGACCTGACGGCCCTCGGCTGCCATCTGAATAGCTTGTTCATAGGCGCCGGCACCGACGTCGGCGCTGCCGCCCAATAGCGCTTGCATCACCTTCGAGGCACTCGAGAAATCATCAATCGTAACGGCCAAACCTTCCTGCCGGTAGTAGCCGAGTGAATCGGCTAAGATCACCGGCAAATAGGGAAGAGGTGTGTTGGTCAACGCGATTCGGACAGGCGCTGCCGGTGTTTGGGACGTGGTTGAAGTGTGGCAGGCGGAGCTAAAGACCAGTGCTCCAACTACTGCGAGCATTACGGAAGAACTCATTGATTCAGTACGCTTCGACGAATTCGTTTGTAAATGTCTTCGGAAGATCGACATTTCGCACCGCAATGTTCTCCGGGATTGATGTGAACGCCCGCTTCACAGAAGATGCAGGTTCGGTGGACATAAGCCCGTCCGTGGAAAAATTATCCTAAAGCGCCTTGATTGCGTCGCGGTCAGATTCGAATTCTGTGCGAAGCGATTCCGGCATATTGTTCGCGATCTGTTCCGGAGAATGACCTGAATCCAACGTAAGCCTTCGCGCCCCGCTTTCGCGAGCCGCCTTGCGGTGTCCTGATTTGCTGCAAGCCATTTCGAGGTGGAATATAAAACCGAGGTTACGAACGGACTTACTCCGAACGCCTCTCTCATACCTTCGGACGTGCGCACGTCGACCAGGATCCTCGCCTTAGGATGACACTGCTGGTACAGATTATCCCAGACCCAGCTAGGACTACGGCGTCGATTCTATTGCGCTCCAGAGCTGCCACCGCGCTCGTCACAGTACATCCGCAATCATCGATACCGCTTTCTGCAAAAGGCCATGTCGGCATACAACGTCACGAATGACGTAAATTGTTTGCTCCCGCGCCGCGGTTGCTAGCGTTTGCTCGTACATCCCACCTGCGACTTCAGCACTCCCTCCTGACAGAGCTTGGGTGCTCTTTGTAGTGCGAGAGGCTTCGTCTATTGTGACCGCGAGCCCTTGTTTCTCATACATTCCGAGTCTCTGGGCCGGCAGCGCAGGAAGGAAGCATCCGAGCAGGATTCCGGCAGGCTGAGAGTGTACGCCTTAAACATCGCTAAAAGGCTAGCTAGTTACTGCCCGGTGACAAGTTCGTTTGTATATGTTCTGGCGAGATCGATGTGCGCCTTCCTCACCGGTTCAAGGGATGTAGCGAGCACATTCCTCACCGCTTCGGGTCCGCCCGCCGGCATCTTGCCGCTTTCCGAAAACATGTCGATCGAATGAAGGAGTGCGTCGCGGTAGACGGATCGGTCGTCACCGAGATGTTCAGGGGGCACAACGCTCATGATTTCGTCTACGGAGTGGTGATGAATCCAGCGCAGGCTGGCCTGAATCGCACGGGCTAACCGTCGGGCGATATCAGTGTTCTGCTTCAGCCAGTCCGTCTTGGCGTACAGGACGGAACCCGGGTACTCATCGACGCCGAAAAGTTCACGAACACCTCTTGCGTTCGAGCATCTGCCAGAATTCGCACATTCGGATGCCGCTTCAATACTTGCGACACAGCTGGATCAAAGTTCGATAACGCGTCCAGCCTGCCACGCTCAAGGGCCGCTATCGCCGCGTTCTGCGAGCCCGTCGAGATTGGGGTCACATCCGATGGCGCCAAGCCATGCCGCACGAGAAGGAAAGCCAGAGACGAGGTGAGCTTGTGAGCCCAAGTCTGGTACGCCGATCGCGGCATGCCTTTCAAATCCTCGAATGTTGCGTATCTTTTCTGAAGCTTGCGGAGACGTGATGATCACATTGCCCGGGTACCGCGTCATCGTCACAAAGACTTGACGGCTTGTCCTTGGGCGGCTGATTCGAATCGAATGATCGTAAAATCCAAGCTACTACATCCGCGCTGCCGCCCAGCAAGAGCCTGAACTCCCTTAGTTCCTCCCGGAACGGCATCGACGGCCACAAGCAACCCCTCTCTGCGATAGAAGATTGAGCTGTTGAGCGACCGTATGGGGCAAGAACGCCAACGTTGCGGGCGTGCCGGCGAGCGACCAGCCGAACCCTCTGGGTTGCGGGTCCTCTGCGGAGCACAGCGCCAGCAGCCATGGCGGACGAGAGCAGAAACGAACGGCGTCGTTGCAGCATTCAAGCAACCTCCTTTAAACCTGATTCAGCCTGAGTTCGGCTTCCAACGGAGCAGCCACCGTTCCAGGCGATTCACTCCGATTCCCACCAGCAGAACAACACCGCTCAAAACAACCATCCCGGCGAAAACGCCTGTGGTGTCGAAAACGCCTTCGGCTTGAGAGATCAGATATCCCACGCCGTGCGAGGCACCCAGGTACTCGCCCACAACGACGGCAATGATCGCGAATCCGATGCTGATATGCAGGCTGGAGAAAATCCACGTCAAAGCGCTCGGGACCAGAACATGCCGGACAAGTTGACGCTCCGAAGCACCCAGCATGCGGGCATTGTTCAGAATCACCGGATCCACTTCGCGAACACCCTGATACGTGTTAAAGAAAACGATAAAGAACACAACGGTAACCCCGAGCGCGACCTTCGACCAGATACCCAGCCCAAACCAAAGAAGGAAGATGGGAGCCAGTACAACTCGTGGAAGCGCATTCAGCACACGGATGTACGGGATTTAGTAATTCAGAGAGGAAAGGCGACCGAGCGAGGAGAAAGCCGAACAATATTCCGGTGGCTACGCCGATCGCAAAAGAAAGAAACGCTTCTTCTAGCGTCACCAGCAAATGGGTCCAGATCGAGCCTGTCAGGATCCATTGAAGGACGCGGGCCAAAACATCGCTGGGCCTGCTGAAGAAGAACTTGTCTAGCAACCAGCGGTGGAGAGCACCTGCCAGGCGGCGAGGATGATCGACGCCGAGCAGAAGCTGCCAATCAATAATGGGCGCGCCGTACTTAGACCGCTACCGCGGCTCGTGGCTTGTCTCGGTTCATAGCTTTTCAACACTTCCTGTCTTAGATCTGTCCAGATATGCCGGTAAAAGTCGATGAATTCCGGGCTGGGTTCGAATATCGATCAGGTCACGCGGACGAGGGAGGTTCACCTCGTAACGATTCACGAGTTGGCTACCAGGACCGGCAGAGAGAACAGCGACTTCGTCCGAAAGTGCAATTGCTTCTTCCAGGTCATGGGTGACGAAAAGGACTGTTTTACGGGAATCCGACCACAGTTGGAGAAGCTCGCTCTCCATCCGGAGCCGGGTATGGATATCCAACGCGCTGAATGGCTCATCCATCAGCAACATGTCGGGATCGACGATCCAGCTTTGGGCCATGGCAACGCGCTTACGCATCCCGCCGCTCAACTGGTGCGGATAGCAATCAGCGAATCCGTCCAGTCCGACGCGCCTGATCCATTGCCGTCCAACCTCTTCCGCTTCTTGTCGTCGCTTACCCCGAAAGTTGAGGCCAAGGATCACGTTATCGAGCACCGTCTTCCAGGGCAGCAATGCGTCCTGCTGGAACATGTACGAGGCACGCCGGTTCAGGCCCGAAAGGCGCTTTCCATAAATTTCGACGGCTTCCGGCGCTGGGAGCCGTCAAGCCCCGCCGCAAGATTCAGAAAGGTAGATTTCCCGCATCCGCTCGGGCCCGACAACGGACAGAAACACGCCCTCCGAGACATCGAGCGTGACGCCCTGGATCGCGGTATACCGGGATCCGCCCGGAGAGGTAAACGCCTTTGTGACTCGCTCCAGGTGGATCGCCGCCGGGTGATTCGAGTTCATCATGCGCCTCCGTCCCCGGATCATCTATTCCTATTAGGACCCAGTGGGAATTACACGATTGTACGCGAAGTCACTGCTGGAAGGTGAGTTTTCTGACAAAAATTGTCCAGGCTAGTATCAACCAGGACCGATACTCGGGAATGGCATGGGTTCAGCCCAAGGCGGAACACCTGGCACACTTAAGATGCCTCTTGAAGACGCGGCGGCCATCGGTGGCATAAAGCCAGTTGAAGTGCTCGCCCCCGAAACAAAGGCTGCGTACCCGGCCGGACCGCACAGGTAACGGCAGAATCGCACGGACTCGTCCATTCTGATCGCAGATCTGAATTCCGATGCTCGAGGCGACATACAAGTTGCCGTGCTGATCCATCGCCAAGTCTTCTGCTCCGCTGTTATCGGCGATGTCGTCAATGTGCAGCCAGTCGAAGGCCTGCTTGTCCGTCAGGGTTCCGTCCGGCTTTACAACGTAGCTGTAAACCCACCTCGTACTGCTCTCGGCAGCGAAGAAGAGACCGTGATCCGGCGAGAACACCAGGCCCGATGCCGAGGATAGACCTGTATCGATCATTTTCTTTTCTCCCAACGGATTAATCTGCCAGATCCGGCTTGGAAGGTCAGCGATGTGTCCCGGGTTCACTGACGTAGAGCCTGCCGTCGTGAGTGCCGGTGAGCTTGCGGCCCGTTATTCCTCCCACCACTGTCCGCATCTTGCCATTCGGAGTTATCGCGATGATGCTCTTCTGTGCTGGAACGAGACCATAAAGGGTCTTGTTCGGGCCCAAAGACTTCGGAAGCCACGGCAACACCGTTGTAGAAGACGGTGCGATGCCCATCGTCACTCATCCGGTAAATCGTGCCGCTCGCAGGGTCACTCACATACACGTCCCCTCTCGCGTCTGCCGCGAGTCGCGGCGGCACTCTTGAAATCAGAGGAAATTTCGTGCCAATCCTCGTCTGGCGATGTCAGTTCCTGGAGCGTGCTGTTTTGTGACCGCCCGGCTTTGATCGGCGTCGGGTAGTCCCGCCACAACCAACGCATGACGTCCGGTAAAACGGCTTCTCCAAATTTTCCGTCATGACCGTGCTCGCCCCAAGCATGTGCCTCGTCGTAACCCGCGAAGGTAAGCGCGGAATCCATGTTCAGATTCGCGTCGAACCAGGAGCCGAACAACGGGTTCCAAGCGTCGGCTGATCCATCTTCCAGGAACACACGAATGGGCTTAGGATCCGTTTTGCGAATCAGAGCAGGATACTCATGCCCGCCGCGCATGGAGACAAATGTTCCGATCTCCGAGTAAACACGTGTGAATTGATCGGGTCTTCGCCAGGCCAGGGTGAAGGATCCGATGCCGCCCGTGCTCGCCCCTGTCACAGCATGGTCGTTGCCGTTTTTCGAAAGCACGATTGCTCGGCCATCCTGGGTTCTCATCCGCTCTACCGCGGGCAGCAAATCTTCGATGACGAAATCAGGAAAGCGATCATTTAAGCTGTCAAACTCGTAAGAGCGATCGAACCGGACTGCCCGTTTTTCACTCTTATCCCGCCACAACGTACCAGGCGAGAGTCCGATCCCGACCGTGACAGGCATCTCTTTTCCTGCGATCAGTTCATCAAGCACGGCTGCGTCATACGGCGATAAGCCGTCGAGCTTCAATAACAGGCATGCCGGGTGCGATGGATCATACTCCCTCGGAACATAGACTTGGAAGTCGTTCTTGGTGCCCGGATAGTTTCGCGGATTCGAGAGGCTGCCACGAAGCATTTCTCCCCGCAGTCCACCAGAATCGATTTTCTTGGTAGGAAGCTTTCCCGCGATCTCGTCCTGTATCTTCTGAACGAGTGAAGCGGCGCTTGCTTGACCGGTTACCTGCGCTGACAGAATCTGGGGCAGTGTCGTCAACGTGGTGAGGAGGAAGAGACCTGTCAGTGTTCTGCACATGCTACTCAGGTATGGGCGCTCGCACCCATCGGAGGATTGCAAAGCTTCTCGACTTTGTCGGATGCTAATGGGCAATGTTCCTGCCGAATTGGAAAGCAGGTCCTACTGACAGGCGCACGGTGTTGCGAGAGTTCTTCAGGATATTCGGGAAAAGGTCGTTGTGAACATAATCGGCTTGGATGCGGATGGTTCCGTGACGCACAACTCTTACTTCGAATCCGCCGCCTACTCCATAGAACGGCTCCCAATCCGTGATTGAGCCGGAGGGCGCGAGTTGCCGAATGATCGCCAGCCGTGAATGTGTCACCGGATGCGGGGTGGCTGTTTCGTGGATCACGCCGATGGACGGGTGTGCGAAGAACGTGATCTGCCGGAAGTGGCGATATTCCCATTGTGGGCCGGCAGCGAACGTTTGCGTTGTCGATGAGGTTCCGACCGCTACCTGATAACCAGGAGGGAGCAACCCGGCACCTTGCAGTGCGGCGAGTTGTCCACCAATCTGCGATTGCAGAGTGGGATTCAGCAGTTGCGGAACTAATGTAACGTTACCCTGAACAGCAGAGAAATCAAATCCGGCTGAAAGCCACGTCCTAACGTTGACCCCGGCTTGTAAGTGATAGCCGCGTTCGGCGAGATTAGCACTCGGGCTGTCGAACCATGCGAAGCCGTTGTAGATGTCGAAGGTGCCCACATAATCCTGCTGCGCGAACGACCGGGCGGGACTAAGTAGCAGGACCAGAACTACGAGGAAATTTACGTACCTTGTCATTGCAATTGCTCGAAGGAATCGATGCGTCAGACAAGAGAATAGTATCCTGCTTCTTCCATCTGCATCCCAAGATCGAGGGACCTGATACCCTACTTCAGGCCCGGAAGCTCACCAGCCGAATGTTCGCTTCGTTCATAAGTTCTCGAACACGAGGAGAGGTTAGCGCCTCCAGCTCTCGTAATCGCGACTCCTTTAAGCCGTGTCGGTGCATTCTGCAGTTCTGAACTTAGATAGCCGGGGTGGCACATGAATTCAGTGCTGCCCTCTTCGATCGTTGCCAGTGCAGCCGAAAACGACTGCTCATCCAACGTCCCCGTGAGACGAAACCCGATGAAGTGGTCCGTCATTCTCACGCCGCGGCGCTGGCCCATTCGCCGGTACAGCGGGATCGGCCAGTCCGCAAGGGAATCTAGCAAAGGGAGCAGTTCGATCCAGAGGAAGGCGGACGAACGGGATGCGGAACTCTTGTGCCAGCCGGATCACAACCTTGAACACACTCGGAACGATGTGGGTGTGCTTATGCGAATCAAGGTGGCTTGGCGAAATGCCAGCCGCTATGATTTTCTCGATTTGTGCGCGGAGCTCCGCATAGATGTCCAGGTGCCGGCGCACGAGGGCGGCCAGCACTCCACGCGGGGTCTCAGGGAACGGCCGTCCAGTAATGAGAGAAGTGCCCTGTACAAGCACGAGATGGCAGCCGATGTCGAGACTCGGTGTCTCATGGGCAAGACGAACCGCATCGTCGAATGCATCGCCATTTGCCATCAGCGTGGTCGACGTAAGAACGCCTTCCCGATGAGCTGTGACGATTCCTGCGTTTACGTCACGAGTGAAGCCGAAATCATCGGCGTTGATTACCAACTGACGCAAACTAGAAGATCTTCAGCTTGATAGACAGGAATTTCTTCGGGTTGGCGCGGAAGTCACGGAGAAGATCGTGCAGCTCACGTGTGGTTCCGTTGAGCGATTCATAGAGTTGCGGATTCACCAGCAACTGGCCGATTGTGCCCTGTCCCGAGTTCACCTTATCGAGCGTGACGTTCACCTTACCGAGTGCGTCGTTCAACTGCCGCGCGGTCTTGTCATTGCTGACGAGCTGGCCGATCGTGCCTTGACCCGAATTGACCTTGCCAAGAAGCGTATTGACCTGCTCGAGCGAATGGTCCAGATCGTTCGCAATCTTCGGATCCTTCAGCAACATACCCGCCGTACCTTTTCCTGCCTGCAGGTCATTGGTCAATTGATCGATCTTCGTTCACGACCCTCTGCACCTGGCCGTAAAGCGCGTCATCGTTGATCAAGTGGCCAATGGTTCCGTGCTTAGAGTTCAGATTGGTCGTGAGAAGCTGCACTTGGCCGACGGTTGCCTGCAAGCGAGTTGTAAAGCGTTTCGTCCACCAGCAGCTTTCCGATCGTGCCCTTGCCCACTTCAATCTGGCCGACGATGTCCTGCACCTTGCCTAGGATCACCTGAAGGGAATCAAGCACGTTGTATCCCTGCTGAATCAAGAGCATCGAACTGCCGGGTATCAGCGGACTTGACCGTGGCATTCGCCTGTATCAAATCGGTGCGCGTGCCCTTGTTGATCTGAAGAAACTTCGTGCTGCCAAGAAGATTATCGGAGGAGATCGACGCAATCGAGTCCGAAGGGATTTGCTTGCGCATCTCCTCATCCACCACGAAATCGACTCTGATAATCCTTTGCGGGTTGGTTTCTCCCGAGAGTTCGACCTTCTTCACGGATCCCGCCTGGATTCCGTTGATTCGAACGGGAGCGCCAGGATTCAAACCCGCCGCGTCGGACGTGTAGACATGAAGCGGAACCTGTTTCTTGAACCAACTCGCATTACCGGTCAACAGGAAGACGATCAGGGTGAGGCAGGCGAGCGCAACGATGGCCAGAATGCCGACCTTCATCTGTGCGAAGCTGACTTTTTCTTTCGAAGGCATTCTTTTAACCCTCCTTGCGGACGAACTTCTTTACGTACTCGTCCCCGCTTGATTCCAATTCTTCTCGGGACCCGAAGAAGACAATCTCTCCTTCTTTCATGACGATAAACTTTGTTCGCTCGTCAGAGCGCCCATAAGCAGCTCTGCAAGGCTCCAGACCCTCCCGTTCGGGATCGTAGCGGAAGTTGGCCATCAGCTCGCCATCCTGATAGCGATGGGTCACGATCAGCGAAGCGCTGTTTCTGGTTTCCCGCTCCTTGGCGATCAGCGCCATGATTGTGTTCGCCGTGATCGGGTCCAGATCCCGCCGTGGGCGAGTCATACAGGACAAGTGGCGGTTCGGTGACGATAGCTCGCGCAATTCCAACGCGTCGCCGCATGCCTCCGGACACCTGGCTCGGGAACTGATCGATTGTATGTTCCAATTCGACAAACCGAAGGGCATCTCGGACACGCTTCTCCACCTCTTCCTTCGAGATGTCCTCGTTCGTTCGTCATCATCAGCTCTGACGATTCAACAGCGGGTACTCTACATTCTGACCAATGGTGAGGGAATCAAACAGGCCGCCTTCCTGAAACAGGACGCCGGTTCGGCTCCGCAACCCGTAAAGATCGTGTTCCTCTTTCGAGGTCACATCCTCGCCAAAGAGCCGGATCTCTCCCTCGTCCACAGGAACCAGTCCGATGACGGCCTTCAACAGCGTCGTTTTGCCACTCCCCGCTGCACCGAAGAGGATTCGGGTCTCACCGGGTTTGAGCGTGAGTGAGATATCCTTCAGTGCCGTGACCGTGCCGAATTGCAAACTAACGTTCTTGAATTCGAGCAGTGGAGCGTTCTCTTCCGCCATGCGATCACAAGATTGACGAAGATCTTATCGATGAGAAAGGTCACAAAGAAGATCCAGATGGAGGAAGAGACCACAGCCTGGGTGGTCGCAAGTCCAACCCCTTGAGTTCCGCCGGTCGTTCTCAACCCGTAGAAGCATCCAACTAGCGAAATGATGATTCCGAACAAGAAGGGTTTCATCAATCCTTGCGCGAGATCGTTCAGCACGAGAGCGCGCCAGGATGTGGACCAGTAGGTGCCGCCGCTGATGATGTGGAGCAGAGGCACCGCGACAAGATAGGCGCCGAACAGGCCGATCGCATCCGCGATAACCGTCAGGCACGGCAGCATCAATGCCGTGGCGGTAAGTCGGGGAGTAACAAGCTTTTGGATCGGGTCGGTGCCAAGAGCACGCATGGCGTCGATCTGCTCGGTTACCTTCATCGAGCCCAGCTCACTCGCGATGCCCGAGGCATTACGCCCAGCGACCAGCAGCGCCGTCAGAACGGGGCCAAGCTCGCGAACCAGAGTGAGGGCGACAATGGAGCCGACCTGGCTGCTCGCTCCATAGGTGTTGAGCGCGCGCGACATCTGCAAGGCAATGATGGCGCCGCTGAAGAACCCGATAAGAACCGTGATGGGAATGCTGCCGATACCGATCGCGTCCATTTGCAGGAACACGTCGTCGTAGTAATGCGGACGGCGGACAATGTTCAGGAAAGCGCGGCCGGCAAGGAGGACAAATTCCTGGAAGGAGCCTACCCAGGAGGTCAGGAATCGCTGCAAATACTGGCTCCCGACAGCGACCTCTCCTTCATATTGCTCGATGCTACCATAGCCCTCCAGTCTTGCATTTGCGTAAGTTCGCAGACGCCGTTGTTTTGTCTAGAACGTAGACTTCAACGACCGTCGACTTCTCGCTCTCATTGTTCTTTTGGTCGACCGCGCTGATGGCGTAGCGGTAGACTTTGCCGCGTTCGACCTTGCGATCGCTGAACGTAGGCAGGTTGACTGGTTCCCCAAGCGGCTCCAGCGGTCCGTTTCCAACGGCGCGGTAGATCTTGTACGCTTTCAAGTCCGCTTCCGGGCTGCGGGACCATGTCAGTTCGACGGAATCGGGCCCGGCCAGCGCAGTCACCCCTTGCGGGACGGAGGGCGCGAATTTGTCCGCATGATGACCGATACACCTTCGGAGCGCAGGCTTTCAGCGGCGTCTTGTTTCGCGACCACGAAGTACGTGTAAGGAACGTCCCATTGCGATGTGGAATCGACGAACTCAGGTTTATCAGCAGATCCCGACCGAGTCGCGGCTTTGCCTGGCCGCGACCTGCGCGCAGGACCTCGTATTGAAGACCGGGACGCTCTTCCGCCCAAGTCAGCTTGTACCCGTCGCGCGTCGCTTCCACGCTGATCTTGGGGGGCTGCAATGGCTCGATCACGTCCAGGTTCACCGGTGGCGACCACTGCGAGAAGTGATTCCCGGTTCTCACGGCAGTACGCACCGAAACCGCTGATCTTCTGGCCCTTCCAGTCCGAAACAGGGATGTCGACTTGCAACGGGACAGGTTGAGGGTCATCCGCATCGATAGCTGGAAGTGAGGGAAGGTCATACCGCTTTGAAGCCGCTTCCCACTTCGCCGGGTCGAACGGTGTTACGGCGGGACCCGCACGCAATTCAATGTCGGAGAAGCTTCTTCACCTCTAGAAGATCGGTTGTGAGCCCAGGAGTGGTGAAACTTACCTCGATTTGGTTTCCGCGTTCGACTGCCGTGAGATTAGTGACGGGAATAGGAATTTCAGGCGATGGAGGAGCAACCGGACCGACATAACCGCAACCCTCAGTGAATGCGAAGACCGCACAGATCGCGGAAAACGGCCAAACGCACTTAAAGAATGTACCTGCTCAGGTCTTGGTCTTTCACGATCTCTGCCAGCTGCTTCCGCACATACGCAGCATCGATCTTAATGTTCTTCTTCTTAAGATCAGGACCGTCGAACGAGATGTCTTCGAGCAGCTTCTCCATGATCGTGTGAAGACGCCGCGCCCCGATATTTTCGGTGTTTTCGTTCACTTGCGCCGCGATCCGCGCGATCTCCGACAGGGCGTCATCGGCGAAACTGAGCTTTATGCCTTCAGTCTCAAGGAGAGCGGTGTATTGCTTCACCAGTGCCGACTTCGGCTCTTTCAAGATCCGAATGAAATCGCCTTCGCTAAGCGATTTCAGTTCAACGCGAATCGGGAAACGTCCTTGTAACTCCGGAATCAGGTCGGAAGGCTTTGAGACATGAAAAGCGCCCGCTGCAACGAACAGGATGTGGTCGGTACGCACGAAACCGTGGCGGGTGTTGACCGTGGTGCCTTCCACGATGGGGAGAATATCGCGCTGCACGCCTTCCCGGCTGACGTCCGGGTCCATGGCTGCTTTCGCGGCCGGCGATTTTGTCGATCTCGTCGAGGAAGACAATACCGTTGCGTTCCACCCGCTCAAGTGCGATGCGGGTGACCTGATCCATATCGATCAGCTTTCGCTCTTCTTCCTGAACGAGATATTCGAGCGCTTCAGATACGCGCATATTGCGCTTCTTCGTGCGCGGGCCAAACAGTCCGGGGATGACATCTTTCAGGTTGATGTCCATTTCCTCGACGTTGCCGTTCGTCGATAGTTCGAAGGTGGGACCGCGCTCCTTGACATCGACTTCAACAAGACGATCGTCCAGCTTGCCGGCTCGCAGCTTCTCACGCAGCTTCTCGCGAGTCCGTTCGGCGCTTTCGGTTGATTCCGGCTGCGGCGGCATCAGCAGATCAAGGATGCGATCTTCCGCCTGTTGCTCGGCACGATCGGCTACTTGCTCCAGCCGCTCCTCGCGCACCATGTCGATCGCGATATCGACCAGATCGCGGATCATCGATTCGACATCGCGGCCAACATAGCCGACTTCGGTGAACTTGCTCGCTTCCACCTTCAGGAAAGGAGAGTTCGCGAGTTTGGCCAGCCGGCGGGCGATCTCTGTCTTGCCGACACCCGTCGGTCCGATCATCAGAATGTTCTTCGGCATGACCTCTTCGGCCATCTCCGGCTCCAGCTTCTGACGGCGAACACGGTTGCGAAGAGCGATCGCTACGGAACGCTTGGCTTCGGCCTGGCCGATCACATGCTTGTCAAGTTCGGCGACGATTTCACGCGGCGTGAGTTCATCAAGCAGCGGAGCTTCGTCTGTCGATTGCTGTGGAAGGTAGATCACCATCAGGCGAGCTCCTCATACGAAACATTGCCGTTCGTGTAGATGCAGACGTCCGCGGCGATCTTCATCGATTTCTCGACGATTTCCCGAGCGCTGAGATCCGTGTTGTCGAGGAGCGCGACCGCAGCGCTCTTAGCAAAAGCTCCACCGGATCCGATCGCCGCGATCGGACTGTCGGGCTCAATCACATCGCCCGTTCCGCTGACGATGTACATGTCGGTTCGCGTCCGCGACGAGCAGAAGCGCCTCCAAGGTGGCGCAGCATGCGGTCCGTTCGCCATTCCTTGGCGAGTTCCACTACGCTGCGAGGCAGATTGCCGCTATACTGTTCCAGCTTGCCTTCGAAGCGCGCAAACAGAGCAAAAGCGTCTGCCGTGGAACCAGCAAATCCAGAGAGTATCTTCCCGTTATAAAGACGTCGCAACTTACGCGCGCCACTTTTCAGAACTTCACTCCCCATCGTGACTTGTCCGTCACCGGCGAGTACAACTTGACCGTTTCGCCGCACGCAAAGAACGGTGGTCGAACGGATTCTCTTCTTCATGAAATCAGGGGCCGAACGATCGTCGCGAGAGCTACTGGAAAGCTTGCGCGACTCACTTGGCAACTCCATTTCAGCACAACGGGCACGGCCGCGCTCTTCGCTTCGGCGCGGCTACTTTAGATTAGCCTCGAAGAACGCGGTCGTCTCTTCGAGCAGATGCCGGCGAGCCGGACCGCTGACTCCGTGAGTTTTCTGCGGATACACAAGCATGGAAAACTGCTTGTTGGCTTTCTCGAGCGCATCCGCCATTTGCATCGTGTTGGCAAAGTGCACATTGTCGTCTTCGATGTTGTGAACGATCAGAAGCTTCGACTGCAGTTCGCCGGCTTTCGTCTGGGGCGACGTCACCCGATAAGCCTCCTCGTTCTCCGCCGGAAGACCCATGTAGCGGTCGGTGTAGATCGAATCGTAGTTGCGCCAGTTGGTGACCGGCGCTCCAGCAATTGCTGCTTTGATCAGCCCGGGCGCGTGGGTGACGGTGTAAAGGGTCATGTAACCGCCGTAGCTCCAGCCATACATCCCAATCCGGTGAGGATCGACGAAGCCAAGCGAGAGAAGATGCTCGATGCCGCGCTTCTGATCTTCCAGCTCGTTCGCACCCATATTGCGGAAGATCACTGATTCGAATTTGTGCCCTCGTCCGGCGGATCCACGATTGTCGAGCTGCCAGATGACGAATCCTTTGTGGGCCAGAACCTGATCCCAGGAGAGTCCCTGCCAGGTGTCGCGAACTTCCTGAACACCCGGGCCGCCGTAGACCATCACGATTGCCGGATACGTTTTGCCTGTTTCGAAACCGGCGGGTTTGATCAGCCGGGCGTACAGGGGTGTGCCGTCCGCGGCGGCTATTTTCACGATCTCGGTCGGCAAGATGTCGTATTCGTTCGCGTCGGCATCGTCCGGTTTGCGATAACCGCGAACTTCTGATCCGTCGCTCTTGCATATCGTGCCTTGGGCGAGAGTCTTTCAAGATTGCTGTAGCGTATCGAGGTAGTAGGAAGACGATGGCGCAGGCGCTGAAATGGAATGGAGTGCCTCCCGCCTGGCTCAGCCTTCGCTTGCCCGTCCCGTCCAGAGCAACCGAATAGAGTTGGCGCTCAAGCGGACTTTCTTCCGTTGAGGTGTAGAGGACGTGCTGCCTGATCTGCGTCGAGTCCAATCACGCGGTCAACGGCCCACTCTCCTCGCGTCAACTGCTTCTGCAGGCGTCCGTCCCGGTTATAGAGATAGATATGTCGGAACCCGTCGCGCTCGCTCGTCCAAAGAAACTGATCGCCGCCTGCCAGAAACTTAGGCTCGCCGCCAACGTTGATCCAGACGGATCCTCCTCGTGCAGCACTACGCTGGCGTTTCCCGTCGCGATATCGGCAACGAACAGGTCGAGCTTGTTCTGAATCCGGTTGAGTTTCACCGCGGAAATCTGTCTGCTATCGGGTAGCCAGGCTACGCGAGCAAGTAAGTTGTCGCGGGGCTCGCCCAGATTCATCCAGCGAGTCTCCCCTCCGTCGGAAGACACAACTCCCAGCCGCACTTCCGCATTCGGATCACCGGCTTTGGGGTACCTTTCGGGTTCGAGCAAGCCACTCGGGCTAAGTAGCGACACCTGCGGGAACACGGGTTCACGGCTGATATCGAACTGCAGATATGCGATCGAACGGCGAATCCGGAGACCACCAATGAGCGGTATTGAGCTCCAGTTCTTCCGGGTAAACCCAATCGAGCTGGCCGTTCAGCAGAGTTTCTCCGCCGTCTTTCGTCAGCTGATTCAGCTTCTTCGAATTGAGAGTCCAGGCTGAACAGATTCGGGCCACGCCGGAACGAGACGTATTGCCCGTCCGGCGACAGCTTGGGGTCGAATTCGGGCTCCCGCGTTCGGGTCAACTGGTCGAAGGCTCCGTTCGCGATCTGTAACGACGAACAGGTCGCCGCCTTCGGAGACGAGCAGCCGCTTGCCGTCGGGAAACCACTGGACTTCACTCTCGCTGACACGGCGGTTGGTCCAATCCGTCGTGGGCGGCTGTTCCTGTTTTTCGGCGGCGTCTCTCAGTTTGGATAAGGCGACGACATCCCGCTCTTTGCCGGTCGGAATGTCATAAACCGAAAGCGTGCCGCGTTTTGAAACGACGAATTGAGCGCCGTCCGGCGGACCAGGCGAGTGGATTGCCACGATCGCCGCGACTGCCGGCTATTCACAACAGCATCAATGGTCACCGGCTTTCGTTCCGCCCGAGCGGGTGAAAGGCACAGCGAGAGCAGCAGAAAACCCAAGGACGAGGGTACGCACCATAGCTACCGCTTCAGTGGTCGTTCGTAGACTCTAAGGATGTGCCGGAGTAGGTGGCTGGTCGTGCGGCTGAGTCACATCCTGGCCCGAAGGAGCTTGCCGCGTCGGTTGGGGTGGCGGCAGTGGCTTGCGAGGCAGCATCTCCGGGCGTGGTGGCAGTGTTGTAAACGAAGGAGGCGATGATCGCGGAAGCCTGCATCAGGTCGCCGGGCTGGATGCGGTCGTACACATCCATATTGGAGTGATGCGTTCGAGTCTCATAGTCCATCGGATCCTGGATGAACTGGAAGCCGGGCAGTCCGACGGCATCATAAGACAGGTGGTCGGTTCCCCCGGTATTCCGAATGGAAATGGCGCCTGCGCCCAAATCCTTGAACGGTGCAAACCAGGATTCGAAGATAGGCCGCATCATATCGTTCCCTTGCAGGTAGACGCCCCGGATTTTGCCCGTTCCGTTGTCGTAATTGAAATAGCCGGAAAGCTTCGCGTGTTCGGCTGTGACCTTCATGGTTTCCCGGTCACCGAAATGCTCTTTCACGTAAGCGCGTGACCCGAGCAATCCCTCTTCTTCGCCGCCCCAGAGCGCAATCCGGACCGTGCGATCCATCGGCTGGTTGATCGCCTTCAGGACACGGACCGCTTCCATCATCACGGCGCTTCCGGCGGCGTTGTCCGTCGCGCCCGTGCCTCCGTGCCAGGAATCAAAATGTGCGCCCGAGCATGACCAGCTCATCTTTATGCGGGCCCGTGCCGGGGATCTCGCCCACAATGTTGAAGGAATCGACGTTGTTCGACGAAAGCTCGTTTTGGATATTGAACTCGAGTTTGACCGGGATCTTGTGCTCCAGCGAGCCTGGCAATCCGGTTGTACTGCTCGGGCATCAGCGCAACACCCGGCACGGCGACGGGGTGTTTCGGATCGTAGGACCCACCGGCGGCCGCAAAGATCGTTCCTCCCGACCCGTTCCCGCTGGCGGTGATGGTCAGCAGTACGCCTTCATCCTTCATAAAGGTCACGATCTTGTCTTGCAGAGCCTGGCGTGCCTCTCGCGAGAGCGGCGGCGGGGCGCCGGCGTCGCCTCCGCGGTTGACGGGGTCGGCGTCGAGAAGAAGCCCTGACCGGCTCGGGATCCGGGGCCTCGATTTCGGCCGCGAGTTCAGCGTCGGTGTACCGGTGAGCTTCGGCCGTTGTTGGGAACGGAAGATGTCCTGGGCTGCCGCCGTCATGACGATCTTTCCGCGCAGCTTGCCTTTGTACTTGTCCATGTCGGCTTCAGTCCGGATCACCGCCAGCATCGGCTCGCCAGTTATGGATCCGCTCGTGCTCTCTGTCCAGGCAAGCGGAATCGCCATTAAAGATGAGAACTGCGGCTCAACCATGTGACCTTCGTAGTACTTGCATTGCCAATCGCGCCCGAAGGGTCCCCATTTCTCTTCGCGTACGTTCACAAGCCCATACTCCTTCAGCCGTCCGACGGCCCAGTCGCCGGCCGCATCGGTAATTCGGCGAATTCGTCAGCCGGGGCCCATGGACATCCGTCAGGTAGAACATGGTGTCCATCACCTTCGAATTCGAGAAGGCTTCCGTTCGGATACGATTGACGACCGAAAGATCTACTTTCTCTTCCGCAACGACCAGCAGCGGGATCAGCGCGATCGCCGTTGCAGATAGCAATCGAAGGGAGGAAATGGGCATGTTTCAAATTAACCGATGGCGGTTCGCTGGATTACTTCGAATTCCGCTCACGTTCTGCCTCCGGAAATCGGACGGGCCAGATGCGTGTCAATTCAGACACACTCAAGAACACACAAGTCTTGTATGGTTTAATGATTTAGCGAGCGCGATCCAGCGCAGAGTCCTGCTATCCTGGAGTTTCGTAAATGTACTACGAGAAGACCATTCAGACGCCAGTGGAGGTGGCCGGCGTCGGTCTTCATCACGGCGCGCCTGTCAGGCTCAGGATCACTCCCGCTCCGGCGGACACGGGGATCGTGTTCATCCGAACCGATCTCGACAATACCGAAGTTAAAGCGAATTGGCAGTTCGTGAAGCGGGTCAGCTACGCGACCAGCCTGATGCACCCCAAGGGCATCTTCATCTCGACGACAGAGCACCTTCTGAGTGTTCTGTACAGCATGGGGATCGATAACGCCTACATCGAACTCGACAACCTGGAGCTTCCTATTCTGGACGGCAGTGGACTGCCGTTCGTAAACCTGATCCGGCAGGCAGGAATCCAGCAATGCCGGCGTTTACGCCGGTACCTGAAGATCGTGAAGCCGATCACCGTCGAAGCGAACGGCAAGAGCGTTTCGATCCTGCCGTGCGATTCCTTCCAGCTCCACTGCCGGAACTTCTTCGATCACCCGATGGTGGGCGAACAGAGCCTGGAACTCACCGTGACGCCTGAGACGTACGCGTCTGAAATCGCGCCCGCCAGGACATTTGGCTTCGAGTACGAATTGGAACAGATGCGCGACATGGGGCTGATCCGGGGCGCGAGCCTGGACAATGCAATTTGCTTCACTCGCACCGGGGTCGCGAACGAGGGCGGTCTGCGATTTCCCGGATGAATGCTGCCGGCACAAGGCGCTCGACCTGATCGGAGATCTTGCCCTGATCGGGCGTCCCTTACTTGGCCGGGTGGTCGCGGAGAAGGGGGGGCACGCCATGCATGTGGCTCTTGTGAATAAGCTGATGTCCGATCCTTCGTTTTTCGAAGTTGTTACACTCGAGCCAGTCAAGAACGGTCGGAGAACAGAACCGGCCGCTTTTCATGCGCTGGTCCCCTAGAGTCCACATTATAGGGCTTGAGTCCCTCAAATAGAGCTTGCGCCAGCTTCCAAACCTCCTCACTCTGATCCGGCTTTTTGCCTCGCCTTTTCTGGCATGGCTCCTGCTCAGGGGTCAGTTCAGGGAAGCGCTTGGCCTTGTGCTGGTGGCGGGCGTCACAGACTGGCTCGACGGATTTACCGCCCGGAAGCTACGGCTCAGCAATACCGCCGGTGTGTTCCTCGACCCGATGGCGGATAAGGTGATGCTGGTGACCCTTTTTCTGGCGCTGGCGGCGGTCCACCTCATCAGCGGCTGGATGTTGGCATTAGTTCTCGGCCGGGATCTTGTGATCGTTTGCGGCGCCGGGCTCCTGCGCATTTTCCGTGGCTACCATCGATTTCTTCCCACTATCCTCGGCAAAGTCAGTACCTTTTTCCAGATCGTTCTCGTATTCCTGGTGCTGACACGGGCTGCCTACCCGTACGGTTTTCTCCTATGGCTCGAAACGCTGGCGATTCTGCTCTGCGCTTTGTTTACTGCACTAAGCGGCCTTGATTATGTTCGCCGCGGCATTGAGATGACCCGCCGAACCCAAGGCGCAGCGCGGTAGTACAAGCAAATACACGTGAATGCCCCGAGAGGAAGAGCGCAGAAGCGTGAGCAGTCGTTGACTGCAATAGGGGTCGGGAGTAGCCTTAGTGTATGGAGCCGAGCGTCGAGATTTACCAACCGTCGCCTGCGTACGCACGTCTTGGCTGGGCATCTGTGGCGGGATCGGCCGTCTGTCTAATCTGCGGATTGCGGGCGCCACTTGCTTTCGTGCCCGGAGGCCTTTGCGCGCTCACCTCGGCCGTACTTTTCTGGCTCGCCTGCAGGCCCGCCATCCGGATCGGCACCACGCAATTCAACATCGGCGAGCGCGCCATCGCTTGGCAGGAAGTGCGGGAGATCAACAACAGCCGCTTCCTTTCGCCCCTTATCTTGAAGTTGAAGCTCACGAATTCCCGGCGCAAGGCTTTGATTTTCCCGGGAGAGCCGGAGCGGATTGCCAAACTGCTCGATGCTTTGCGACGTCATTCCATGTTGGCGACATTCAACGGAATCGCCTACCGCGACTACTGGACCTGGAACGACGTCAAGGAACTGAGCGGCGACACTTCGCCGGACGAAACCCCTGTTCGCATGGTGAGCGCAGAAGACGAGCAGGAAATCGAGCGAATGTTCCACAAGCTGAAGAACTGTCGTGATTTGGACTCACACGATGCGGACCAGTCCAGAGCATCGCATGAGGACTGATTCTGGCGTTTAGACCCTGGAAGAGATCAAGACGTCGATCTGGCTGTTCCTCCTTTTTCCTCCTCTTCTTGTTTCTGCTGGCGATATTTGGGTACTTCCTCAGGGTTCCATTGTTGAGTGCGGCGGGCGGATTTCTGGTGGAGGACGACAAGCCCCAAAAGGCAGACGCAATTGTGGTCCTGGGCGGGGACAATTTTGGAACACGTATCGTCAAAGCGGCTCAACTCGTAACAGCCGGATACGCGCCTTACGTGCTGGTCAGCGGTCCATCTTCCCTGTTGGGACATGAATCCGACGAAACAATCGAGTATGCCCGCCGTCAAGGCTATCCAACCTCGATATTTCGCCCCATTACACACGAGCTAAACTCAACCCGAAGCGAAGCCGCGTTCATTGACAAATACCTGCAAGCGCACGGCATCGGGAAGATCCTGCTCGTGACCAGTAACTATCACACCAGGCGGGCTGCGGGGTTGATGCGCAAGTATGCGCCCGGGATCTGGGTTATTCCGGTGGCCGCCCCGGATCCGTCGTTCACGCCGGATGGCTGGTGGAAAAAACGCGACGGGCGGAAAACATTTCTTCTTGAGTGGCTCAAAACTGTGGCCACGGCGGCAGGGGAATAGGTGCTGAAATCTCTTTACACGCTCTGGCCTTACCTCGTGAAGTATCGCCGGGGTCTCGCCCTGGGTATCGGCGCGTTACTGATGAAAGATGTCCTGGCGGTAGCCTTGCCGCTCGTCATCCGGTACGGCGTCGATTCTCTGACGCACGGGTTTCAGATCCGGGTGCTGCTAAATTTTGCCGGCCTGCTCGTCGCGCTTTCGCTCGTCAAGGGCGTATTCCAATACTGGATGCGAGTCATCATCATCGGCATTTCGCGGGACATCGAATACGATCTGCGGAACGATCTTTTCTCCCATTTGGTCGAACTGTCGCAGAACTTCTATTCGCGTTACCGCACGGGAGACATCATGGCCCGCAGCACGAACGACCTGAATGCCGTCCGCATGATGTTGGGGCCCGGAATCATGTATTGGAGCGAAACCTCCGTAATGCTCCTGCTTGCGGTTGGCGTCATGGCTCAAGCCGATTTGCGGCTCACCCTCATCGCGCTCATTCCAGCGCCTTTGGTTTCGGTCGCGGTAATTTTCTTCGGACGCCGAATCCACGCAAGATTCGAGCACATTCAGAGGATGTTCTCGGATATCAGTAGCCGCGTCCAGGAGAATCTGGCTGGAGTTCGTGTCATTCGGGCTTATGCGCAGGAGGAGCCCGAGGTACAGCAGTTCGAGGAACTGAATCGGGAATACATCCGGGAAAACATCGGTCTTGCACGCATCCAGGGCATGTTCATGCCGCTGCTGCAGGCACTCATTGGCCTGACTTTCCTCCTGGTGATGTGGATTGGCGGACAGCAACTCATGCAGAAGCGCATCAGCCTGGGTGAGTTCGTCATGTTCAACACCTATATGGGGATGCTGATCTGGCCGATGATCGCGTTCGGCTGGGTGGTCAATCTGATGCAGCGAGGCACAGCTTCCCTGAACCGAATCAATGAGATTCTGCACGAGAAACCGGCCATCGCGCCTCCTCCCGGAGAGTCTGCCTGCTCCGGAATCCTACTCGGCCGAGATCACGTTCCGGGACGTAAGCGTGACGTTTGGCGACCGGCGAGCTCTGAACCAGATCGATTTGACAATCAAGGCCGGAGAAACGGTCGCGATCGTCGGACACACGGGCAGTGGAAAAACGACGCTGGTCAACCTGATCGGGCGGCTGATCGACCCAACGCGAAGGAACCGTCTCGTTCGGCGGCGTCGATCTGAGGCAGTTCGATCCCGCACCAGTTACGCCGCCAGATTGGTTTTGTCCCGCAAGAGACGTTCTTGTTCAGCGCAACGCTGGCGGAGAACATCGCCTGGGGAGTGGAGAATGCCACGCGGGCAGATATCGAGAAAGCCGCCGAAATAGCGGGCCTGGCAAGCGATATCGCCGCTTTTCCTGACGGTCTCGAACCGTCGTTGGCGAACGGGGCTTGACGCTGTCCGGGGGGCCAAAAACAGCGGACCGCGATTGCGCGCGCAATTCTCCGCAATCCGCGAATTCTCATTCTGGACGACGCACTTTCGAGCGTAGACACTGTCACGGAAGACAGAATTCTGAGCGGATTGGCCGGGGTTATGCGGGACCGCACCACGATCCTGATCTCTCATCGAGTTTCGACCGTTCAGAATGCACATAGAATTGTTGTGTTGAGTCACGGCGCCATTATGGAGATCGGAACGCATTCGGAGCTACAGGCGCGCGGCGGCTATTACGCAGAGCTGTATGAGAAACAGCTACTCGAAGAAGAATTGGAGGCAATCTGATCTATGTCTGATCACCTGATAAGCAGACGAAACTGGCTTGAGGCGATACCCGCAGCGCTAGGCGCCGCGGCCTTGTTCCCGCCGGCTGCTCCGGGCTCAGGAGTATCGCATCGGGGGCGCCGATATCAAGCTTGGTGTCGCATCGTATTCCTTCCGGAAGTTCAGCCGGGAACAGGCCATTCAGATGCTGAAGGAGCTGGGCACTCCTTATCTGAACGTCAAAGACTTCCACCTGAAGCTGGACAGCTCGCCCGAAGAGATCGATGCGGCGAAGAAAGAATTCGCCGATGCCGGCGTGCAACTGGTCGGATGCGGAAACGTCAGCTTTCAGAAGGCTGACGAGAACGACATCAAAAGCAAGTTCGAGTATGCGAAGCGAGCTGGCTTTCCTCTGATCGTTTGTGCGCCGACAGCCGAGACCCTGCCGATGCTTGAGAAGTACGTCAAGCAGTACAACATCAAGATCGCCGTCCACAATCACGGTCCGGAAGACAAGCATTTCCCCACTCCGCAGAGCGTGCTGGCGGCCGTGAAGAATATGGATCCGCGCTGCGGCTTATGCATGGATATCGGCCACACGTCCCGAACCGGGCGTCAACATCGTCGATTCCATCGTCGAAGCCGGACCAAGACTGCTCGACATGCACACCAAGGACCTGGCGGATCCGATGGTCAAGGAGAGTCAGGTCGCGGTCGGGGAAGGCAAACTGCCGATCAAGCAGATCTTTGCGCAACTGATCAAGATGAAGTACAAGGGCTGCGTCAATCTCGAATACGAGATTCAGGATACCGACCCGCTTCCGGGCATGAAGAAGAGCTTCGCCTACATGCGCGGAATTCTGGACGAACTCAAGACAAACAAGACCTAGTCGTTTAGCGGCTCGAAGCGGAAGTCATCCCGTTCTGCATCGTCGAGATCCCGAGGTCCGGGATCTCGATCAGGGTTTTCGTTCCCTGCCCGGGAGCGCTGTCGATTTCCATGCGGTAATCAGTACCAAACAGCACCCGCAGACGCTCGTCAACATTCGTGACTCCCACGCCGCCCGATTGCTCGAAAAGGGTTGCGAGCTTGGATTCTTCTATCCCGAGCCCGTCGTCTTCTACGCAAATGAACAGCCGGTTGCGTTCGAGCCAGGTGGAGAGCCGGACCGTTCCGCCTTCAATTTTGTTCGCAAGGCCGTGCTTGATCGAGTTCTCGATAATCGGCTGAAGAATCATGCTCGGAACCAGACGGTCGAGCGTCTTCGCGTCGATGTCCTTCTGAAATTTCAACTTCTCCCCAAAGCGAACCATTTCGATTCCCAGATAGTCATCGATGAACGAGATCTCTTCGCCTAAAGGCGACAGGTTCTCGGCTTTCCGCAAAAGCCGGCGCAAGATCTTCGAGAGGCGGTAGATGAGCGTCCGTGCACGATCGGGATCGAGCCGTATCAGCGTGGAGATCGAGTTCAGGGTATTGAACAGGAAATGAGGATTGATCTGATTTGTCAGCGCGATCAGGCGAGCTTCGGTGAGGCGTACATGCTGCAGTTCAAGCTGCTTTTCGGTGCGGAAGCTGCCCCAGATGCGGATCGGCAAGTGAGACCGCGAACAAGGTGGTGATTGCCGCAGCCGGGAAACTCCATCCGGTAATCGGCGGCATGCGCTGGAACAGGAAGAATGTATTGTGTTCCGAAAACGACCGAAATACTGCCCAGCGCAGCGTTTCCGTCATCACGACGATGGCGTTGCAAGCCACGTTAAAGGCGGCTCGCTCGACGACCGATCTCTGGATGGCATTACGGTTCAGGCGCAGGATCTGCTTGAACAGCCGATACAGGTTGAGGTCAACAAAGGGAGAGAAGTGCCAGATGTCTTCCTTCACAGGCGCCAAATCGTGCATAAGGGCGCCAAGCAGGCCGGCCGCCGCAAAGAGCGGCATCGACATGAACTTCCCTTCGAACATGTCCGGAACGGAAACACATAACCCGGTAATCAAACCGGTCACGTACCCGCCGAGCATCCCGGCAATTTGAGCGCCTTCGAGACGCCAGATCGACGGCGCTGTATTGGTAGTGGCTTAAGATGCGAACTCCCGCACTCGCGCCGAAGATAAACGAAAACACGAACGCCAGTTGGAGCCGTTCCGAGATCGTCCGCTTGTCGCTGATTAACAGCTTCTGAATCTTGGCGAACCGCATCAGGATGCTCGCAATAGACGCCGCGACCGCAATTTTGACTAAAAGTGCGGCGAGTTGCTGCTGATCAAGCACTAATTTGCATCCGTCCGCATGGTTGCCCGGGTTTCGGTTTCTATAATAGTGGTTTCATTGTCCCAACCCGATTTCACACTCAAAAAAGTTGCCGAAGCAGAGTTTCCCAGCAGATTTGGAAAATTCCGGATATTCGGCTTCGAAGGTGTCCGGACCATCGGCACCGAGGAAGCGATTGCGCTCAAGATTGGCGATCTCTCTCCGGCAACCGGTCCGACGCTCGTGCGGATTCATTCCCAGTGTCTGACTGGAGATGTTTTCCACAGTTTGCGTTGCGATTGCCGCTCGCAACTCGAACTTGCGCTGGATCAGATCGTCAAGGAGCAGCGAGGACTGCTGATCTACGAGCATCAGGAGGGGCGCGGCATCGGTCTGATCAACAAACTTCGCGCGTACGAATTGCAGGACAAAGGCATGGATACGGTCGAGGCGAACGTTGAGCTCGGCTTTGAAGCCGACCTGCGCGACTACGCTTTACCGGCAGCGATCATTCAGTACTTCGGAATCACGCAGGTTCGTCTTCTTTCCAACAATCCCGAAAAGGTGGCGGCACTCGAGAATGCTGGTATCGAGGTAGTTGAACGCGCCCCGATTATTGCCCCGCCTCTCGAGACGACGGTGGAGTACCTGAAAACGAAGCGCGAGAAGATGGGTCACCTCTTCTAGCTGCACTTTTCGGGTGGATGGCCGGACGTCTTCACCTGCTATGATTTCCTCGCGGGCCCTTAGCTCAGCGGTTAGAGCAGAGGACTCATAATCCTTTGGTCGAAGGTTCAAATCCTTCAGGGCCCACCAATGGAACTAGTGATTTAGGTGCTGTTGAAGGACCTCAGGATAGACGCCACAGGGCTTTCACAGGGACGTGTTCGTGTCGCAAGACTTAGGCCGTAGACTGACACGCGCCACTGCCTCGCTCTTGGCTGTTCATTCCGAAACTGCGCGCTGCTGCCTGTACCTCTCGCATCAACTGCTGTCGCCACGCTAAAACAAAGGCGGCTCCCTGGGGCTACTGCGTGCTGCCCTGCTCCGCAGATTTCTGCAAGTCGATAGGGTGGGGTACCTCTTGCTTTCGCGTTTTGGAATTAACCACGAGTCATACCGATTCTATCTAGCGTATCTTTACGAACTATGCCCACTGCTACTATTCGTTTACGCTAAGTCTCCGATTGGAATGGTCGTATTGAGAGCAGATCTCGCTCTTGGGAAGCGAGGACTGCGCACTTGCATGATCCCGAGCTAGCCGCTCATTCGCGAAAGCAGTCAGGTCGCGCAGAGAGTGCCGCGAACCGTAGGGATCGCGAGTTGCGAACTCTGATCACCGAAGGATTGCCGGTCAGCTTTGAGACCCGGTGGAAGGCGAGGGTCGGTCCTCTTCATATTTGGCTTCAGTGTGGTCGTTGGCACAACGAAAAGACAGGCCAAAGCGGGCGGATCAATTCCTTGTCTATGCGTCAATTACTTACAAATCGGCTGTGATTCAGAGCAGCAATTTGAACGCTTCAGCCACTTGGTACGGTGTTTCTGTCACGTGGCCACAGAGCTAGATTCTAGAGTGCCAAGCGGCTGATTCCTGCAACGTTGCGGAGAGCGTTCGTTAGATACATTACCCCATTCTGAGAAGCAGAGCCAAGTAGAACTACCGGTTAAGACCTACACGGTACTGGCCTGTAAAAAAAAGAGCGTCGGGTGAATTCGACGCCAATACTGTTCGATCACTTGAGCGTATTCGAAGGCGCTCAGTTGCCGCCTACGAACTCCTTGCCACTCCGCGTATTCGAATGGCCGCGATTTGCGTTTCGGAGAGCGGGTACCAAGCACTTTTTGCTGCGGCGCCGCCGTGACTTGTCCGGCGCTCCCCTTACAGTGGCCTGAGGTGGACACAGACCACTACCTGGTCAAAATAGCGCTTCTTGTTAGTGCTCGCAAGAAGGATGGCCTAACCAGATAGAGCACTCCTACACAGGATTCGCCTCACTGGCCTGCACACCAGCGCATCCAATTGGCATAGATCCTCGCGTGGACTCGCGATTGGTTGGCCGGATCGCCTATCGCGTCATCCGTACTCATTAACATCCAGGTTTATTTAATCTGGCTAAACCCGCTACTCGTACATTCACGCAACTTTACATTGGTGTCACAAAACAAGAAAGAATACGGGTAGAGGGTATACGGCCCGTGAGCACCGTTCTGGTTGTTGAGTCGCAGGTGATTAGAGCACCGCTGTTGAGGACGCAGATTAATGTACCAGTTCCCAGGCTGGAAGCACCTAACCAAATGCGCTTCCACCACTCAACACTTGCGGTCTAGAATCTAGCTCTGGTGGCCACACGACGGAAACAGATATCAGGTGTTGGTGGAGGCGACGAAATTGCCATTCAGGTATACGCTGCCGCTGCATGCGTGTCACACATCTGCGCTACGCGCCCCGAGAAGGACGCCCTTCCAGAGGGAGTACCCGGGGTGGGCCGCGGCGGGTGGGAGACGGATAGCTCGCCGGTAAGCTCTTCATTAACTCCAATCAATAACGGGCAATTGCCCAACACACCCAACTCCACCCATACAAACTGTCGCAGCGTGTTGTTATGGCGCGAGTTTAGGCCATACCGGCGAAGCTAGCTCCATCGACCAGATCGGCCCTTTGAGGTACAGTGCGCCTTCCATCTTGAGGAAGGTAGGCGCTTCGCCCTTAAGTGACCAGACCTTCATGTCAGCGGGTTGCTTTCCCACGATAGGGGCCACTGCACCTGCAACGCCGCCGATCTCAATGTGAATGTTGAACCGTTCCGAGGAACGATTTACGCCTCCGATGCGGCACATGTCCGTTCCCTCTGGTTTGACGGATAGCTTTACCACCCGTGGTTTGCCGCTTCCGGCTAAGTACGAGAACTTCATTTCGGTTCTGTCCTTCGGGAAATTTTGCACAATCAGTGAGACCATGCCGTTGACCAGATCGGGAGGAAGTTCCATTTTCTCGGTTGTCACTTTTTCCTCGCCATCCTTGTGCTCGCGCCACGTCACCAGACCTTTAGGAACGTTCACCGTTACGTCTTGCGGTTCGGGGAATGATGGTCCTTTTTGGATGTGGTGATCGCTCACAAGTTGAAACGAGGACGTCTGCCGGAACACCGCGGTCTCATCATCAATCGACCCGTCGCGGAAGTGAAACGTGAGCCGCGAGTGTACTTCAGCGCTACCGACCATGATGTTAACCTCGTCGCCGGTGGCGATAATCTTACCCTCCGCGGAGCGTAGCACGAGGAAGCCATGCATCGCGCCTTGCCTCTGTTGCACAGGAATCAAATCTGCTTTGGCGGTGAGAGCCGCCACAAATACGCAGGCAACTGGAACGCAGAACGAACGCATGAATCTGCCCAACGGATTAATCACGTACGACATGACCGCAGGCACTCCTCACCGCATTCACGAAGTCTCTATAGCTGTTGGGTTTTGTTATGAAGTCTGTTGCGCCCACTGCTACACACCTGGCGCGATCCGCGTCCAGCTTTGATGTGCTGAAAACGACCGCAGGTATGTCGCGCAGTCCATCATCCGCCCTGATCAGAGCCAACAATTCCGGGCCGCTCAACTTGGGAAGATTCAGGTTCAGCAGGATCAGCCGGGGCTTAGGCGCATCCTTGTGCTTGCCGCGGCGGTGGAGGAACTCTAAGGCATCCTCGCCGTCTACCGCCCGGCGGACGTCGATGCCTCCTCCAATATCTTGGAAGGAGTAGCAGATGAGCGAGAAAGTCGCGTCGTCATCCTCTACACTCAGGACAACTTTGGATAGCTGGTCTGAACCGGGGGTGCCCGTTCTCATCTTCTCCATCTCCTCCCGAAGCTGAGGCGTAACTATAATCGGGTTCACATTTGTCAGACGCCGTGACATTGTCACTTCGAACTCGAAGATTTTCGAGAATCGCACCCAAACCGGAGCAGATGGGCCTAGAACTATGGCTTCGAAACCTATCCCAAGCCGGGTGAAGGCAATCAATACCTTCGGTTCTGCTCAAATTTGCTCGTAGCGGGCGACCTCGGGAATCAGGGGCACAGGCCGATCCAGTCATGAGGAGTCAGCAAGCGCCGAACACCCGCGAAGGCAAGAAGCATGTCCGTTACGGTGTGTGACAAGCTATCTCCAAGCTAATGAAATCACGAAAAACAACACGCCTGGCCCAAACGGGGATATTGGTGGGCCTTACGATGAGCCAAGTTGCCTGCGTCGCGGTGGGCTACAGCAGCGGAGGTGGGTGGTTCATCTGGCCAGGAGGCCTGGGTTTGCTTCTCATTCTTGTCCTGCTGTACTTCGTCTTTGGGCGAAACCGATAACCGGCGTTTAGCTCGGGGTGTGTATTCGCCTATTTCGCCGTGTGTTCGCCTATACTGTTTCCATGTCCGTTGGATTCAGAGAGACGGAACCGCAACCCCGGCCGATAGACCGGTACGTCTCCACGGTCACAATAGCTGCCGCCATTTTCGTCGCTATCCGTTTGGCGAAGGTGAAGGACATTGAGCTGAACGTTCCAATGCTGCTCACCACGGTCCAGCAGGGTGTAAGACTGGCAAGAACCATCCTGGATGAGGCAAGAAGACTCTAGGCGAGCCGACCACTTCACAGTGCATGTCATGCTGCGAATAGAGCTTCGGCCATGCCGAAACGGAACACGCGGTAAGAAACAAACCCTAAGCATCGAAGGCCGGGAGGTCCCGGTCTCGAACCTGGATAAGGTCCTCTATCCTGGCAGACGCTTCACCAAAGCACAGATTATCGACTACTACATCCGAGTCGCGCCGTACCTCTTGCCTCATCTGCGAAACAGGCCAGTTACGTTGAAAAGGTTTCCGGATGGGGTTACGGGAGAAGCCTTCTACGAGAAGGACCTTCCTGGCTTTGCGCCGGAATGGATTCGGACGTTTCCTGTTCCGCGCCACGCTGGTGGACCGGACATTTGCTACATACTCATCAACGATCTGCCAACACTTACATGGTGTGCAAACGCCGCGGCGTTGGAACTCCATCCATTTCTTCATCTCACAACGGACATTCACAGTCCTACTTCTGTCGTGTTTGACCTTGATCCCGGCGAAGGCTCGAATATTCTCACTTGCGTTAGGGTGGCCCTGCTGCTCAAAGACGTACTGGAGCAACTTCAACTGGCTTCTTATCCCAAGGTATCGGGATCGAAGGGAATTCAGGTTTACGCTCCGCTCAACACTCCGACCAGCTATTCCGTGACTCAGCCGTTTGCGCGAGCATTAGCGGTACTGCTGGCCAAGCAGCATCCTAAGCTCATCGTCTCCGAGATGCCTAAGGAGAAGCGCAAGGGAAAGGTCTTCATTGACTGGAGTCAGAACTCGGACTTCAAGACCACGGTTGGGGTTTACTCGCTTCGAGCAAAGAACAAACTTCCGTTCGTCTCGATGCCGGTCACATGGGACGAGTTGCGCGCAGCTCTTGAGCGTAACGAGGGCAAACCACTGTACTGGGAGCCGGCGTCTGCCCTCGAGCGTTTGGCGCTAAAAGCTGATCTCTTCAGTGACGTTCTGACTCGAAGGCAATCGCTTCCCTACACAGTTCTAGAAGCACTTGGCCATGACGCACAGCCGACCACCAATAAAGGCGGCAGCTTGCGTGAATACCAGCGTAAGCGTGACTTCGCCAAGACTGCCGAACCAAGTCCACGAGTTCCTCGAGCCAGCGCCCAGGGAAGCAAGAAACGTTTCGTTATCCAGAAACACGCAGCCAGTCACTTGCACTACGACTTCCGGCTGGAGATGCACAACGTCTTGAAGTCCTGGGCTGTCCCAAAGGGAGTTCCGTATGCGCTGAACGAGAGAAGGCTGGCGATGGCGACGGAGGACCATCCCATCGAATATCTGGACTTCGAAGGGATCATCCCGCAAGGTCAGTACGGCGGCGGCACCGTAATGGTCTGGGACATCGGGACGTATGAGACGGTTGAAGGCAACTTCTACAAAGGCCGTATGCATGTGTTCCTCAGCGGCAAGAAGCTCAAAGGCGATTGGTTGCTCAGTAAAGATCAGGCCAGCAGCAACAAGTGGACGATTGAAAAGATCAACGCGGACACTAAGCCGATGAATGCCAAACGGGAGAATGTATCGGCTTCAACCGGCAGGACCATGGAGCAGATTGCCGGGGAGGCGAGCAATGTTTGGCATAGCAACCGCACGCCGATTCCCGACCTTGATCTAGACTCCTTGCCTGAGAGCGAGATGAAGTTTATCGAGCCAATGCAGTGCAAGCTTGTAACAACGCTGCCGGAGGGAGACGGATGGCAATACGAAGTTAAGCTTGATGGCTATCGCGCGCTTGCGATTCGAAGCGGCTCCCGAACAAGTCTCCTCTCCAGACGTAATCGTTCACTTGCCGACAGGTTCATTGGGGTTGCCAAGGCTGTCGAATCGCTGGAAGACGGAACCATTCTGGATGGCGAGATCGTTGCACTTGATACCAACGGACAGCCTTCGTTTAATCTCCTGCAAAACTACTCATCCGAAGCGGCAGCCGTCGTGTACTACGCCTTTGATCAGCTTGCGTATCGAGGAAAGAGCTTGCTCGGCTTGCCTCTTACAAAGCGCAGAGAGGTGCTCGAAGCAACTCTTTCCGACGGGTCGGAGCCGATCCGGCGTTCGGTGGTCTTAAACGCTTCAGCGGAACGTGTCATCGCCGCCGTCAAGGAGCAAGGACTTGAAGGAATCGTAGCCAAACGCTCTGCCGCCAGATATGAGCCGGGGGAGCGATCAGGGCAATGGGTTAAGTTCAAGACCAATCGCGGGCAAGAGTTCGTAGTTGGAGGATACCGGATCGGCAAGAACTTCTTCGACAACCTCGCGATCGGCTACTACGATGGCAAGCGGCTGCTGTTTATCGCAAAGCTTAAAAACGGCTTCACGGCCGCAGCGAAGAAGGCCATTTACGAGCGCCTGCACAAGCTGGAGACGACCCAGTGCCCGTTCGCAAATTTACCGGAACCGAAGAATGCCAGAAGAGGCGAGGCGCTTACGGAAGCGGCGATGAAGAGCTACCGCTGGGTGAAACCGAAGTTAGTTGTTCAAGCTGACTTTACGGACTGGACACAAGCCAATCATCTCCGGCATTCAAGTTTCGTTGGTTTGCGAGAGGATAAAGACGCGACAGAGGTGAGCAAGGAGGAGGTGTGATCGCCCGTCGCAGGTCGGGTCGCCCTTATTGTTGCATCAGAGGTGGATCCTGCACATCCGTATAGGAAGCGAGACGCTGCTGAACCATCCATGACTGCATCAACCATGAACCACAGCACCACAGTCAAACCTCGTTGAATCCAGAGTCGCGCATTCGCTTACAGACCTCCTTACCTTAGTCCCTGATCCTGTGAAGCCAGCCGATAACATGAAGAAGTGACCGATGGCGCTTACCGTCTTTTCCTGGATATATGCCGACGCAAACTGCTCGACCAATACTGGGCTGGCATTTGTCAGTGTCTCGATCTTCTGAGTGATGAGCAGGTCTGGTGGCGTCCCAATGCGGAGAGCAACAGCGTTGGGAATCTGCTGTTGCATCTGAACGGCAACGTTCAACAGTGGCTGGTAGTACCGCTGGGTGGTGCGGTTGTCGCCCGCAACCGGCCAGCCGAGTTCGCTGAGCAAGGTCCCTTGCCGGCTTCTGAACTGAGACAACGCCTGAACGCGACCCTCGAACGAGTCGCTCGAATACTTTCCGAAACTGAGACAGTGGCCCTTGAGAACACCTACGACATCCAGATTGAGCGCGGAGTGACCGGCTTTGAAGCTGTCTTCCACGTGGTTGAGCACTTCAGCATGCATTATGGGCAGATTCTCTACATCACCAAACTCTTGACCAGCCAGAATCTTGGTTTCTATCGCCACTTAGACAAATAGGTGTCTACCGTCAACCTGCTCAGAAGTGCTTGCTGTACTCGTGCGATCGAAAATCCGGGCGTGCGATTTCCCGAGAATCAAATGAGTTTCTTTCTTGCCTTCTAGGAGAGTTGCAGGTATAGTGTTCCTATTCGGGCTTTGCCCGTTTCACGCCGATGCGTTACTACACCACAGCTCAAGACCCGCGGATTAGAGCCACGCGTCTCATTACGGAAGCTGCGGTCCCGGTTATCGCGTAGAGCTTCCAAGTCTTCCAGCAACAGGTCAGTCAGTCGTGTCACGTTTCGTGTGCACGAAGTTGGAGTTACTTCTATGCAGGCAGAATTAGCTGTTCAGCCCAGAACGAGCGTTTGGCGAACGATCGTTGAGGCCATCAAAGGAACGCATCAGGATTTCACAAAGACGTCGATCAGCCGGGCGGTATTCCTCCTGGCAATCCCGATGGTGCTCGAGATGTTGATGGAGTCGTTATTCGCTCTCGTGGACGTGTTTTGGGTAACACGCCTGGGAGCGAACGCTATTGCGACGGTCGGCCTTACTGAGTCGATGCTTACGCTCGTGTTTTCGGTGGCGCTTGGAGTTAGTCTGCCCACCACCGCTATGGTCGCGCGGCGAACGGGCGAGAAGGATAGTGAAGGCGCAGCTACCGCGGCCACGCAATCAATTCTTCTCGGAATAGGGATCGCACTCGCGACTGGCCTGCCGGCCATGTTCTTTGCACATGAGCTTCTCAGCTTAATGGGTGCAGACAGCGTTCTGATCGGGGCCGGGCACCGGTACACGGAGATCGTTTTTGGCGGAACCGCCGCAGTAATGCTTCTCTTCCTGAATAATGCGATCTTTCGAGGCGCCGGCGATGCGTCGATTGCCATGCGTGTGTTATGGGTTTCGAACCTCATCAACCTGTGCTTGGATCCTTGCTTCATCTTCGGCCTGGGGCCATTCCCCAGGCTCGGCGTCACTGGCGCAGCAGTAGCGACCTTGATCGGACGCTCCTTCGGTGTTCTTTTCCAATTTTGGATGCTCACGAACGGGAAATCTCGCGTTCACATAAGGGCGCGCCACTGGAGATTGGTGCCTAGCGTGATTGGTTCGCTCATCCGTGTCTCGGCGACCGGCGTTCTGCAGTTCCTGATCGCCCACACAAGCTGGCTTGTGCTCGTTCGAATTATAAGTACGTTCGGCAGTCTGGCCGTGGCGGGCTATACCATCGGTATTCGAATCTTCATGTTCGTCGTTCTGCCCTCCTGGGGAATGAGCGGAGCTGCGGCTACGATGGTCGGACAGAACCTGGGCGCAAAGAAACCGGAGCGAGCGGAAAAGGCAGTCTATGTCACGGCCGGCTACAACGCGGTTTATCTGGTTTCCGTTGCAGCAGTACTGATCTTCGCACCACATCTGATCGTCTCGTTTTTCTCGACGGACGTGACCGTCTCCGCTTATGCAGCAGATTGCCTCCGCATCATAGGGTACGGCAATTTGACGTATGCGTTTGGAATGGTCATGGTTCAGGCCTTCAATGGGGCAGGCGACACGGTCACTCCGACCATCATCAACGTGGTTAGCTTCTGGCTGTGCGAAATACCGCTAGGCTGGTTTTTGGCGAATCGTACTTCGCTCGGCGTCGACGGTGTGTTCACGGCCATCCCGGTTGCAAATACCTTGATGACGGTGATCAGCCTCATCGTATTCGCCCGCGGCAGTTGGAAGCGGCGCCTGATTTAGTTACAAGTTGAGGCATAAATTGATAGTGAGTAACATCGATTAGTGAAAATGCCGTACCAGCATCAAGTCCGTATCCGACTGATCCATTTGCGCATAAAGCAGGAGGCGCTCATCGGGTGAAAGCCCTAGCCCAACGAACGCATCACCAGGAAGACCAACAATACGTTCTATCCCACGGGTTGCGTAACGCAGAAAGGCAAGTTCCTGCTTTTTGCCCTGCTCGAATGCCCTTATGAAGTAGATGCCTTCCCGAGCAGGGACGTAAGCAGAGCCGGCTCCGGCCACGTTCGGCAGAACCTTCTCCTCGTGTCCGTTGAGAAGAGCAACCCGCCATAAGGCATGGTCGGGAAGTGAAGCGAAGTAGAGGTATCGACCATCTTTCGACTCCAGGGGGCAATAGCCATCGTGCCTCGCAACCGGTTCAGGTGTGCCGCCTTGTGCAGGGATTCTCCAAATCTGCGGCTCGCCCCTCCGCTTGGAGCTGTAATAGATCCATCGGCCATCTCGCGACCAACTCGGAGATAGGTCGTTATCGATACCACTGGTGAGGCGTTTCGGCTCACCACCAGCGACATCGATGAGGAAGAGGTTAGCTGATCCCGAGGGCCGCGAATGGAATACTATCTTCCTGCCATCGGGAGACCAGCGAGGAAAGCCGCTGATGATCGCTCCTAGGTTTGTAAGTTGGCGCGCGTTCGAGCCATCTCGGTCGCAGACCCAGATCTCACATTTGCCGGAGCGCCACGACTGAAACGCCACATATTTACCATCAGGCGAGAACTGTGGGTTGGCCTGCATCGATGTCGATTTTGTCCACGGACCTATATTGTTGCCGGCTCGGCTTCCTCCCCGAAGAGTGATGGACCAGAGATTCCCACTGTTTGTATCGCGCGTGTAGACGATCTCATGGCCCGTCGGAGAGATTGTTACTGCCGAGCTGTTATCGGCGGCGATCGGCAGAGGCTCAACACGACGCGGATTCCGGACGGGCAGCCGCCATAAACTATGGCCACCAACGGCGTCATACTTGGCTAACAAGATGCTTCGGCCGTCCGGGGTCCAGGCCGGGCTGGCGATTTTCCCGTTGAAAGCTGTCATTCTGCGAGGGTCGCCACGGGCTTCCAGTTCCGCTGAGAGGTCAAGTACGTAGAGATCACCTGCGCTTGCCCCTGTACCCGAGTAACGCACAAACGCTAAGCTCTTCATATCCGGGGAGAAGATGGGGTCGAAGTCGTCGTAAGCGGAAGGAGGAGACGTGAGCCTTCTTTTCGCTCCTGTCTGTGTCGAGAGCAAATAAACGCCAATGGGCTGACTTGGCTCCGAAGCATAGGAAATCGCAAGAAATTGCCCATCCCGGGACCACGAAAGGTAACGCAGATGGTAGTACGTTTCCCCCTGGATCACAGCTGTGCCCAGCTTTCGCGGAGAACTGTTCGCCGCTACCGGCATTAGTAAGACCTCGGCACTGTTGCCAAGGACGTGCAGGTAGGCCAGCGTCCGGCCATCCGGAGACCAGGCTGGGCTTATGTCCGGGTGCACATCGTGGGTGAGCCGCACCGGCTGCAGGGTATTCAGTCGTCTCACGTAGATGTCAAAGTTATCGCGTTCGGGGCCATCCCAGGCAAAAGCGACTGCTTGTCCTTCTGGAGAGAACGATGGGGTGAACTCGTGCCCGACGTAACCGGTCAGCGGCACGGACGAATAGGATGCCGGCGGTCCTCCGCGCTCGTCTACCCGCAAAAGCAAGAAGCAGGCCAGAACCGAGATGGCGCCGATCATCCATAGGACTCGGAACGGGAACGGTTGCCTGATGAGATCGTTTACATGGTCAACCGGTTGAGCTTGAATTTCCGGAACCTGTGCCCGTTGGGAGTCGTTCTCAGTGACCGAAGCCACAAAAGAATACCCGCGACCCGGAATAGTCGCAATGAACCGGTGTTCCTTAGGTGTGTCTTGCAGAATACGGCGTAAAGTGGAGATGTTTTGAGCCAGATTGGCTTCTTCCACGACCGTATCCGGCCAAAGTGCGAGTAACAGCTCCTCCTTGGTGATCACCCGGCCACGATTCCGAACAAGAACGACTAGAGTTTCGAAGCTCTTCGCCGTTATCTCGACAGGCCGATCGTGGCGTCGCAACTGCCTCGAGCTTAAGTCGAGCACGTAGGGCCCAAAGGCGTAAGAAGCCATACACCGTAGGAAGACCAGATCATTTTAGAACTTTTTAGATCGTTTTAGATTTGCGCCAAGACTTTTTCGCCTCGTCCGGTCCAGGATCTTTTCGAAGGGCAGATGGTCCTGAGGAGGCGAAATGTTGATTAAAGCACTCGTTTTGGCATGCATCGCGCTCTGGGGCGCCACGGTTGCTTATGCATCTGAGGAGTTCCGCGAGCTTATGGCGCAAGGCAAAGCGCTCCACTCGTATGGCAGATATTCGGAAGCCATCCGCGTGCTCCGGCAGGCGGTCAGCCTTACAGACGTACCGGGGGCAGATCAGCGACGACTAGCAGAAGCCACAGGCGGCCTCGCAGCAGCATACGCCGACGCGGGACAAATCACGAATGCCGAAGGTGAGTATCAGCGGGCGCTCGAAACAATAAAAAAGCTGAAAGGGGCGCAATCGCTCGATTACGCAGTCATGCTCTCGACCTTGGCGAGCCTCCGTGATGCGACTGGGATAAGCGAGGATATGATCGCAAACCTGAGGGGTGCTCTCGCAAGGTACGATACGACCGGTCCATCAAACGCATTAGCCACAATTCGTATTTATCTCGCCCAGATACTATCCGCAAACAACAGATATACGGAAGCAGAGGCATTATTGTTGGAAGCCCGAGCCGGTCTGAATAACGAACCGTCACCAGACTCCAAGGTCAAGACTGGTGTACTGAATGGTCTGTGTGTGCTGCGGTTTCAACAGGGACGTTTTGAAGAGGCTGTCGAATTAGGCACCGAATACCTGCAGTACATCGAAAGCGCTCTAAGCCGCAAACACCCGTGGCTCGTAGTTGGACGAGCGAACATTGCCACCAATTACGTTAAATTGGGGCGCTTTCAAGATGCTGTACGTGCATACCAGAGTTCGCTTGCACTTGCAAGTGAAGTCCTGGACAAGACAGACCCCATCTACGGTCCTCTCCTCGCTAACTATGCTTTCGTGCTACGCAAGGTCGGACGCAAAGCCGAGGCCAAAGCTGCGGTCCAGAAGTCCAAGGAGATCCAACGCACTTTGGATCAACTAAGCGGCACTGGATCGACCGTCAGCACGGTAGCGCTACGCTCCGGCAGAAACTAACGCTAAGCTAAGCCGTCGTGATTCTTACAAGTGCGGGCTTGCTGAGCTCCGGTTCCGCCACAACATTCATAAGAGGCAGCTTCAGCAGAATGTCTTTATATTCGGGACGGATGCTGTCGCGCGTAAACCGAAAGTAATGATACCCGGGAACGAGATAGTCGAGTGACTGCTGGAGATACTCCGGCCTTGAAGCAAGCATCTTCCTGAGGAAGCGCAGTGCCTCTCGGCGAAAGGCCGGTTCCACGGTTCGCAACATGCTGAACAGCGCAAGAAATCTCGCCTTGTTACTCAGTTGAGGCAGAACCTTGATGCTTTTGTGAGTACCGCTCCCGAGCAGCATGCCACCATTCGGCAAGAGAAGCCGTTTCATTCTGCGCACGAAGCGGTTCTCGATGGGCATTCGCCGGTAGGCCTCCAGCAATCTGTCGAAGTAAGCGCGCGGCTCATAAATCGACTCAAGTATTCTCAATTGCCCGCGCATGATTGTTTCAAACGGCAACTTCGTCTTGAAGTTGCTGAAATATGGTCCGAACCCGTTTTCGTCCGTCAAGGAGTGGAGAAGGCGACCCTCGCGTTCTATTCGCGCTAGCAGAGGCGTCTTAGGCAGTGCGCCAAGTTGTCCCACCATGGCGCTCGGAATAGCCGCCTCCCTGATGAAGTCGATCTGCCGGTCGAAAATGTCATCGTTTTCGTGGTCGAAACCCAGAATGAACCCGCCAAAGACAAGAAGGCCGGCGGTTTGGAGAACACGAACACGATCGAGCAAAGAGCCATTTACATTCTGGTTCTTGCGGGTTTCTTTCAAGGCCTCTTTCTCGGGCGTTTCAATCCCTACGAAAATCCATTGAAAGCCCGAGGCAATTATCTGCGCCAGCAGTTTCTTGTCTTCCGCTAAATTCAATGTTGCTTCCGTTCCGTACTGAAAGGGATTGCCATGTTCCCGATTCCATCGCGCCAGCTCGGGTAGAAACTTGATTACGTCCCGTCGATTTCCGATGAAGTTGTCATCGACGATGAAGACGCCGCCGCGATATCCAGTCTGATGAAGAGCATCCAACTCGGCCAGCATCTGCTGTGACGTCTTGGTCCTCGGTACCCGGCCATATAGGACATGGATGTCACAGAACTCACACTGAAACGGGCAGCCGCGCGAATACTGCAACGGGATCATGGCATAGTTAGCCATATTCACGAGGTCGAATCGCGGACACGGAGTTTGCGTTAAATTGGGCTTTTCCTCAGTCGAGTAAACAGCCTTGGGTGCGCCTGCAGCTAAGTCCTCAAGAAAAGCAGGCCACGTAAGTTCACCTTCGTTCAGCACCATGAAATCGCAATGAGGTCTGCACTCGTCAGTGAACGACGTCGGGAAAGGTCCGCCAAATACAACAAGCTTCCCTGCTGCCCGACATCGGTCGGCCGCTTGAAAGAGTTTGCGCTGCTGCATCATCATGGCCGAAAAGAGCACGATATCGGCCCACTCGATCTGCTCGTCGCAGCAGCGGTTCGCAGTTCATATCCACAATCCGCACATCATAATTACGCGGCGTCATCGCCGCGATCGTCATTAAGCCGAGGGGCGGCATGAAGGAACGTCGACCGACAAGTGGAAGAGCGTATTGCATACCCCAGTAAGTAGGATCGAAGTCGGGATACACGAAAAGAAGCTTCTGTGCGCGCCGGTTCATACTGCACCTCCGAACGGTCGTCTAATGTATTCGGATATGTTACGACACGATCAAGATTTTTGCAGCCACTTATTACATCGAAGGGCGCTTGAGGATGGACGGCGCGTTCTTACCTATTCAGGTTGTTGGCCGATTTGTTACTTAATTCTGCGGATCAATAAATACAATTAGTTTTTTCTTAAACAATCAGGGGACCGCATATGTCGCGAAAAATCCGACGCAGGCGGACGGTCTTCCTGTTCAGCAATTAGAGGCTGATCACTCGTTGCGCAAGGCGTTCATAGGGTCTACACTGGCTGCCCGGCGCGCCGGTATAAATCCCGCTATTGTGGTCGCAATCCCTAAGACAATTAGTGCTCGAGTAAGACTAAGTACGTCATAGGAAGGCACGTGATACAGTTGGTCGGCCAAGGCGACGGCTCCGGCCAGGGCGACCGGAATGCCAATCGCAATGCCCACTCCAACTTGTGCCAGAGAGCTTCGCAGGACCATTGCCACAACTCTTCCGCGGTCGGCCCCGAGGGCCATACGCAAGCCGATCTCGCTGGTTCTGCAAGCGACCTGGTACGCAGTGATGCCATACAATCCAACCGAAGCTAACACCAGCGCCAAGCTTCCGAAGATTGCGGTCAGGCGTGCAATCAGACGCTCTTGGGTGAAATTCAGAGCAACCTGATCGTCCAGAGATCGAAGATTGATGACCGTGAGCGCGGGATCAATTCGGGCCATGATTCGGCGAACTGCGCCGTCGAGATTCTGGGGGTTTGATTTGAAATGAAGAGTGATGGAGTTGATATAGATGCCTCTATTTTCCGCCGTTGCCGCATTACTTTCAGCTACGCCGAGGAGTTGCTGCGTGAGCGGACGGAAGTACATTGGGCGGAACTCACCACGGGGATTGGTGTATTTCGCGTCGGCGACAATTCCAACGATGGTAAACGCTGAAGCATACTTGGGTCCGTATACACCAAAGCGTCGCCCGATTGCGTTTTCGTGAGGGAAAAACTTCCTGACGAAGGCTTCATTCACTACAGCAACGTATTGAGAACTCGCGGTATCGGTTTCTTTGAAGCCACGGCCCCGGATAACAGGCTGGCCGACAGAATCGAAAAATTGGGGATTTATGCGATCCCACGAAGAACCTGAATCTTGGTTAGGACCGGGTTCCGGACGTCCTTCGACTCGAACACTCTCGCCCCAATTGTTTCCTTCAAGAGCACTGTAGAGGGCAAGTCCGACGTGCTGCACTCCGGGTAAGCCGCCGAATTCCCGTTCGAGAGAGTTGTAAAGAGCTGGAAGCTTTGCGGGAGTGTAGCCGGCTCCGGCCGGGTCAATGTGCAGAACAAAGCGATTTGCGGTTTGGATCCCGAAGTTCTGGTGCTCCAGATTACTCAAACTCCTGGTCAGAAGTCCCGCACCGACCAGCAAGATAAGAGAAAGTGCGGCCTGAAAGACGATAAGCGCCTTCTGCTGTAGCGACACGTGCTCTTTTGTGGTTCGATTGGCTCCGCGTAGTTCCTGAGCCGGACCGGATCGCGACGTCAGCCATGCGGGCACAATCCCGAATCCGACGCCCGTCAGCAACGAAAGGAGGAAGGCGAAGCCCAGCACCGGAAGCGACGGATTGGCTTCAATAGGCAGGTGCCGTGCGGCGGGAAACGCCAGAGACAGGATGGCACCGGTTCCGGCGTAAGCAACTGCGACACCGGCCGCCCCTCCAAGGCAAGCAAGGAAAATGCTCTCCGTGAGCAGTTGCTTCATGAGTTTTGCCCGGGGAGCACCCAGCGCGACACGAATCGAGATCTCGGCCCTGCGGGCGGCACTCCGCGCGAGCAGAAGGTTGGCAACATTAGCGCAGGCGACAAGAAGAACAAGTGCGGATATCGCCATGAGGAGCCGAAGCCCCCGGCCTTGCTGCTGCTGCAGGTTTTGTATCCCAGCACCCGCAGCAGTCAGCACCACATGCTGTCGCGGAATGATCGACGCGCCTCCGCGCTGGGTGTATTGATCGATGGTGCTCAGCCAGTGTCTGAGGTTGCTCGAGATCTTCTCCTGCAGAGGTGGCAGAGTAACACCGGGCTTCAGTCGCCCGACGACGTACAGCCAGTTTGAGGCCGGGACGTGCAGGATCGAGTTCTCTCGTTCGATCACCGGTTCAATGCCAAGCGGCAGCCAGAATGCGGGCGGAGAGCTTCGGATACGATCACCAAAGAAGCCGGGAGGCGCAATGCCGACGATAGTCACCGGGTGGCTCTGCACGAATAGCGTTGCGCCTATGATGCTCGGATCGGCGCCGTAGTCGGACTGCCAAGTCGAAAAGTTCATCACGGCCACAGGCGGGGCGTCGGGATTGTCGTCTTGCCGGGTAAGCGCGCGTCCGGCAAATGGCGAAATACCGAAAGCAGAGAAATAGTTTCCCGACACGTACTCGGAGAATTCGGAACGGGCGGGTTCAGATCCTCGGCGAACGCTGATCCGACCTCCACCCGCCTGCATGGCTGCGAGTTGTTCGAACTCCGGCGTAGTCGATTCGAAGTATTTGTAGAGATCGTACGAGAACAGATCGAAATCGCCGTCCCGACTGATAAAGCCACCATTGACGCAACAATCGTCCTTATCGCCGATCCGATACAGAGTCTGCGGGTCAGCAACAGGCAGGGACTTCAGCAGAATGGCGTGCACCAGACTGAAGATGGATGTGTTTGCGCCGATTCCCAGCGCCATCGTCAAAACAACGGTCAGCGTGAATAGGGGGGCGCTCGCGAGTTGGCGATAGGCGAATTTGAGGTCGTTCATGGAGAAACCCGGGCTTTTGGCCGGGTACCGTGTACGAAGCACCTGCCCTGCCACGGGCGACGAGAAAGGCGCGTCTCATTACAAAGGACTTACTACGACCCGTTAGCGGAAGATGTTCGCCGCTGCAAATGTTTTGCCCGAATCCGAACAGCTCCGGCAGTCGAAGGCGCGCGGGGCTCTCTGCGGTCCCGAGCCGAAGAGAAGCCTAGCGCCGCACGGACGTTGGGTGATTGCTAAGAAATCAGGGCCGCAGGATCAGGCTCGGTCCATCAGGATCTTTTTAAGGAAGACCAGTTGCCCGAGATGATAGGAGTTGTGAGAAGACACGAGCAGAGCCTCTCGTAAGAGCGTCTGGCCCTCGCCATGGGGGAGAGGCTGAAACAGGTCGTTCTTTGGGTCCTTGATGAATGCGCTAAACGCTTTCGCATCCCGCTCGAAAGCCGCTACGCTTTCAGCCCAGGCGTTCCCATCGGGCGGCGCGTCGGTCTCTGGCCAATACCCTTCCGGCCAATCTGGAGATTGGTGGCTTGGATTGCGAGAGAACTCCAGGATGTCATTCTGGGCGATCCGAAGATGCTCCAACAGTTGCCACGCAGAATGCGGAGCGCCGCCCGGTTTTACTCCTTGTAGCTCGGCTGGAAAGTCCTTCACCGCCGCACTGAATTCGATATGTGCCTGATGCCCGCGGATAGCATCCAGCAACTGCTCACGAAGAATTGTTTTTTCGTCTGAAGCCACGGCCCGATTTCCTTCGATCCCAGTCTAGCCACACCCGAGAAAACGCAAAAAAACGAATTCACGGTGTGATAACACTGAGGGCATGAATCTCACAACAGCGTCCCGCAAAAGCCACTGTCCGGCCTGCGGACTGGATACCGATACCGTGAGTGTCGATGCTCCTGGAATGGAGCCTCAATCCCCGCATCCAGGTCAATTGTCGATTTGCCGGAAGTGCGGTGCCGTTTGCGAGCTTACCGACAGTATGGACTTGCGGGAGCTATCGGACAGTGAGCTAGCCGGCATTCGGCAGGAGAAGCCGGCCATGCACGAGCATATCGAAACGGTGCGAGACGCAGTGGAATCAGCTAAAAAGTTCCGGGCACCCAAGCCGCAGGCTGCCGTTCGGTAAACCCATATCAGGGTTGGTGGTTCGCCGACGCCGGGAAGGGGCGGCGGATTTGGCGCGGCAATCGGTTGCGGAGCGCTGTTCGGGGTTGTTGTACCTGTGGGATTCGCTTTCGGCTGTTTAGCAGTAAGCTGTGCTGTATTAGGGAGTTGCGAAGCGTCCCAACCGCCGCCAAGCGCCATAACCAAGCCGACGCTTGCTGACATCTGGCGCAGTTGTATCTGTACTTCCGTTTCACGACTCGTAAGCACCGCATTCTGCGCTGTAATCACATTCAGGTAGCTGTCAACCCCGCCGCGATATCGCACCAGCGACAGGTCAAGATAGTGGGTGGCCGAGGCCACAGCGGTGTGCTGCTGTCCGATTTCCTCAGAAAGAATCCGCAGGGAGGCGAGATAATTCTCCACGGCTTCAAACGCGCTCAATACGGTCTGACGGTAACTCGCAACCGTGGCGTCGTAATTGGCTTTTGCCTGCTCCGTGAGCGCACGACGCGCTCCTCCGTCGAACAGAAGCTCACTGAAAGAAGGTCCGATTGACCAGAAGTTGCTCGGCCAGGTAAACCATTCATTGAAGCGTGAGGTCTGAAAACCGCCGGTAGCGCTTAACGCAAGACGCGGATAGTAAGCCGCTTGCGCGACGCCAATCTGGGCATTGGCTGCGGCCACCTGTCGTTCTGCCCCAGCGATATCCGGCCGGCGTTCAAGCAGTTCGGACGGAACGATGACGGGCACAGCAGGAGGATTGGGAACGAAAGGAGCCGGAGGAAGCGAGAAGTTCGCCGGGGCCTTCCCGATGAGCGTCGCGATCGCGTGCTCAAAGGTGGCGCGGCTCACGCCCACGTCAGTCTCCTGAGCAATAGCCAAGTCAAGTTGCGTCTGCGCTTGCGAGATATCCTCGTCCGAGGCGATTCCGCCCTGGAACCGAGCAGTTCGTCAACTCAAGAGTCTGACGATAGTTGGCGATCGTTTCCCGCAGGATTTGCCGCTGCACATCGAGAGCTCGGATCTCGAAATAATCCTGCGCCAGTTCTGACTGGGTGCTGAGGATAGCAGTGGCGATATCGGCCGCACTCGCCTGCGCCTGGAAAGCATTCGCGGCGACGGTATTGCGAATCCGATGCCAGAGGTCTACTTCGTACGAAAGACTGGCCGGGAAGGTGAAGTTGTTGAGAATGCCGGTATTCGACGTGCCGCCGACGCCCGTGCCGGAACCGCCACTAGTCCCTGTACCCGTCGTTCCGGTTCCAGTTGTTCCAGTCCCTGTCGTTCCGGTTCCTGTTCCAGTGCCGGTGCCAGTCGTTCCTGTTCCTGTGGTGGTAACCGGCGCTCCACCGACCACCGTCGCGCCTCGGGAAGTCTGCGAGAAACGTGAGCGCGTGTATCCGGGCGAGGTCGATACGGCAGGGAACAGAGATGCAGCGTGCATATGCGACAAGCGAACGCGCCGCGCGGAAATTGGCTTCGGCAACGCAATGCTCTGATTCGAAATCGCAACTTGTTCTTCGATGCGCTGAAAGCTGGGGATCGTTGTAAAGATCCCACCATTTCCCGCGGATCTTATCGTCGCCGGGCTGTGCGAGTTTCCACCCGGCGCCTTCTTTGTATTCCTGCGGTACAGCTTCCTTGAAAGCCGTCGGCGCAGCGGCCGGAGGCCGGGCATATTTGGGAGCAGGATTACAGGAGGTCAGTAACACGCAAAACGCCAGGGCACAGCAATGCCCAGACGTTTCGTTCTGTATCAAATACTTGATATCATCAGCGTTCGCTTTTCGCTTTCGCCACCTTCAGGCGAGATCCAGCGCCGTAGGTAGGCGGGACAATTGATTAGCTTGACTTCTTCGACCGGCTGGTTAGCGAAGTACTGCACAGCTTTTCGATCGACTAAAGTCACTTCACTCAAATCGATGAAGACACGCTGCCGCGCTTGGCGGGCTCGGCCTATCGACTCCTCCAACTCAGGAAGAGACTCTTCTCGGAAGATGCCGTTCAGCAGAATGGTCACGGATCGATCTGCCGGATGCGGTTCTGCAACGATTGTGAATGAGCTCATTCTTTACCTAAGAAGCCGAACCCACTGCTTCAGCAGGAGCCTCCGGCTCCTTGCCATGACGGAGATGGTTCAGCCATGTACTGAGTCGATCCATATAGAGATAAATGACCGGTGTGGTGTAGAGCGTGATGGCTTGACTGAAGATCAAGCCGCCTACAATCGTGATGCCGAGCGGGCGGCGCAATTCAGATCCGGTTCCTGTTCCCAAGGCGAGAGGTAAGCCTCCGAGCAGCGCCGCCATGCGTCGTCATCATGATGGGACGGAACCGCAAGAGACAGGCTTGGAAAACAGCTTCTTTGGGCGTCGTGTGCTCGCGCCTCTCCACTTCGAGCGCGAAGTCGATCATCATGATCGCGTTCTTCTTTACGATTCCGATCAGCAGGATGATTCCGATCAGCGCGATAACGCTCAGATCCGTATGAGTGACAAGCAGAGCAAGAATCGCGCCCACACCGGCGGACGGCAGAGTGGAAAGGATGGTGATGGGATGGATCAGGCTTTCGTAAAGCATGCCGAGCACGATATAAACCGTGGCCAGCGCAGCCGCGATCAAAATGGGCTCGTTCGCCAACGAAGCCTGGAAGGCCTGCGCCGTTCCGCTATAAGTCGTCGAGATCGAGGCTGGCATTCCCGCTTTGCGCCTGAACGTTGTTGATCGCCGTCACAGCGTCTCCGAGAGCGATTCCGGGAGCAAGATTGAAGGAAATGGTGATGGACGGGAAGATGCCGGAATGGTTCACGGCAAGAGCTGCTGTGGCGGATTGAAAATGCGTGAACGCGGCGAGCGGCACTTGGCCTCCGTTCGTCGAGTTGATGTAGATCTTACGTAATCCGTCAGGGTTCTGCCAGAAGACGGGATCCACTTCCATCACGACGAAATACTGGTTGAGGCTGGTATAGGTCTTGGCGATCTGGCGTTCGCCAAACGCGTCGTAGAGGATGTTGTCAATCGCGCGCGGCGTGATACCTAGTCGTGATGCAGTTGGCCGGTCGATGACAAGGTTTGCCTCGAGCCCATTGTTCTGCTGATCACTGTTCACGTCCGTCAGTTCCGGCATCTTTTTCATCAGATTGGTGAGAATGGGCGCCCAGTGAATCAGCTCCTCAAGGTTGTCTCCCTGCAACGTGAACTGATATTGCGCGGCGCTTTGGCGTCCGCCGATCCGAAGGTCCTGTGAAGGCTGCAGGAACAGCGTTACACCGGGAATGCGCGCGATCTTGGGGCGAAGCCGGGTGATGATCTGATCTGCCGTGACACCCCGTTCTTCAAGGGGCTTCAACGCAATGAACGCTCTTCCGGTGTTCGAGGTGGTGCCGCCGCCTCCTCCCGTGAAGGCCTGAATCGTGGCCACTGCCGGATCCGCTTGCACAATATTTGAGAGTGCCAACATCTTCTTCTGCATCGACTGGAAGGAGATGCTTTGGTCGCCTACGAAATTCCCGTTCATGCGACCGGTATCCTGCTGCGGGAAAAAGCCCTTGGGGATGATGACGTAGAGGTAGACGTTCAGGGCAAGAGTTCCGATGGCCACAAACAGCATGAGAGCGGAGTGGCGCAGGACCCAAGCAAGGCTGTGCTCGTATACCTTCAAGATGAACTGGAAGAACTTCTCGGTGGCGGCATAAAGCCGGCCATGTTTGTTGCCGTCCGGCAGCAGTCGCGAGCACATCATTGGAGTCGTCGTGAGGGAAACGAGCAGCGAGACCATGATGGTCATCGCCAGACGTGACACCGAATTCCCGGAACAAACGACCGATCAGCCCGCCCATCATCAAGATGGGGATGAAAACCGCCACCAGCGAGATGCTGATGGAAAGAACTGTCGATCCGATCTCTTCGGCGCCCTTGAAAGCGGCTGCCATCGCGCTCATTCCTTGTTCCCGATACCGGGAGATGTTCTCGAGAACGACGATGGCGTCATCAACAACGAAGCCCGGTTGAGATGGTCAGCGCCATCAGGGACAAATTGTCGATGCTGTATCCGAGCAGGTACATCATGCCGCATGTGCCGACAAGAGAAACGGGCACAGCGACGGCCGGAATCAGAGTGGACCGCCAGTCGCGCAGAAAGACGAACACGACCAGAACGACAAGGCAGATCGAGATCATCAGAGTGCGTTCGACATCTTTTACCGAAGCTCTGATCGTGACCGTCTGATCGAGTGTCACAGTCAAGTTGATCGACTCGTCGATGGTTGCCTTCAGCTGAGGCATTGCCGCTTTGATGGCGTCGACGGTATTGATGATGTTCGCGCCCGGCTGGCGAAATATGATGAGCAGCGCTGCCTTCTTGCCGTTCGCGTACCCTACCGACCGGAGAGTCTGCACAGAATCGGTGACGTTAGCGACATCGGACAGCTTGACGGCCGCGCCGTTCCGGTAATGGATGATGATCGGCGCGTAATCGGACGCCTTCAATAACTGATCGTTGGCGTTCAGCAGCCAGTTGCGTGTGCCGTCGCTGATAGAGCCCTTCGCCTGATTTGCGGTCTGGGCGCTGATGGCAGTCCGGATATCCTCAAGCTGCAAGCCCGAAACCATTGATCTGCGTTGGGTTGACGTCGATGCGAACGGCAGGAGCCGAACTCCCGCCTGCCGTTACCTGGCCTACTCCGCTGAATCTGCGATATCCGCTGCATCAGTACGGTAGAGGCCGCATCGTACAGCTTGCTGGGTGGTAGCTTGTCGGAGGTCAAAGCCAAAATCATGATGGGCGAATCGGCGGGATTCACCTTGCGGTAGGTCGGGTTGCTCTGCAGCGTAGTAGGGAGATAGCCTCGCGCAGCATTGATCGCTGCCTCTACGTCGCGAGCCGCAGCATCGATATTCCGGCTCAAATCGAACTGCAGAGTAACGTTCGTCTGCCCCAAACTGCTCGACGAAGTCATCTCCGTCACTCCGGCTATGCGCCCGAACTGCCGCTCGAGCGGAGTCGCAACGGAAGAGGCCATGATCTCCGGGCTGGCTCCGGCCATGGAGGCCTGCACCGAGACAGTAGGGAAGTCCACCTGCGGCAGCGGAGAAACGGGAAGCAGACGGAATGCAACAGCACCCGCAAGGGCCACGGCGGCGGTGAGCAGAGTCGTCGCGACCGGCTTTTTAATGAAGGGAGAGGAAAGGCTCACGCTAGTCCCCTACCGCCGGTGAAGGTTGAAGACCACTCTCCGGACGAGGCCGGTTGCGGAACGCCGCCAATTTCCTGGCGATCTTGTCGAAGAACAGGTAAATGACAGGCGTCGTGTACAGCGTAAGAATCTGGCTAACGATGAGACCGCCAATGATCGTAATGCCGAGCGGACGCCGGAGCTCGGCTCCCGTGCCCTGCCCCATGGCAAGAGGAACAGCCCCGAGAAGAGCAGCCATGGTCGTCATCAGGATGGGGCGGAATCGCAGCAGACACGCCTGATAGATGGCTTCGTATGGATCCTTGCCGCCTTCCCGCTCTGCTTCAAGCGCAAAGTCGATCATCATGATGGCGTTCTTCTCCACAATGCCGATCAGAAGAACGATGCCGATAATGGCGACGACGGTAAGTTCGGACCGCGGTAATGAGCAAGGCGAGCAGCGCACCAACACCGGCCGAAGGAAGCGTGGACAGAATCGTAATGGGGTGAATGTAGCTTTCATAGAGAACACCCAAAACGATGTAGACCGTCACCAGAGCAGCCAGAATCAAAACGATTCGTTACTCAAGGAGGAGATAAAAGCTGCCGCGGTTCCCTGAAACGACGTTTGCATCGCTGCCGGAGCAGGCAGTTCCTTCTCGACCCGCTGTATGGCTGCGACAGCGTCGCCAAGCGCGGCGCGTTCGGCAAGGTTGAATGAGACTGTTGTCGCAGGAAACTGGCCGATGTGACTGATCAGGATAGGCGTCGAGCTGTTCGCAATCTTGCGTGAACGTGCTGAGCGGCACTGCTGAGCCGGATTGTGAACGGATGTAGATGTCCTGCAGATTTCGAGGATGATTTCGGAACTGCGGCTGGACTTCGAGAATGACGTGATACTGGTTCAACTGGGTGAATAGAGTCGACACCTGCCGCTGCCCGAAAGAATCGTACAGCGTGTCGTCGATACTCTGTGCCGTTACACCAACCCGCATCGCGGTCTGACGATCGATGTTGATGGCGGCCTCGAGCCCGTGGGTCTGAAGGTCGCTCGCCACATCTGCAAGTTGAGGAAGCGCTTTAAGGCGATCCACAAACTCGGCCGTATAACGCGAAAGCTCATTGGCATCGGGATCCTCCAGGCTGTACTGATACTGCGTTCGGCTGACGATATCTTCGACCGTCAAATCCTGTACCGGTTGCATGTACAGCAGAATGCCCTGGACCTTTGCCAGTTGCGGCTGGAGACGGCGGATCACATCCGAAGCAGCTCACGTGCCGATCTTCGATCGGTTTCAAATTGATCTGGATGCGCCCGCTGTTCATGGTGGTGTTGGTGGCGTCCACACCGATGAAGGAGGAGAGATTTCGAACAGCAGGATCGTGAAGGATCACCTCCGCAATTTTCTGCTGAAGTTTCGACATCGCGTCGAACGAGATGGTTTGGTCTGCTTCTGAAATTGCCTGGATTACGCCCGTATCCTGAACCGGGAAGAAACCTTTGGGAATGACGATGTAGAGATAGATCGTCAAGCCCAGAGTCGCCGCAGCAACGAAGAGAGTGACCACGCGGTATCGAAGCACCACCTCAAGCGTTCTACCGTAAAAACGAATGATGGCCTGGAACGCCCGCTCGGAAGCCCTGTAGAACCGCCCTTCCGTTCCCGGCTTCTTGTGCCGTAGCAACTTGGCGCAAAGCATCGGCGTCAGCGTGAGTGATACAGCAGCGGAAAGGACGATTGTGACGGCGAGCGTGACAGCAAATTCCCGGAACAGCCGCCCGGTGATGTCTCCCATGAAAAGTAGCGGGATCAAGACCGCGATCAGAGAGACGGTGAGTGACAGGATGGTGAACCCGATCTGTTCTGCACCTTTGAGAGCCGCCGGGAGTGGCGCTTCACCTTCTTCCACGTACCGGATGATGTTCTCGATCATGACGATGGCATCGTCGACCACGAAACCCGTCGAGATCGTCAGAGCCATAAGCGTCAGGTTGTTCAGGCTGTAGCCCAGAAAGTACATCGCGGCAAACGTTCCGATCAGCGAGAGCGGAACAGCGACGCTGGGAATGAACGTCGCCGCGAGATTCCGCAAGAAGACGAAGATGACCATCACGACCAGCGCAATGCAAAGCATCAACTCGAATTCCACGTCGGAAACCGACGCGCGGACGGTATTAGTCCTATCCACCAGAACAGAGAGCTTGATGGACGAGGGGATAGTCGTCTGGAGCTTCGGCAGGAGAGCGGTTACACGGTCAACGACCTGGATGATATTAGCCCCTGGTTGCCGCTGTATGTTCACGATCACCGCGGGAGTTTGATTCATCCACGCCGCTTGCTTCGTGTTCTCGATGCCGTCAACGATCTTGGCGACATCCTTCAGCATCACGGGGGCGCCGTTCTTGTAGGCAACAATGACCTGGTTGTAGTCTTTCGCACTCAGCAATTGGTCATTGGCATTGATTTGCACGCCTTGGTGCGGACCATCGAAACTACCTTTCGCGGAATCCAGGCTCGTGTTTGTGATAGCTGTGTGGACGTCTTCCAGGTTGAGCCCGTAGGACGCGATCTGGGTCGGGTCCACTTGAATTCGAACAGCGGGCTTTTGACCGCCGCTGATCGTAACGGCACCAACACCGGAGAGCTGTGAGATCTTCTGCGCGAGACGCGTATCCGCATAATCCTCGACTTGATGCAACGGAAGCGTAGTCGAGGTAAGCGCCAGGGTCATGATGGGCGCATCAGCCGGATTCGTTTTGCTGTAAATCGGCGGCATCGGCAGGTTGGCCGGCAAGAACGACTGCGCTGCGTTGATCGCCGCCTGTACCTCTTGCTCGGCGACATCGATATCCAGGCTCAATGTGAACTGCAGCGTAATAACGGACGCACCATCAGAACTGGTCGAAAGTATCTGATTCAGACCAGGAACTTCACCGAGCTGCCGCTCTAAGGGCGCCGTTACAGAAGATGCAACCACCGAAGGACTTGCACCCGGATAGAAGGTGACCACCTGCATCGTGGGATAGTCGACTTCGGGCAGCGCCGATACCGGCAGTTGGTAGAAAGCAACAAGACCGACGAGCAGAATCGCCGCCATCAGCAGCGAGGTCGCAATCGGGCGGAGAATAAACGGCCGCGAAGGATTCATTTTGATTCGCCTGCCGCGCGTCCTGTCCTTCCGTTCCGGTTTTCGTCTGGCCTTGCGCCTTGGGCTCTCCTTCTGGTTCCGGTGCTGTTTTGCTCGGCATGCGGGGGCTCCAGCATTCTCATCGCCTGAGCTACGTGGCACGACCTTGACGCCATCCTGCAGTCTGTCGAAACCATCAGTGACGAGATTCTCTCCGGCTTTCACACCTGTGACTGCTGCGGTATTCCCATCGGTAGTGGCGATCTTGATGTTCCGCATCGCCACGCTGTTGTTTGCGTCAACCACATATACGAACGCGATGTCGTTGTTCCTTTGAATTGCAGCGGTAGGTATCAGATTGGCTTTCCGCAACGTTTTCAGGAGAAGGCGGGCATTGACAAACTCGTTCGGAAACAGACGGTAATCTTTGTTTGCGAAGGACGACCGGACTCTCACTGTCCCGGTCGTCGTATCGATTGCGTTGTCGATGGTGAGGACAGTACCCTTCGCCAACTCCGTTTGATTTGCCCGGTCAAGAGCGTCAACCTCCAACTTTCGTCCGGTACGCAGTTGTGAGCTTACGTCTGAAACATAATCCTCGGCAATCGTGAACATCACCGTTATGGGTTGCAGTTGCGCGATGGTAAGAAGGCCGATGGTTCCGTTTGCCTGGACAATATTTCCGGGATCAACCAGACGTAAGCCGACCCGGCCGTCGATAGGAGCCGTGATGCGTGTGTATTCCAGGTTGACTTTAGCCGCCTCGAAGTTTCCCTGGTCGACTTTGACTGTGCCCTCATTCTGCTCGGTCACGGCTTGCTGGGTTGCGAGTGTCTGCTCAGGGATCGCTTTCTGTGCGTAGATCTGCTTGTAGCGATCAAGATCGATATAAGAGTTCTTCAAAGTGGCGCGATCGCGCGCCAACTGACCTTCCGCTTGCGTCACCACTGCCTGGTAAGGACGAGGATCGATCACGGCAAGCAGGTCGCCCTTGTGTACAATTTGCCCTTCGCGATAATGCACTTCCATCAGTTCACCCGTCACGCGGCTGGTGACTGTTACTGAATAAACAGGTGTCACAGTTCCAAGGGCGTTTATATAAACGCCGATATCGCCCTGCTCTACGGGAGCAATGCCGACCGGGATGGCGCCTCCACCCTTGCCCTTTTTCCCGCGACCTCCTTCCGGAGTATTGGTTTGAACCCGCTGCGAGAGAAGAAAGGTGGCGCCGACCACGGTGAGAAGGACTGCAACGAAGATTGCCCAGCGTCGGCTGCGCTGAGCGGGTGGGACATTCGTTCCGGAAGAGTTCACGCCTTGAGCATGAACGAGGATTCGATCTCTGCGCGACTGCCGAATGGACGTCCCTCATCTATGCCATTCGGCATAGATGATTAGGCTTAGCACCCGAGGTCAACTCGGCTGGGAGTTTCACTCATTCGAGATTTTTAGTCTCGGATACAATGTCTTTGCGCCTCGTTGCGAGCCTGGGCTCCCGCAATTCTGGATATACTTAAGGCATCCCCGCAACAGGCTCCCTCGAACACAACAGGCCAGGAAAACGGAATCGCTTTACGCGACGCCTCGGATTGGCAGCAGCCTTCGTCGTTGGGGTTCTAACGCTGGCAAATTCGGCATTAGCGCTCGATCCGAACAAGAGCCTCACACAATATGCGCATCGCATTTGGGGTCAGGAAGAGGGTTTATTCCAGCCCACAATCTACTCCATTCTCCAGAGTAGGGACGGGTTCCTGTGGCTGGGCACGCAAGATAGCCTGATCCGCTTCGATGGCTTGCATTTCAGGGAATTCGAGGACGCGAAGCAAACCGCACTCCACCGAACTCTGATCCGAGCGCTCCTTGAGGATAAGGACGGGAATGTCTGGGCCGCTTCCGTCGGAGGCGGACTCGCCCGTATCTCGCCGAACGGAACCCTGACTCGTTTCACGACGAAGAATGGACTTCCGAGCGACGATCAGTTCTGCTTGAATTCTGATGAGAATGGCACAATCTGGTCTTGCTCCACGCAAGGCTTGTTGAGGTTCGACGGGAAACGATTTAAGGCGTTCACGACCGCGGACGGACTGCCTTCGAATGCAATCCGCGAGACGTGCCGCACGAGTGACGGAGTTCGCTGGGTGTCGGGACTCGACTTCGGACTTGCACGATCTCTGGCCGGCCGGTTCGAGCCTTATGTAGACACGTACATCTCTAAAAAAGAAACCGTTACGGCTCTGCATTGTTCCGGAGATGGCTCGGTATGGGCAGGTACGACGGCCGGCTTGGTCCACATCTCCAGCCGCGGCTCCAGAATGTTCTCCGTTCGCGATGGACTGCCGGACGATGCCGTCTCTTCGATCGCCGAGAGCACCGATGGAAGTCTGTGGATTGGAACAAACGACGGTATCAGCCGGCTGCGGAACGGATCTGTGAGCGTATACCGCAGCCGCGACGGTCTTTCCCACAGTTCTGTTCTCTCGTTGTTCGAGGATCGCGAGGGCACGTTATGGGCGGGGACAAAGGCAGGGCTCGATCAGTTCACGGACGGCAAAGTCACGCCGTATACGACGAACGAAGGGCTACGGACGAACCAGATCGGCCCAGTCTTGGAGGACGGCGCAGGTCGCCTATGGATTGGAACTACGGACAACGGTCTTACCGTATACGACGGCCATCAGTTCCGCACGATCTCGAAAACTGAAGGGTTGATCGACAACAGGATTTTGAGTCTGGCGCTTGATCACTCGGGCAACTTGTGGGTGGGTACACGCACCGGCTTAAACCGGCTGACGCATGGCGAGGTTTCTGGCACCTACACCACGCGCAACGGGCTTTCGGGGAACGAGGTCCGAACAATCTTCTGCGATGTGCAGGGCAAGCTCTGGGTGGGCACGGATCGCGGCCTTAGCCAGTGGAACGGGGCCGATTTACCGCGAGCGGTATTCTGCCGCGTTCCGATGAGAATGGGGTTGTAGCGCTGGCGGGCGGCCACACGGCAAGCCTGTTCATCAGTACGGAGGAGCCTGGGTTTTACACGCTACGGGATGGAGTTGTTAAGAGCTATCCGGCGGACGTCGAATCGCTCGGTTGACAGTTATTATCTGGACTCCGTCAAGCACGAAGCATGGATGGGAACGTTGGGCTCCGGTCTGCTCCGTTGGAAAAGCGGAGAGTTTTCTCACGTCCGGATCAAGGACGGCCTGTATGACAATCGCATCTACGGCATTGTTCGAGATGATCAGGCCAATTTCTGGCTGGCATCGAGCAAAGGCATCTTCCGAGTAAGCCAAGCCGAGTTGGACGATTTCGTTGATGGAAAGACCGGATTCGTCACCAGCATTCCGTTCAGCACGGGCCAGCTTCGATTTGAATGCCAATCGGGTGTTCAGCCTGCTGTCGCCCGGACGCGAGATGGCCGCCTTTGGTTCTCTACCACGAACGGCCTGGTCATGGTCGACCCGAATCACCTGCATCAAAAACAAGGTTCCGCCTCCCGTACGGATTACGGCCACTTTGGTCAACGGAAGGCGAGTGGAATCCGGCCCCGGCCAGCTTGCGATTGAGCTCTTCTGAGCGAAACCTGGAAATTCGCTATGCCGGGCTAAGTTTCATATCGCCGGAAAAGGTGACGTTCCAATACATTCTCGATGGTTATGACAAATCCTGGACCGACGCCGGCTCACGCCGTGAAGCATTCTTTACCAACCTTCCGCCGGGACACTTCCAATTTCAGGTAAGAACGCGAAATGCCGATGGCATCTGGGGAACTGCAGCCAGCCGTGCTTCGCTTCGAGGTTGAGCCGCGGTTCTATCAGCGGCTGTGGTTTTTTCCGTCGGTCGCGGCTCTTTGCGCCGCCTTCGTGGTCTTACTCTATCGAGCCCGGATACGCCGATTACGCGAGACGTTCGAACTCGTGCTGTCAGAGCGGAATCGAATCGCGAGAGAACTGCACGACACTCTTCTGCAAGGTTTGTCGGGCATCACAATGCAGTTGCAAGCTCTTTGGACAAAGCTTCCGCCGTCGCATGAACGGCAAACTCTGGCCGAGATCATAGCCGACGCAGGGAAATGTTCCAAAGAGGCTCGCCGTTCTCTTTGGGGGCTGCGGATTTGGGCTCCGGTACGCTCGGATTCGGGGAGAAGCTCAATGCCATTGCGAGGCAATCCATCGGTACAAAGCCTGTTACCCTCATCCTGCAACTGCAACCCGTCTCGTTGAGTCGCTTTTCCGGAGGTCGAATATCAATTGCTCCGCATCACGCAGGAAGTAATCGCCAACACTCTCGCTCATGCAAAAGCCTCAACCCTCACCATTCAAGTAAGCCTGGATGGAAGCGAGTTGCAACTGACGTTACAGGACGATGGAATTGGATTCACGCCTGAAGAGCAGCAGGCGCCGTTCGGACACTTCGGACTGATCGGGATTCGAGAGCGAGCAGACGAGATCGACGCGCGTCTGGAGGTTACTAGCGCAAAGGGCGCAGGAACGAGAGATCACTATTTCCGTACTGTTGCCTCAGGCTGGAGGACCCTTTGAGGCGAAGCGCTGAACCCGAACTAACGCATCATAGAGGGTGAGCGATGTCTATGGATGAAGGCGCCACAAATCAGCCCAATCGTATCCGAATTCTCTCGGTCGACGACCACGACCTCGTGCGGAAGGGCGTAGCCGCAATACTTGGGACGGAGCCGGACCTGGCCCTCGTTGCGGAGGCGAAAGATGGCGAAAGCGCGATTCGTCTGTACCGGGAACATCGTCCTGACGTCACTTTGATGGATTTGCGGCTTCCGGATAAGAGCGGAATTGAAACGACCCGCGAGATCAGGGAAGAGTTTCCAACCGCTCGCATTATTGCCCTGACTTCCTACGATGGGGATCAGGATATCTACCGTGCGCTCGAGGCGGGAGTTCGCGGATATCTTTTGAAAGAGATGGTCCACAACGAAGTTATCCGGGCCATTCGAATCGTACATGCCGGGAAGCGATACATCCCGCAGGAAGTGTCGGAGCAGCTAGTCGGTTTTTTCCCGGAAGTAGCGCTTACACCCAGGGAAGTGGAGGTCCTCACACTGGTGGCGAGGGGTTTGGGCAATCGCGAAGTCGGGGATCTTCTTGGAACAGCCGCCGGTACGGTTAAAGCCCATGTGCAAAGCATATTGAGCAAACTCGGCGCCAAGGACCGGACCCATGCCGTAACGCTTGGGCTTCGACGAGGCATCATTCATCTTCATTCGCCTGATCTTGCCTCTTCACTCACGAATGAATAAAACGAGAGCTCGGTTGTTGCAGAAATCTTCTGTGGGTGTTTGCCGGCCTCATCGCCATGCTGTGTTTGGCTTACCTGACCGATTTCACGGTCCTGCGCTGGAAGCTGAAGAACAACCGTGCCCCCTTCGCAACTGTGAAGGTCAGCTCCTTACTATGCTGTGCCGCGAAAAGATCACAAGGAGGAATACATGTTCCAGGATCCTGAAGATGAGACGTGTGTCAATTCTCTGTTTCCTCACGGCGGCAACAGCCCTTGCTGGTATTTGACTAAGCATCGCGAGAAACGAGTTGATCTGTAGCCGCCTGGCAAAACGCAGATGTTGGAGTTCTGGTGCGAGCCCGACTGTGCGGGTTTGCTGCTCTTGCCGTTGTTCCCTTTCTCCCCTTGCGTACACCAACGTCACAAGCCTCGGCTTGCTCGGTGCAGGTTCATGTTGACGGCTTTCGGAACAGCAAAGGTCTCATTGGTGGAGCAGTGTTCAAGACTCCTGCCGGCTGGCCCGAAATGATACGCAAGCTTTCTCCCGGAACGCCATTCCTGTCCCCGAAATGGTGGTGCAGCTTCTGACGTTCTCGGATATTCCTCCGGGACGCTACGCCCTTGTTGTTTTACACGATGAAAATGCCAACCATCGCCTGGACCGCAACTTGTTCCGTGTTCCCAAAGGAGGGCTTTGGGTTCGCCAACAACCCGCATGTCGGGCTTTCCGCACCATCTTGGGAGGAAGCTTCCGTCGAAGTGACCTGTCCAATCACCAGCCTTACGATCCACTTGATTTACAAGTGAAACTATCGAATGTGAACGGCCTTACCAGCTAAGCTGAACGAGCGAAACTCCTTGCAGAGGGAGCGAGAACTTCAACTCCGCCGCGCCCGACTTCGCATTGATGTACCGCGGCGATTCGAGAAGCTGTAACTGGCCTGCCGACTGCAGCCTTGCAATCTGCTCAGCGGAGGGATTTTGGGGCGACCCCATCGCCTTCCATGCCGAATACGAGTTACTGTGATCTCCGTCGATCCGGAAATGGCGCAACAGAACGCGCTCTGCCGTCTTAGGTAGCCCGTTGATGTCCAACTTGACTGCTGACGAAGAGTCCGTTCGATCCCGATCCTGGTAATTCCACAGCATGACCGAAAGGTCATGATCGGTGCGCGTGGCAATGGCGTCGGTTTCGGGTGATGCTATTTCGCTCTTCACCAGAGTCGAGAGAGGAGCAGCGCCGTCACTTTTCGCCTCAACGTAGTCGCCCCGCATCATGCCAATCATTCGAAAGACATTCAGGACTGGCTGATCCACGCCGTTTGTCGCAAGGGAACGTAGACCGGCAAAATAGGGCTGATCTTCAAATTCGAACGCCCACGTCAAGAACCCCTCGAGATTAGCTCCTGTTGTTCTGGCAAGCTGCATGGCGCCATTCAGCGAAGCCGCCATGTACACCGCATAAAGAGTGCCGTTTCGGTAGGCGTTTTGCGGTAGCGAGCAAGCGGCACAACCTTCCGGATCTGATTCGCTCAGCACAATCGGCAGATCCTTGAATTTGGGGAATGAGCGCACAATGTCAAAGCCGTCTGAAATGTCTTTCATGTGCTTCGCCATGCCCATGCGGACTTCGCCTTCGTTGATTTTCGGACTGCCTTTTGCGTGAAAGCTGATGAAATCCAGTGGTGTACCGGTCTTGCCGGTGACATCGTTCCTGCCAGACAGGCAGTGCTCCAGAAACTGGCGCAAGAATGCCGCAGCTTTCGCATCACCAGGACCGGTTGTCGCAGGACCTCCAACTTTGGCGCCCGGAAGTGCACGGCGGACCGCAGCTACGGTATGGTCGTAAAGCTTGTTATATTCTTCGGGCGTGCCGTGCCAATACGCGATGTTTGGCTCGTTCCAAACCTCCCATTCCCAACTCTCGGCTCGTGCTTTCCCGTATTTCTCACCGCAGTGTTGGGCCCATCGATAGATCAATTCGTCCCATTTCGCATAGTCATTGGGCGGATATGACCATCCGGTGAAGACATTTTTCTCTTGCGGGAAGTTATGGCGGTAGGGGTCAGGATGAGTCGACAACGCTTTCGGCGTGAAGCCAATCTCGACGAACGGCTTTGCCCCCGAGTTCACGAAAGTATCTAGAATGCCGTCAACAATGGTCCAGTCGTAAACCGGTTTCCCACCTGCGTCTTCTGTATATGCATTCGTAGAGCCCCACTTCAGAGACGCTTTGCCGTCCCCGGTAGTGAGAAGGTTGTGAACGCGAATCGAAACCGGCACGGGACTGAGGTCTGCAAGTTCGCGTATCAGTTTCCGGCCGTTCGCCGCTGTCGTATAGTTCGGCTCGTCGTATCCGAAGTAGGTCCAGAATGGTTTATTGGGGCCAGTGCCCTTGCCAGCATCGACCGTTACCGTAACGGTGTCTTGCGCAAACAGGCTGGAAAGAGAAGCACCCAGCGCTAATAGGAAGAAGCTTCGCGTCATATGCTTTTCGTCTCGCTCGGCTCAAGCACCGTTGCGCCTGAATTTTCGCCGAGCCTGAACCAAACAGGCAATGAGTTCGTCAATTCCGTTCCCGTGAAGGAAACTGTATCGCACCTCAGGTAAAGTCGGAAGGGATACCGCAGTGACGGGACGGGTTTAGATCTGACCGAAGTTCTTTGGTCACGCCCCCTGTTTCCATTCGAATAGATTCGGGACGAAATAAATTCCACGACATGAGATTGGTACAGATTTCGCGCGACACGACACGCAGAGTTGGACTCGTAGACGGCTCGGCGATTCGTCTGATCGACGCTCGATACTCAAGCACTTATGCTTTGGTGCAACGGGCCGTTCAGGACAAGATCCCACTCGTCCAGCTTGTCCCATCCGTTGGGACGAGCGAGGTTGTGGATTATGACGCTCTGTACGAAGGCAAGTCGGAATGGCGGCTTCTACCTCCGTTCGATCACCCGTTCGACGCCGCACATTGCCTGGTGAGCGGAACCGGACTGACGCACAAAGCAAGCGCCAAAAACCGCGCCGCGATGCACAAGACCGTAGACGCTGAAGCTACCGATAGCTTCCGGATGTTCAAACTTGGTCTGGAGGGCGGCAATCCGGCTGCCGGCGAGATCGGTGTTCAGCCGGAGTGGTTCTACAAGGGCGATGGGACCATCCTCAAAGGTCATCGCGACGTTTTGACGGTGCCGGCGTTTGGCGATGACGGCGGCGAGGAACCTGAAGTGGCGGGCGTGTACTTTGTGGGTCAGAACGGCGAACCCTATCGCGTTGGCTTTGCTGTGGGCAACGAGTTCTCCGATCACATCATGGAGAAGAAGAACTATTTGTACTTGGCTCCTTCCAAGTTGCGGGAATGTGCAATCGGCCCCGAATTGACGATCGGCGATATGCCTTTCGAGAACCTGGCCGGCGAAGTGTCGATACATCGTAGGGGCAAGGCGGTTTGGTCGAGCAGTATCTGGACGGGGCAAGCAAACATGTCCCACTCGGTGAGCAATCTTGAACATCATCACTTCAAATACGCTGCACACAGGCGGCCCGGCGATGTCCACGTGCATTTCTTCGGCGCGGACGCATTTAGCTTCGGCGAAGGCGTCACACTTGAGGCCGGCGATTTAATGCAGGTGTCCTTCCCCGATCTCGGGAGACCGTTGCAGAACTTTCTTGCAATCGAAGAGAAACCGGCCAAGTTGGTAAAGGTAAGGACGGCGTAAATGGCAAACAGCTCAATACAAACAAACCCGCTGCCGAGCGTGGCGATTCTCGGACTGGGCACCATGGGGACCGGAATGGCTCGTCGGCTCTTGGAGCATAACGGCAGAGTCGCGGTCTATTCGAGAAAGCGGGAAAAGCGGGAAGAATTCGAAAAGGCCGGTGGAATCGCAGCAGACTCGCCGCTCAAGGCTGTGGAGAATGCCGACATCGTCATCAGCATAGTCTCGGATGACGCCGCCTCACGGGAGATTTGGCTCGGTTCTTCGGGTGCATTGGCCGGGATCAAGCCAGAAAGCGTGAGCCTCGAGTGCAGCACAATCTCGCCCGGCTGGGTCGACGAACTCGGGAAACAGTTCGCGGAGAAAGGTCGTCAGTTTCTGGATGCTCCCGTTACGGGGAGCAAGCCGCAAGCAGCGGCCGGCGAACTCACGTTTCTCGTAGGAGGCGAGGCAGAGACGCTTAAAGAAGGCTGAGCCTGTTCTGAGAATCCTGGGGCGGAAGATCGCACACCTCGGACCGCTTGGGAGCGGCGCGCGAATGAAGCTAATCAACAACATGCTTTGCGCGGTGCAGGCAGCAGGGCTTGCGGAAGCACTTGCCCTGGCGGAGAAGTCCGGCTTGGCGATGGATTCGGTTCTGGACATTCTCACGAACGGAGCACCGGGCAGTCCCATGGTGAAAACTCTGTCAAAGAGAATGGTCGACCGGAACTATGACGTCAACTTCTACCTGCACCTGATGGCGAAAGACGTCGACTACGCGATCAAGCTTTCCGAGAACCTATGGTGCTTCGCACAAAGCAGCCGACGTTGCACGCTACCTACTCAATCAGGCAAAGGAGGAAGGGCTTGAGCGACAAGGATTTTTCGTCCGTGATTGAACCGCTGAGGGCTCGATAGCTCGCTTCAAGAATTAACGACAGCTCAGAGGTGCTCCGCGTTCCCGGAGTCGAATGAACAGCATGTAGAGCACAATAATCGACGTTGAGCACCAAGATTATGACGCGTTCCGGAGTGGCCCGTTGAGCGACTTTGAGGAACTCCCAGGGAAGGTACATGGCTCCGGAAAGAAGAGCGAACCACTCGGCCCAAATTCGCCGGTGCCATAATCCCCAAGCCTCCACAAAACGAACCGTTGAATAGGTAAGGACTGCCCCGGCGATGGTCCATAGCCGCGCATCGGAAACCTGAGAGGCGGCATGCATCAGCAACTGGCCGATTCTTCGATCCTCGTCAATGTGCAGGTGGTCCAGCATCGTCTCCGCCAGATCTTCGGCGTGCGAGTGATAAAGCAGCAGTACGAAGCCCAGCAGGACAACGGCAATTCCTTTAAAAGCTTCAAAACTGGCCACGGCTCGCAGACCCGCATTGCTTGTACGTAGATCCTCAGGTCGCTCTTCACCGGCGGATGCGTAGTTGCCACCTATCTGATGCTGCCACATCGAAGTTCACCGAAGTTGATTAAACGTCTACTACACTGACATCGGAGCACCGAAGGGATCTCGAATGGCAAGAACGCATCGTGACCCACGCCGGAAACACGTCACAGTTGTCATCAAGAGACGACCTCCTTCGAGCGCACCCTCGCCCAAACCCGTGCCGGCCCAGGAGCTCGCATTCGGGAGCATTGACGGGCGGATTGGCGCTGGTTTTGGGAGCAGTGTTGGTGGTTTCACTCGTCCGGTTCCACGCGGGATATACCGTCAGCTCTCCAGTCTCCCGTTCGGCTCGAGTTCCAATCACCCGTAGTGATTGCTCGGCGCACGAAGACAGAGGACGCATACAAGGCACAAACAGATCAGCGGCACTCGCTCAGCGCCTACCAGCAATACGCCTGCACGAAGTTCGGATCCGAATGCCGCATTGCGTTAGCCATCCAGCGCGCGGAAAACCCGCAAGGCAAATGTGAGATCTATCACTACAACGCGGACGGGACGCTCGATTGGGGATATTTTCAAATCAATACGGTTCACCTGAAGAGGCCGGGCTTGAATCTCCGCGACCTGCTGGATTGCAAGGCGAACATCGATTTCGCTTACCAACTCTACGTTGAGAAGCACGGCTTTACGCCGTGGGCAACCTTCAACAGCGGCAGATACCGGCGTTACCTGCGGGATTGAAGCTACATCTTCATGCGCAGAAGAGCGCTCAAGGTTTCGATGCCGTCCCACAGATTCTGCAGCCGTATGTTTTCGTCGGTGCTGTGTTGATTGTTGTCGTGGTTGGCGATCGGGATCCCAATCGCCGGGGTCTGCAGAACATCGGTAAACAGATACAGCGGGATGCTGCCGCCGAGAGTAGGCATTACGACCAGAGGCCCTCGCGCCTTTTGGAGAGTTGCAATAACTAATTTCGAGACAGGCAAGTCGAGCGACGTGCGCGCTGCGTTATAGCCCGAACCGCGTTTTATTTGCGCAATTTTCGGATACGTCAGCCGCGTATCCGTATCGGGTTCTTTCTCGGTAACGTAATAGCCTTGTTTCTTGATGTGCGCGATCAGCCGGTCCTGTTGCGTTTTGAAGTCAATGCCCTTTACAAGGCGCAAGTCGATGGTGGCCTCGGCGGTTGCGGGAATGACATTGCGAGCTGTCGCGCCTACAGAAGCACTGCTGAATCCGCGAATCGTCAGAGAAGGTTGAGCGATCAGGTCAATCAGCTTCTCTCCATTTCCCTCGGTGCGCGCCAAGCCGAACTCGTGTTTCAGAGCTTCGTCGTTCACTGGCGCGGCCGTCATCGCGGCCTTCTCGGAGGCGCTCGAGCGGTTCAATGCCGTCGTAGAACCCGTCCACCAGAACCCGTCCGTCATCATCTTTCATCGAGGCAAGCAGCCGGGCCAGCATCATGGCCGGGTTGGGAGCCCAATTCCCGTAATGCCCGCTATGTAATTCGTGGATAGGACCGAAGATTTTGATGTCCAGATTCGTGTCTCCGCGCGCTCCAAAATAGATCTGCTGTTTTCGACTTTGGTCGACCGGTCCATCGCAGAAAAGCCATAGATCCGTCTTCAGAAGATCGCGATATTTCTCGACAATCTGCGGCAAATGAGCGGAGCCGGCCTCTTCTTCACCTTCGAAGAAGAAGCGGATATTCGCCGATGGCTGCACGCCGGAAGCTTTCATTGCGTCGAGCGAAACAAGAATCGCCTCGATCGGAGCCTTGTCGTCTGATGTCGATCGCCCGTAGAGACGATCTCCACGGAATGTCGGCTGAAAAGGCGGCGTGGCCCATTTAGCCGGCTCTACCGGCTGCCCATCGTAGTGCGCATAGAACGTCACCGTTCCTTTTGCACCCGGCGGGTTGATTTCGGCATACACGACCGGAGGAGCATCAGGAACTTCGAGTAAGCGGGCAGAAACGCCTCGCGCCGCCAGAGCTTTGACGATGAAATCCGCATTTCTTTTGATATTGGCCTTATCACTCGCCACGTTCGGGATGGAAAGGAATTGCACAAAGGAAGCCAGGATCTCTTTCTGATGCGCGGTGCGGTAGGAGCGAACGTCTTGGGCCTCTCCGAGAACGCAGGCCATCAAGAGAGCGACAGCGCAGATATCTCATTTCAAATCAGTATGGTACGGCCAAGCAGTACGGCACAATGTTTCCTGCGAACAAAGGGCGGATATTTTGCGTAGACTGATGTGGAGTCTTTATGACAACGCAAACGACGCCTTTCGCTGGAGCAGATTCACGCGCTGCTGGCGAGAAGGCAATATGCTGTCCGAGAAATTAGCGACAGCATGCTCAGTATCCAAGAGGTTGAGAGCGGGATTTCCCTCCGAGCAGTTCTCGAAGGAGAGATCCTGTTCCTTTCGCTGGTCTGCATGGTTGTTCCGGCCAATCGCTGTCACGACGTACAGTGATGCAGAAGATGCTGGATGGAAGTAACGGGATCTCGACATCGTACTTCCAGCTTTACGACGCCGGAGACGGTCAGATCGCCATCACTTTGAATAATTTCTGCAAGTTGCAGGATCTTGGCCCTGAGGACGAAGACGACATTCTGTCTTGCGTCAGTTTCTTGATGGCTGACGTTGTTCTTGCCAAAAGCGTGATCGGAGAAGATCTGTCAGCCTCCTAAAGGAGAGAACCGAGAAAGACCATGGGATTCTTTTCAGACATTTTCAGTCGAGCGGGACGTGTGGCGCGCGGTCAGGCAAATCAAGGCATTGGCGCACTGGAAGATGCCACATTCGAGGCGACAGTCCGGCAGACCATTGCCGATATGAAAACGGAATTGAACAATGTTGTACGTTCTTCCGCTATGGCAATGAGCAACTATAACCGCCTGGATGCCGAATATCAGAAGTATGTCAGGCAGTCTCAGGAATGGAAAGACCGCGCCGGATTAGCGCTGGATGCCGGAAACGAGGAATTGGCTCGAAAGGCGCTGGCAAAGAAGGCCGAGTCGGACCGGCAAGTTGCTTCACTTCAATCGGCGATAGACGCTGCACGCAATGCAAGCGACTCGCTGAAACATCAGGTAACTGAGTTGAAGCACAAAATCGACGAGGGCGAACGGACGGCGACCACCCTGGTGGCGCGAAAGAATGCTGCTCTTGCCCAACGAAAAGTGTCGGAAGCACTGGCGGGTGTTGGCAAAGCGGACAATGCGTTCGCGGTTCTCTCCACTTTTGAACAGTCGGTAGCGAAAGAAGAGGCGACGGCCAAAGCTTTCGATCAATTGGCCAGCGCAGGTAAAGACGGCAATCTGGAAGCTGAGTTTGCGCAACTGCAAGGACACACGGTCGATGCGGAATTAGCTGCTCTCAAGCGGGAGCGGCGTACCCGTGGGTCGAATTGCCGAAAGAGCTGCCGCTTCCCGAGAAGAAGTAGAACAACGTGTTCGATCGTAATGCGCGGCCGTCTCCGGCCCGGCGAAGATCTGGCCCATCTCACGATCACCGATGCCCGTGCCGGGGACGCATTATCCGTTCTCGGCGCTGGCCCGGAATTTCGAGGACATCGATTTCACAGTAGATCGCGTGGATCAGTTGGAATCGGGCAGCCGCCGATGGCTTGAGCTGAGCGGAACCTGGAGAAACCACCGCGTCTGCCTCGAAGTACACAGCGACCGTACTCCGGAAGTGCTCGGGAACTTCGACGGAAGAACTGATCACGCTGGACGAACTCGGGCTCAGCCGAGGAGGACCTGGCGGAATTGGATTCGAGGCAGAACCAGTCCGATTTCTTCGACTACAACGGGAAGTTCTGGCTGTATCGTTCGAGCCGTGAGATAGGCATCTTCCGCTCCCCGACCAGTCTCGGCCAAGGATTTTACTGCTGGACTTTCCAGGAACAGGACAGCCAGCGATTTCTTAGCATTCGGAAGTTTAAGGGCGAACCATTCGCAGCATCATTATGGACAAGAATCGAGCCGGCCGACATTACCGTTTATCGAGGCACTTGACCGGCCTCGTCTGCCTCGGCCTTGCTGGCGCCGGATTTCTTCTGCTGCAGTCGTGCGAAGGAGGCTTGTCGCACAATCTCCGCAGAGATATCGAGTGGGAAAGAAACGATTGGCAAACGGCTTCTGCAAACGGTCGACGGCTCTGCCAAGGTACTTGAAGCTGCTCTAGCGGCCTCTCCCAAAGGTTCCGTGGGACCGATACGCCAGCAACAGTGGCGCGCGAAGCTCGCGGATGCGCAGAGCAAGCTTGCCATGTCTGCGCGCGACAACGACAAACTGGGTGAGCTATCCCGGATCCGATCGCGCCTCGTCGCAAGCTGAAGCGGAGCGGCTCCTGGTCGAGGCGCGCGAGTCCCGGGAAACTGCGGTTTCGGAGGCGAAGGGTGTAGAAGCAAGCCTTTCCAAGTGGCAAGAGTTTGCTGAAAATCCCAAAGCCGCGTTGCACGAAATCGATGAGAAGCCTTCGCGCCATTGCGGCGATCGACTTTGACGGGCTTACCAAAACAGTCGAAAAGGCCGAGCAGGACTGGCCAGCGAAACAGCCCGACTTAGCAGGCGCGGCTGACAAAGCTGGAGGGGCTCAAAGAAGCGGCGCAAACCTGGCGGGACCGATCGCAAGCGGTACAGGCGCAAGTCTCCGCGAAAGAGCTTGCGGGGCCACAACTGGCAGAACTCGTTACTGCCGAGGACGATGTCGCTCAGGACCGTCTGTCTTTGACTTCAGGCGTTCAGGAGTTGACCGACTGGTCAGGGCAGCTCTATATTTCCTGGGACAAGATACTGACGGATCTGGAGATCTCCCATTTCGGCCGCGAGAACATCTATCGTGAACGAATCAAAACAGTTCGCACCCGTTTGCTGGATCCGGCGGCAAATCGGAGCGAAGTCACGAACGATGACCGATGGATCAGCGTACCCGCATCGGCACTACCGTTCCGTTGAGAAAGATATTGGAATGACGCTCGCGCACAAAGATGCCGGGCTGTATGATTCCGAGGCGCTCGAGTTCGCCACAACCCCCGGGATTCGCCTACGTGGCACCTGTCGGAATCGGGTTCGAACCGATACGGTTATTGGACCCACTCGGGAGGACAGACGTTCTGGTCATTCCTGCCCCGAGTACCTCGTCTCTGCGAGAACTGCTGAGGAGCCACGATTACCGCCCCATCTACGCGGACGAATATCGCGGCTACACAGCGGCCAGAACTGCGGGCAAGAACCTACTACGGCGGCAACGTTCGATCCGTCTACTCGTACCAGAACACCCACTTACGGAACGCACGGCAGCTTCACTGCAAAGAATTACGCCACCAGCCGTTACGTCCAGTCTGGCGGCTTTCGAGGCTCCGCGTATGCCTCGAATCGGGACGGTATCGGGTATCGCGGCTCCAGGAACGCGCGACCGGATTTGCCGCACTCCAGCGTTGCTCCTGCTCCAACCGGCGCAGGAAAGCGCTTCGGATCAGGCATTTCGCCCTCCTCTGGTCGTCGGTTCGGAAGGTCGGGCGGCGTCGGGCCGAAGCTTTGGACGCCGACGTTAACTTTCGAACAACTTCACTAAGCACATCGGATCAATGCTTCTCGTGCCAGTTTCGGAGCCTGAGACGCTAAAATCGAAAATCCCCTCTCTGTCCGAGGCAAAAGAAGAGATCTCAGCCTGGAGCTTCGCATCGCATGAAGAATTTGGCCGTCTACCCTGTGCGTTTAACGCATCGCCGCTTTAATTTTGGTTCTGCCGATTGCGGCGCAACGGAACGCAGCCGGAACCCAGCAAAGTCAGGTCCGCTGGAGCACCATGACGGATACCTGCCTTTTATCTGGGATGCAGGCACGGGGTAAAGTTCTTTTCGAAATCTCCAAACTGAACGAGGACATTCTGTACTTCGCCGGCGCAGGAAAAGGAATCGGCTCGGTGGAATTGGGGGTCGATCGAGGCGCCAGTTATGCCTCCACCGTCATCTATTTCGACCGTGTCGGGCCCAAAGATCAATGTCGTCCAGCGAAATCTGAAATTCCGGGCTTTGCAAGGGAACGAAGCCTTGAAGCAGGGCATGGAGGAGTCTTTTGCCGACAGCATTCTTGCGGCATTACCGATCGAATCGGAAGAGAACGGCAAGATTACGGTCGATGCTTCGCCGCTGTTGCTGCGGGACACGGTCAACATCGAGGCAGTTCTTCCGACGCCAGAATCAGGGCAACTATAAATTGGACCCGGTGCGCAGTTCGATCTATCTGCCCAAGACGAAAGCGTTCCCGAAGAATACGGAGATCGAAGTTACGCTCACATATGCTTCCGACAATCCCGGGCCGCATCGTCAATTCGGTTGCTCCGGACGGTCGCGCGCTGACAATTCGTCTCCATCATTCATTTCTTCAGCCGCCGGATGATGGTTATAAGCCCCGAATCGGCGATCCTCGAATCGGCGCGTTTGGGATTGAACTTCAAAGACTACTCCGCGCCTTTCGACAGAGAAACAGATACCCACTGGGTGCATCGATTTCGCTTGGAAAAGAAAGATCCGACAGCCAAGGTCAGCGAGCCGAAGCAGCCGCTCGTGTACTACCTGGATGCCGGCATTCCGGAACCGATTCGCAGCTCTATGCGCGACGGAATTCTATGGTGGAACACGGCCTTCGAGGCTGCTGGCTTTCGCAACGCGATGGTCGTGAAAGACCCGACCCCGGACATGGATCCGATGGACATCCGTTACAACTTCGTGTTCTGGGTGAATCGCGATGATCGCGGATTCTCCGTCGGCGGCAGCTTCTCTGATCCGCGCACGGGCGAGATCCTGGCTGCGCGGGCGCGGATGGACTCCGCCCGTATCCGCACGATCAGCAACTACTGGAAGAGTTACAGCCCGGAGATTTCCACCGATGGCGGAGGCGACGAAGGGCCATATTTCGCGCGGCTCAATTATCTGCTGTTTGCGGCGAAGAACCAGGGCGTCTCGGAGGAGTCACTGGTTCGACTTACGCCAGGCACTCGTCACGGCACACGAAGTAGGCCACACATTGGGCTTTCCTCATGCCTGGAACGCAAGCATGAACGATCGCGCGTCCGTGATGGAATACCCCAGCCCGCGGATCAAGCTCACCAAAGACAACAAAGTGGATCTCAGCGACGCGTTCCAGAAACAGATCGGCGAGTTCGACAAGTACATGGTTCGCTACTCGTACACCGAGTTGCCGGCCTCTCACGAGAAGGAAGGCTTGGAAGCGATCGTCCATGAGATGCGCAGCAAGGGCTTCATCTTCACTCCCGCAACTGACCCACGCTGGAATCGCTACGACGATCTGAGCGACGCAGCAACGTATCTGAGGGAAACGATCAAGCAGCGCAAGGTGCTTCTCTCGGGATATGGCTTGGCCGCTCTGCAGCCAGGAGAAGATATCGGCGATTTGCGCGGCGAAGGTCTTTGGATGACGTATCTTCATCATCGCTGGGCGATTGATTCCGGCGTTCGTTACATCGGAGGCCAGTATCACAACTACGTTGTGAAGGGAGATTCGCTTCCGCCAACCGAGATCGTTCCGGCGGCATTTCAACGCGAGATTCTGGGGCTTCTGACCGAAGCTCTTCAGCCGGGAGAACTCGCGATCCCCGAATCACTGCTGAGCCAGTTGACCACAGATCCGTATGGCGGGGCGGTGGAGGAGAGTTTGGCGGAGCTCGCTCGAGCACCTCGCTTGAGGAGTTTCATATGGACACGGGATACGCTTTCAGCCATCTCGCCGCTGCTCGAACGCTGTCCGACATGATCGTGGGACAAATTCTTCAGCCGGAAACGGCCAATCGCCTGATTGCGTTCGCTGACCGGCAGGAGAACGCGCTCACCTTGCCCGGAGCTGATCACCAAGTTGCTCGATGCGACCTGGAATGCACCGAGGGATAACACTCCGATGCTGCGCTCGCTCCGCCGCGTCTCACGGCAGGTCACACTCGATGAGTTGATGATCCTTGGTGCGAACCCGAAATCATCACCGGAAGTTCGCGCTGTCGTACTGGAGCAGATTACGCAATTGAAATCCAAGATCGCCGGCATGCATGATGCGGATGCGGTGAACGAGGCAAGCCTGCGTCAGGCGGAACGGGACGTCACTCGTTATCTGGTAAATCCGGCAGCAAACGCACCGAAGAGTGCCGCGTTGCCTCAGCCCGCCGGCGCGCCGCTTTAGAGCTTAGTTCAGTGGCGTTCGGGAGCGAGTTGGCAGACGCGCTCGCTCCCGATTCCACTGATGACGAACCGTTCCTTCGCGTCGCTCAGAAGTTTGCTGGTCCAATCGACGGAACCGCCGTCACCGACCTCCACTTTTTCACCGGACGGAGTATGGACGTGAATCTTGCAGCAAAGGTCTCTGTAATAACCGCGGCCGGCCTGGCGACCGTTATCTATGACGCAAGCGACATTGTCGAACTCATCGCGAATCGGCTGTAGAAGAGTTCTCTCCAGAGTCTCGCCATCGTCCTTCGAAGCGAAATCGCTTAATGTCACTGTTATCTTCCATTGCGAACTCAAGAATGCTTGCAGAATTTTGACGTAGAACTGAAGATGCTGGCGGAGCGTCGAAATCTCGAATTCACGATTCGCCAGCACGCGTCCGGCGCTGCACAAGCAGAACAGGCTGAAGTGTGTCGCCATTCCCGGACTGTTGTAAAACTGGGGTCTCAAGACACGATGACGTGCGGCGAGATGAATTGGACGGATTGCTTCGTCCTCGGCCCGCCCAATGCGATTACGTCTGCTTGCACATTCGAGAGCAAGCACGTTCGTCGGATCGGAGACCACCTCGGTATTCCGAACCGTCGACACTGCCCAGTTCTGGCTGACGGAAGCGAGAACAGAACTTGTCCCCAACGGGCACACCGGCGATAGTTCCACCACTTCAAATCCCTCGGGCAAGCTTGCACAGGCGAGGCTCTCCCATTCCAGCAGTCGAGAAACTCGTAGCTTCGACGGACGGACAAATCTGCTGTTCTTGTAGTCGGACAGGAGAACGGAGGGTGCGCGGCGGGCGGCTCGGGCTCGTTGCACGTCCAGGAGAAGTGATTGCAAATCGGTGGGAGGAATGCGCTCGAGCAGGGATCTAAAGCCTGGAACCCCGCTTTCCCGTTCCACACGGCGCGCAATCGAATGGTCTTCTTCCTTCGATTTTGGTCTGAGACATCGGGCGGCAGCAATACCATCTGGGTCATGTCCTCCCAGACTCCATCGAGATAGCGCACACGCTTGCGGATACATTCCGTCTCGAATCCGAAGCTTTCGTAGAGGCTGATGGCGGCTGTATTGGACGAAAACACTTCCAGTTCAATCCGGGTGATTCCTACCCTGGCGGCATGCTCCACGGCAGCTTTCAGCAGTTGACGACCCATGCCCTTTCGCCTGTAGCCGGCGATCACCCCCATTCCGAGCCGCCCGACGTGCTCAAAACCCGCTTCGGTTCTTCTGCTGATTGCGCAAAACCCGACTATGCTGTTGCTTTCGTCGGCGACATAATAGGGCTGGTCAGACCGGATCGATCCGGCTTATGAACTTCTGAACATCCTCAATCGTGGGCGCTTCCACCATTAAGATGAATCGGCGCTCTCTGGCCACCGAATCAAGCGCTTGTCGAACACTCTCGGCGTCGTCGTGGGATACAGGTCTCACCACACGCCATCGCGCTCGAATCCTTCCGGCGTTTTCAGTTCGTCGAAGTGTCATACAGTAAGTTCAGGTTATGCGACGCAGAACATTCATTTCGTCATCTCTTTCGGCCGGGCTTGTTTCTGCTGTGCGCGGCGGAGCCGCCTCCGCTCAAGGCTGGAGACATTCCTCAGCGGGTTCTGGGAAAAACCGGACAGAGCCTTACGATCATCGGCCAGGCGGGGGACGCTTTCCTAACATCTCGTTCGAAGAAGCCAAAGCAGTCACGATGCGCGCCTACGAACTCGGCATCAACTACTTCGACAACGCCCGCATTTACTGGAATGGAAAATCGGAGGAAGTTTATGGCGCAGTGCTTCCGCCATTCCGGAAGAACATCTTTCTCACCACCAAGTCGCCTGAGCGGACAAGGGCTGGCGCGGAACGCGATCTGGAGCTATCTTTACGCGCCTTGAAGACCGACCACGTTGATCTCTGGCAGATTCACCAGGTGAGCGAGATGAGCGAGGTGGATCAGATATTCGCGCCCGGAGGAGCAATCGAAGCCTTCGAAGCCGCTAAGAAAGCTGGTAAATGCCGCTTCATTGGGTTCACGGGACATCATGATCCCAAAGTTCACCTGGCCATGCTGCAGCACTACGATAAGTACGACACCATTTTGATGCCGTTGCATGCCGCTGATCCCGCTTACCTGAGCTTCGAGCGAGACGTGCTGCCGATCGCCGTGAAGCGCGGAATGGGAATCCAGGGAATGAAGAGCACCGCCAATGCAAAACTCCTGAAGGCGATCACCGTGAAAGACTGCCTGTCATACGCTCTGAGCCTGCCCATTCACTGCGTCGCACTCGGCTGCACGAAGGTCGGCGAAGTAGAAGAGGACGTCAGAGTGGCGCAGCAGTTCCGAGCCTATGGGGCATAGTCGAAATGGCCGAACTGCGGTCCAAGGTTGCTCATCTCGGCGGTCCGAGACCTGGAGGATTGGAAGCGGTCGCGAGAAAACGCAAGTTCACGCGTCTATCGGGACGGTGTTCCGGCATAACGGCAACGGTGACTGCAACATTGGCGACAAGACCTCCCATCATCGACACGCATATTCACCTCTTCGATGTCTCGCGTCCGCAGGGCGTGCCGTGGCCGCCGAAGGACAGTAAGATCTATCGGAGCGCGCTCCCTTCGCGTTATCGGAGTCTCGTTGCTCCTTTCGGCGTTACTGGGGCAATTGCCATCGAATGCAGTCCTTGGCTGGCCGACAATCAATGGCTGCTCGACACAGCGAAGACCGACCGCATCATCCTCGGTGTCATTGGCGATCTGGAACCTGGAACTCCCGACTTTCGCAAGCCAGTTGGAGCAGTTCGCCAGAGATCCTCTGTTCCGTGGCATCCGGTACGGCAATCTCTGGGGCCGCGATTTGAGCGCAAAAGTCGGGGATCCATCTTTCATCGCCGACCTGAAGGTTCTTGCCGAAGCCAATCTGGTCTTGGATACAGCAAATCCGAATCCGGCTCTCATTAACGCTGTCGTGCGGTTGTCCGATCGCGTACCGGATCTGACTGTCGTGTTGGATCATCTTCCGGGAATGCAGATGCCCGCATGATCCGGCTGCGCGGAAGGCTTGTGAGTCTGATCTGGCCACGCTCGGTTCGCGTCCCAGAGTCGTCGCGAAAATCTCAGGATTCGTCAAAGTCCGTAGACGGGCGGGCACGTGAAGACCTCGGCTTTTACAGGGACCGATTGGATTTCGTTTGGAATACCTTCGGCCCGGACCGCTGCTTTTACGGGAGTGACTGGCCGAACAGCGAACAATGGGCCAGCTACGCTCAGGTATTTCATCTGGCCGATAGCTTTATCTCCTCTCGCGACCCCGGCACGATCGAGAAGTTCTACCGCAGCAATGCGGAGGCGGTGTACCGTCTCAACAGGCATTGAGCAGTAACGTTCGGCCATTTCAAACTTGATCGACTTGCAGTAGCCTACGAGATAGCACGTATGAAGCGCTTATCGGCTGGCAACACATCGATGATTGATTTGGCTTTGTTTGTTCTTCGGGTCTGGTTCGGGTTGTTGCTTTTCGTAAAACACGGCTTGGATAAGGCGATGAACTTCAACCATATGTCTGCTCATTTCGCCGATCCCTTCCACATTGGCCCAACGGCAAGCTTGCTTCTCGTGCTACTGGCAGAAGTCGTATGCGCTCTTCTTGTGGTTCTTGGACTTTGGACTCGAGTTGGCCGCAGCGATCGTCGTGATTAATCTCGTCCGTCGCTTTCGCATTTGCACATCACTTCCAACTCTTCGGCCAACGAAACGGCGAGCTCGCATTCGCATTTCTGGGCGCTTTCTTGACTCTCTGCATCTCCGGGGCCGGGCGCTGGAGCCTTGACGGCCTGAGAGGGCGCTGAGCTTTATAGTTCCTGCGTCCATCTCCTCCAAATCGCGCTTCACTTCCTCCGCTTCGGGTTCGTTAAAACCGCGGGTCACTGGCTATTGCCGGAAGAAATCGTTATTGACACAATTGGTCTGACCAGTATACGATCACTCTCAGCCCAATCCACGTTCGAAACACTCTTCCGATGAGCTTCTGGCATAAACACAAACTTTCGCGACGCTCCGCAAAATATCGCGATCTTCGATCCAACTCACCAAGCCGATCCTCCTGGCACTCGTTGCTTCCATTCAGATCTCCGCGGCGCGCAAGCGATCCCGTATTTCCTTACGGGGCGGTTTATTTTCGAAAATCGAATCCACCCGAAGCCGACTGGGAGAAAGATCACAAGACCGCAGCGGAAGCCGGGATGAATATGTTCCGGCACTGGGTGATGTGGTCTGCCGTCGAGGTTGCGCCCGGCAAATACGACTGGCGCGACTACGATCGGATGCTGGATCTGGAAGGCCAGAACGGTATCAAGGCCGTTCTTGCGGAGCAGATTACAGCGGCTCCCGAATGGGCGTTCCGCATGTTCCCCAACGCACGATTCGAGGCCCAGGACGGCTACCGGGGTGTGCCGGAGTATTCGGGATCGAGCGCAACCGGCGGTTTCCCGGCTTGTGTCTCGATAATGCGGACGTGCGTGCGCGGGCCGAAGCCTTCCTCAAGGCGATGGCAACCCGCTATCGGAATCACCCGGCGCTCTACGGTTACGATCTGTGGAACGAAGGCAACACGGGCGGCGGCGCGAGCGTGTACTTCCAAACCGCATCAAGCGCATACATCCCAAACGAGCATCGAGGAACCGGCCTTGGGCCGCATGTACTGCTATTGCCCCGCTTCGATTGCGGAGTTTCACAAGTGGCTGGCGAAGAAATACGGCAGCGTCGAAGCCGTCGCCAAAGCTTGGCGCCGATATCAGTTTTGCCGATTGGAAAGACGTCCAGCCTTCCCGGACCGGCGGCCCCTATCCGGACTGGCTCGACTGGGTGGAGTTCAAAGAAGATCGCGCGCACGAACTTCTGCGGTGGCGCAAAGAAGTGATCCGGTCAGTCGACACGAAGAGCAAGATCACGATGCACGGCATCGCTTACACGCTGGAATCGCTGCCCAGCGTTTCGCAAATGACTGGCGCGCCGCGGCGGAAGTGGACAGCTATGGATTCACCTGGGTAAATGCGTCGCAAAGGCAACGAGCCCTGGAAGCAATACCACGCGGTTGATCTTGTCAGAGCAGCATCCCGGGGCAAACAGTTTTGGCATGCCGAAATGCAAGGCGGACCGCTTTGGATGCAGTCGGAAGTCACTGGCCGGCCTTTGGAGGATGCCCGGAAACCCGATGCCGAAGACCTGCGGGTCTGGAACCTGGTTTCCATGAGCGGAGGCGTGACCGGCGTGCTCTACTTACGCTACCGTCCACTGCTGGATGGTCCACTTGTTCGGCGCGTTCGGACCATTTGCAATGGATGGCTCCTCGACGCCTCGCTCCGATATGGCAAGCAAGTTCGCCAAATGGTCGAACGGTAATCCTGATCTGTGGAAGTCACGGCCCGTGAAGGGCGACATCGGCGATCGTGTTTGCGCCCGAATCAGAGCGTTTCAACTTCGCGCAGCAAGGAAACACCGCCAATTACGCAGCATCGGCCCGCGGAGCCTACGAAGCATTCTTCGATTCCAATATTCAACCGGATTGGGTCCACATCGACAACATCGACGAATATCCGCTGGTTTACTTGCCCTATCCCGTCATGCTGACCGCGAAGGATGCCGCCAAGATTCGCGCCTATGTGCAGAACGGCGGAACGCTGATCAGCGAAGGGCTGCCGGCCTATTTCGGAGACGGAGCACATGCCGGCGCAACACAGCCGAACCTCGGCTTGGCAGAAGTGTTCGGTGCCGCTGAAGCGGATGTCGATTTCACGCCGGACCTGCTCGAGAACTTGAAACTACGTGTTCTTGGCCATGAAATCGGCGGACGTTACTTCAAGCAGGTCTATCGCCCGACAACAGGCAAAGCGATCGGAAATTACTCGGACGGATCCGTTGCGGCCGTTGAGAATCATTTCGGAAAGGGCCGAACCATCCTGATCGGCACGTTTCCTGGCGCAGCTTATTTCAAGAAGCCGAACGCCGAGGCGCGTTCCGTCTTTCAATCTTTCCTTGACGGAAAACAGCGACTGACGGTGAGCGATAACTCTGTCCAGGCGCGACTGCACGAAGGCTCCTGGTGGCACGTGTTCTTTGGATCGTTAATCCCACGCGCGAATCAAAGTCCGTCACGGTGAAGATTGCGACCGGCAACTGGCGCACGGGGAAGGATGTTTGGGAGAACACGACGCCCGAAGTGAGCGGACAGAGAGGTCCGAGTGACCATTCCCGAACGAGATGGAGCCGTCATTCGGCTCGAGAACTAGGAGGTTCATACTGCCATGTCTGCAATGAACAAGTCGGCTTTCACATCGTTTGCTCTTTCGTTATTGCTCTCTTGCCTTGCATTCGGGCAGATCTCGAGTGGAACGATATCCGGATCAGTCGAAGATCCGTCCGGGAGCTCTGATACCGAACGCCCAGGTTGCCATCAAGCAACTAAGCACGGACGAAACTCGAACAACCACCACAAATGCAAACGGCGAATTCAACGTTCCGTTTCTGCAACCGGGTGAGTACACCCTGACGGCAACCGCCGGAGGATTCAAATCCAAAACACTGAGCGACATGACGGTTCAGGTCGATCAAAAGATGAACCTGAGAATTACCCTGGACGTCGGATCTTCAACTGAAACCGTGGAGGTGACCGGCGCGGCGCCGCTGGTCGATTCCGCTACTTCCTCACTCGGTCAAGTGATCGAGAACAAGCAGATTCTCGACTTGCCTCTGAACGGCCGGAATGCCTTCGCTCTCGGACTTCTTTCCGGAAACACGACGCCGATGTTCGGCATGAATTCGAATCTTCCGTTTATCGCAGGCGGCGGCAGGTTTTCGGCGAACGAAGTGACGCTCGACGGTGTGGACAACAATACGGTTTCTAATGCCGGTGCGATCGGAAGAAACGGCATTGCCGTTCGTGCCTTCGGTGGACGCTGTTCAGGAGTTCAAGGTAAAAACCAGCACCTTCTCCGCTGAATTCGGACATGCCGCGGGAGCTGTTGTGAACGCCACGATCAAGAGCGGCAGTAATGATTTCCACGGAACGGTGTTCGAATTTCTGCGGAACAACGTTCTTGACGCCAACAACTTCTTCACGAATGCCGCCGGCCAGCCCCGAGCGCCCTTTCACCAGAACCAATTTGGATTTGCCCTTGGCGGCCCCGTTTGGATTCCGAAGGTTTACAACGGACGCAATCGAACGTTCTTCTTCGCCGATTATCAAGGCACGCGGCAGAGCTGCTTTTCCACAAGCTGCAGCACCAACACTTCAGTTTCGATTTCAGATGTGCCGCCGGCGGCGCTGCGCGGCGGGCGATTTCTCGAGCGTGAGCTACTAGGATCTACGATCCGGCAACACGGCAGATTGGACCGACAGGATCAGTCATTGCGACACCGTTTGCGGGAAACATCATCCCTCAGAGTCGATTGAATGCGAGTTCGCTCGCCATTACTTCATTGCTGCCACTTCCAAATTTCGGAGGCGCCGGAGCGCTTTCGAGGAACTTCTTCTACCAGCCCAGCCAATACTCCAATACCGACCAGGGCGATATCCGGGTCGACCAGACAATCTCATCGAAGAACAACTTTTACGCACGGTTCTCGATAGGAGCCAACTCGCAACCGGCAGTTGGCAGCTTTCCCGGGCTTTATCGGAGGCGGGGCATCGTCGATCAACAACAGTGCGCAGGGCGTTATTTCGGATGTCCACATTTTCACGCCTACTCTCATCAATGAATTCCGTTTCGGCTATGTTCGCCACAACGGCAGCCTTTTCGGAACCGGCCAGAACGGGGTGGATTTCGCGCAGAAGAATAACGTCGCTCTATTTCCTAGCCCGCTACTGGGATTCCCGAGCATCGCGTTCAACTATTCCGGACAGTTGTCCGGGACCGCAGAGTTCACCGGCTGGGGCGGCGGAGATCCGAATCTGAACGTTGAAAATCGTTTTCAGTGGGCAGATAACGTGAGCTGGACTTTGGGGCAGCATGCGGTGAAGTTCGGCACGGACCTACGACGCTCCCGCTTCGACACTTTGAAGGGAACGCCCTTCTTCGGACAGGAGATCTACGGCGCTACGTTCACCTCGAGTTCGAACGCAACCGGCTCCGGTCTGCCTTTCGCCGATTTCCTGCTAGGATATCCGAGCTTTATTCAAGGAACGCCCATGCTCGATTGGGGGCGCCAGCGAAGCATTTATAGCGGTCTCTTCGTCCAGGATGACTGGAAAGTGAGTAAAACCCTTACTCTGAACCTGGGCTTGCGATACGAGTTATTTACTCAACCGGTTGATGCACGCGATCTGGGGAGCTTGTTCAACGTAGCGACAGGCCAGTATGCGTTGCCGGGCAAAGGCGGCTACTCGCGCGCGATAGTGGACGGCGATCACAACAACTTCGGCCCGCGGGCCGGCTTTGCATGGCAGGCTACTTCGAAACTGGTGCTTGCGTGGCGGATACGGTCTTGTTCTTCGGAGAGCGTGATCAGAACCAACAGGTAACTCAGTTCTCCGGCAATTTGCCGAATGTTCCGACAGTATCCCTGCCCACCGTCTCCGCCACCCAGACTGTGACGCCGCCCTTCACAATCAACACGCCGATCAGAATTGTGCCCACGGATCCCTCTCTCGCTTCGTTTACCGCTGCCAATCCTTACGTCGGAACCATCCGCACAGCGGGCTTTAACCAGTCACGTGATCCGATGCTTCATCAGTTCAACTTCGACATGCAGTTTCAATTGACGAAGTTGATTCTGCTCGAAGCCTCTTATAGCGGCGCGCTCGGCCGAGATCTTTCGTCGCTGTTTATCAATCAGAATCAGATTCCTTTTTCACAGGCGCTGGTGGGCAACAACAGACAAGCGTTCCGACCCTTTCCCTACATCAACGGAACGGTACTTAGACACTAGCTCTTTCGCTTCCAATAACTACAATTCGGCAAACTTCCGCTTAGAGAAACGCACAACCAGGGGCCTTGCGCTTCTGGTGAACTACACGATTCAAAAAAATCTCGAGTCGGGAGGAGCTGGACCGGATGCGTACACGCAAAACGGCGGAACAAGCGTTGCGATGGATACCTACAATCTCTCGCTGGAACGCTCTTATGCGCCCATCGATGTGCCACAAATCTTTTCCGGTAGCGCGGCTTATGAACTGCCCTTCGGACCCGGAAAGAAATGGCTATCACATGGAGCAGCAGGCAAAATCATTGGCGGTTGGCAAGTGAATGGCATTGTCACGCTCCGCGGCGGCTTTCCGACTGACATCCGAACCAACGTGCTCCCGACCGGTATCTTCAACACGTTCAACGTGGCTGACCGGGTAATCGGACAGAACATGGTGCTCGATAACGCGAGTGTCGACGCTTACTTCAATCCGGCAGCATTTGCGGTTCCAGGCACGGTTTTAAGCACGACAGGAGCCGCCATTACCAAGTTCGGCAACGCAGCGCGACGGGTGGCTCGGGGCCCTGGTTCAAAGAACGCGGATATCTCCATCTTCAAGAACACCTATTTCGGTGAAAGAACCATGCTTCAGTTCCGGGCGGAATTCTTCAACTTCACCAACACGCCGACGTTCTTTTTGCCATCGGCCAACAGCCCCACACTGACTTGCATTGGCGCATCCGGAAGCGCTTGCAATTCAAACAATCCGCAGTTCGGCAAGCTTTCCAGCGGCACCGCCACCGGGCCGGCAGATTCAATTCGGCTTGAAGTTTTACTTCTAAGGAATCAATTTGCGAACACAAAGTCGCATCGCCGCGATTGTGGCATGTCGCCTGCCAGATCGCGCTGGCCCAAACTGCGCAGCCAGTATTTCCGTATGGAGCCGTGTACTTTCGGAAGTCCAATCCGCCGGAACAGGATTGGGCCCGCGATCACCAAACGGCAGCCCGCATCGGTATGAATACATTCCGGCATTGGTTCATGTGGTCGGCCATCGAAGTTGCGCCCGGCAAGTACGATTGGCGGGATTACGACCGAATGATGGATCTGGCTGCGCAGAACGGCATCAAGGTCGTCATCGCGGAACTCATCACGGCGGCCCCGGAATGGATGTTCCACAAGTATCCTCAGGCGCGCTACCTCGCGAGCGATGGAACCGTCGAGAACAGCACAATCGGCGGCAGCAGCGCCACGGGCGGTTTTCCCGGGTTATGCCTGGACAACCCGGAGGTAAAAGCAGCGGCCGAGAAGTTTCTGGTCGCGCTTGGTCGAGCACTACCGCGGACATCCCGCTCTGCTCGGGTACGACTTGTGGAACGAAAACACGTATGGCGGCGGCAGTCCAAGAAAGATGTACTGCTATTGCGACTGGACGAAGCGGAAGCTGAGGGACTGGGCTCGCAACCATTATGGATCGCTCGAGAAAGTCGCCAAGGCCTGGCATCGATACAGTTATGCGACTTGGGACGATGTCGAACCGCCCTACAATTTTAGCGGATATCCCGATAGTCTCGATTGGCTGCAATTTCGTTTGGACGATGCATTCGACCTTCTGCACTGGCGAGTCGAGTTGTTCCGAAAACACGATTCCAACCACCTGATCACGTGCGCACGGAGTCGCCGGAACGCTCGATTCCATGCCGTCGAGCGCGCACGACGAGTGGCGATCGGCAAAAGAAGTGGAACTTTGGGGTTTTACCTTCGTCGCCTCCCGCCAAGGCGATGCACCTTGGCGCCAATACCAGGCTGTTGACCTTGTGCGCGGCGGCGCTCGAGGTAAGCCGTTCTGGCATGCTGAGGCCGAGGCAGGGCCCTTATGGATGCAGCCGCAAGTGATCAACAGACCGCGTGACGACGGGCGCATTCCGGACGAAACGGACGTACGGCTTTGGAACCTCGTCTCCTGTGCAGGAGGCGCGACTGGCATTTTGTATCCGCGATGGAGGCCACTGCTCGATGGCCCCTTGTTCGGCGCCTTCGGCCCCTTTGGTATGGACGGTTCCGTTACGCCTCGCGCCGAGATGGCGGGAACCATCGCTCGCTGGGCAAATGCGCATCCGGAACTCTGGAAATCTCATCCGGTAAAGGGCGATATCGGACTCGTCTATGTGCCCGAATCCGAGATGTTCAATTACGTCCAGCAAGGCGATACGAACTATTACGCGCAATCCGATCAGAGGTGCGTACCAGGCATTCTTCGATTCCAACATTCAGCCGGACTTCGTCGGCTGTCGACGATTTGGCGCAGTACAAGATCGTCTACCTGCCGTATCCGGTAATGCTGAAGAAGGAGACCGTCGCGAAGCTGAAGGCGTACGTTGACGGAGGCGGGAACTCTGATCAGCGAGGGCCTTCCCGCCTATTTCGGCGACGGAGGAACGGCTGGCGCAACCCAGCCTAATTACGGCCTCGACCAGCTCTTTGGGGCTCGCGAAAGCTACGTGGAGTTCACGCCGGATCTACTGGACAAGCTCACGCTAGAGGTGAACAACCATAAGATCAACGGGCGCTATTTCCTTCAGGAATACGAGCCCGCCGGCGGCCGCGCGGCCGGACATTACGAAAACGGCCATGTCGCCGCGGTGGAGAACCAGCATGGAAAAGGCCGCACACTTCTGATCGGAACGTTTCCCGGCGCCGGATACTACCTTCACCACTCGCCCGAGGCGAAAGCATTTTTTGCGGAACTCTTGAACGCTGGCGAACGTTCAGCCTGGACTTCGAGACAGACAACTCGAAAACACAAGCGAGACTGCATGCGGGGGCGGGCGGCAATTACCTTTGGCTGACCAATCCGACCCGCACGACGCAGACAACCACCGTCACGATCGGCGAGGATGGACCGAAGTTCCAGAACGCTTCCGACGTCTGGGGAAAAGAGCAGCCGAGCGTTGACGGGCGCCGGCTGAAGATTACGGTCGGACCGCGCGACGGCGCCGTCGTGGCGCTCCGCTAAGCGTCAACGGTGCTGAGCATCGATTCACTGAGGGTGCCGGTTCGACGTTCCGCAATAGCTCGAGCTACTAACAATCCGCGCGGAACGCTTCGACTTCCACTTGGCTGCCCAGGATCAGCGACGTCCGCTGATGGATATCGGTCGGCTGAATGTCGAGAATTCTTTCACACCCGTTTGTCGCCATGCCGCCTGCCTGTTCCGCGATAAACGCCAGCGGATTCGCCTCGTAAAGCAGCCGCAGCTTGCCCTTGCGGATACGTCTTCGTGGGTGGATATAAGAATACGCCGCCTTTCAGCATCGTGCGATGAAAGTCGGCCACAAGAGAACCAACGTATCGAGAACTGTAGCTTCTACCCAAAGCTCCCGAGCGCAGACGCGTCAGATAGTCGCGATACTCTTCCGGAAAGGTGTGCGCTTGTCCCTCGTTCACGGAATAGTACGGGCCTTGTTTCGGCATTCGCAGATTGTCGTGGCTCAGAACATAAGCGCCAATTGCAGGATCGAGCGTGAATCCGAAAGCTCCGTTTCCGGCGGTATAAACCAGAATGGTTGACGATCCGTAAACCACATATCCGGCCGCAACCTGTTTGGATCCCGGCTGAAGGCAGGAACGATGAATCTCGTGTCGTGATGCTCCGGACGCCGGTAGATGGAAAAAATCGTCCCGACACTCACGTTGACGTCGATATTCGACGATCCGTCCAGCGGGTCGAAGACCACGATGTATTTGCCCGTTTCGGGGTCACGATCAAACGTGACCGGCTCTTCGTTTTCTTCCGAGACGAGCATCGCGACGGAATCACGCGAGCTGAGGCAATGAAGCAGTGCCTGATTGGCGTACACGTCGAGCTTCTGCTGCGTTTCACCCTGAACGTTCATCTCTCCCGCGCTTCCCAGTACATCGAGCAGTCCTGCCTGCCGTATCTTTGCCTGCACCATTTTTGTCGCCAGGGTGATTGCGGAAAGCAGCCAGGAGAAAACACCTTGTGCTTCGGGATGGTGTCGGGTTTGTTCTTTCTGAATATGTTGCTGGGCGGTGACAATCACGGCTTTCTCTCTCCGAATCCTTACAGCGATCCGCAGCTTCCAATCGTAAAGAACGTGCGCCAGTATATCAGGACTTCCGCTGCAATTAGATAGCCTAAAATTTGTCCGCTACTCTGAAAACTCCCTCGCTCTCCAAAACCGCGGGTGGGGTTGTACCCTATGCGGCTGACCATCTTCCTCTCGGCGTTTCTGCTTTTTACAATCGAACCCCTCTTAGCCAAACGGATTCTGCCCTGGTTCGGAGGCTCTTCCGCGGTTTGGGCTACTTGCCTGGTCTTCTATCAAGCGGCCCTGCTACTCGGCTACTGGTACGCGCGGCTGTCAGCTCGCCACTTGCGCAGCCTGACACAATGTGTCGATTCACACGTGCCTTACTGGTCGCCTCGTGCCTGCTGCTGCCGGTGGGGCCAGGCGAGCGATGGAGTCTGCGACCTGTCGTCCGCAGCCAGCGTGGTCCATTCTCGTCATGCTGATCTGCGACCGTGGGCCTGATCCTGCTGGCTTTGACGGCCACCAGCCCTCTGCTTCAGCATTGGCTGGCAGCAGGAAGGCGGCCACAACACCACACCGGCTTTTTGCGTTATCGAACCTGGCCTCTCTGTGCGGCTTGGTCGCTTACCCGATCGTAATCGAACCGCGTCTCGACATATCGCCTCCAGATCAGGCGTTTGGAGTTGGGCCTATCTGCTCTTCGCTTCGCTCGGTATCTGGGTCACCTGGAGAACCGGCGCTTCGTACCAAGTCGTTCAGTCGAGTGCAGACCGGGAATGGATTTTGCCTACCCGGCGGCTGGCCTGGTTTGCGTTGGCCTGCTTGCAGTTCTAGCCCTGCTACTCTCGGTCACCAATCACCTGGACGAGAATGTCGCGGCGGTGCCGCTCCTCTGGGTATTGCCTCTCGCAGTTTACCTGCTGACATTCATCATTGCCTTCAACCGTCCAGTTGGGAGGACGCCGAGATTTACTGATCGGATTTGTTCTATTTGCACTAGGAATTCTTGGATACGCGACTTATGACGTGAACTCGATCGAGGCCGTGCAAGTCAGCGTCCCTGTGTTCCTTGGCGGACTATTTATCTGCTGCTTCTATTGCCACTCCGAACTGGCGCGATTGCGCCCCGATGCACATGAGCTTTCCGGCTTCTATCTGATGATTGCGGCTGGCGGGGCTACCGGCTCGATCTTGGTGGGCGTTCGTTGCGCCGCAACTTTCAGGGGTGTTTACGAACTGCCAATTACGCTTGTGCTCACCGCGGTGGTTGCCGCGATTTTAGGTTGGCAAGAGAACAGGTGGTCCTTACGGCTGGGACTCTGGGCGTGACCGCATGCATGCTGGCCGTGCTGGTCAATAACGTTCGGGCGTACCACGAGAATACGCTGGCTTTGCGCCGGAGTTTCTATGGTTCGCTTCGCGTGGTGCAATCTCCTCGTGCCGGAGCGATGCAGACCCGTACGCTCTTCCACGGAATCATCGAGCACGGCTCGCAATACATTCAATTGCCATTGCGCCGCCATGCGACCACGTATTACGGCCCGGAATCCGGAATCGGCATCGTTCTTCGCGAATGCTTTGACAACCCTAAACGAGTGGGAATTGTGGGCTTGGCGCGGGAACTCTGGCTGCTTACGGCAAGCCGGGCGACCAGTTCCGCTTTTATGAGCTGAACAGCCAGGTGATCGACCTCGCGAACTCTCTTTTCTCCTACCTTCGAGAAAGCTCGGCGACAATCTCGATCGTTCCCGGTGATGCGCGCTTATCTTTGGTCCGCGATAAATCTCCGCCGTTCGATGTTCTTGCGCTTGATGCTTTCTCCGGCGATGCGATTCCTGTTCACCTCCTCACGCGCGAGGCCATGCGAGGTTTACCGGAGGCATCTGAAGCAGGATGGTGTGCTCGCTTTCCATGTCTCGAACGATTTCCTGGATCTCGGGCCTGTGGTCAAACGACTTGCCGACTCTGTTGGACATGAATGCAGTCCTGACGAGAAATCACGCGAATCCGGAAGACGGAACACTTGCTTCCGACTGGATACTCGTTACGAACAATCAAGCTGTTCTCGAGAACGCTAGCGTGAAAGTTCATAGCGAGCCGCTGCTCTCGAGGCCAGACCTACGCACCTGGACGGACGGCTACAATAATCTGCTGCAAATTCTGAAGACTCCTTCCATTCGGGCGTCATCAGGGAAAGAGGCATATTAGTGGCAACGGACAGCAATATTGTCGGAATCGACGTCGGGACTTCAAGCGTTCGCGCACTGCTTTTCAACGATAAGTTCTCGCAAGTCGGCAAAGTCGGGTTGCAGAAGAAATATGATCTGACGACAAAAGTGGACGGCAGCGTCGAAGTCAAGCCCGATCTGCTCCTCCAATTGACTTGCGATTGTCTGGACGCGCTTCACGCCCAGATGGCAGACCGGGGATTAAAAGCGGCCGGCGTCGCGATGAGCACGTTCTGGCATTGCTTTCTGGGTATTGATCGCGAGGGCAAATCCACTACTCCCATCGTTCATCTGTTCGACACGCGATCGCTCGAGCAGATGGATGAGCTCGTCAAGATCTTCGACCCGGGCTGGATTCACGCAATCACCGGCTGCATGCCCCATACAAGCTACTGGCCCGCAAAACTGCTTTGGTTGAAAGAGAATCACGCTGACGCGTTCTCAAGAACAGCTCGCTGGTACTCGCCGGGCGAGTTTCTACTGAAGACATTTTGCGGACAGGAGCTGGAATCAACTTCGATGATCTCGGCAACCGGCATCTGGGACCACCGCAAGAACGACTACTGCGAGGAACTTCTGGAAGCGCTGGACATTCCCCGTGAGCAACTCGCCGACCGTGGAATCGCTGGACGCGCCGTGCCGGTCGTTGTCTCCGGAGTTTGCAAAGCGCTGGCCTTTGTTGAACGGAATTCCGTGGTATCCGGCGTATGGCGACGGCGCTTGCAACAGCGTCGGCAGCGGCTGCACTACGCCGAAACGTTTTGCCCTGATGGTCGGCACAACCGGCGCCATGCGCGTCGTCGTGAAGCAGCGCAACGTCACAATCCCGGCCGGTATCTGGTGTTATCGCGTAAACCGTGAACGCTTCATCCTGGGCGGCGCCACCTCAAACGGCGGCGAGGTCTTCCGCTGGGCGAGCCGCCTGCTCGATCTTCCGAACGATGCCGAAGAGCAGATCGCCGGCCGCGAGCCGGGTTCGCATGGGCTCACGGTTCTCCCCTACCTGGCGGGCGAGCGATCTCCGTATTGGCGTCCAGATCTTCGTGGCTCAATCGCCGGCCTGAGCCTATCCACTTCGCCCATGGACATCCTTCAGGCCTGCCTCGAAAGCGTCTCGCTTCGTTTCAAACAGATCTATATGCTGTTGAGCAGGCCGTTCTCGGTGCCGGATGAGGTAATCGCGTCAGGCGGCGCGCTGCTTCGCTCCAAGGTTTGGCTGCAGATGATGGCGGATGCGCTTGATCATCCCGCGATCGAATGCCTGGAGCCCGAAGCCTCAAGCCGCGGCGCTGCCATCATCGCGGCCGAACAGATGGGCCTCGTCTCAAGCATGGACGACCTCCCCGTAACGCTTGGAGACACGATCGAACCCAAACCGGCGCATCCGGCGTTTACACCGGATGCTGAAGGCGGATGGAGCCCTCTTCGACTCTCTTTACGGAAGAACTCAGCTTTTGGAACCATGCGCCCTGAAAGCTGATTGATCAACGGCCGAACTGTTACAACGGAAATGATGAACTGGACCGGCGTAGGAAGTGTGTTGATGGCGTTAGCTGTAGGGGCTGGAGCATTCGGAGCTCATGGATTGCGGTCGCGGCTGGATGCGTATTCCCTGTCGGTTTATGAGAAGGCCGTGTTCTATCACTTCGTCCACGCACTCGGAATTCTTTGTATTGCCATCCTCGCGCGTACCAGCACAATCACAGCTTCCGGTGCGAAACCGCACGCCGGGCTTCTGCTCCTCGGAATCATGGTCTTCTCGGGAAGCCTTTACACTCTGTCTGTAACGGGAATCCGGATGCTCGGCGCCATCACGCCAATCGGAGGCGTTGCGTTCATTGCCGGGTGGCTCTTGCTTGCTTATGAAGCGACGCGAGTTCAGCGCCTTTGAGATCGCAGCTCTACAAGCGTTCGCGAGCCGAAGCCGCTCCGGCAGATCGTAGCGGCAGAGTACACGTTCCGGCGACCCGATCCATCTTCGCCTCGGCCATTTCTGCCTTCGACATCCGGTCCTTTGAATAACAATAGCCGGATGCCTGCCTTCAGAGGACTGCCGAAAAAGCGCGATCAGCCGATCGATCGGAGCCACCGCTCGGGCCGTAATAATGTCTGCTTTTTGAATTGCGGCCGCCGATTCCGCGCGCTCAGCGATCACGGTCGCGTTCGGCAGTTCTAGAGCGTCAACAACCGATTCGACAAACCGTGCTTTCTTGCCGATCGACTCTGCAAGCGTAAAGCGCACCTGCGGCAAGACGATGGCCAACGGTATCCGGGAAAGCCCGCTCCCGTGCCCACGTCTAAAACGCGGTTCGCCGATTGGAAATGCCGCCACGGAGCGACGCAATCGTAGATATGCTTGATTGCCGCCTCTTGAGGGCTGACGATCCGCGTCAGATTCATATATTCGTTCGCAGCGGAGATCATCTCGAGGTGCTTCTGGCCAAGCGACAAAAGACGTTCACGATTGGGAAGATCTTGGGGTAGAACGCGGGCAAGCTCCTCTTCGAACTGCACTCTTCATCATTACATCTCAGCCGGGATTCGCCCTCCTCGGTACGCGAAGATGAAGAGGAATGTTAACTGCCGGAATTGTGGGTCTTCCCAACGTAGGGAAGAGCACCTTGTTCAACGCGGTGACGCAATCGCGCAAGGCGATGGCCGCGAATTACCGTTTCTGTACCATCGAGCCCAACACAGGCGTTGTCACCGTGCCCGACGATCGCCTGGAGGTGCTGTCGAATTTGAGCAAATCGCAAAAGATCATACCGGCAGTATTCGAATTCGTCGATATCGCAGGTCTGGTGAAAGGCGCCAGTCAGGGAGAAGGACTGGGCAACCAGTTTCTCGGCCATATCCGCGAAGTAGACGCGATCATCCAAGTGGTCCGCTGCTTTGAGAACTCGAATATCGAGCACGTGATGGATACGGTCGATCCGGTCCGCGACATCGAGATCATCAACACTGAACTCGTCCTGGCGGATCTGGAATCAGTCAGAAAAGCGAAAGGCGAAAGCACAGAAAGCGGCGAAAAGCGGCGACAAGAAGGCGATCGCCGAACTGGAGCTGCTCGACAAGCTCGAAGCCCATCTGAACACAGGGAAGACGATCGTCACGCTTGATCTCAGCCCGGAAGAGAAGGCCGCCGTGAAAGGCTTTTTTCTGCTGACCGCGAAACCGACACTGTTCGCCTGCAATGTGGCGGAAGAAGACCTGGCGACCGCGGACGAGAACAAATTCGTGCAGCAGGTTCGGAGCTACGTCCGCGAGCACCACGACACCAGCGCTGTTGTCGTGTCCGCCGAGATTGAATCGGAACTCGTCACTTTATCGCCGGAAGAACGGGCGGAATACCTGGCGGGCTTGGGCGTGACGGATACAGGCGCAAGCAAGCTGATTCAGGAGGCGTACCATCTGCTCGGGCTGAGAACATACCTGACCACCGGCGAGAAAGAGACTCGGGCCTGGACCATTCATGCGGGCGACAAAGCCCCGCAGGCTGCGGGGGTTATTCACTCCGATTTCGAGAAGAGCTTCATTTCCGCGGAGTGCGTTTCCTTCGACGATCTGGTTGCGGCCGGTTCCTTCGCGCGCGCCCGCGAGCTTGGGAAGCTCCGGACCGAGGGCAAAGAGTACGTGGTTCAGGACGGCGACGTAATCGAGTTCAAGACTTACGTTTAAACCCGCCGGAACGCCGCAGGGCTGCCACTTCCGCCGCGTCAGGTTCCGCCACTTTCCGATCTGCAGACCCTCAAGCGTTAACGGGCCCAAAGTGACCCGAACCAGTTTCAACACCTTGCTGTCGATCGCTTCGAGCATCCGCCGAACCTGACGATTTCGTCCTTCTGTGAGCGTGATTTCGAGGAACGTGTACTTCTCAGAATCGCGCTGCCGGCGGACAATCGCCGGACGAGTCATGCCGTCGCTCAATACAACTCCCTCGGCAAGCTTCTTGAGCTGTGCATCCGTGAGCAATCCGGCCGCCTTGACCAGATATGTCTTCGGCACGTGCCGCTCGGGGTTAGTCAGCGCCTCGGCAAGATCATTGTCGTTGGTAAGAAGCAGCAGTCCGGAGGTATCCAGATCCAGACGGCCGACGGTCCCTACGAACTGATCGATGTCTCCGATCAGGTCGTATACGGTTGGCCGCCCTCGGGATCTTTGTAGGTCGTCAGATAGCCTTTGGGCTTGTAAAGCAGAATGTAGCGCTTTTCGGCTTTCGCCAGCGGCTTGCCGTCGAACGAAATCTTGTCGCGAGCCACGTCTACCCAATGATCGGGAGTCTGGATGACCTTGCCGTTGACCGCGACACGGCCGCGTCCAATCCAGCTTCTGGCTTCCGAACGGGATCCGAGACCAGCCTTCGAGATAACTCGGTCTAGCGTCTTCAGAACTGGTTTTTTTTCAAGGCTTTTCTATTTCGAGGAGTTCAGACCGATTGATTCGTTCTCCCTTCAGCATCACAGAGAAGATTTCCTTTATGCTGGCTTCGAGTTCAATGGAACCGAAGTTTTTCGCTACTGTCGCAGACTGGCGCAAGTGGCTGGAGAAGAATCACGACCGGGAGAAAGAAGTACTGGTCGGCTTTTATAAGAAGAAATCCGGCAAGCCAAGCATCACCTGGCCCGAGTCGGTCGATGGAGCGCTCTGTTTTGGTTGGATCGATGGCGTCCGGCGTAGCATCGACGCGTCGAGCTACACGATCCGATTCACACCTCGGCGGCCGCGTAGCATCTGGAGCAGCGTCAACATCAGGCGCGCAAACGAACTTATCGCGTTAGGCATGATGCGTCCCGCCGGACTCCGGGCTTTTGAAGCTCGCACGGGGGAACGATCGGGTGTTTACTCGTTCGAGCAGAAAGAAATAGCTTTCGAAAAACATCAGGAGCGAGAGTTCAAGAAAGAAAAAGCAGCGTGGCGCTTCTTTCAATCGCAACCCCCGTGGTATCGCCGGACCGCTACATGGTGGGTCATCAGCGCCAAGCGGGAAGAGACCAAAGCGAAGCGCTTGAAGACGTTGATTGCTGATTCAGCAGCGGGCCGCACGATCGGACCTTTGACTCGACGGAATCCGGCGAGCACAACTGAGGGTAGCCAGTGACGCGTCGCATGGCGAACTATGCAAGTACTAATAAGGCTCTACCTTAGCTGTGCAACTAACACTTTGCCCACGGACTTCGCGTGAGCTCGTTCGTGCAGAGTAGTTTGTACGGCGCCTGCCAGTATCACACCGAAACCCACGACGAGGGTGATTACGGTTCGTTTCATTTCTTTGTGCCCCTGATCTCTTACGCGCAAAAATGCGGCTTAGAAGATCACCGGACGCTTCTCAAATTCTTCTGCGACCGGCTTCTACATACTTCGATGCAAGAGTCACTTGGGACGGTGCGGCCAGCACCATTAATTCGCCTTATGGCGACTACTCCTAGTTAGTTCTTCGCAGCGCGAGATTGTGCGTTCGGCTCACCTGCTTTATTTGCCTTTGGCACGTCCAGCAACTCTCCAGTTAAGACATCGTATATGTACCCATAGATCGGGATGCGGTTCGGCACAAGCGGATGCGTGCGGATCCTTGTCACGTCCGATACAACACTCTCTTCCAGGTCTCGGATCGTAAGCCACTCAATGTAATCTGCGGCATTGGATCCGCCCTGGCCACCAAAATCATGCCATCGGCCGTCCTCGATTCTTGCCGTTTCCAGACTCTTCGCCAGCAAGTCGCGCATGATGTCATTCGTAAACGTCAGCATGCCGCAATCCGTATGGTGGATGACGAACCATTCTTTGGTTCCGAACAGCTTGTACGAAATCACCAGCGATCGGATGGCATCGTCGCTCGCCCTTCCACCGGCGTTGCGGATGACGTGGGCGTCGCCTTCGGCCAGCCCGGCAAACTTAGCCGGATCGAGCCGAGCGTCCATACACGTCAAAATCGCAAATTGCCGTTTCGGCGGAATGGACAGCTTGCTCTTCTGTTCAAACGTTGCGGCATAGTCCTTATTAGCGTTCAGGACTTCTTCCACAATGCTTGACATGTCAATCTCTCTTTTTCTGTTTTAGCTAGTCGAGAGAAAAAAAGCTACGGGTCGACGAAGCAACTGCTAGCGCGACGCGCTGAACTCTTGAACCGCTTCCGCGATGGGATAGCTACTTGTCGGTCCATTGACGTTTGGATCGATCGCATTCGCGCCATCAATCTGCCAATTCGTGGATTGAGAACGAGTTCCCGCGGAAGCGAAAGCGCCAGCCTGTGATCCGGGCGCCGCAAACGAAACTCCCGGCGTCAGAATGGCGAGATCGTTAAAACGACGGTTGGCGAGCGGCAAATTGCCGACCAGTTTGTCGGTGATATTCGTTCCTGTGGAAACCTTTTCCGTCTGAAGCACCTCGCCCCCAGCCGCGACCTCTACGCTCTGTGAAACCGCCGCAATCGAGAGGTCGAGGTCGAGCGCGACGATCTGTCCGACGAGTACCGTGATTTCCTTCGTCTCGCGAACGCTGAATCCGTTTGCCGACACAGCGACGGAATAGACACTCGGATTCAGGTTGAGGAACTGATAAAGGCCGTTGGCGTCCGATTGGGTTTCCGTTTGCACGCCGGTCTTCTCGTCCCGCAGGGTGAGACGTGCATCTCTGATCGTCGCGGCTGAAGCGTCCTTGACATAGCCCTTGATTGCGCCGACCGGTGCGGCGTGAACGAGCAAGAACGGAATCAGAAGTACGAGAAGTAGGCGCAAAGGTGTTCGACTGAAAAGCTTTAAACTCACAAAATTTCCTTTTGAAATAAGTCCGCAGTTGTTGAAGTGGGTAGCTGAGATTTGCTTGGGGCACAGCACTTGAGACGGACGGAGTCCTGAGCGGGTCCTAGTGAGATGGACAGCAGCTTTGAACGGAACCCTGTATGGAACCGCACTGTGCACTGAGGCAATATATGGATGGCAACATAATCCCTAATTGTCTATCAACATTATCGTGATCGCGCTCTGCCCAAAAGGTCTGACCTTAAAAGCAGGAAGTTTTGTATGATTACCGAGGCTTGGAAAGGACACCTGCCCTGATGAAACTCTGCATCTGCATCCTGTCGCTTCTGTGTTGTTTATTACCCGAAGCACTCGCGTTTGGTTCCCCGAAACCGTCCACCCAGCATCTGCTGTACGTGGCGAGCCCGGGCACACGCAATTACACGGAGTACGGAGGCGTGGGTATTCTAGTTTTCGATATCGACAACGCCTATAAATTCGTTCGCCGGATCCCGACGTGGGAAGTGCCCGAAGGGAAGAAGATAGAAAACATCAAGGGCATCGCGGCGAGCGCAAAAACCGGGAAGGTATACGTCAGTTCGCTCGACCGTATCATCGCAGTTGACGCGATTTCGGGAGCAAAACTATGGGACAAGGCTTACGAAGGCGGCTGCGACCGTCTGGCGATTTCGCCCGATGGCAAAATCCTGTACGTCCCCGAATTGGAGGGTCCGGCATGGCACGTGGTCGATGCCGCTACCGGCGACATAACAGCAACGATCACGACGAACTCCGGTTCACACAATACGATTTATTCGAATGATGGTACGCATGTTTATCTGGCGGGCCTGAAGTCCCGGTCTCTCTCGGTAGCTGACCCGAAAACGAACCAGGTCGTCAGTACGGTTGGGCCATTTGAAAACGTGATCCGGCCTTTCACGGTCAACGGCAGCAATTCCCTGGCGTTCGTGAACGTGAACGGCCTTCTCGGATTCGAAGTGGGCGATATCAGAACCGGCAAGAAGCTGTATCACGTAGAGGTCGACGGGTACCAAAAAGGTCCCGTCAAGCGGCACGGGTGCCCTAGCCATGGTGTCGCACTGACTCCTGACGAGAAAGAACTCTGGCTGGCCGATTGCGCCAACAGCGCCATTCATATCTTCGATTCGTCTGTCATGCCGCCGAAACAGATGACCAGTATCAAAGCCCGTGACTGTGTCGGCTGGTTGAGTTTCAGCATGGACGGACGGTTCGCCTACAGTTCGACGGGTGAGATTATCGACGCGCGGACGAAGAAGATCGTGGCGGCGCTGACGGACGAAGCGGGAACGCAGGTACAAAGCGAGAAGCTGCTTGACCTCGATATTGCGAACGGAAAAGTGATCCGCGCAGGCAATCAATTCGGAGTAGGAATGAAACAGTAGGATGGAAAAAAGATGATTACTCGTCGCCGACTCGGAAAGACTGCTGCTTTGACGGGCGCGGCTCTGGCTGCCGCAAAACCCGCAGTTCTAGAGGCGGACGCGAAGAGCGGAACCGACGACGCGGGACTCGATCCGGTGCGATGGACTCTCGATCAATACCAATCGGCTCCGCTCCGTCTCACCTTCCGCGCTAAGAGCAAAGCCGAAGCCGAAGCTTGGCAGAAACAGCTTCGTGCCAAGCTCACCGAATTGCTCGGCGGCTTCCCTTCTCGAACACCTCTGAATGCGCGAACAATCGATGCGCGCGACTTCCCGGGATACCGCAGAGAGAAGTTTATCTTCGAAAGCCGGCCGGGATTAAGCGTGGTCGGCTACCTCCTGGTTCCAAAATCCGGGAAGAGTCCTCATCCCACAGTGATCTGTGTACCGGGGCACGGCCGAGGTGTCGATGACATCGTGGGCATCGACGAGAACGGACGCGATCGCACTGAAAAGCCGTTCTACCAGCGTGATTTCGCCATTCAAGCAGTTGAACACGGCATGGCAGCGGTGGCACTTGAGCCTATGGCTTTCGGTTACCGACGTGACGCGATTACCAAGCGCAAAGGCCCGGCGGTCTCTGCATGTCAGCCCGCAGCGGGGTCCGCTCTCCTGCTCGGCCAGACAATGATCGGCTGGCGTGTGTGGGATGTGATGCGGACAATCGACTGGATCGAAACCAGACCCGAACTGGATCGCAACCGGATCGGATGTATGGGCATTTCGGGTGGCGGGACTTGTACCCAGTTCTCCACCGCGCTTGACGGCCGAATCAAAGCGGCATTGATTAGCGGATATCTCAATACGTTCCGGGACAGCATCATGAGCGTGTCGCACTGCATAGACAACTACGTGCCCGGAATACTGAATTGGGCCGAAAACTATGATGTCGCAGGCTTAATTGCGCCAAGGCCTCTTTTTTCCGAAGGAGGCGATCGCGACCCGATCTTCCCGGTCAAGGCGACGCGCGAGAGCTTCGCCCGAGTGAAGAAAGTCTACGAGGTTTTCGGGGTTCCGGATCGCGCCCAGCAGGAGATTTTCTCGGGCATTCACGAATTTCACGGTGCCAAAGGCTTGCCCTTTCTTGCAAGCGCGCTCGCCTGATCGAAACTTCTTTCCAGCTTTCCTTAAGCCTTCGCATCCCACAATAGAGACGATGCGAGTTAACGCGATCTTGAGCCTTGGAACATTGCTCCTCCACCTTGGTTGGGCTGGAAGTTCCTCGGCTCAGACACGAATGACACTTCAGGAAGCCATTTCTCAGGCTTTACAGAACAATCCGCAGGTGCGATTGGCCCAGAGCCGCACGGAAGCGGCTATTGGTCAACAAACGCAGGCGGGTCTGAAACCGAATCCGCGGCTCTTTCTTCAAAGCGAAGATGTGCGCGCCTGGGGCACACCCGCCATGCCGTACTGGCAGGGCACTGAAGAGTACGCGTATCTTGGCCAGGTCGTTGAAACGGCAGGTAAACGGCAGAGGCGGGTCGGTGTAGCCTCGTCGGACGTGCGCAGCAGCCAAATAGGCGAGAATCTGCAGTACCGTCAACTTGTTGCACACATCAGTGGCAGCTATTGGTCTGCGGCTGGGGCAGCCGCCCTGCGGGAGCTCTACACGTCAGACGCTCCGGACTTACGACGAAGATTTCAGCTATAGCCAAAACCGGGTGCGCGAAGGCGTGATGGCCGAAGCCGACCTTTTGCGGCTACAACTCGAACGAGATCTCGTGCGCGCCCAGGCAAGTGGAGCGGCTCGCGATGCGGACTTGGCCGCTCGTCGAACTTTTTCGAGCCATGGGCCGGGTTGACCACCCCGCGAGCCTACTGACGGATCAGTTGGAGGAACCGCCGCAAGTGGACGACGCGCTCAGTCCAAGAGGCAATCGCAGCCAGACCGGAGGACAACATAGCTCGTGAGCAGATAGCTCGAGCCCAGCAGAACGTGCGGCTGCAGAAAGCCAATGCGAAGCCGGACCCTGAGTTTTACCTCGGATACAAACGCAACACAGGGCAGGATACTCTCTTTGCCGCCGTGCAAATCGATTTGCCGATTCGAAACCGCAACCAGGGGAACATCGGCACTGCGCAGGCGGATCTGCGCATGGCGGAAGCGAATCTGAAGTTGGTCGAAATCAATCTGAGTGCGGATTTCGAAGCCGCTAAACGTGCGTACGAGAGCGACAGAGATCTACTCCGAGAATATTCTGCCACCCGTCAGCAAGCGACCCAAACCGAGACACTCGCCCGAGGCGCTTACCGCGAAGGAGGAATCGATCTGATTCGTCTGCTTGACGCGGAGCGAAGCCGGATTTCAGTCGAGATGCAATACATCCGGACGCTTGTCGAGCTGCGCCAAAGCATAGTCACTCTTCAGCTTGCGAGCGGAATGGAGATCCGCCCGTGATCAGAGCGATCACGTGGCGGCTCTTGTCGTTATTTGCAGTTCGTGTCGGGGCGGCCGCGAGGGCGTGAAGGAGGAGAACGATAAATCAGCGGAGAGCGCGAGTCATTCGAAAGCAAGGACCTTCCGCGGGTTCGGGACTCGTCAAGATTGACCCCGCGGCGATGGAAAATGCTGGCGTTCAGACGTGTAGTGATTCACATCTCAGCCATTCCGACTACGTTCAAGGTAACGGGCCAGATCGCGCTGGACGAGGAACGTACAGCCCACGTGGGTACTTATGTGGACGGGCGCGTCACGGACGTGAACGCCAAAATCGGCGACAGCGTACGTAAGAGCCAGGTGCTCGCTCGACTGCACAGCCACACAGTCCACGAGACTCGCGGCGCGCTAGACTCAGCACGCGAAGAAGTTGCCCGCCAGCAGCAAGCGGTCGACTACCGCAGGCGGATGCTCGAACGCATGCAGCGCCTACTCGCGCTTAAGTCAGCTTCACAGCAGGAGGTGGAACGGGCACAAACCGAGCTAACGAGTGCTGAAACAGATTTGCGTAACGCGCAGATCAACGTCGGCAAAGAAACAGCGCATCTGAGCGATATTTTGCGAATGCCGGACGACTGAACTGTCGAACATCACAGAAGAAACGGAACGACCGCCCCTCCTCTGCACCTATCGACGGACAAGTAGTCGATCGCAAGATCACGGTGGGAACCGTCCTGGAGCCTGGCCAGGAAGCTTTCACGATAAGCGATCTCGGAAGTGTCTGGATGACGGCAGCCGTCAATGAAGCCGATATCGCAAAGATACGCCTGGGGCTACCTGTGAGCGTGCGAACTCAGGCCTATCCGGATGATGCTTTTTCCGGACGGATCACTTATGTCGGCGCCGAACTGGATACGCAGACGCGGACACTTCCGACAAGGGTCCTGATTAGCAATCGGGCCCGCAAACTTCACCCTGGAATGTTCGCCGAGGCGGACATTGAGCAGCATGGGTTCCGCCAGACCTTATTCGTTCCTGAAGAAGCGATCCAGGATCTAAACGGTGGACCTGTGGTCTTCCGACGCAAAGATGGCAACACCTTCGAACCGCGACCCATCACAATAGCGGACAGGAACGGTGGGCGGGCCGAGATTTCGGCCGGTTTGAGCGAAGGTGACGTCATTGTTTCCCGGGGAAGCTTCGTACTGAAGTCGGAACTGTTGCGGAGTCGGATAGGCGAGTAACAGATGCTGAATTTCGCGCTCCGGAATCGGTGGTTGGTTTTAAGCGTTCTCTTCGCGATCGCCGCAGGTGGCATCTACACGATGCTCCACCTGAACATCGAAGCTTATCCGGACCTCACGAATAAACAAGTGGTTGTCACAACGGAGGCGCCGGGGCTCTCTCCCGTCGAAGTGGAACAGCTCATCACTTTTCCACTAGAGACCAGCATGCTCGGAATGCCGAGAACACAGACCGTCCGATCAATCTCCAAACTTGGTTTATCCATGATCACAGTCGTGTTCGACGATTCCATGGACATCTACCTGGCAAGGCAACTCGTCAACGAGCGTCTCAGCCAGGCGCAGTCTCGCATTCCGCAGGGTTTCCAGCCGATGCTCGGACCCTTGGCAACCGCCTTCGGCGAGGTATATCAATACACGCTGCAGGGCGGCAATTTGAGTCTGATGGATCGGAAGACCCTGCAGGATTGGGACGTTCGCTATGCCCTTCGCACAGTGCCCGGCATCAGCGAAGTGAACTCATGGGGCGGATACACGAAGCAGTACGCAATCGAGGTGGATCCCGACTCTCTGCGCCGATACGATCTGAGCATCTCGCAGGTAGTCTCACGAGTCGCTGAAAACAACGCCAACTTCGGCGGCGGTTTCATCGCTCACAACGAAGAACAATATACGATTCGCGGACTGGGTCGAGCCGGAAGTATCGCCGATCTGGGCAGCATCGTCGTGCGATCGAAGAATGGCGTGGCTGTTACCATGCGCGACATCGCAAAGATTGAAGCGAAGCCATTGCCGAGGCAGGGCGCGGTCATGCATGACGGACAGGGCGAAACGCGTCGCGGGAATGGTGATTATCATCCGCGATTCGAACAGCCGAAACCTGATTCAGGACATCAAACGGCGGATTGCCAGTCTGAAACTACCTTCTGGCGTTCGGATTGTTCCTTTCTACGACCAGAGCCAGATCATCGACGCAACGATTGCGACAGTAAAGCGCAATCTGATCGAGGCAGGCATTCTTGTGCGTATGTGTGCTGCTTCTGTTTCTTGGCGATTGGCGAGCGGCACTGATCGTTGCCTGCGTTATCCCCTTTTCCCTGCTCTTTGGCTTTATGGGAATGGCGGCATTTGGAATCTCCGCGAATCTCATGAGCCTCGGCGCGGTGGACTTCGGAATGATTGTCGACGGATCGGTTGTCATGGTCGAAAACTTCGTCCGGCGCCTGGACGAAAGCGAGTCGCACAACCGCGAAGCGGCGATGGAGAAAGCCGTCCACGAAGTCTCGCGGCCGATTGTATTCGGAGTCGCAATCATCATTGCTGTCTATCTTCCGATCTTCACCTTGCAAGGCCTGGAAGGGCGCATGTTTCGGCCGATGGCAATCACGGTCTGCTCGGCGCTTGCGGGATCGTTACTTCTTGCACTGTTCGCCATTCCGACCGTCGGCTCGCTGGTCGTGAAATATCGAGATCACGCTGGCGCTAACAATGGATCCGAGGGCTGGTTCGGGCGAGTACGGGCTGCTTATCGGCGAAGCCTCGCCTGGAGTTTCCGCCATCGAAGCCCGATACTTGCGGGCGCGTTCATCCTTGTCGTCGCAGCAGTGGCCTCTCTGAAGTTCATCGGCACCGAATTCATGCCTAGATTGGACGAGGGATCGATCGTTATCACTTCGAAGAAGCTGCCCGGCGTTTCTCTGGACGAATCGATTTTCCTCGGGCAAAAGATCGAAAGCGTCATTCGCAGCTTTCCGGAGGTAACCGCTGTCGTCACGAAATTGGGACGGCCCGATCTTGCGACAGAGGCAATGAGCATCTATGAATCGGATTCTTATCTAACCATTGCTCCGAAATCGCAGTGGCGCTGCTGCAAAAGCAAAGAAGAACTCATCGAGAAGTTGTCCGGCGCTCTCGGCAAAATCCCGGGCGTCGCATACGAATTCACTCAGCCAATGCAGATGCGCATGGACGAAGTGGTCACCGGTATTCGCGGCGACGTGGCACTGAAGATTTTCGGGGAGGACGTTTCCACGCTGGAGAACCTCTCGAACCGGGCCCTGCAGATTCTTGTCCACCGTGCGCGGTGCGGCAGATCTCACGAAAGACGTTGCGTCCGGCGTGCCTGAGATCCGGATCACGTTGAATCATGCCGGATTGAACAGGTATGGGCTGAACGTCTCCGACGTGCAGGCGGTCGTAGAATCCATGCTGGGCGGGAAGCAAGTATCGGAAATGATCGAGGGCGAACGGCGATTCGGCATCGTTGTTCGTCTTCCCGATGCTTACCGGAATGACGTTGACACTCTCGGCGATCTGCCGCTGCTGACGCCCGAGGGTGCGCGGGTCCAACTGCGACAGGTAGCGGATCTGAACGTGGTTCGCGGCCCGGAGGTGATCAATCGCGAAAGCGCGAGGAGGCGGGTGGCGGTACAGGTCAGCGTCAGGGGCCGCGACCTTGGCGGCTTCGTGAAAGAGGCGCAACAAAAGATAGGGCGGGAACTGCGGGTACCGGCAGGCTACACGCTTGACTGGGGTGGTCAGTTCGAAAACCAGCGGCGGGCAAATCAGAGGCTCGCCGTTGTTCTGCCTCTCTCCGATTGTGATTATCTTCGCCCTGCTTTATGCGACCTTCCACAACGTTAAAGAGGCCCTGCTGATCCTGATGATCGTTCCGTTTAGTCTGGTGGGCGGCATCGGTGCACTCTGGCTGCGCGGCATGAATCTGAGCTTGTCTGCGTCCATCGGCTTCATTGCTTTGTTCGGCGTGGCGGTCTTGAACGGAGTCGTCATGGTCAGCCACATCAACACGCTCCGCGATAGCGGACGCCGGATTCTCGATGCGGTGCGGGAGGGCGCAGAAGACCGGCTGCGCCCGGTACTGATGACGGCTCTCGTCGCAAGCCTCGGCTTCATTCCCATGGCAACATCTACGTCCCGGGGAGCGGAAATTCAAAAGCCGCTGGCGACGGTTGTCATCGGCGGACTGATTACCGCGACAGCTCTCACCCTCTACTTCCTCCCGATGCTGTACCCGTGGTTCGGCGCGAAGAAAAGCGATGCGGGAGTCCGATTCCCGCTCGCTGCCGAGCATCCGTTCGAGCTCTTACATACCAAGTAAAGCTGGTTTGGGTCACGGTCTTGTACTCGACGTGTGACATCCCGCCGTAATCGTACTGCAACCCCCCTGTCACAGAAATCTACTAAACTGCAAGTAACGTTCGCGGGTTTCCAAGAATCATGTATATTTCTGGTGTGTCAAAGAAGATTCTCGTCTGTCTGTGCCTTGTTGCCCAGGCGACTCTTTTCGGGCAATTTGAATCCGGGACTGTTCTCGGTACCGTTCGTGATGCAAGTGGCGGTTCTGTTCCGAACGCCACGGTCACGCTCGAAGGCGTGAACACCGGCCTGACCTTTCAGGCCAAGACTGATAACTCCGGCAGCTACCAGTTTGTGAATCAACGCCTGGGAACTTATCGCGTTCGAGCCGAGGCTTCGGGCTTCCAGACCGCAACAGCCGAGAATTTCGACCTGATCGTGAATGCCCGGCAGCGCGTGGATCTGACGCTGCAAGTGGGCTCGACAACCCAGAACGTCACCGTGGAAGCGGCAGCGGCTCTTCTCGAGACGGATAACAGTTCGAGAGGCCAACTCATTAACCCTAAGCAGATCGTGGATTTGCCGCTGAACGGACGAGCGTATGCCGACCTGACACTACTTGTACCCGGCGTTGCGCGATCTCCCCTGGAGAATCAGTCCGACAGCAGCCGCGACGCTTCCTTCAACGTCAACGGCCTGCGGAGTGAACTGAATAACTTCCTGCTGGACGGCGTCGACAACAATGCTTACGGAACGAGCAACCAGGGTTTCTCGAATCAGGTCATTCAGCCGAACCCGGATGCGCTCGCCGAGTTCCGGACGGAAACGAACAACTACAGCGCCGAATACGGGCGTACTGCGGGCGCGGTGATCAACGCCAGCATCAAGAGCGGCACAAATCAGTTTCACGGCGAACTTTGGGAGTTCAACCGGAACACGATCTTCAACGCTGTCGGCTTCTTCAAGCCCATAGGCGGTCAGAAGCCTGCTTATAACCAAAATCAGTTCGGCGCGGCTTTCGGCGGCCCGATCAAGAAAGACAAAGCCTTCTTCTTCGTCGATTACGAAGGATTCCGGCGCGTTGTTCATCCCGTTCTGCAGGCGACGCTTCCCACGCCCGCTCAGAAGGCCGGCAACTTCGGAGTGCCGATCCGGAATCCGCTGACCGGAGTCATTTACTCGAACGGAATCGTTCCGAGTTCCGCAATCACACCGTTTGCACAGGCGGTACTCGCGGCACTCCCGGATCCAAATCAGCCCACGGCCGGCTGGCACTGCCGCTTCCAACAACTACATTTCCGCGCCTGCCGACACCATCTACAACGATAAAGGTGATGTTCGCTACGACGAATCGTTCGGCCAGAAAGTAAGCCTCTTTGGCCGTTATAGCCAGGCGAACACGCGGATCTTCAGCCCGGCTAATATCCCTGGCCCCGCTGGCGGCAACGCGAACGGTAACGTCTATGCACGGAACTACGAAGCTGTGGCCGGGGCCACATGGACGATCACGCCCACCTCTGTGCTGGAAGGTCGTGTCGGATTCACTTATACCGAAGGCGGCAAGAATCCGATTGGGCTCGGCAACATTGTTCCCGCATTCCAGGTTCCTAATATCCCGACCGACCCGTCGTTTGCTGGAGGACTTTACACACAGAATCTGGGCGGCGGATTCTCGCAGTTAGGGCGGCAGAACAGTAATCCGCAGTATCAATACCCAATCATTCTCGATCCCAAGGTGAATTACACGAAGATCCTTGGGCGGCAGAGCCTGAAGTTCGGCGTTGAGTATCAGATGATCGATACCGCAGTAAGCGATTTCCATCCCAAGTACGGCACCGATAACTACACCGGTTACTACAGCAACCCGAATTACCCGACGATCAGTGGATCCTATGCACAGCAGATCTACAGCCTGGCGGACTTCATGTTTGGCGCGCGGAACCACTACGAGCAAAACAATAACCCGGTTGCTCACCTGCGCCAGCGTATGTACTTCGGTTACGTTCAGGACGACTTCAAAGTCAATGAGAAGCTGACTCTAAACTTGGGAGTTCGTTACGAATTTGCAACACCGCAATGGGAGCGCGATAACCATCTCGCCAACTTCAATCCCCAGACCGGCAGTCTGATCTTTGCTTCAAGCGGCAGTCTTTACAACCGGGCGCTTGTAAATCCGGATACGAATAACTTTGCTCCTCGTGTCGGGTTGGCTTACAACATCACGTCCTAAGACAGTGATCCGGAGCGCTTACGGAATTGCTTATGTGAACTTCAACCGGCTTGGCGGCGAAAATCTTCTGGCCTACAACGGACCATTCGTCGTGGACGCGGTGATTGACGGCCAGTCGCCATATGGGCCGCAGGCGCCCTATAATCCTCAGAATATTTGCACGTCGGTTGCCGATGCTCCCGGAACGTGTTTCCGTCCGACGACTCTCGGATTCCCGAACAACTTCGCCACTCCGGCTGCTTTCAATACCGCTGCTACGCAGGTCCGCTACATCCCAGCGAACAACCCGACCGGTTATGTACAGAGCTGGCATTTCACCGTTCAACAGGAACTCGCGAAGAATTTCCTGCTCGATCGTAGCCTACGTCGGTAACCATAGCGTGGGATTGATGATCCTGGGCGACGCGAATCAGGCGGTCCCAAACGCCACGGGCCAGAACCTTTCCGTCAACGCGCGCCGACCCTACAAGAACTTCACAACGATTGAGGAGGCGATCGATTCCGGTTTCGGCAATTACAATGCACTGCAAGCGAAGGTCGAAAAGCGACTCAGCGGCGGGCCTCTACTTCATCAACAGCTTCACCTGGTCGAAAGCAATCGACAATGCTCCGGGCCATCTGGAGAACTACAGTGGGGATAACTCCCGCATCAACTTACAGAATCCCAGTTCGGAGCGCGGCATTTCGAGCTACGATCAGCCGTTCAACAACACACTGTCGATCCTCTATGATCTCCCCGTCGGAAAGGGACGGCGCTTCAACATCACCAATAGAGCGCTTGACATGGTTGCCGGTGGATGGGGACTCAACGTCATCAACACGGACACCTCAGGACTGCCGGTGAACATCATCTACAGCGCGACTTCGCAATTCCAGGTCAGCCCGCTGCTGACGCCGCGGCCCAATCTCGTCAGTAGTCAGATCCTGGCTACTAACCCCTCACCGACCAATTACTTCAACGCCGCTGCATTCAGTATTCCTACGAATCCGGCGCAGCCATTCGGGAATGCGGGACGAAATATCGCCCGCGGATTCGCATTTCATGAACTTGATCTCGGGCTTGCACAAGAACTTTACGCTCTGGTCTGAATCAAGCTACGTACAGTTCCGTGCCGAGGCATTCAATCTCCTGAACCGTTCGAACTTCGCAGTTCCCGGCTCGACTCTGGGCTCAAGTTCTTTCGGAGTTATCTCAAGCACGGCTCCTCCGCGGCAGCTTCAATTGGCCTTGAAGCTGTACTTCTGATGATTTCCGTACGTTTGTGGCGCGGCCGGCTGACTCTATATCTTCTGGCCGCGAGCGGTGTCATCCTGGCACAATCCGGCGGTGATGCCCGTATGAATCAGATCCGGGTGTTGGGCAGCCATAACAGCTATAAACAAGCGATCGATCCGCCATTGCTCAATCTGCTACGGGAGCGCATGGGGAAGCGGGTTGAAGGTCTCGAGTACTCGCATCTGCCAATCGAAAAGCAGCTTGATCGAGGTTTACGCGGACTCGAGATCGACGTTGTTTATGACCCGCAAGGCGGCTTATATGCTCACCCGAAAGGACTGTCGTTCGAAAAGGAAAGTGTTTCGCAAATTCCCGCCTATGATCCACAAGGGATTGATGGGGAAGCCCGGATTCAAAGTGATCCACGTGCCGGATATCGATTTCCGCGCGAACGTTTACACCTTTCAGCAGGAACTCGCGATCTTGAAGAAGTGGTCCGATGCACATCCTCATCACTTGCCGATTTCGATCACGATGAATGGAAAAGATGACGGCATCAAGCAGCCGGGCTACGTCCAGCCGCTTCCTTTTGATCGGGCGGCGTTCGATGCTTGGGACGCAGAGATACTAACAGGGCTTGGGCGCAACAAGCTGATTACGCCGGATAATGTGCGCGGCTCCCACCCGACGCTCGAAGCCGCAGTGCTTGCGCAGGATTGGCCGAAACTCGATAACGCGCGCGGCAAGTTTTTCTTTGTTCTCGACGAGAAGGGGAAGAAGATGGAGACCTACATCGAAGGCCATCCATCTCTGAAGGGCCGCGTCATGTTTGTGAATGAGGAGGAGGGTAAGCCCGAAGCTGCCGTCCGAATCGTGAACGAGCCAGTTCAGGACTGGTCCTACATTCAATATCTGGTGCGTAGCGGTTACCTGGTCAGGACGCGAGCCGATGCAGACACGGTTGAAGCGCGCAAGGGCGATTACAGCCGATGGAAGACGGCGCTCATCAGCGGCGCGCAGATCATAAGCACCGATTACTACGACCCGGATCCGGCCTTCAACACCGGCTATCACGTGCAGTTGCCCGGCGGACAACCAGGCCTTTGGGATCCTCTGTTATTGCCGCCGGCCCGGCCGCTTCCGCCCGTAGAGTGAAGCTTAGGCGTTCAGCTTATTGAATAGATTATTCAGCGATTCCGAGTAAGTGGGGTGCGCAAAAATCGCCTCCACCATGTCGTTGTATGTCAGCTTGCCCATCATGGCAATCTGAACCATAGACATAATCTCGCCGCCTTCGGCTCCGAGAACCGCAACTCCGAGAATCTGTCCTGAACCGGGATCGACTAACGCCTTCATGAATCCGCGCGTTTCGCCAATCTCAGTTGCGCGTGCAACCGAACTCATAGGCATCTGTGCCAGCTTGTACGGCCGGCCCTGCGCCCGAGCTTCCCGCTCCGAAAGCCCTACGCGGCCGAGCTGAGGATCGGTGTACACCACATTGGGGACCAGACGCCCTGTAGTTGTGCGGTTCGCACCATGGAGCAGATTGTCCCGCAGAATACGGTAATCATCGTAGGAGATGTGAGTGAAAGCTGGACCGCCCTTCACATCGCCCGTAGCATAAACGCCGGGAACGCTAGTCTCGAGCTTCTCGTTCACTTGCACAAATCCGTGTTCGTCAGTGTGGACACCTGCGCTCTTCAGGTTCAGTTCTTCGGTGTTCGGCTTTCTTCCAACCGCGACCAACAGATGCGAGCCTTCGACCGACGCGCCACCTTTCACGTGAACCGAAATGCCATCCTTCACTGCCGCGACCTCGACGACTTCCGATTCTGTTCGCACGTCGATCCCATCCTGGCGAAGGATCTCGACGAGAGCATCGGCGACGTCCTCATCTTCGTGCTCCAGAATGTGAGCAGCCCTTTGCAGGATCGTGACCTTGCTTCCGAACCGGCGGAACATCTGACCGAATTCGACTGCCACATAACCGCCGCCAAGAATGACAAGGTGCTCCGGGACCTTATCCAGTTCCATCAGGCTGACGTTGTCCAAATAAGGCACCTGATCTAATCCTGGGATCTTCGGAATGAGCGGGCTTAAGCCCGGTATCGATCACCACGGCAGAAGCGCTCAAGGTCCGTTCTCCGCCTCCATTCAGGCGCACGAGAATTTCGCGTGGACCAACAAAAGAGGCTTCGCCCCGTATCAACTCCGGAGAGCCGCTCTCGAAACGGCTCTCACTACCGCTACGAAACTGCGCAACAATGTCGCGCTTGCGCTGCCGGATCCGCTCCAGGTTCACGCTGAAATCGGCAACCTGGATGCCCAGGTCACTGGCCGTACGGACTTCGTAGGCACGTCTTGCGCTCGCCACCATGGTTTTAGTTGGGGTGCACCCATAGTTGATGCATGTGCCGGCAACAAGTGCCCGCTCCACAACCGCCGCCCGCTTGCCCGCATTGGCGAATTGACCGGCCAGCGGGTTTCCGGATTGACCTGAGCCTAGAACAACTAAATCGAAGTGATCGTGTGCCGCCATTCGGTTCCTATGTACTTACTTAGTATGCGGGAAGCGAATGTGGACAGCTTTTGTGGAGCGCTGCGGCTACGTGCCAACCACAACGCCGCCATCCACGCTCAGCACTGCGCCGGTGATAAACGAAGCTGCGTCCGACGCAAGCCATAAATAGGCATTTGCGATCTCTTCGGGCGTACCCAGACGGCCAAGCGGTGTGTGAACGCGCATGCCGTCGAGGATCTTTTCGGGCATGCTTTTGACCATGTCTGTTGCAATGAAACCCGGCGCTACAGCGTTCACTCGGATGTTGAACTTTCCAAATTCACGCGACCAAACGCGCGTCATTCCAATGACACCGGCCTTGCTTGCGACATAATTCGTCTGGCCAAAATTGCCGTACAAGCCTACAACGCTGGACGCATTCAGAATGCTCCCGCCTCCGGAGTCCTTCATGTAAGGAACAACGGCGCGAGCGCAAGCAAATACTCCGCGTAAGTTCACTGAGATGAGCGAGTCAAATTGCTCGTCCGTCATCTCGCTGGCAGGAAGCCCATCTTTGAACTTCACGAGTTGGCCGTCGCGCAGGATTCCCGCGTTGTTCACAAGAACGTGGATTGCGCCCCAGCGTTCCGCCACCTGCTTCACAGCCTCGGTCACGGCACGCGTGTCCGTGACGTCAACTTGCTGAGCCATCCCGTTGTCCTCGGCGCTATCTCTACCACGTCCCAGGAAGCGACTTTGCAGCCCTCCTGAGCAAAGCGGCGAGCGGTCGCCTTACCGATACCGGAGGAGGCTCCGGTCACAATTACAATCTTGTCCTTCAATCCTGTTTCGATCAAAAGGCGATTCTCTCCATCCTTAACTGATTCACCGAGTCGTTCTTACTTCGAGGTCAACCGACTTTCCAGCGGCAGGCCGGCAGTGCCCCACGCATTCCAGCCGCCTTCAATAACCCGTGTGTTCACCCAACCGGCTTTCCGCAGCTCACCTGCTACACGGATGCTGGTCTCATCGTGCGGGCACGCGCAAAAGACAGCAAGAGCAGCGTCTTTCGCCAGTCCGAGTTCTGTGGCGCTCCGAGCCGCCTGTTGAGGGTTCACACGAACAGCTTTCGGAATCACCTCACCACTAGCCTCATAGCTCTTCTCGGAGCGGGCATCAACAATCACGACGCTGCCGGGCGATGCGCGCAGTGCCTTCAGCTCTTCGATTGTGATGAAATCCGGCCGCACCGAAGCTCCTTCCGTCGGGGACGCCACCGGTGAGATCTGAACGGGTCCGGAATTTGCATTTGCGCTGATGATCGGCAGGTCTCGCTTAAGTGTTGCGGAAAGCGGTTGTACGTCGGGCGCGAGCGATCCCGCGACACTACTTTCGGCAACTGCCGCGATCGGGGCCGGCGCTTTGATCAAGAGACTGGGCGTCAGCCCGTGCAGAACCACCGAGAACAATACGACCAGAGCAACACGTTGTAAGCAGGTAATCACTCCGAGGCAGTCCTTCAAAGACAGGCAGCAGGACAAGCAATAGCGAGCTTAAGCCGCGTGGCCCGAACCACGCAATCAACGCACGATTCTTCCAGGACAATCCGGATGGCCATAGCGCGGGCAGGAAAGCTAGCGGTCGAGCCGCGAACACACCCACCACAAATAGGATGGCTCCGGTTCCGAGGAGGCCGAGACCTTTCCAGATGACGGACACGCCGAACAAGACGAAGGCAAACATGAGCGCCATCTCGCCCGTGGTCTCGCCGTATTCGAGGAAGCAATCACAAAGTTCAAGATCGAGTGAAGAAATGACCAGCCCTGCGGCGAATGCTGCCAGGAAGCCGCTTCCGTGTACAGATTCGCCCGCGGCGAAGGCGGCGAACGCAACACCCAACGAGTAGATAGATTCGTAATCGCGGCGTACGCCGATCTGCTTGCGCACCAGTTCAAGCATGCCGATTGCGGCCAACGACACTACAATTCCAGCCGCCGGGCTGAGAATCAATACGCTCATCCCGAGATGAGCCCACTGAGCGGGCTCGAGCGAATGAGTACCGCGCATTAATGTCATCCCGACCAGAACAATTGGAAGCAGCACGGCGTCATTCATTCCGCCTTCTAATCGCAAGGCCTGCCGTACGGCGGGATTAAGACCTGACTTGCCGAGCAAGCCGCGCAACATCACCGGATCTGTGGAGGCGAGTCCCGCGCCCAGTACGAGCGCAGCGCCCACTGGCAAACGGAGCAGCCACCAAGCAAAGAACGCGATGATGAAGGCCGAAAAGAGAGTTCCCGGACCCAGGACGAGCAGCGAGAGCTTTTGGTGTTTCCGGACTTCTCGCAAATTGAGAGAAAGAGCATCCGTGAAAAGGACAAGAACGAGACTGAGCGTTCCTACTACCCGCAGGATGGGTGAGTGCAGATCTACATTGAGCAGCCCCAGCCCGTATGGACCAATGGCGGCGCCCAGCGCGAGGAACACGGCCACCTGAGGCAGCCCGCTTTTTTCGACGAAGCCGGACAACAATGCCGAGAGCACGATGACCACTCCGATGAGGGCCAACGTGGATAAAAACAGTTCGGGATTGAAGTCTGTCATCGGTTGCGGGTTTCGAAAAAGTATCATTGTCGCAACGTACCGATCAGCACAGGATCACATGCACGTCAATACCGCGCACAACCGTTAGATAAGTAGCGAACTAAGCCGTTTGTTCGTTGATCCAGACGACGGACGTAGCCGGATGCCTTGGAGGACGTCCGCCCGCATTCACCGCTTCGGGAGCTACGCGGCGGGCGGCGGCTCCTCCGGATCGCGGTTCTTACGCGCGTAGTTCGGAACCGCCAGCAGCGGGCTTCCATCGGCGAATGAGCCCTTGATCACCACCACTCCACCCAGAAGATCGCCCTTCCACTCGGCAGAGAGCGGGGCAGACGGACTAAGCGGCTTAGTAATGTCCTGATCCACTTTCTCGATGTTGTACATGAGCGGACCGTAACGCAGTGCAACTTTGGAGCGGTCGTTGAGGATCTTGTCCGTGGCGCGAACCCGCTGTACTTCCATCGGCAGTTCGAATTCAATCCTGTCGCCGGGCTTCCAGTTACGCGTGATCACCGCGTACCCTTTTTCAATCACCGGCTTTACCCGGGAGCCGTTGACCGACAGCGATTTTAGGCCATTGACCTCAGGGGCACTCACGTACAGAGCGCTCGTCGAACGATTCGGTACGCGGACTCGAACACTGAACTTCTTGTGCGTCTGCGGATTGACAGTGATCGCGACCTTCCCGTCCCAGGGATAGTTCGTCGCCTGCACCATCTCGACATCCATGCCGTCTACATTCTCGACCGTGACGGTGCTTCCGATGAACAGATTCACGTTAACGCCGTCATTGCTCCTTCGCGTACAGCCAGGTTGGCAGCATTAGAAGAGTGCGCGAAATGTTGCCTACACAGCACGGGCAGACGTGCCAGACGGTACGAGGTTCATTTGCATCCAGCGGATTCGTGTAGTAGAAGTGCTTCCCTTCCAGGTCAGTTGATCCGAGAAGAGCGTTATACATCGTCTGTTCGTAGAGATCGGCGTACTTCGCATCGTGATAGGCAAGATTCATCTTCCATTGGAAGAAGATCTCTCCACAGCTCGAGCAGGACTCGCAGTAGGAGGCGTTTCGTAAAGAGTAGTTTGGGCCGAAGCCTTCGGACGTCTCTCCGCTGCCCACTCCTCCCGTGACGTAGTACTTCTTATTCACGAGATTGTCCCAAAGCGACATCACGGCGCTTTGATAAT
>CAVUVF010000008.1:0-611592 GCA_963744795.1 uncultured Acidobacteriaceae bacterium
CGACAGCATGGTGCTGAAGTTCACTCAGATCGGGGAAACTCCTAATCCAGATCGGCAAACCGAACCAGAGCAAGGGCAGCCAACGAGAATTGCGGACCTGCGACTGCGGCGAAGACGATGATTGATCCAGAACACGAATGAGTGATACGTTGCCGACGGATACGGGAATAGTCGAGTCGTCGTGTTCGATGCTGACACCGTCAAGTACAAGCGCCACTGGGGCGCGTACGGCAAACCCCCGACGAGTGAAGCTTCGTCCTTATAACCCCAGCGATCCGCCTGCCCAGCAGTTCCGGAATCCGGTGCATTGCGTGGCGCTCTCCAACGACGGTCTGTTTTACGTTGCGATCGCACGCAACGACCGCATACAGGTTTTCAAGCCAGACGGGACGTTCGTGAAAGAAGTGTTTATCGCGAAGAACACGCTCGGTAACGGATCAACATGCGATATCGCGTTCTCGAAGGATCCGCAGCAGAAGTATATCTATGTGGCTGACGGCTCGAACATGAAGATCCACGTGCTTCTGCGCGAATCGATGGAAGACCTTGACGAAGTTCGGTGATGGCGGAAGTCAACCGGGCAATTCTACGCGGTGCACAGCATCGCGACGGATTCCAAGGGAAACGTGTTCACGACCGAGACGTATCGCGGTCAGCGAGTGCAGAAGTTTCAGTACAAAGGAGTCGCGACAGTCACCATGAAGGATCAGGGTGTTGTCTGGCCCAAGATGACATCGTGACGGTTTTCGCCTTTGGCGCCGTGGACCCCGAACGGGGACTTGGTTCTCTTTGCGGTTGTCATGCGGCTGTACCCGAGCGTGAAGGTTAAGCCGCATAGTCGATGGCGCTCGCCGTTGACTGTCGCGTTCCGAGATGCGCCGGTCGACGGTGCAAACTTCTCAGGGTTTTCACGTTCTAACCGCAGGCGCAAGCTTTCGGTTTGGGATCAAGAAGGATGTAGATTCTGTTTCCCTGGGAATCTTGTACAAACCCGGGATTTCTCGCCTGAAAGGCCCGGAACCATTTCTCTCCAACAGCGAAGTGCATCCTCCAAGCCGAGGCAGCTCTCCTGGTGCAGGTAATCAATGTGGTCCCGTGACGAACTTTTGTGGCGTCAAACAACAAGAGATGGTCGGTCCTTCTTTAGAACCAGGAGAAAACCTGAAGCTCGCCAGAAAAAGGCCGATGCCTAGCGCCTTGCGCCTGGAGTGTGTGGGAGTCGTTTCCTGACCAGTCGGTTTGCTAATTCGACTGTACTGTGCTGGCGCAGGCACCAGGAGACGACGGTCGCATGATGTTACTCTGCATTGGTCTGCCTTGGTAAACCAGGAGGTCACATCGATGGCGAAGGTACTGATTACGGGCGCCAGTTCTGGAATAGGAATGGCTGCTGCTCTCGAACTCGCGAGAGGTGGTCACAAGATTTACGCCACTATGCGTAATCCCGCTGGGGCGACCGAGTTTGCTAAATCGGCTGACGCGGAACGACTGCCCATCTCCGTCCTCACTCTTGATGTTGATTCCGATCAGTCCGTTTGCGGATTGCTTTTGGTGCGCTTCATCAACAAGGCGAAGAAATAGACGTTTTAGTGAACAACGCCGGTATTGAGCGTCATGGCGCGACCGAAGAACTTCCAATGGAAGCGTTTCGGGCTCTACGTCGAGACGAATTACTCGGAGCTCTGCGCTGCATCAAACAGGTGGCGCCCCGGATGCGCGAACGTAGGAATGGCTGCATTATCAACGTGACATCCGTCGCAGGAAAGATCTCTTCCTCTCCCCTCGGAAGCTATATGCCGCGTCGAAGTTCGCGCTGGAGGCGCTCAGCGAAGCCTTGGCGCAGGAACTGAAAACCTTTTGGCGTGCGCGTCGCAATTGTGCAGCCAGGTATCATCGACACGCCGATGGCGCGTGCAATGGAAGAACCTCCGCCATCGCAATACCCTCAAGGGAAAAACATGGCCGCATTATTTCGCGCATCGCTCGAGCATCCACGCCACCCTCCGTTGTAGCCGCAGTTATTCGAGATATCGTGGAAGGCGACTCTTGGAAATTGCGTCATCCTGCGGGACCCGACGCAGAGCCGCTATTGGCCTGGAAGGCCGGAATGACCGACAAAGAATGGACCGACCTTCATGCGTTAGACTTCGAAAGCTACCGCAAACGTATAAAGAAAGACTTCGGCCTCGACATCACTGCAACGTCCAAAGACACACACGTTTAAGCTGCTGAGCACTGAGTCTTTTGATGAGCGTTGACATTGAGATCCTGTACATCAAGGATTGTCCCGGCTACGAGCCTACGCTGGTAGCAGTCAACGAAGCTGTTTCCCACGCTGGCATCAGCGCCAATGTGAGATCAATTGAGGCGCTGGACCAGAACACTCCCGGCTTTGCTGGATGTCCCACCGTTCGTATCAACGGAAAAGATATCGACAGCGAACGATCCGCGACTGACTGCTGTGTCGGATTAAGCTGCCGAACGTATTCTTACGATGGCGGATTGAAGAACGTGCCGTCCACCAGATGATAGAAGTGGCTTTGCGCCGCGAAAGCCAAGGGCAACAACCATCGCGTTGAGGATGCTTAACTGGCTCTCTGGTGTATAGCCGCTTTTTTCATACGTCGTCTTGGTGTCTCAATCACCGTCCAACGCGCGACGTCAGAACCGACCTGGGACTTACTCAAGACAGGCTTCATGCGGCTCAATCGGAACTTATACGCAGGGGAGCACGTGCGGATGAAACCGAGAGACAGGTCACAACCCTCAGGAACGAGGCGAGGTTGAATCGCTCCGATATGGAGCGCTTCTGGATATTGCTAGCAGCGGTTCTGGTTTTCTTCATGCAGGCGGGATTTATGTGCCTCGACACCAGGATGCGGCGGAAGCAGGGCGGCGTTGATTCGGCCTTGCTTCTACTCTCTGCTCTGGTTTTCTGCATCGTGTTTTATTTCGTCGGGTTCGATCTGATGTTCGGCTTTCCCATCCGGCAGCCTCCCGCTTCAAACGAGCGCTATGCGGCGCCGGCGAATGCCGACACCGTTCGCAACCATCTCGAATTCTTTCTTTTTCAGCTAGGCTTTGGAATAACGGCGGCTTCAATACTCAGCGGGGCACTCCGCGATAAGATCGCCCTGCTGCCTTACTGCGCGGTGATAGTCGCCTTTGGCGCGGGCATCTACCCGCTATTCGGTCACCTCGCCTGGGCCGACAGCGGCTGGCTCAATACCGGCTGGACTATCTGGGGACGACGATACGCATTCAATGATTTTGCCGGGTCCACCGTCGTCCACTCCGTGGCCGCCTGGGTGGTGCTGTCGGGAAATCAGATTCTTGGAGTCAGTCCCGATCAATGGCGGTTGCGCGGCACGCAGGAACTGCAGGCGTCGGGATTAAGCTACAGGCTGCTCGGCGTCATGCTGATCTGGTTCGGCGCGTGGGGTTTCAACGCCGGCACCGCAGTACTCGATCGCGGCCGCGCTCCTCGGTTGCTGCTCCGAGTACTACCTACACGTCGGGTAAAGATACGAGATCCGATAATTGTTTCAACCAGTCCATAAGAAGCACGCATCCATCCCTCGATGCCACTGTTCCAGTTCTGCCAGGAACGTGCGCGACTGCTAAAGAAGGCTGCTGATGCAGCCGCGAACACGATGAGTTGAGAAGCGCGGCTAGCTTAGGTATCGCAACCCTGGAATCCGCAAGCGAAACTGCGCGTCTAGCCCTAACAAAGCCGAAACGGCCGCGTTCGAGTATCTGGATCATGTGCGCGAACACGGCTGCTTAAGCTAGCGCCCTGACACTACCGCTTGCATTCCATCGTGGGACAGGAGTATGCTTGGGCCACACAAAAGGGGGACTAACCATGTCCAAACTCCTGAAATTGTCATTCGTGCTTCTTTCCTCAGTTGTACTCGTTGCATCTGAAAATCCATGGGTCGGAACATGGAAGCTTGATCCCGCAAAATCAAAGTTGACGACTTATCCGAAATCAATCAAAGAATCGACTGTAACCATTCGCGAGGTCGCACCTCAGGCGATGGAGGTTGCAATAAAAGGGACGGCTGTTGACGGCACATCCATCTCAAGAAAGTGGACCACCGCCGTAGACGGAGGGCCAACTACTTATCTGGAAGGCGGCCCACCGGCAGGAGTTTCTGAAAACACCGTGATCGGCGATAAGGTCAGAGACACCACGATGACCCGTAATGGCAAAACACTCGCGACGATGCACATCGTGCTAAGCGAGGACGGCAAGAGTATGACAACAAGAACGAAGGGCGTAACTGTGGACGGCCAACCCTTAGACACGTCGGGATTCTACGACAAGCAATAGAACGATCCATAAGGAACAACGACGTTGTTGTCCGGTTGCAGCGCCACTGTCACACCCGGTTGCGACCCATCTCGCGTGAGCTTTCCAGCGGACGCGCACCCACGCTAAACCTGGGCATTATATCGGCAAAAACCGCTGAAATGTAAGAAGTAGGTCGCGCCGAATCCATCCAGGATCTCGCGCAGTTCCGCGGTCGGCGTGCCGTACACAATAAACCGCGTACGTACCGGAGCACTGGTTCCGAATCCGCGTTGATGATCACCGAAGGCTTACTCCTGTACCTGCCTGCGGCAACGGTGGTGGCTCTCGCTGCAGAAGCATTCAACAGGAGCGTTATCCCGCATTGGATCAGCGATATCACAACCCGCGCGTTTAGTCGAGTGCTTGGAGGAGGAGCCGACACGACCGCATCGATTCGGCATGTGCAAGCCCCTGATCGCTTGGAAGGCGAACAGATCCTTGAGACCATCCTATGTCACGGTTGGACCATCTCCTATCGTGAATGTGAAGATGACTTGGACGACTAAAGCGAGAGCGATAAGAAGCACATATCGTATGGCCCGGAAATCTAAACGAGCTCTTTTAAGTCCTCGCGTCCCGCTCGTAACGTCCACGTAACGTGGTAAACCTCCCTATAATCAAGTTGTTGATTCCATTCAGCGATGACATTTGCGGGATGGAGTGTGCTGCAGAAGTGCGTGAGAGAGGAGGTTGAATGACCTAATCGATCGCGAACGAGCTGTGCAATCGATGAGGGCGGGCCCCTCGAGATCGGCTTTCAGGAGCAGGTCTCAAACCACCTCCAAGCTGCTGCGGTCAAGAGCCGTCGGTGGTGAGCGTTGGAGGAAAAGTGCGAGAAAAACTCGTGCAGGTAAGCATTCGAGAGACGAACGAAAGTGAACCTTTCGAAGACGCGTCGTTAGAAATTCAAGCGTCGTCGAAACCAGGTGCATCCATCTCACCTGGGACAAACCCGTCAGGAGCCTGATGACTAGGCGGGTGGCGGCCGGCGTAGAGAGGGCGTGACTCGGATGCAGGCGATGGCACGGAACTGCAGGAACCAGTCGCTCCGATGACAAGGGAGAAGCACAAGCGGCCAGAACCGCGAGGCGAGAGTACCAAGGCGGAGCACTGGGGCGGACCGACTTGTACGAGCGACGAAGGCCCTGTAATGGGGCTGGAGCAAAGGGGTCGGGTCAGGCGGTTACATGAGCGAAACAACTGGGAACAGGAGGATCTCGATGCATGTGACAAACAAACCGTTCCATATCGAAAAGCGCTGGGTGTATGAAGCGTATCAAGCGATCCGATCCAACGGAAAAGCGGCTGGGGTGGATGGACAGACGCTCGAACAGTTCGAGGCTAACTTGCCGGGAAATCTCTACAAGCTCTGGAATCGGATGAGTTCGGGTACTTACTTTCCCCCGCCGGTACGCGCCGTCCTCATTCCGAAAAGGAGTGGCGGAGAAAGGATCCTGGGTGTGCCCACCGTAGCTGATCGAGTGGCGCAAATGGTGGTGAAACGGGCCATTGAGCCGACTCTAGAATCCATCTTTCTGGCAGACTCCTATGGGTACAGGCCGAACAAATCGGCGCTGGACGCGGTAGGGGTTACGCGAAAGCGGTGCTGGAAGTACGACTGGATATTGGAGTTCGATATCAGAGGTCTGTTGGATCCTGCTTCATACTGCCCCCTGATTCATGAAAGTTGCTCGAAGAGCGTGGACTGCTGATCGATCACTTTGATTCGCAAGCCTTTGCGTCGACCTTGTGTCACGAGCATGGCTTGGAGTTCACCGCGCTTTACACGCTGCAACACAGTTTGGCGCGAAACGCCGAGCTTCATCGTGGTTTCCAACATCGGAAGATACTCAGGCGGTGCCTCGGCGACAACGCGTGCGCGCAACTCGTCGGTGATTCGAATCTGCCACGGCGCACCGGGAGTGACCTGCTCACCAGCGATGAATCCATCGGCCAGCCAGCGATGAATGGTGGAAGTATTCAGGCCAAGGATGCGTGCGGCCTTACGGATGGTAGCCACTTCTCCTTAGCTGGTTCGGTTGCCGGTTGGAAGCGAGGGATGTTGCGATAGCGGCGCAGACTACCGACTTGATTGGCGTTGAAACGTTCGCCGGTGGCGGTCTTGCGTCCTTGCCGATTTAGAATGCCAGCGATGACTTCATCGGGATAAAGGGCGGCTAGACGGCGCAGCAGCGAGATGGTGTCTTCGTCGGTACGCGGCCCCATCGGCCGGAATCCGGGGACCGGAACATCCAGTGTCGTAATGGCGCCGCCGCGCCAGCGCAAAGTCAGATGGGCATGGCCTTCTGCTCGTTTAAGATTGAAGACGACTTCTTCCAGTAGCGTGCGTAGGAGTTCTTTGCGATCCCGGTCGGTGGTTGTGGTCGCGGTCCAGACAGGACGGATATCGGAGCTGAGCATCTGAATGCGTTTCAGCTGCTCCTGATCGAGCGCGCCAGGCCGCTGTTGTTCACGTCTGCGTAACTCCGCTTCGGCGGCATCTAAGTCGCGAAGGTGACTCTCCCATTCTGTCTCCAGGCCACGAGCTACCAATCGATTTTCGGGTTCCACCATACGGTAGCGGCGTTCGGCTCGTTCGGCTTCATAGCGCGTGCGCTCCACTTCCAAACGCCATTGAGACAAAGCCGCATCATGGTTGCTCTGAAGTTGTTCGACAGTGAGACGCATGGCCTCCACTGCGGCCGGTGTTACTGCTTCCAGAAAAGCGTTGGCCACAGCCTGCTCAATCGCTGGACCACCGACGTTGAGGCAGTACACGCCGCGGCCCTCGACCAGATTCTTACCCGAGCAGTGGTAGCCAGGCGTCGAGTTTCTGCCGCGATAGTGAGTGTGCAGCCGCCGGCCGCAATGGCCACAGGTGGCGATACCTTGCAATAATGCCGAACCCTCTCTCACCGCGCCTCCCGCCTGATGTGGTTGCGGTCGGATATTGGAGTCAAGGCGCGCCTGGTTGTTCTGGTAGGTAGCCCAATCGATGAAACCGGGATGATGGTATCGATAAGAACGGCCCACTGAGACATGGGAAGATGACGCGTCCGTTTCTTGACGACACCGTGTTCATCGACGTAACGTTCATGCTTGGTCTTGCCGTAGGTGTAAGCGCCAGCATACACCGGATTCGTCAGAATGTGATGGATCGAGGTATAAGTCGCAGCGACCCAGCGGATCGGACAGGGTCGGCCGGAGGGATTCTGCTGCAGGGGAAGGGACAACTTCTCCGATCGGAACCAGAGCCAGACGCGGCGCGCAGAGCCGAACTCGTTAAAGCGTTCAAAGACGGTGCGGATCGCGCCGATGACTGCCTCGTCTGGATGAAACAGAACTTCACCATCTTGCTCTCCCCAAATAAACCCAACAGGCAAACTGCGGCGCAGTTCGCCGCGCGCCGCTTTGTTACGAATACCGCCGTCCAGCCGCGCGCGAATGATGTGCAGTTCGGCTTCTGACATCGTGCCTTTTAAGCCGAGCAGGAGACGGTCGTTGAAAAGTGCTGGATGATAGACGCCGTCGTTATCGCCGATGAGTGTGTCGGTAAGGCCGCACAGTTCCAGCAGACGATACCAGTCCGCGTTGTTCCTGGCCAAGCGTGAAACCTCCAGGCCCAGAACGATGCCCACATGAGCTAAGGCTACTTCGCTGGTCAAGCGAGCAAAGCCGGAGCGTTTGTCGATGCCGGAGCCGGAGATGCCGAGATCCTCATCGATGACAACTACTTGCTCCTTCGGCCAGCCCAACTGGCAGGCTCTCTCGGACAAAGCATACTGGCGCGCTGTGGATTCACGGTTGTACTCGACTTGAGACGGCGTGGACTGACGAATATATACGAAGGCGGCGCGCTGGGTGTGCGTGGTCTTGATTTTTGATGAATCAGTCATTGGTTCTCTTCTCCTGTGTTTGTTCCTGTTGGTTGCTGGTTTGCGTGAGTTTGACGAGGAGGCGCGTCAGAGTCTCGATGACGAGTCGCTTTTGCTCGTCGTCGAACTGTTCCCACAGGCACGTCTCCGGAATCGGAATGTCGATGAAGTTCAGATTCAGTTGCGGCATGGCTCTCCTGACCTCGACCAGATGTTACAGTCGCGACGGCGGAGCAGCGCAGCAGAAGAGTATCAACGAGGGTTCGAAGACGAAGCAAGTCTTCGAACGAACCAGCGAGTTGCAAGCTGTGTGGAAGATCAATCGCTGGTTTTGAAATCCGTCCAAGCCGCTGGAATCAGCGATTTGCTCCCATCGGGCAAGATCAGTACAAACCACAGTTGGTCTTGGCGATTGGCATGCCCCAGAACCTCCAGTGACTGACCTTCAAACGCATGATGTGGACGAATTATGGTGACGTGATTCGGGAACTCGTGGAGGTGGGTAGTGTGTGGTGGTTTCCTTCGACAACATTGACCACGACCTCTTACTACGGGCCGTCCGGAAACACGTAACGTGCAAATGGGCGCTGCTGTACATCAAAAGATGGCTTAAAGCGCCTATGGTGCAGGAAGATGGAACCGCAATTGAGCGAAACTGTGGTACGCCGCAAGGCGGCGTGATCACGCCCCTTACACAAAAGGTAATTTCTGCCGTCTGAAGAGCCCAATCCTTCGTTTTGAGGTGGGCTCGAGGGAATCGGAATGCTATGACGAATGGTAATCGTATCTTCGCCGACCAGAATATCTTTAACCAGTAGGCGCACGATCTTCTGACGCTCGATAACGCTAAGCGTCTCTGCAGCGATACGTAAGCGGCCAAGAAATGCCGTGAGGGTTTCTGCCAGGCGCAGGAATGCAGCACGATCCTCGGTCTGGTCTGCGATCGCTCGCGACTCAGCATTGAGTGCCTGTTGGCGCTGACGCAACACAGGCATGCGCTCCCGCAACTGTTCGATCGACAAGAGTCCTTCCTGGTATGCGTTGAGAAGTCGTTCGATACCTTTGCCGATATGGGTTAACTCTCTTTGCAGACTCTGCTCACGTTTTCTGGTTGGATCAGAGTCATGCGCGACGGCCAACCGACGATCCAGTTCCTGGTGTATCAGCGTGGGGTCTTCCAGCAGGCGGATCACCTCATCCCAGACGATCTGATCAAGGAGATCTTGTCGGATGAAGCGGCCATTCTCGCAAACCGGGCCACCGAGTTTTCGCCAACTATCGGAGCCAATGCACTTGTAGTAGTGGATCTTACGTGCGCTGGTTTGCGTGGATGTTCGGGAAAAGGCATACCCACACTTCGCACAGCTGACTAGCCCCTGCACCACACTGGGCGCGATGGTACGCCGGCGCGATCGTATCTTGTTTTGGTGGAGTAGCTCTTGAGCACGGGCGAAGCTCTCTTCGTTCACCAGGGCTGGTACGGGAATCTCGATCCACTCTTCGCGCGGGCGTTCGTGACCTGCTGTGCTGCAGGGCGTAGTGACGCCTCGCCGACGTTGTGGCCGCATGACTCGCGTGCGCGCAGAGGCACGGGTCTTACCAAAGCAAGCGAGACCGCGATAGGCTGAGTTCCGTAGCAAAGCCCAGACTACGGAGCGTTCCCAGCGGCTTGCCTTGCGAGTCGGGATACGTTCGCTGTTGAGCCGTCGCGTGATCTCCCCGATGCTGAGCCCCTCAACTGTGTACATCTCATAAACGCTTCGCACCACACGGGCTTCGGCCTCATCAATGATGTAGGCGGCCGGCACCTCATCGGTTTTACGGATATAACGATATCCATACGGAGCGTTGCTCAGGACGCTCACTTCGCCCACTTGCGCTCGATGTCGCTTTCCGCGCCGGGAACGTTCCAGGATCTGCGCGCGTTCATATTCAGCGATCATGCCTTGGAACTGAACCAGGAGTTGATCTTCCGCGCTGTCGCCTTGTGGCGACTTCACGAACCTGGTCTCGACTCCATGGCGGGCGAACTCCTCCATTAGCAGAATCTGGTATGCGTACTTGCGGCTCAGTCGGTCTGGCGAATACGCGAGCACAATCTGGATCTGCCCTTCGGCGGCGAGGTCACGCACACGCTCCAAGCCTGGCCGCTCGAGCGTAGCTCCGCTGTAACCTTCATCTTCGAAGACCCACTCTTTGGGCACTTCCAGATCGTGGCTTTGGGCGAACTCGATCAGCGACGCTGTCTGGCTCGCAATCGTGTTCTCCTCGCGCTGTTGTTCCGACGAAACCCTCGCGTAGATCGCCGCCATTCTCATATTCGAACTCCTTCACGCGCGCGCCAAAGGGGCGCTCACGACATGGGACCAGAATCTCGTAAGCCTGCGCGAGCTTCGCCTCGAGCAAGCGATCAAATGAATAGGAAACATCAACTTGAAAATGGCCGCTCTTTCTATGCGGCTCAGCCATGCCTCTTTAGAGTCCGCAGAAACGCATTTAAGGCGGCGGTTACGATCGCTCCAATGGTGAGACCGCTGCTTTTTGCATACTTTCTGAGCAGCTCTACAGTCCGGGGCGGCAGTTTCAAGGTAACCGATACTGTAGCCTCTGGAATTTCGATGGGTCGATCGAGTTGCGAGGCTTCTTCCAGGTAACGATATGCCTGGCGTTCCGATAAATCGAACTCTCGTGAAAGGCGACGCACTGCCTCGGGCAGCTCGACTCCACGCTGCAGCAGGCCACGAGCGGCATTCATTTGGCGAGCTTTCTCTGCCTTGGTGGAGCGCGCCATTCGCCATAAATATATTACTGTTTACGACGTAGGTCAAGCAAGGCATACCTTTCTCGCCACCCCTCGATCGCTCTTACAAACTGAAAATTACCTTTTGTGTAAGGGGCGTGGTCAGCCCAATTTTGTCTAACCTCTTTCTTCACTATGCGTTCGATTTCTGGATGACGAGGACATATCCGAATCTCCCATGGTGTCGGTATGCGGATGACGGACTGGTGCACTGCCGCAGTGAGCAAGAAGCAGAAGCCCTCAAGGTGGAGCTGCAAGCTCGCCTGGCGGAATGCCGTCTGGAGATGCATCCAACGAAGACCAAAGTCGTCTACTGCAAAAGCGAGAAGCGCAGGGGCAAATACCCGAATGTCCAATTTGATTTTCTCGGGTACTGCTTTCGGCCTCGACTGGTACGAAGTTTCCGGGACAATGCGCTGTTCTGCGGATTTAATCCGGCAGTGAGTGGCTCGGCGATGAACGCCATGCGGGAGACGATACGGGACTTGAACCTACGACGACAAACACAGCTGTCTCTACAGGACATCGCCCGCCAGCTCAATCCGCTCCTACGGGGCTGGATAGGGTACTACGGGCGTCATGCTCCTTCGGCGCTGTCTCCTTTGCTGCGATACGTCAATCACACGCTCGTGGCCTGGGCAACGCGTAAGTTCAAGCGCTTTAAAAGTCGCAAAACCCTGGCAGGTCGGTTTTTTGAACGACTCGCTAAGGCCCAGCCGGATCTCTTCGTACACTGGCGAAACGGTGTGGTCGGCTCGTTTGCCTGATGGGAGCCGAGTGAGGCGAGAGTCTCACGCTCGGTTCTGCGAGAGGCCGATGGTGCAATTCCATCGGCCTACTCAACCAGGCATTTTTCTCCTGTCTCTCGCGGTTAAATACTGGAAGCTGGCCCTATTGGGGCTGACCGCCTTCCTCGCCTACAAGTTCATGCGCTAGCGGGTTCACCTGCCGTAGGACGTCGAGGATTGCGCATTCGGGCGGGACGGGTTGACCGTCCCTCTGCGCCGATCCAAAACCGACCAGGAAGCTCAAGGCAGGAAGCTCGGCATCCCGTATGGCTCTAACCCGGATACCTGCCCTGTGCGCGTCGTTCAAGCTTGGAGGGTCACGCAGCAAGTCATGACAGAAACTTGCGAACACGAGGCGAAGGCCGTCGCAAGCTTTTCGCCCTTGGCGACGTCCCGTCAGGGTCGTCCGACGCTCTCCAGTAGACAGTCATCCGATGCTGACATGATCAGGTGACAAGTCAGCTGTCGGATGCTGAAATGGTCAGGCAGCAAGTCATGACCTTGTAAATCACGGGCTGCTGAGATGATCAGGTCCGTAAGGTTGCAACAGAAACCACAGGATGGCAGCACGAAGCACGTGCTACGTTGATCGTCATGTCAGCGCACGAGGAAGTGGAGGAACACATCCACCACGCTCGGGATCGGTTTGAGAAGTTGGTGGCGGGCAATATGGCTATCGTTGCCGCGCTGCTGGCCATCGTTTCTGTTCTGGGGCAGCACTACAACACCGAAGAACTCCTGAAGCAGCAGGAGAGCTCTGATCAATGGGCGTATTACCAGGCCAAAGGAATCCGCCTCTACGTAGCCCAGAGTACGCAGGACCTGATGGCTGGCAACAAAACAGAGGGGAAGGCGCTTACCCGGTACCAGAACGATGTTGCCCGCTACGCACAGGAACAGGCCGGAATTCAGGAGAAGGCCCGCGAGTTGGAACGGGATCGTGATGCAAGCGGACGGAAAGCAAGGCAATTCCACTTAGGGGAGGTTTTCCTAGAAGTAGCGATCGTGTTACTGTCGCTGGCGATTCTGACCAAACGTCGTCCCTTGGCGTTCGCGGGCCTTGGAAGCGCCGTAGTCGGGGTGGCGTGGGCAACGACGGGATTTATCCGACTTTGAGCGAGCGAACGAAAGAAAGTTTCTGCTCAGATGTCAGTTCGAGCTACCCAAATACACGCTAACGCCACGTCAGCGCACATCTGCAAAAACGGGTAATAGTTCTGAGTAGTACTTCGAAGGTCGCTATCGTCCAGGATGTACCCGATGGATCGCTGTTCTTTGCTCCACGTAGAGCATGATGACGCAGCGGCATTCCTCTTTCGACTCGCACTCGATGAGATCGGATTTACTGGGAGTGTTTACAGGGTGACGAATGGAGAGGATGCCTTGCTTTTCCTTCGGAAGTGTGAGGCTTACCAGAATGCACGCACGCCTGGACTCGTCGTGTTGGACCTTAATATCCCCAGACGGGATGGCTGGTCTGTTCTCGCAGACAGGAACAGTGACCCAGTTCTCAAGCAGATCCCGTTTGTGATCTTAAGTACGGCACCTGCTGTTAAGAACGAACAGCAAGCAATCACCAGCGGAGCAATCGCATATTTGGAAAAAGGGCGCAACTTCGAAGCGGTCGTGAAGCAAGCTGGCGTCATCGCCCGCCTTGTTGAATCGGGCGAGAATTCCGATGCGACGTCTAGTGCTGCCGTTTAAGCGTGCTTCGGCTATTCGGCGACGGATTAACCCAGAACGGCTCTCGATGGCCGCTTCACTCATGTTCGGGGTGGTCGGAGAATTTGCCTTCGGGCGATACGGCGACGAAGGAAACTGACCCAGCTCACCAGTAAGGAAGGCAGGGGGATACTCCTTCGGCGATTTGTCCTGGCGATACGCCGTCATTTGCTCCCATGTCATTTCGAGCAGACGTGGCAGGCCTGTCAACTTGTGTCGATGCGGACGAATCACTAGATGCCGGCGCGCGCACCGGCTAGACGTAGCCGCTCCCGCAGGGAAATGAGCCCTGCCGCGAGGCTACACTCTAGTGCGAGTCTGGGTGCTTGTGCTTCCAATTCCAGTACTGCTCTTGGTCTCGTTGGTTCGCCTTGGAAAAATCCTGATCGTGCTTGTGATTTTTGTTTGCGTACTCGCGGTAGGAGCGATCTTCATTGTCATTCCACTGGTGCCAGTCACGATGCTTGCTGTCGTAGTACGGCTGGTATTGATTGCTACGTTCTCGAGTGTTCTGCTGGGTACGGTCACGCGCTTGCTGTCCGTTCCGGCCTTGTTCGCTCGATTGCCGAGAGTTGGTATTCTGCCCACCACTGGTGCGCTGTTGCCCGTCGTTCTGCCGAGCTTGGCCAAACGACGCGCCGGGTAGGGCGAGCGCAGCACTCAAAACGAGTACACAACATATCTGTGGCACTTGACTGATACGGGAATAGAATTTCCCGCCTCCCACAAAGGGGACGGAAGCTCAATCATAAGGTTTCGCCCCAAGCTGTTCGGACCTTTTGGAGCAGCCGGCCATGTTCGGAATCTGTACCTACTCGGTTGCGGGCGCGGCTAACAGGGCCGGGTGTCACTCCCAAATGTAAAGTTTCGCCCAGCGAGAAATTCTCACGCCGATCGTAAGGAAGGGGAGCCCGTTCTTCGGAAGAGAAAAGAATCAGCGCTCTCGCTGGGCTGTGTCTCCGCCCATCGCCGACTTGACCGGAGGGGTGAAGGCTGCGCATAGTTGTTCTGACGTTTTGTCTTTGAAGTAAGCAGTAGCAGCCGTGTCGCCCACTACCGCGTGCCAGACAATTCGCGACCGTCAAGAGATAAACTACCGGTGCATCTAAGAATGCCAATCACTCGTGAAACACGCCCGTCGAATCCCGCCCTACGAGCTGATGAAGCATTGTAGGCATTTCTATGCCATTGAGACAGAAGTAGCCAAAGTACCGAATCCGCTACAGAGGCATACACGGTTGCCTGGAGATCCCCAAGGACATGAGCACTTGGGATTTGCTGAGTTCCGCCGAGAGCTCTTAACCGTTGCTATGCAAGATAAAACACTGGGCGGCAAGCCTACCATCCGGAAGGTGCCATCTTCTGACACCACACGGATCAGCGCAGGACCATCGAAAGTGTCTCCAGAAGTGGGGTGCCGTCCTGGCGCTTGACGTCAAAGCCGAAACCACGGCCATTCAGAATCGGTTCGATCTCAAATTCCATATTGTGGGGCGGTGGTTCATAGGATGTGCGGCGACTGGAGCGTATCACACAAAGAACATACACACCTGAGCCCTGGACTCAGCTGAAGCTCCTGGAAGCAGCCTTCTGGCTGTATGACGAGCAACCCGTTAATTGAAGGCTCTTTCAGCTGTTCTGTCCAAGTGACCGATCCCCGACGTCTCGGACACAATTCCCAAAGATAGTCAGGCGGGATCGGCATGATGCTCCCACGAATTCCCGGAATCGCCGTTCCCCGAAGGCGGTTCAACGGGTATAGACTTCAGCAATAAGATCGGAGGCACTTTCAGTGTACTCGCCGTATATCTCCGCTTCCTTAATATGGGTAGCAATGGTGGCGACCGCCTGTACTGCTCAGGTGGCAACACGTCCCAAAATACAGCCTCATGCAATTAAGGGTACGCGGCTCATAACCCTTGGTACGGGAGGCGGGCCGGTGCCGATGAAGGATCGCTCGCAGTGCTCGAATCTGCTGGTTGTGAACGGAACTCGCTACCTGATTGATGCTGGGGACAACGTCACACGCCGAATTGTACAATCCGACTCTAATTTCCGCCAAATCGGCACGGTCTTCATCACCCATCCTCACAGCGACCACACGATGGGCCTTGCGATGGTCATGGTCTCGGCGTGGGAGTTTCAGCGGCCTGACCCGATTGACATCTACGGGCCGCCGGGTATCCAGGCCCTCGTCAACGGCGTTTTACAGTATCTTACTGTCAACGCCGAAATTCGTTGGGCAGAGGGTAAAACATCTCCCATGGCTAAACTCTTCCGGGCACACGAAGTACAGCCAGGGCTCGTGTTTCGTGATAACAACGTTAGAGTCACCGCGGTTGAGAACACCCACTTTCACTTTCCGGTTCCCTTCTCCATCTGATGTTTGCGAGAACCACGCTGATGATGCACCCGAGCTGACCGGTCCACGTGAGCCGCGGCATGGAGAAGCGAGCATTGGCACATGAGGAGTTTAGCCGCACTTGCCGTAACTCGAGCTCGCCGAAATTGTGATATGTTTCTAGTTCATCCGAGACCAGTTCTGACAATAGGGCAACGCGTGATTCGTTGAGTATATTGGCGTTGCTCGGGAGTCCAGTCCGCCGATGACTTCGAGCGCGTCAGGAGAGCCACTTGCACCTCCGGTTGTTTGGTCCGGCTTACCGGAAGTATCGGTCCCGGCGGGTAACCAGGCTGCATCTACATCGATAGAACGAGCGGATACAGTCGCGGGCCATGGGCCGCCCACTCCCCGCGGTGATGTCAACGTCCTCTTTGACCGATACTCTCGGTTGGTACTCCGCATCGCGCGGCGCGTCTTGGGCGATCCGAACGAAGCGGAAGATGTAGTCCAGGAAGTGTTTCTGTACCTCTATCGAAGACCGGACGTTTTCAATCCTTCAAAGGGTAGCTTAAAAGCCTGGATCATTCAGATAACTTCCTGTCGAGCGCTAGACAGGAAGTTATATCTGGCGCGCCAACATCTAGACGCATATGAACAGATCGATTCTCTGGAAGTGCAGGGCCCGCTAGACCTTGAGAAATGTCTTGATGCGAAGCTTAGTCGAAAACAACTAGAGAGAGCTTTTTCGGAATTGACGGATCTTCAGCGCCGAACGATTGAGTTCTTCTATTTCGAAGGCTTAGAGCTAAAGGAAATAAGCGCGCTGTTACGAAAACCGCTTGGCACAGTACGCCACCATTTTTATCGTGGCCTTAAACGGTTGCGCAAGAACTCTCTTCTACACAGCTTATTGTAAAGACTCGTTCAGAGTGGTACAGACACCAATCTTCGCCCGTATTTAATACAGTAGGCGTGTTTTCTATGATCCGCCTTCGAAGAGGTCGACGCTATGCGAGGACTGTGTTCGCGAATTTACCTGCTTACCGCCGCCATTTGTTTCGGCATAATCATTGTTTTGTTCACTCTGCCGGCCCGTGCGCAAACGACTTACGGTTCAATCGCCGGGATCGTAACGGACCCTTCGGGTGCGCCCATAGCGGGAGCACAAGTCACACTGACGAACCTCGGCACGGCTGAGAAGCGATCTCAGGCCACAGGAAACGACGGGCTTTATCTGTTTCCGAACTTGTTCCCGCCGGTACAGCATCGACGTAGAGAAGGCGGGATTCAAGCGCTATACACGCGCCCGGAGGTCATCGTAGAGGTCAATCAGACCGCTCACATCGACGCCAGCATGCAGGTTGGAGACGTGAACCAGGCTGTGGAGGTAACGGCTGAAACTCCGTTGCATTCAGACCGAAACTTCTTCGCTCGGCCAGGTTGTGGAGACGCGCGAAGCCAACGAGCTTCCTTTGAACGGCCGCAACATCTTCAACCTGACGACGATTACTCCTTCCGTGGTCCCGCAAGGAAACACGCTCGGGCACGGTAGTCGGCAAGAACCCGTTCGACTTCGCCAATTACCAGATCGGCGGCTCTTTCGCGAACGAGGGCGCGATCTACCTGGACGGCCAGCCGCTCAATACCGGCTATATCAACCTGCCGCTGGTGGTTCCCACTCAGGACTCCGTTTCTGAGTTCAAGGTCCAGTACAACAATCTGGGCCCGGAATGGGGCAAGTTCGCTGGCGGCGTCATTAATATCAGCACGAAATCGGGAACCAACGAATTGCACGGCGAGTTATATGAATACCTGCGTAACAGGGTTCTCAACGCGAATGAGTTTTTCAATAAGACTTCGGAGCTTCAGAGCGGCAGAGAAACAAGGCGCCGCCGTTCACGCAGAACCAGTTTGGCGGAACCATCGGCGGAGCAGCGATCAAGAACAAGACCTTCTTCTTTGGCAGCTATGAAGGGTTCCGGTTACGCGCAGGGCACGGTCTACACGACCACGGTTCCGACCCCGGCTGAGCGGACGGGAAATTTCTCCGCGCCCGGACTGCCAACCAATCATTACGATCCGCTGTCGGTGAATCCGAACTGTCCGGCCAACAGCCAACTGCGCTCGCACGGCATTCGCGGGCAATATCATCCCGTCCAACTCGCATTAATCCGACTTCCACCTACCTGCTTGGCCTTTTTCCGCTGCCAACCAACAATGCGTTGACGAACAACTTCACGACAGCTGCGAGTGCGGGTGGAAATACCGATCAATACGTGGCTCGCGTGGACCAAAACATTACTGACAAGCAGCAGCTTTTCGGCAGGTTCACCGACTGGAAGCTCCTCAGCCTGGCGCAAGATCCGTTCGGCACGGGCCTTTGTAAAGATCGTTGCGAAGAGGATACCGACAGCAAAAGCCTTGCCCTGGGTTACACATATGTAATTACTCCCACAACCACCTTGAGCTTGAATGGCAGTGCTCGGCCGCTTCACCTACCTGCGCACGCCCAAGAACGCAGGGTTTCGACTTCACGAAGGAGGGTTGGCCGGCAACTTACAACGCCGTGGTGCCCAGCATTGAGGCTAATCCGCTGACTCCGTGCCTCGGCTGTGAGCGATGCGCTCGGTTAGCTGCAGCCAGGGCCAGAGCGCCATTTCCGATTACGACACGATGTACAATCTTTCTCCGCAAATGACCATGGTTCGCGGACGCCACACGTTCGTCTTTGGCGGCCAGCTCGAGTACACCTACGACAACTACCTTCAGACCAACAATGGCGGTGGCATCATTTCATTCAACGGCTCTTGGACTCAGAGTCTGGCGCGGAACGCAGCGAGTGCTACCGGTGGCATCGACTTTGCCGACTATCTGCTCGGGTTCGGCCTTGGCGCCGGTGCTGCGTTCGGGAATCAGACCACCGGCAACCTGGTCATTTCGCAACCCGTCGCCGGCAAGGAGACCTATCGTGCCCTGTATTTTGCCGACAACTGGCACGTCTCAAATAAGCTGACCCTGAACTTAGGACTTCGCTATGAACTGCAAGGCCCTTGGTCGGAACGCTACGATCGCTTGACTTACTTCGATCCGGGCGCGGTAAATGCCTCTGTGACGGGCTGCAGCGGTGCTCCCGGCAGTCCGTGCATGGGAGACCTCTTTCTGGTCAAGACAGGCGTAAACGACACCAGGAACAGCCTGCCGCTACCCAAGAAGAATTTCGCGCCGCGGATTGGGTTTGCCTACGCCGCCGATCCCAAAACGGTCATTCGCGGGGGATACGGCATCTTTTACATTCCGAATTTCGTTTCGTTCAACACTAACCCTTACATCGACCCTGTCAACAGCGGCACTTCGCCTTTCTTTGCCAGCAATAAGCCGGGCTTATCCCTTCGAGCACTTTGAACGCGAGCAACTGCGTTCTGACAGCGCCTGGCGCTGCTAATTTCAGCTGCGCTGGCCGGGTCCGTTCGGTCCGGCGCTGGTCGTTCCGCCTGGCCGGAATCCGCAGCCGAATATATCGGCCTATGCCCTCCAACAGTCGCCGTTTACAGGCGACTGGTTACACGGTGCAGCAGTCTGGATATGTACAGCAGTGGAATCTGGACATCCAGCGCCAACTGCCCGGGCGGCTTCTTTGCGGATGTGGCGTACGCCGGGTCTCATGGCATGCATCTGCCCCAAACAAACCAACCAATCATCAACCAGATCCCGGATACTTTCATCAACCAGGCCCAACAGCAGTTTATGGCAGGCCAGCCGGTCACAATCGCGCAGCGTGTCGCAAACTATCCGTTTAGTATGCCTCTGCCTGGCAATTTGGGTCCCGGGCATCTGATTCAGGGCCAACTGGATCGGCCCTTTCCAGAGATGGAGTGCCGTGAATCTGAACGGCTACAGCTGCTGCTCCAGCAGCTACAATGCGCTGCAGGCGACCGTACGAAGCGGTTCGCAGGCGGAGGAACATTGCTGGTGGCTTACACCTACGCCAAGTTGATCAGTAACACCGACACGACCACGTCTTGGTTGGAGGGTGGGCAAACGGGCGGCGTCGGTGTACACTCAGGATTGGAATAACCTCGCTAACGAACGGTCTTTGTCTTCGCAGAACGTTTCAGCAACGCCTGGTGATCAGTTATGTGCTCGATTTGCCGTTCGGCAGGGGCAAGAAATACCTGAGCAATGTGAGCGGATTCGCGGACAAGATCATATCCGGTTGGGGCATGGATGGAACCACGTATTTGCAGACCGGTTTCCCGCTGAAATTCAACGAGGCTAATGGCAACTCCGCTCTCAGCTTTGGGCTTGGGCATCGGAACGCTGAGGCCCAACGTCATTGCCGGCTGTGACGGATCGGTACGCCGGAGACCGCGACACAGAGGCTTGCGGGATGGTTCAACACAGCCTGTTTTTCAGCTCCTCCCGCGTATGGTTTCGGCAGCGAGCCGCGGGTCGATCCCCATCTCCGGCAGGACGGCCTGAACAATTGGAACTTCGCAGTCTTCAAGCGAACAACGTTCGGTCCTGCGGAGCGAATGGGTATTGAATTTCGCGCCGAGTTCTTCGATTTGTTCAATCATCCGCAGTTTGGCCCGCCGAACACATCCATCGGCAGCAACACCTTCGGAGTGGTCAGCTCACTGTCAATAATCCTCGCTTAATCCAGTTTGGGATGAAGTTCGCATTCTGAACGCGGATCTGCAGGCGATAGAGCGTGCTTCGATATGCTCGCATGGGCGCGTCACCTCAGCTGCCCGAGGTCGCGGCCTCTGAGATATGCTCAGTGCTGATCATGAAGGCCGCTTGGCTGAGAATCGCTATGAAGCGCCGCGATTTTCTCGGGCTGTCAACCTGCGCGGCAGCCGCCTATATTCGATGCGAAGCTCCCTCGCGGGCTGGATTTCACGCTTCAGAACTCGCCGACGTCCCAGAAGTATCTGATTGAAACCATGCCGGGCGGGGTGGCGTTGTTCGACTACAACAACGACGGCTTGCTCGACATTTTCCTCGTAAATGGCGGCCGCCTCGACCAGCCCAATGCCGCTGCCGGAAAAATTCGATCGCGCAGAACCCGCGTTACTGGAATCGCCTCTATCGGCAAAACAAAGACGGCAGCTTCACAGATGTCACCGAAGCCGCTGGTTTGGCCCACGCCGGCGCAGGGAAACTACGGAATGGGAGTTGCGGTAGGCGATTACGACAACGACGGCTATCCCGACCTCTTCGTCACGAACTACGGCAGGAACATTCTGTACCACAACAACGGTGACGGAACGTTTACTGACGTGACAGCCAAGGCCGGAGTTGCTGGAGGCGGATGGTCGGTTTCAGCCGGCTTCTTCGATTTCGATAACGACGGCCATCTCGATCTTTTTGTCACGCGTTACATGGAATGGGACACGCGGCACAGCAAGACCTGCGGCGGCGCTTGGCGCACCTATTGCCCGCCGGCGGAGTTCCCTGCCACGACGAACCTTCTTTATCGCAATCGCGGAGACGGCACCTTCGAAGACGTAAGTGAGAAATCTGGGATCACCGCCAAGAAAGGTCGCGCGCTAGGAGTCGCATTCGCCGACTACGACGGCGACGGCTTCACGGACATCTTCGTCGCCAACGACGGCATGCAGCAATACCTGTTTCACAATCAACGGCAACGGAACGTTCACGGAATGCGCTCTCGATTCTGGTGCCGCGCTCTCTGCGGATGGCAAGCCGCTTTCCGGGATGGGCACGGTTTTCCAGGACTACGACAATGACGGCTTGCCGGACATCATCGTGACCGAGTTACCGCGCGAAATCTATGGTGCTCTACCATAACGATGGCCAAGGCTTGTTCACGCAGCCGCAGTCTTGAAACCGGTCTCGGTGCGCTGACCGCAGGAAGCTCTGGCTGGGGCGTCGGGCTGGAAGATTTCGACAACGATGGCTGGAAGGATCTGTTCGTTGCGCAGAGCCACGTGCTCGATAACGTCGAAGCCATCGATCATTCGCTCCACTATCTCGAGCCGCCGCTGCTGGCCTTGAATCAGAATGGCCGTTTCGAACGTGCCGCCTCTGGGAGTCGCAACTCCGATCGCGGGCCGCGGTTTGGCTTTCGGAGATCTGAACAATGACGGCTGGATGGACGCGGTCATGACGGTTCTGGGCGGCCATCCTCTCGTCCTGATGAATCGCGGCGGCAACCAGCATTGGCTGACGATCACGCTTCGCGGCACTCGCAGCAACCGCGATGGGCTCGGCGCGCGAGTTCATGTGAATGGCCAGACACGTTATGCGACCACAGCAGGAAGTTATCTCTCCGCGAATGATAAGCGGCTTCATTTTGGTCTGGGTTCGGCAACAACTGCCAGCGTGGAGGTTGCGTGGCCTTCCGGAATACGGCAGACACTTTCCGATGTCGCCGCCGATCAGTTTCTCGAAATACGCGAGCCGGAGCATTCATAATCCTCGCGAGAGCGCGCTTTATGATTCACGCAATTCTGCTTCTGGCGATTGCTTTGCAGAGCGTTTCTCCGGAGGCCGCTCAGCACATGCAGGCGGGCGTGGAAGCACACAAGCAGGGGCATTACGACGTGGCCATCGCGGAGTTTCGCAAAGCGACCGAGACCGATCCCAATCTGGCAGAAGCATTTCTCAATCTCGGCGAAGAGTACGTGCAGACTCAGGATTACGTTGCTGCTGTCGCGCCGTTAAAGCGAGCTCTGGAACTGCGCCCAGATCTCGAAGATGCTCATCTTCAGCTCGGTTACGCATTGCTCGCTCGGGATTCGCTGCCGAAGCTATTCCACATCTTGATCGCGTTCATGCCTACGAAGCACTGGGAATAGCGCAAATCGAGACGGGTCAATACCAGGAAGCGGTCGCTAATTTGAGTGCCGCGTTGGCGAAACGCCCGAATAACCCGGACTTGCTGTATTATCTGGGCCGTGCCAGCGGTTTGCTCTTCGAAGCGCGCCATCGATACCTCGGTCGGAGCTTACCCGGATTCGGCGCGCTCGCATCAGGCCATGGCGGAAAATTATTTCGTCCTGCGGCAGATGCCGCAGGCTGAAAACGAGTTCCGAGCAGCTCTGCGGCAACGGCCGGACATGCCCGGAGTTCATCTTGAACTCGGCTTGGTGTACGCGGGCGCGGCGCAATGGGCGAAAGCGGAAGAAGAGTTTCGGAGCTGAGACAAAACTGCAGCCGGGCAATGCCGAGGCGAGTTATCATCTTGGGTCGGCACTGCTGCAAGAGGGCAAGGTGCGAGAAGCCCGCGACGGAGTTGGAGCGCGCCAATCGACTAAAGCCGGACATGCCGGAGACGCTGTATTCGCTAGGGAAAGCCGCTTCGCTCGATGGCGACGCTGCTCTTGCCGAAAAGGCCTGGCTGCGCTTGATCGAAATCGAGAAAGCAGACGCTCTCTGGCCGCACAGGCGCATTTCGGGCTGGCCGCACTCTATCGGAAACAGGGCAAAGAAGCCGAGGCCGAGAGCGAAATGCAAGAGTTCCGGAAACTCCAAAAGATCGCTCCGCAACAGAACTGACACCCGCCAAGCGCGAGAGCAGGCGTGAACCGCAGATCGTTCACGCGCCGGCTTTGGCAAAATCCTTCGATGTTACCGTCGGACGAACGTCGAGCGGCGGAAGGCCCATCTGGCTTCGGCCAAGTGGCGTGAGATCTGCTTCTGTCGCACGCCCCTGGAAATTGAACTTGCTCAAAACGCCGTCGATGGGCTGGCATTTGGTGAATGTACTTGTCCGACAATTACACGCGAAGTTAGAGGTGGTTAGCCCTCCTGGCACGTTCATCACCATACGGTTTCCTTTGCAAGCAAGGACTGAGCATGGCACAAGTTCTGATCGTGGAAGATGAACTCCTGATCGCGGATGACCTAGGGCAATTAGACGTCCGATATCCCAATAGAGGGACAGCAATTCCAGATTGACGGCCCGCAACGCTGCATATTGAGCAGAGCGAATTCTCTCCTTGATCTCGCCCAAAAGTGCGCCGTACGATTCCGGTGCCGGGCTCTTGTCCTGCTTCAGTACAGCCATGATCCAAAAGCAATTAGAACAACTCGATCGCACGCGTGAGGGCCGCGTCTTGTCCGGCGCGTAACGCGCTCACTTCTTGACGGATTTCGATGTCGGGCGTAGCGCCACTGCCTTCGAGCAAGCGATCATCCCACGTCATCCAGCCGCCGATGGGAATGCGCAGGCGATAGCCCTCCCCAACCAGGAAGTTCACGGCACCGAGAACCTCGCCCGCGGTACGCGTACCCACGACCGTGGCCAATTTGTTTGTGGCGGCGAACTCGGCGATCATTTCGGCGGCGCTTTTCGTGTGCTCGTTTACGAGGATCGCAACGCGTCCTTGGAATCGGCGTTGGCCAAGGCCCTCTGTGAAGAGGGCAATCGACCGATCACGGTGCAGTACCTTGAACCGGAAAAACATCTTCAGTTTGGCTGGCGTGGTGGTTGGAATCCGGTCGATCCGCGTCAGCTTGTTTTTGCGATAACCCCTGTCAGCGACCCTGCGGCTCACGTTATATCCGACTGGGCGGACGTCCGCGCAAAGCGAACTCATCACTCGAAGAGATCCAAGGCCGCCGCCCACGTTAGCCCGCAGGTCTATGATCAGGCGATCGACAGGGTCAATATCCGCGAGCGCGCGCTCATAAGCGAGGGCAAATCCGTCACCAGCCGCGCCGGGAAAGTATGCAACACGTACGTAGCCGATGCGGTCCGACAGCTTCCGAGCATGGACGGTGCGAACTTCGGCCAATGGCGGTCTGCCTTTCACGGGAACCGGGAGATTCAGCGACACATTGCGCCTTTCGCCGACACGCGAGAGGATGGTGAGCGCATTGGTCGAGCCCGTATCGAACCGTGGAATTTCAGGTGGCCGTACGGGCTGCCCGTTTACGGCGATGAGGCTTTCGCCGGTTTCGATCCCAGCCTTATGAGCAACGCCCCCTTCCAGGACATCCAGGAACACCCAGCTCGGTTCCGTATCATCTGACTTGATGAAGGTCGCCTTGAGCGCGTACGGCGCCGGAACCCGTTGTCCATTTCCGTGAAAGAAAGCAACGTGGCTTGAGCGGAGCGTCGAAAGCGACTGGTTGATGCGCTCTTCGAATTCGTGTGTTGTAGCGCTCCCCGCTATGGAGTCGCGGCTGGTCCGCCAGGTTTCTCTCCATGCCGCGAGGTCGCCCAACGGATTGAAAAAGCGTGTCTCAATGTACTGCTCGATTTTGCTGAGAATCTGAGATTTCTGAGTGATTGTCAGGTCCATGCTTGGCTCGTTTGACTACCATTGGATTCTGCTGCGAACTGATGGTCACAGCCCCGTTGCCGACGACCTGAAAGGCCGCGATTGTCTGCAGGATCTCCGGGCCGAACCGGCTGAGTAGTGTTTGTTTAGCGTTACTGAGCGCGGTGGCGACATCCTGGCCGCCATGCAGATTACGGTAAAACTCAGACATTAACCCGCTCGATCCGGTATCACTGACCGTCCACAAGGTGGTCAGCACCGAGGATGCGCCCGCCAAGAGGAATGCCCGAGAAAGGTTCGCGACACCCTCCTGGCCGAGCGAGCGCCCTACTGCGGTACTGCAGGCGGAGAGCACAACCAGTTTTGCCGTGATCACGAGGTTCGCAGTGCGTTTAGATTCTCTTCGAACTTTCCATGTGCGTCTGTAATTCCTTCCGGCGGATCAGCAGCAGCCGAAAAGCAAATGGAGCTCAGGGCCGTGAAATAGTTTCGTTGTCATTAAGGAATCCAATGTCTTTGTTCAAACGCGGAAAGGTCTGGTGGTATGAATTTTGGTTCGCCGGTCGTCGAATCCGGGAATCTGCCAAGACCGGATCGAAGACAGTGGCCAAGGGGGCTGAGCAGCAGCGCAATGCGCTCGATCATTTTGATTACGTTCGCAAACTGGTCGGCGTCGAACACCTCGCTATCGGCAGCGATCTGGATGTGGTCGGCAATGGCAACGCCATTGGGCGGGCTTCGACCCAAAATTCACAGCCGAACTTCGACCGTTACGGCTATCACGCCGACAAGCCCGGTCACGTCGCGGTCACGGGACTCGACCATCCTAAACGCATATTCGATTTGACCGACGGTCTTATCGGCCGGGGCTACACCGACGCGGACATTCGTGGCGTTCTCGGCGGCAACGCGGTCCGCGCGCTGGGTGCTATCTGGCCTTACTGAGCCGCGATAGACACACAGACCCGCTGCCCTGTGACTCTTCGGCGGCGGTCGTGCTGCAAAACTTACCCTTCATGCGACAAGGTTAACCTGAAGGGAACTCCGCCACGATCAGCGGCTTTACGCCTTCCGGACCGGTTAGCGTCAATGTCCAATTTGTCTGATTGCCTGCCACCGAAAGCTGAAGTGTGAGGAACGGACAACACAGCCGCTCCATACCGATCCATTCGGCAGCTTCTGGCAGGGTCACGGTCTTGCTGTCCAAGCTGAAGGCATAGCCGTTTGCGATCTCGCTGCGGTTCCGGATGGCCGCACGGATACGTTTTACCAGTTCGTTGTACCGGGGCCGATCTTCGGCCCTGATTGCTTTCAAATTGCAGGCAAACACGGGCTTGGGGTCCTGTATCGGCGGCGGCGCAAATGCCGACGCAAAGGAAAGTAGAGAGCAACGCTGTTGCGGTCGTCATGTCTCCAACTGTAAGACTTGAAGCTGACTTCAAGTCAAGGGTGGGGAGATGACGATAGGTGAAGTAGCTGCGGAAAGCGGTATGCCCGGTTTCAACAATTCGATATTGGGAACGGATCGGCGTCTTGCCGAAGCCCATGGCTGTGAGCGGCCAAAGGCGCTATACAACCGACGTCATTCAACGGCTGTCCGTGCTTCGGGCGCCGCAGGCATGCGGTTTCCGCCCCGATGAAATGCGTCAGTTGCTGCATGGCTTCGGAACCGGTGTAAAGCGCCGCGTCGGTGGCAGGAGATCACGAAGCGCAAGCAACAGGAATTTGATGAACAGATCGCACGGCTCAAGGCCATGCGTTGGGTAGCGGGACGAGTTATGCAATGCCAATGTATTGAACTCCCAGAATGTGGCCGCACTGCCGCGTCCGTCTTGGAATCCGCTCAATGACTTCGCTGCTCTGGTACGCGCTTGCCGCGCTGGGCGATTGCCGGTTGCTTCGCGTTTTGGGCGTGGCTGCGGCTCGGGAAAAGCCCGCTCTGGATGCTGCCAGGCACTGTTTCGCTTGTTTGCTTCGCCTTGGCTCTTACCCGCATCGACGCTGCGGTAGCAGGTCGCGCATACGCTGCGTACGGTGACGTTTATATTATGTCTTCGCTGATTTGGCTCTGGATAGTCGAGCAAACGCGCCCGGATCATTGGGACATGATCGGCGCTTGCATCTGTCTTGTGGGAGCCGCTTTAATCTTGTTCGCGCCCCGCAATAGCTAGTGTTGCGGGGCACAGCCCATGTAGGTCGCAATAAGGTGCGAAGAGTACCCATTGTGAAACACGTTTCACGCACTTTGCCGTAAAACGCCGCAAGCCGGGGATCTGATTCGCGTAGAGAGTCGCCAACTCTGATCGAAGAACGCTTCCGGGCAGTTCCCGTATCAGCGCGTCCAGATCCGACCGGTGTCGGTGTAAGTTCCGGGCGATACCATTCCAGAATGTGGAATCTTGAAGTTGATCGGCCCACGTTCTACTGGGCTGTTGAGGGCGGCGAATGGTCTGCCGATCCGGTAGAAAGCGTAATCATCTCAGAACACCGCATTGTCTTCGATCATGTCATGACTTGCTACGTGACCATCTCAGCATCGAATAACCGGAAGCAGCGTGGTGAAAGTAAGCCGGAGACCTTTACCTTTCTGGGGTTCACGCATTATTGCGGAAAGCGCCGGAAGGATGGAGCCTTCACCGTGTGGCGCACAACGGCGAAGAAGCGGATGGTGGCGAAGCTGCTGGCAGTCAAGGCAGAACTGGTCCGCCGCCGCCATGAGCCGAAGGCCACACGATCCTCGGGCTGCAGACGGTTTCCGGCGGTAGTTCTTCGCTCACCACATCGTCCCTGTCGGCCGGCGTTCATAACATCACGGCTGCCTACAGCGGCGATGTGTTCTTCCTGCCAAGACAGGCCAAGGCTATCACGCAGCAGGTCCTGGACACAGCATCTGGAGACAACGCAGAAACCAGCCTCAATTCGCGCTGACGTCCAGTTCAGATGATTTCAATTCCGGAGTTTCGGAAGGGACAATTGGGGGGAGGCCCCAACGGTTCCGCATTCATGATCAAATTGCTTCCACTTCCGAGCGAAGATCCGGGTCGCGTCGTTGAGACGCCAACCACTGGCAACCGACACTTGATTCTCCGAGTTATGGGCTGCCTAGTACGGGACGACGAGTGGTGGTATTGTGCTGAGTGCGGTTTAATGGATTCCTCTAAGCGTTCCGACTACAACATGACTGTTTGGGTGTCTCTGCTGCTGATTGCGTTCGCCGGCCTTGCGTTCGCCGGCCTTGGCATTCTTCATCTCAAAGCACGTGCCGCGAAAGTGCGGAGAACAGAGAAAGCCTTCGAGCAACAGCGCAATCTTGCAACGGAGCGACTCGAAAGAGCTATTGCTGAATCCACCGCTAAAACGCCGGAGAGTTCCATACACGTTCTCGAGAAAGTGAAAGCCGCTCAAGTGGCGAGCTCAATCGAGGAGGAAACGCTCGCCACCAAGCGAGTTTAACGGCTCTGTTGCAAATAGGCGCGGGAAGGCGCGAAACACGCTGTGCTTGAATCCGCCGATCATGCACTGAGCGCGAAGATGTATTTAACGAAGCGGACTTGTTCAGCGATGTCGCCCTTTGCCAGCCATCGAACTTGTCCTTTGCGGATCATGTGCATTGCTTCGTAGCCTTGGATCGTTCGCTCCGCGCCCGCGAAAGAGCGGAAGCCGAGGCTCGCCTGGATCCGCCGTTTGATCGCACGGTGATCCTGCTCGACAATGTTGTTGAGGTAAGGGACGACGCGACAGCGACATCGTTGGCCGAGTGCATGAGTCCTCTTCAGTTCGTCAATAACACGGGGATACGACGGGTTCCCGTCGACATTGATCACCCTCGGGCGAGGATGACCTGGCGCAGCGAGCGCCTTGCGGAAGAACGCTCCAGCGGCAAACACATCGCGAGTCTTCGAAAGAAAGAAGTCGATGGTTGCACCGGTCGAATCCACAGCTCTATATAAATAGGTCCAGCGTCCCGCCACCCGCACGTAGGTCTCGTCTGTTCGCCAAGACCCATTTGTCGGCTTCAGTTCATGGCGGATTCGCTCATTCAGTTCGGGTGCATATCGTTGCACCCATCTCCAGATCGTGGATGGATCCACAGAAAGATGCCGTTCCACCATCATCTCGGCGAGATCTCGATAGCTAAGTGAATAGCGGAGGTACCAACGGACGCAAAGAACGATCACGTCATCGGCAAAGTGTCGCCCTCGAAACAACGCTGGCCGATCTCCGTTCATGGCCTTTTACGCTACCAGAGATCTTCCGCCAGTTTGCAACAGAGCCGATTCTTTCCCATCCATCGTCCTGCGAGTCAGTTACTTACGCACGGACAGAATATTGGCGAACGACAGGCTAGGCGAAACCCGGGAATTGCCTAGGGAGCGAGCGCACGAGACCGAGGGGCACGTTGATCTGCCGGATTTGCCGATCCGATTAGCCCAAGCAGCAGTGCCTTAAGCCGAACAGGTATAGATGAATGAAAACTGCTGGCCGACCGTTACACGCTTTGGACGCGGAGGCTCAAGTACAAGGTCTGGCAAGGCGCAATCAGAGACACGTTCGGCGATAGCGCGAGCCAGTTCTTCTTGGAGAAGAGGAGAGTCGCCCACCGGGCGCTCAAAAATCGCCGACCACATCAGCGAATGATCGCGCACGTTGATCAATTGCACAGAGATCCTGCGCCGTTCGCCGGCCCGTCGAACCTTACCTGCCACCAACGCACTCACGACCTGTTCCCCGAGCGATTTATTCGAGCCTGTCCGCTTCACAAGCGAAGTTTCCATCATGCGGATTCGAATTACCTCCCGCATGGCCCCGGCCAGTTTTGTCGTGAGTCCTCTCGAAAAAGTCTGATCCTCACGTTTCGAGCTCAAAGCTCGAAATTGATGTAATGCAATACGCGATGCGTTTCCCTCTGAGTTATCCACTAGCTCTCTCCATGCACTTAGTTGCGATTGGAACGGCCTTTCTGTTCATCTTTGCGAGCCCGTCCCGCTCTGCGGGACGAACAGAGTCTGCGCCCATCATTATTGATGGCCAAACCGGGACTGTGATCAGCAATGTTCACGTCACTTCGACTACGGGCAACTGCATCACGATCAGTAATTCGATCAATATCACGATTCGGGACTCCGAGATTGGGCCTTGTGGTACCGCGGGCGGTCAGATACGAGGGAATGGGATCACCTTACGCGACAGCAACACCGTATCTATCCATGACAACTATATTCATCCCGAGACTCAGACCAGCAAATGCTGCGATCGCCACGACGGAATATTTGGCGAGAATAACAACAAAAACATTACGATCCAAGGCAATGTTGTCGCTTACGGAGAGTCGAATATAGAGTTCACTGGCAAAGCAGATCTCATCACTGTTCGTGGTAACTTCTTACTCAATCCTCGTGGCCCTGAGCCTAGAGGACAGAACTTTCAGTGCTGGGGCAAAGATCGAGCTCACGGCTGTACCAACGTTATTCTAGAGGGCAATTACGCCCTGGCGAGCCTGAACACGAAGACGTATTCTTACCCTGAACACCAGGAAGACAGCATCAACTTCGGAGTCAGCGACGAAATCATCGTTCGGAATAATTACATTTCAGGGGGACACAGTCACAGCGGCTGCGGACTCATTGCCGATGATGGCGCTAACCATGTCCGATTCGAAGAGAACATTCTCCTGAATACCGGACAATGCGGTATTGGAATCGCGGACGGAACGAACCACGTTGTAACAGGCAATCGGATTTACAACTCCACACCTGTGATCGGCGGCGGAAACACTGCGATATATGCATGGAAGCAGTATGCTGCACCTTGCGGTCCGACAATCGTCTCGAACAATATTGCCGACATGGTTCTCCCGACAGGTCGTCACAACCCGTTTTGGGACGGTGGAGGCTGCGACGTGAAGTTGTCGGGTAATGTGTTCGGGTCGATCGCCGGCCCGCTGCTGGCTCGCTTCAGCACTGAATTCCCTCCCCCTGCGATCCCTCCACAGCCGAAAACCTGCATTGCGACTTCTCCGTACACCACGAACACGATGGAAATCAGCGGACTGCCACCGTGTTCGAATGTCGGGACGACAAGTTCTTCAAAGCCCGTCACCCGGCACTATTAGTTGCCGGTGAAGTTTACTCCTGTTAGATTTGCGCTATTAACAGTAACGGACTGACTTGCTGGTGTAAAGGTGGAACCCGTCTTACTCGGCGTGACGATATAGATCCCGTTGGTGACATTGTTAAACGAGAAGTTCCCGCTTCCGTCCGCCGTTGTGGTTTGAGAGAAACGGGCGATGAGAGCAATCAGCTGGATCGCCCAGTCGTCGACCTGCCAGCGCTGCCCCGGACGAACTGGCTGTTGCCTTCCAGGTTCCCGGACCAGCTGCTGTCTCATCTTCGGTCAGGTTTGCCCATCCGGGGCCGCCCGTCAGGCTGAGTGCGCCGGCGGCGGTGTTCGTCGTGTACCCGGCCCCATTCCCGGTTGAATCGTAGGACTCATTCGAATCCCAGGCAGTAGCGAACAATCTTCGTATTCCCCATGGTGGTGGTGAGATTGCCGGTCGTTGGCGCGCCATTTTGGGAAACTTTGCCGGTGCCGATCGCCGTCCCGTTGATCGGGTTGATCGGATCAACTCCTGAATATTCCAGAGCGATCACGTAGAGCGGATGGGTCGAACTCCCGGTTAGATTGAAGTTGATCGCCAGTTTGGTGCCGCCCTTGATGTTCTTCGCGACAAAGACCTGTGCCCATCGGTCCGTCGGATTCGGCGCGACGCCCCATTGAGTTGGGCCCACGACTGAGGTATAGCTATTGCTGCCTCCGCCTGGTTATCGGTTATGCCTGACACTTTACTGCCACCGGATTTGGTGAAGATAAGAATCGCGTCCCCGGCCCCAGACACATTCGCGAACGACACTGTAGCGGAGCTGGTTCCTGTGGCAGTGGAGCCGTGGGCACTCTGCACTAATACGGGAACGGGTCCGCTCAATGCCACCGATGATCCGGTACCAGTCGATGCCGGACTGAGCGTACCTTGGACGGAGAAGGTCTGACCTGTCGAAGGTGACAGTGTGAAGTTCAGCGTCGTGGTGGTATTAGCCGTGATCGTTGCTGTCTGAGTGGAACTTTGGAACCCGGTCGCACTCGCCGCCACGCTCACCGTGCCCGCTGGCACGTTAGATAGCGTGTAACTGCCGTTGGCAGCCGTCGTCGTTGATCCGCCACTGTAAGAGATAGTCGCGCCAGAGATCGCCGTCCCGCTTGCACTTGTAACCGTGCCGGAAACAGACCCCACCGGCGCGACTACTGCGGACAAAGCGAAATTCTGGGTGCTTGTAGTATTGGCCGCTACCGTGACACTTTGGGCGACGCTCTGGAAGCCCGTTGCACTCGCCGTGACACTGACGGTGCCTGTCGGAACACTCGAGAGAGTGTAACTCCCGTTCGTGGCGGTGGTGGTCGATCCACCACTATAGGAAACGGTGGCACCTGCAATAGCGGTGCCGGTCGAGTTAGTGACCGTCCCCGCTATGGTGCCTACAGTCGCTGCCAATGTGAAGTTCAGCGTCGTGGTGGTGTTAGCTGTAACGGTCGCGCTCAGCGTGGAACTCGCCAATCCCGTGGCGCTGGCAGTGACGCTCACTGTGCCCACAGGCACGTTCGAGAGCGTGTAAGCACCAGTGCTGGACGTCGTGGTCGAACCGCCGCTGTATGAGACGGTAGCACCAGAGACGGCCGCCCCCGCCGAATTCTTCACGGTACCGGATATAGTGCCGACAGCCGCTGACAAGCGTGAAGTTCTGTGTGGCCGTGGTGCTAGCCGTGACCGTTACGCTTTGGGTCGAACTCTGATATCCCGTGGCACTCGCCGTGACACTCACGGTGCCCACCTGCACGTTCGATAATGTGTAGCTGCCGTTGGTAGCGGTAGTGGTTGATCCGCCGTTGTAGGAGACAGTAGCGCCGGAAATGGCGGTACCGCTCGAGGTCGCGACCGTACCTGTGATGGTTCCCGCCGCGGTAGACAACGTGAAGTTCTGTGTCGTGGTCGTACCGGCGGTGACGGTTACGGTTTGGGTTGAACTCTGATATCCCGTGGCACTGGCGGTGACGCTCACTGGACCGGCGGGGACGTTTGAGAGCGTATAAGCACCATTGGTACCTGCGGTAATTGAGCCGCCGGTATAGGACACCGTGGCGCCTGAAATACCCGTACCAGTCGAGTTCGTAACCGTGCCCGATATCGTACCTACCGTGGCCGATAAGGTGAAGTTCGCAGTCGCCGTGGTGTTGGCCGTGACCGTTACGGTTTGCGTGGAACTCTGGTAGCCCGTTGCCGCGGCCGTGATGCTCACTGCGCCTGCCTGCATGTTCGAAAGCGTGTAGGCACCATTGCTGTCGGTCGTGACGGAACCGCCGGTGTAGGACACCGTAGCGCCTGAAATGGCCGTTCCAGTCGAGTTCTTGACCTTGCCCGAGATGGAGCCGGTCGTCGCGTCTACAGTGAAGTTAACTCCCGTCACGTTCGCCCCATTCACCGTTACGGTTTGATTTGTTGGGGTAAAGGTGTGGCTTGGCTGGGTTGGCGTAACAGTGTAAGTTCCGTTGGCGACATTGTTAAACGCGTAATTGCCGCTGGCATCGGCCGTCACTGTTTGCAAAGGACCGGGCGAGAGCGCGATGACCTGAATGGCCCACTCATCAACGGTCCAACCGTTAGCCCCAGACGAACTAGCCGTTGCTTTCCAGGTTCCCGGAGCAGCAGCCGTCTCATCCTCGGTCAGGTTTGCCCATCCGGGACCTCCCGTGAGACTGGGGGCTCCGGCTGCCGTAGCGGTGGTGTACCCGGAACCGTTTCCGGCGGAATTGTACGACTCGTTGGAATCCCAAGCGGTGGAAACCAACTTCGCATTCGCAACGGTGGTGGTGAGATTGGCGCTCGTCGGGGCGCCATTTTGGGAAACTTTCCCGGTTCCGACCGCAACCGCATTCACAGGATTGACAGGGTCAGCGCCCGAGTATTCTAAGGCCGCGACATAGGCGGGGTGTGTCGAACCCGCGGCCAACTGGACCGTTATGGTTAAAGCGCTGCCCCCCGCGATGTTCTTCGCGACGAATACCTGTGCCCAGCGATCGGTCGGATTGGGCGAGACACCCCACTGCGTAGGACCTGACACCGAGGTGTAGGTGTTGCTCCCTCCGGCTTGATTATCGCTGATGCTTGAGATCGTGGTGCCGCCGATCCGTGTGAACAGAACGATTGTGCTCCCCGCCTTCGATGCGGTCGGGAACGACACAGTGGTGGAGGTGAGTCCGGTAGCACTCGAGCCATGGGCACTCTGCACCAACACAGGAACGGCTCCGCTCAGCGCGACAGACGTTCCGCTTCCACTCGCACCTGGACTGATTGCGCCTAGTATCGAGCGAGTTTGACTCGTGCTCGGCAACGAGAAATTTAGCGTAGCCGTGGTGTGGGCCGCAACACTGACGGTTGCTGTGGTGTTCTGGAAGCCTGTTGCACTTGCCGTAAGAGTGTAGTCGCCCGCCGTGACGTTTGAAAGCACGTACGTACCGTCCCCGGCCGTAGTTGTCGAACCACCACTGTAAGAGACAGTAGCTCCCGCAATAGCGGTTCCCGCGGAACTCACGACGGTTCCCGAAATACTTCCGAACCCGGTGATAGCAACGTCTGTTGTGGTCGTTGCGCCTGCACCAACGCTGACATTTGGGGTGCTGACGGTCTGGTACCCGGTTCCCCAAGCCGTAACCGTATAGGTTCCGACAAGGACATTAGCGAACGCATATTTTCCGCCGGAATCCGTCGTGGTGATGCCGTCGCTGTAAGAAACTGTTACACCGGAAGCCGGCTGGCCTGACGAATTCGTTACCGTTCCAGAAATTGACCCGGGTTTTGCCGTCGACACGAAATACTTGTCAAATTGGGAATAGCCGGTCCAGGCGTTCACAGTCTTTGATGCAGAAAAATAGCCGTTCGCTTGGGCAGTAACAGTATATTGCTTCGGGGTAGGAACAGTGAGGCTGAAGTTGCCATTGGGATCGGTAGAACCAGAGGCTCCGGTGGTTGAAGCCGTAGCTCCCGAGAGTGCTGTACATGACGAAACGTCCTTCACAACACCCGCTATCGTCCCCGTGCTCGTAAGATTTGATCCTGTACTATGCCACTGAAGCGGGAACTCGTTTTTTGAATCCCTGAGATATGCATTGAGCGTCGGCGAATACGTTTGCACCTGGATGGTATTCGCGGTGGGATTGAACTGTAAGATCCTAAGATAACCATTGCCGCCGTTGGTCATTTCCTGATAGTCGGACAACATCTGATTGACGATATTGCCGCTGGCACCCAAGTTAGTTCGCCGCCCGACACCTTCTGCGGTCGAGTCGGTCCAACCAAAATGTCCGCTCAACACAAGACTGATGTTGCTATGTTGGCTGACAAACTTGTTCCATAAACTGTCACCGTTGTTATCGGCGCCAACATTATACGCGTCCGCATTGAGCTGATCGCAGCGCGATACCAGCGTGCTGTCGAGGTAAACATTGGAATGAGTGACGACAATGACTTCAGCCGATGGATAAGCAGCAAGTACGGAGCTTGCCCACGCCAAAGCAGAGTCGCGCGGGTAAAGCTCCAGCATCAAGAATAGGTAGGTTTTGCCGTTAATCGTCAAAGCGTCCATAGAAATTCTCGTTGCTGCCGGATGGGTATTGTCCCTTGTACCATGGATATTTTTGATAGCGAGAGGGCCCGAAATAGGTGTTGAAGTTTGCGGTTTCCGCAGTACGGCTTGCAGCACTACCGCTGTCGGAATAGTCGTGGTTGCCAATCGCGAGCAGATAGGGGATATTCGCATTGTCCAGCAACTTGACGGAGGCATCGGCATTTTGCTATTCCGACGTGTTCGTGGCCATTTTGGACAATATCTCCCAGGCCCTAGTACCGTCTTGTATGTTCAGACGTTGAGGCATTGTTGACGATCCATTGCGTCTGTGCGGTAAATATATCTGGGATGACTTTCCGAATAATATTGAGTGTCTGGCAGAGCGACAATCGTGAAAGTCACTGCTCTGTGGGCGAGCGCAGGGGGCTAAGAGTACGAGCCCGGAAACTGCAGCAATGAAGGGAAAGGCGGACAATCCACCTTTCATCTCCGTGCGCCTCAGCATCCTCTTCGTCCGGTCATACAAGCCTCAGAGCGCCGGTCGGGACAGCGGCGCTCACGGACAGAAGATTCATCAGATATCCAGAAAACATAAAACCTCGCGACTGCGTCGTACTTAGTACCGTGTGATTGCGGCTTAGATATTAGCCATAGTTATAGGTCAAACAGATCTGTTTTGGTAGACCCTAATTGTTCACGTTAGTAAAGCAGGTACCGCTGCGCCAACCTTTTCTGCACAAGCTGGTACTGAAGAGCCGTTACGTACACGCGAAAAAAATGCCGTCAGGGCGCGATGGTCTCGTTGCAGTAACGGATGAGTCATCAACTCACGCATCGTGACTCGCTCTGGTTTTAGAAACTTCCAACGGACAGGATAATCTCGCTCCTGTTCGAACACAAATTGGGGAGAATACCCGAGGTCCTCCAGCGTCCTTAGATAGTTGGCTCATCGCATCCGACCCAACTAAGGTCCGGGTGAAGCTCAATTAAGAGATGGGGACTATAGGACTCGAGAACCTGCAACATTCCCTTGATGATCTCGATTTCGTATCCTTCTACGTCCATGCGTATGAAATCGACCCGGTCCAAGCCGGCGTTGGCGACGAAGCTGTCAAGCGTGGAAACCGGCACCATGCATTGGCGCGACGAGGGCGTCGGGAGTAATGAATGCCAATTCGAACGCTCGGACAGATACATAGGAAGGGTACCGTTCCGATCAGAGATGGCCAGGTTGTGAATCTCCACGTTGGCGCGCTCGTTTTCCTGTATGTTGTACCGGAGCATCTCGGCATTTTGAGGGACAGGTTCGATCGCCATGACTCTGCCAGTCGGGCCAACGAGTCGGGATTCGAGCAGGGCATAGTAGCCAATATTGCTGCCCACGTCCACGGCCGTCATACCCGGTTTCAATATCTGTTGAAGGAGATGAGTGGCTAGTGGCTCGTGAACTCGATAGGCCGCCAGTTCACGCGAAATGCCTGCGTCGACCTTGTGTACCGTCATACGGCCGTCGAAGACAGAGAAAGAAAGGCAGTTGCGCTTTGTGTACCACTGCCAAAGCAGCCATTCATAACAGCGAAGAATCGGTTTCAAACCTTGGAACAGAAATTCCCATACCACCGCTGCAAATCCATCGTGGCGATGAACGCGAACTACATGTCGAGCACGTCTACCAATCTGCACTAACTACTCCCTCGAATGAAATAACTTTTGTAACTGGGTTCGAACTCACAGCACTACGAACAGCTTGCGTTCGCAGAACTTACCAAATGCGCAGACCGCGCCCAAACAGCGTATTGGCCACAGACGAAGCCGAAACGAGTGGCGGGACCGTCATGAGCCGGAGCGCGGCAGCAAGCGAGCCCCTACGGATCGTTGCGGCCCATTGTCGGCGGAAGAGGAGAAAGGCTTCGGGAACCATCCGTATGCGCATATAATTGCCTCGCACGAAGAGTTTCTCGCGACCAAACACAGCCGATCGCTTGATTCCGGCGGGAAGCGGCAGTGATGCTCCTTGGAATCTGTTGTGAAACTCTGATACGACTGAAAGATAAGTCGCAACACCGTCCCAGATTCCGCCTACCTCGGCTGCAGCGCGAAGCTCGTCATAATCGACGGTGCCTTCCATGATCAGTTTGCCCGTATTCACCACGTCGCAAATGCGGATATGAAGATGACGGTACATTCGCATGAGGGCCGCAATAAGAATCCGTTCCTCGGCCGCAGGTATCAAGAAAGTGTAGCCGTCAACAGTGAAGGGTTCCGCGCGTTGTAGAAAACGTCGCGCCACCTGCACCTGCTCGCCTACCTGTCCCAATCTCTTCATGTGCGCCTCGAAATCTGTTTGCACTCCGGGCAGGATGAATGTCTTCTTGCCCGCTAAACAATCACCCAAGGTGCGGTGTTTTCGGCGTGCATGGAACGTCTCGCCGAAGATCTTGTTCACGAGGTTTTGATTTGCGCCGGTATAGAAATCAGCATCGTCGCCAAAATCCGGCCAATGATCGAGTGACTTGATCACGACCAGCGGATGGCCATGGTCAGCAAAGACCTTGGAAACCCTGTCCAGTACAGGCAAGACCTGCGCGATCCGCTCCCGTTCACTTTGAATCGCCCGAACGACCGGTCGAAGAACCTCGGTCTTTCCTGAAGCTGTGGCCATCCTCACGAGGGGATTGAGGGCGCGAGACGTAACGTGGTGGGCTTCAGCCAGAGCCACCAGTTCCTGGTATTCGCTATCGGCGAGTTGCTCAAGGTAGTTCCTGTTGCACTCGCCCTCTGGCGCAAGGGTCAGCTGAAGAAGAAAATCAATTTGATCTGCGGTTCTTGTTGTCATGACTGACCCAGCAGTTTATGTTCTTTTTGCTTGGAGGCTGCTTTGGAAGCGACAGCATCTTCGTAGATATCCATCAGCAATCGGTAATTCCGATCTGCACTGTAGTTCGCCTCATATTTAGCCCGAGCTTTAAGACCCATATCCAGCATGAGCTCGGGATTCTGCCATGCCCAGGAGATCTTCTGGGCGAGTTCGGCATCGTCGCCGGCGCGAAAACTGAGTCCGGTTTGGCCATCTTCCACGATTTCCCCAAGCGATCCGAGCCTCGACGCAATGACTGGTACGCCGCAAGCATAGGATTCGGCGATCACGATGCCGAACGTCTCGTAACATTCGCTCGGCAATACGAGAAAACGCGCACTCTTCAAAAGGTCCATCGATTGCCGCCGCTCAAGCCAACCCCGGAACTGGATCGAAGACGGAGAGTCCTGCCGACTGCACCCGCGCCTCCAAGCTCCCGCGCAGGTGACCGTCTCCAATGACGACGAGCGGCACCTTTCCGCCTAGCCGCTCCATCGCCGAGAACAGAGTGTTCGACGCCCTTCTCCTCGGACAGCCGTCCTATATAAACTGCGTAATCGAGAGCTTTCGTGCGACAGCCGGGGTCCGGATCAACGAAGTTTGGCTTGATTCGAATCTTCTCAGCGGGAAGCCCGGCGGCGACAAATTGTTCACGAGAGAATTGGCTCAATGCGATGTAACGGTCCACGCAGTTCATCCAGGTACCGCAATACCGGTGGACAAGGAGCATCAAAGCAACCCCGGCGGTTGCTGGACGAGAACCGCGATAGCACCCATGCCACACGCCGCGCCAGACACCATTCTCAATGCATTCACGGCAAACGTGCGAGTCGCGCGCAAGATTGGCCGAGGGGCAGAACAGACGGTAGTTGTGTAGCGTTTGTACGACTGGAACATTGGCCTCACGACAAGCCCAGTAGATGGAGGGTGAGATCTGGACAAACGTATTGTGAACATGAACTACGTCATACTGTTCTCGCTTGAGTAAGCTACTCAAGTCGCGGTGAGAATCGCCGGCCCAAACAGTTGTTTTCACGGCAGCAATCTTCCCGAGCACATTAAGCTGCTTCAATTCGCTGTTGTTGCGGCAATACTCTGCAACATGGTGCCCGTTGCGACGCAGCAGATCCCGTTCTAATTCGAAGACAACATCTTCTCCGCCGCGTTGCTGGTAGTAATTATGGACGAACAGTATGTTCATGCGTATCGCTTTCCGTCTGCCGACCAGAGCATCGAGGACACCCGAATTAGAGAGGTAGTGGACTTCGTTCCGCCCGGCCACATACCTCAACATCTCTGTGAGTTCATCCCAGAGACTAAGGTCCTCCAAGTTCCCAGGAATGTCCATATAAATGCCAGATGCCTCCCTCCTGTAGAACCCGATCGAACAGATGCTTCCCGAGATCAACCCAGTTTCTGTATTTGCGGAGCCTGGTTCCGTACGAGTACAAGTCGGAGAAGGCCATGCGTCGAGCCAGATTTCGCATGTAACCAGTCGGACGTGTTGGGTACGCCTGAATGGTGGTGGGCATTTCGTAGCGCCGGAAGGCGTTTTCCGTCACCAGAACTCTTGTGGTGCGGGCTCCTGAGAAGCCGGATTCGCGAACGCACCGCAACGTGTGCCTGTCGAATCTGCCCTTTGGATAACAGAACATTCTTCACGGCGCGTCCCGGTCATGTCTTCGAGAGCAATTTTCGATCCAAGAACTTCGGTCTTGAGCTTTCCAGCCTCTATGCCGGAAAGAGGGATGTGCGAAAGAGTGTGAGCGCCTAGTTCGAAGCCTGCGTTACTTAAGACGCGGACGCTAGCGCCCGGCATCGTCGGTTTACCTTCAGTATTTCGGATGGGAACATAGAACGTACCCGAGAGTCGATACTCACTGAGCAACTCAGCAAGTCGCAGGTCGGCTGGATGCCCGTCGTCCCAACTCGTCGTAACGATTACCCGCCTCAGACACTCGCTCCTGACGGTAAGGGGCTAGACCCCGTCGACCGCACCGTTCTGGCGTGCGAGGGATTGAGTCTCATGTGCATGACTTTCAATGCGAATCCGAGCGTGAAGTACAGCGGAACCGCACAATGTGAAAACTCAAGCGACGGCTGTACCATGGACAAAACGAAATTCAGAACGTAGTAAACAAACAGCCAGAGGATCAGATCATGCACCTCTCGATTCTGTTCCGTTTTGACAGCGGTAACGAATCGCTTCGCAAGAAGCACTTGAACCAGTAGCCATACCGAGAGCCCTGTCAGTCCTAAACGTCCGAAGACTCCCATGGCGGCATTGTGCGGCTGGCGAATCGGGGTCCCATTTTCAGTCTGAAAATCGATCAACGGCTCGCCGAATCCATGGCCAAGAAGTAGAGTCGTGGACGTGGCCGTTGTACTTTGCCATACCTGGTTCAACCAATCCAGGCGGTCTTCATCCTGTGCGAGCCGGTTCGAGTTATCGAGTGACAGCACACTCAGGGCGTACTCGCGCAAGAAGTCAGCATTAATATCACCAGCGCGGCCATGCAGGGTGACCCCTGAAATGGTGACGATCACAAGGAGCCCTACGAGCGCGAGGATGCCTCCTCCAAGCGCCTGAAGGGAACGCCGGAGCTTAAGCCGTTCTCCCAGAAGGAACAACAGGCCCAAGACAATGAAAATGCCGACGTACATCGAGCGGTTCTGCTGAACCGCCAGACCGCAGAGTTGCAACGCAACCATCACACGTAAGACATGGCGCGGCCATCCAGTTTGGTAATCCATCAGCCAGGCGCAGAACAAGGCTCCGGCGACCAGGTACATTCCTACGTGTTGGTAATTGCCAAGTAACGGCACTGGTTGAAATACCCCAGTTATCGGCGAGATAGCCTGCAGGCTTTCGCCGAACGGCAAAGTGAAGGAATAAATCAGGTTCAAAGCAAACAATGCGAGCAGGAACTGAACAAAGCTCTTAATCCCGTTCTTTTCGTTCCCCCATAAGTAGCCGGCCAGCAGGAACACTGCTTCGAAATACAACGATGCATCTCGTAATGCGTACAATCCGAAACGAGGAATCTCAAATATGAGATGGAGAATCGAAATCACCAACAGAAGCAGCAGGCCGCGCACAATAGGATCGCGAAAAGCGGGGTACACATTGCGAAGGCCGTGCTTACGGATTGCGAGTGCGAGGCCAATAACCATCAGCAGTTCGCCGATAAGCAAGGGAATGCCGGCGACGTGCCCTGCCACAAAGTTCTCAAATCCGTAATTCAGAACAATGAACCCGATGATGCTGAATGCGACGAGTACTTGCCAGAACTGCAGTCGTAGTCGGACCAGCCATCGTAGCGCGATCAGACCGGCAGCAATGGCGACGGCAATCAGTACGACGGACGTATAGCTAACAAACGCCATTCCGGCCAAGATGAAGCCCACAGCAAGCACCACTGTTGTGGCGTTCACCGTCTGGCTAGCGGGAGTGGAAGGATAAGAACTCATGGAACGATCTGGGCGCTCAACTCGGGTGTGGCACAACGTACGCGCGGTCGGTTTGGCCCGAAGGAGCAGAAGAGATGCGATGGATAAGGCGATCGCGCTTGAAAGCAACATTCCACTGACCGCACCGCCTACGCCGGAAACACGTGAAGCGGGAATTCCAATACAGAGGCCCGCAACACTGGAGATGAAGAAGGTCAGACAAACCAAGGCAGGCTTCTGGAGTGCGCGCAAGGCACTCACCGGTCCGATGATCGTGCTGCTTAGGACAGAGCTCAATGCCAATAGAGGAAGATGCGTGGAGATGCTGTCATACTTCCCCGTGTATAAAAACCCGATGAGCGGGCCGCGAAACACAAGAATGATCAGCCCAATAGAGAGCGGCGCCCGCCGTGAAAAGGGAGCCTACCGTGATGGCTTGGCGCTTCGCACCCGCCCATCCCTCGGCGTGAGCTATGTGCGAGGTATAAGGAAGTACGAGAAGTGACAAGGCCGCGCACGATTGTGTCACGGGCATTACGAGATTGAGAAGGGCTTTCAACGCGCCTGTATCGGCCAATCCCGAAGAGCTGCCCAGGATCGTGTACCAAGAATTCCAGGAGATCCAAGTGAATATAGAGCTGCCGAGAGCCCATCGGCCATAATGCCAATGCTCTTTAACAACCGGGAGATGTAAATGGTAAACTCCGCCGCTCTTTTCGGGACCGATCCTCAAGAGAAGTAGGATCGAGGCGAGAAGCCCTGCGGCCGCTATAGCCAGGAAAGCCGTCAATGCGGAGAACCAGCCAAGGTGATGGAGAAGCCAAACGGCGGAAAACAGCAGCACGCTATACAGCACGGCGCCGGCTGCTGCTGTGCTCGAACGGTATTCGAGGTACAACGCCCGCCTGGTAAATGCCAGCAGTAAGGAGCTTGGCGTAGCGACCGCGGCTCCGAGCAAGCAGAATGTGATCTCCCTCGAAGGCGAAGCCAAGTACACAATTCCGGCAGCGACGAACAAAACGACTAACGAAACGATGCTGCTCACTGTTTGCAAGCCAAGTAACCGGCCAAGATAGTTCTTGAGGGAAGATCTATATCTTGCTCCTCCAAAAACACTCAACGGTTCGAGAACGATCGCCTGGTGCAGCGTGGCCAGCAGGGACAAAATCGAGAAAGCTAAGGCATAGGCGCCATAGGACTCCTGGTTCAGGTACCTTGCCAGATGGATGCCGAGAACAAAGTGAGCACCCGAGATGAAGGCCTGATCAATTACTGCAAACGCTCCGCGGGTCGCCCACTTGCGTGCTCTCGACCAGACCGCCTTTCCAACCCCTTCCCCGGAGGATTTGCCTACTTCCATGTGCGCCTCATGTTTCGAACCGGCGGAGGCACCGCAAGCACTAAGAAGGTCCGCTGCAACGGGTTCGTACCAGCTCGCCATTCTGTTTATGGCCAGTACAAGTACTTCTCTCAGGCAGTCAGCCAATTCCCCATCGTTCTTCACCACATACGTGTGCGGGAGATCAATCGATAGTTGACGGTACGCGGCAAGCTGCCGTCGAAGTTCGGGAAGCGACAATTCCTGTTTCCGGCGCAGGATTACGTTTTCGTCTGCATCCAACACGATGCCGAGAAACTGTTCTGGCGGCCGCAGCGAGCGCAATAGAAAACGTGAATACCAGGCCGGTCCCGTATACCGATATCGTTTAGCATCGACCGAGAAATCCGGGAAATATCGATCCCACGCAATCAAAGATGAGCCACGGAGAAGATTTCGCGTTATCGTTGCCCGATCCAGGGCAAAGTCCAGAAATGTACCCGTGAGCTTCGCCATCGAAACCAGCGGCGAATGCATCGAAATCTCATGGGGCAACTTGAACTTGTGCGGCTCCTTGGCAATTCTGCTTGACAAGATCTGCGGCCGCCAGCAGGCGGTTCTTTGATGGTCAAACAAGGGGCTCAGCGTAGCGAATGTAGCGGACAAAACAGACGACTTGCCGACACCGTCCGGGCCGAACATCGCAAGAAAGAGACCGCGAGGGCATCGCAAGAGAGCATCGGCAGCCGCGGTGAAAGGCATCGGGACAGCGATGCTCATGAGTTTGTCTTGGCAGCGCGCAAACAGGAGAGAGAGCTCTTCTCCCACTTGTCGCGCGCTGATGATCCGGTAGCCGCACGAACCCAATACTCTGGCCGTTTTGGCTGTTTGCGCCAGATCGGGATGATCGAACGTCAGCTTCCAGTGTTCCGCCGGAAATGGCGAGGATGTTTGCCGGCAGGAAAACGCCGCAATGCGTCGGACCTCATCCAGCGCATCCAACTCGATTTCGTCGGTGCATGAAGTGATGTGCATTATGTTGTCAGCATGTCGGGGTAGTTAGCCCACCAAGAGTTCGTGGTACGGCCGAGTACCTTTTTGATCGAAAGGTACTCGAATCCTCTGTAGAGCGAGTAAAACGAGATAAGTAGGATTCAGGAATACGTAACGCCTCCATAAGCGTGCCGGTTCCTGGATCATGCGATATACCCACTCCAACCCTCGATCTTGCATCCAGCGTGGCGCCTGTCGCACCGTTCCCGCAATGAATGGAAACGCAGCTCCGATTGCAAGGACAGGCATGTTCAGCAGACCGCGCATTTCGTAGCCAAAGATTTCCTGCCGAGGACAGCCCAGCCCTGCTAATAAAAGACGCGCTCCGGAAGCATGCACGCGAGCGATCAAGCCGTCGCGCTCTGCGGGCGTCAGTGAGCGGAATCGGGATGGTTCGGCACCCGCAATTTGAAGCTGCGGATATCTTTCCGAGAGAGCAGTGCGGAGCTTTTCGATGACTTCAACGGTGCTGCCATAAAGATAAACTGGAAGGCCCTCTTCTGAAGCGCCTGCCAGTACTTCTAAGGTGAGCTTGGGACCATACACGCGATCTCGCAATCCCGTCTTATAGAGCCAGTTAAGCGCCCAGCGAACCGGTTGGCCGTCTGGCACGACAAGTTCGTAACTGTTCAAGCGGTATCGTTGTTCCGGATCGAATAACCCGGTCATCGTTCCATGCACCGCTAATGCCGAGACCGCATACGGCCTTCCATCGCGAGCTGCCTGTATGATTTCGGCCTTCGCCGTATCATAATCAACCGCGTCAAACATAACGCCCAAAATCGAATACTTGCGCTCCATGTTCATGTTTGCCAATCCTGAGCTTCCTGAAGAGCTAGGGCCTAGCGGCCCTCTCCTTTGATCACTGCGGGAACCGTGCGAGCCAAGATGGTGAGATCCATTCGGAAAGACCAATTCCGGATGTATTCCAGATCGAGTGCCATGTTTCGTTCGAAGGAAGGATCTTGTCGGGCACTAACCTGCCAGAAGCCCAGTCAACCCCGGAGTTACTCTCAGCCGGAGACGGTGTTCAAGCTCGTATTGGCTGTAGTCATCGAGCGGATGTGGCCGGGGACCTACAAGACTCATGTCGCCGCGCAAAACGTTCAATAACTGGGTCAACTCATCAAGACTGTACTTCCTAAGCCATTTGCCGACTCTTGTAATGCGAGGATCATCGGCGACCTTAAAAGTAGGGCCGACACGCTGATTTCGGGCGCGAAGCGCATCTTTGACAGCATCGGCGTCGACGCTCATCGTCCGAAACTTGAAACATCGGAACGGGATGCCTTTTCTTCCCACCCGCCATGAGGAATACAGAACGGGACCACGCGAATCGAGGCGGATTAGAATGGCGATCAGAATGAGCAGGGGCATCACGACAATCAGCCCCAAGGACGCGCCTAGGATGTCAAAAGTGCGTTTTAAGAATAGCCCGACTTTTGGTATCGGTTCGGAACGAATGACCATCATGGGCAAATCGCCAACGCATTGCCATGAGATAGCGTCCCGACAAATATCAGGCACTACCTTCACATCGATACCGCAGGCTTTCGCCTCTTCCGAAAGGACGGGGATCAACTCGGTAGGGACCCCATCGGTAATGAAGACATCGTCAATGTACTCGGAACGAATCACCTGCGCGAAGGCGCTGACCGGACCGAGAACGGAAGCTTCGCCGGGTGCGTGCTCATCGTCAAGAAATCCTTTTACGGTGTACCCAAGCACTGCGTGATGCTCGAGATAACTGGCTAAGCTCCTTCCTTTGTCCCGAGCTCCAATGATCAGTGCCCGCCGGCAGCGTTTCCCGGTAGTCGCCCGCGATGCGGCCAATCTGAGATGGAGCACGCGCCAAGTCGCCATACCGACTGCATCCAAAGCAGCCATCAGAGCCACAACTAGCCAATACATGTAGCTCACATTGAACGACGCGAGCACAACAGCAAAGATTGTCGTCGCCAGGACGACGGGCTTGACGATCGCTCCGAAGGAGAACCCGTCCAGGTTTTTCCTTCTGTCGTAAAGATCGGTACTCGCACTGGCCAGGAGAGTGAGCCCGGCATAGACGAGCAAACCGCTCAAATGATGTAAGAAGCTATCGCCGGGAAGCCAAGCCGTCCTACTATTCAGGACTTGGGTGCCCGGGTTGAGCTTATGTCCGAAAAGAAGTGCCAGCCATATGCCATTAAACAGAAGAAGCGGGGTATCGCAAAGAATACCGGCGATCTTCTCGCCCGATTGAACGCTCCATTTCAGGTTTTCCCAGCCCAATGAAGCGATCGAGGAAACGCCTGCCCGTATCTCGGGAACGGCTCGTACGCGTGAGGCGGCGGTCGCCATGATGTCAATGCCTCCAGATGTTGGGTGACAGGAACGTGCGCCGGCCTGGAAACAGCCGGTGCAAAGAAAGTGAATACGCTGGGGAGCTGCGATGCGGAGGAAGAACCACTTGGAATCGGGAGCACCGGAGCCGGTGGTTACACTCAGCAGCGTTTTGCCGCGGAAGAACTAAGTCAGTCGGTTTTGGGGGCCTTACACTAGAGCCACTTTTCGACCGCCGCGGGAATCGGCGACGAGAAGTCGTTCAGGACCGCACCTATGAGCTTCACTCCAGAAGCGCATAGCTCATCTGTGAGGCGGCGCGCAGCGTCCCGACGTGTTACGCCCGCACGAAGCACAAGCACCATTCCGTCGGACGACTGGCCAAGGGCGAGCGCATCATTGCAATCGCTGACGGGAGGTGCATCGATCAGGACGAAGTCAAAGCAGGCGCGCAGTTCGTTGATACGATCACGCGTCCGATCAGTCTGGACCAGGCAGTCCGTTTTCTCGGAGGATCCGGAGCCGCTGGTTAGGAGGCAAAGCTCAGTCCCGTGTACGGTGGCTGCGACGTTCTTAATCCTTAGCGCTGGATTTGTGATTAGGTCGGCAAGTCCATTTTGATTTGGTACTCCCATTTGAGTGTGGAGAGTAGGCGAACGCAAGTTGGCGTCGACAAGACATACCGAAGCGTCGGTACTTGCCGCAAGTAAATCGCCGGTGTGAACGCAAACCCAACTGCAGCCGCTTGACGGTTCAAGCGAGGTAAAGACGATCACTTTCGATTCTCCTGTGCCAGAAGCACGGCACACTCGATTAACCACCTTTTCGATTTCCGTCCGCGAGCGAGCCGCTATGGGAAGGATGGGCCGCCTCGGCCCATTATGGGCTTTGATGTGTATCGGGTTCTCGAACGGCTCGGCGCTCTCGAATGCGTCGGCGGCCGGTGTCATACTGTCGAACCAATCAGAGTATCTGCTCATAGCTCCCCCTTCGGCTGCCGGTCTCAGTACCTACCATGTCCCCCGTCGGGAGAGTGGCGATAACGGGAACGTCAAGGATTCGTTGAACTTCTTCGGGTGTTCGGAATGAATTATTCATACGCTCGGATACCAGTCCGGTAGCACCTCCCAAAACAAGGGCGAAGAGGATGGAAGCCAGTGCAATGCCGGTCGGCGCGTGAGTGGGAATAACGGGTAAATACGGAAGTTGGGCCATGGACACATTGAGAATTTGATTCTGATCGAGAACATCGCTGATGCGAGCCTCCTCACGCTTGCGGAGGTACAGCTGATAGGCATCGTCCAAAGCCTTGGTCGTGTTGAGCAATTGCTGTTGCTCCATGCTGCCGTCGCTCAGCATGCGTGCTCGGTCAGTGTATTGCGCCGTGTACTTATTGATCGAAGCGGCTCGGGATCTTAGCGATACGAGCTCCGTTCTGGCTTTGGCCAGCTCTGACCTCATCCATTCATACGTAGGATCCCGATCGGTTGTGCGGTCGGTAACAGGCGCGCTCTCGGCCGCGGCGATCGCGTTCCGGGTTTGCTCAATCTGCTGATCAGCTTCCTGTACGCTTCTATGGCTCGGTTGGAACTTCTGCAAAAGATCGGTGCGTTTCAACTCCAATTGCAGTAGTGTCGCTTTCAGTTGCACCAAAAGCTCCGGATTATCTGCGGTCCGGATTGTCGAGGTCATCCGCGAAGGGGTTGCCCGCAGTTGTTCTTCCAGAGTTGCAATGCGCTTCTCCGTCTCCGCAATGGTTGTGTGCGTCTGCTGAAGTGCTACGCGTTGTTCGGACAACTTCTGAACGGTCAGGTCGAGTTCCATGGGTGGAACGAAGACCTGTGACTTACGCGACGCGGCACTCAGTTTCGCTTGAACTTCCGCTAATTTGGTACGTGTTCGTTCCACCTGTTGATCAAAGAACTGAAACTGACCGCGCGGGCGATGCACGGCCAAATGCTTCTCGAGGTAGAACTTCGATACGGCGCTCAAAACGTCGTGGCTCAGTTTTCCGCTCTTCGATTTGTAACTGATGGTGATAATGTTGCTTTTCTTCGGGAGAGAAATGATCAGATCGGTAGCCAGTTGACGGACGGCCCGTGCAGTACGGACTGGTTCGGGAGCTCGAAACGGGCGGGTAAAAAATCCGAGCCTCGTCTTGCTCGCGTTTTGCAAGCCGGTCGCCACGACTACTCGCCGTAACACGTCGTCGCTCTTCATCAGTTCAACTTCCGAGTTCAACTCTTCTTCGCTGATGTCGCGCGGCGCGGCTGCCGGAATCTGATCTGCGTTGATGAGCGGATCTAAGCGTTCCCGACTCACCAATATCTTCATCGATGACTGATAGTCCGGAGGACCGAAGTAGGCGACAACTAAGCCGGTCAGGGCAGTGACCAGAAAGGCAAACAGGATACGTCGGCGCCATCTGAACGCGGTGGCGACGTATTCTCGTACTCCCGATTGACTCGATACCGCGGTAGTGCCGACAATTGTCAGGCTTGTATTTTCCATTTCTTGTTCCTTCAGAACATGCCAGGGGTGAGATACGTGCTCAATCCGTACACAGGAAGGTACGGCTTTATCTTGGAAATTCGGTTCTGCGGGACGAACATCATGTCACCGGGGTGAAGGTCTACGTCCTCATCGATTCGGCCTTTATAGATAGATTTCAGGTCGAGTGACTTGACTGAAACCCAGTCGTTCGATACTTTCCGGAAGAGCAGAACCTGTGAGTCCTTCGCTTTGTCCGTCATGCCCCCCGCGATAGCGACCGCCTCACTCACCCTTGTTCCGGCTCGCAAATCGTACTTCCCGGGCTTCCCCACTTGGCCGCTAATCGTGAAGTGTGGCTTTTCCAAGTCCTTCAACAGTACGGTGATCTCGGGATCGTGCAGGATTTTGCCGTAGGTCTCACCGACCAGGGCCCTGAGTTCAGGAACTGTTTTACCTTGAACGTAAACGTCGCCGACTTCGCGCAAGGTAACAAATCCGTCCGGTTGAACAGCGACCGTCTGATTGTATTCAGCAGTAGGAGAAAAGGTCAGCTCGATCGTATCTCCCGGTTCAACTTGGTAACGAGGCTGCCGCGTCGCAAAGTGTGCAGCGCTTGTCGAATCTCCGGACGAATGGGACGGGGAATCGACAGCCGTCGCACTCGGTTGCTGTGCCCATAAGCAGCAACACGCAAACAACCACGCGAGTTTTGAATTCATAGTTCTATTCCTCTGAAAAGCCTTGCTTGCCACAGTGCTCGTTCATGCTAAGTTCCTCTACACCCGCATTGCCGGAAAGAGATTCGGGATCGGCGGACGGCTCTTCGGGCTTCACCCAACGCGGATCGATCTGTACCGATATGGAGCGTTGGAGAAGAGTCAGAGACGCGATGAGCCGAGCGTCGTCCCTCCTCTGCAAAATGACGCCCCGTGCCCCCGTCAAAGGACCCATCACCACCTTCACTCGCGTTCCAGCGTCGATGAACGGCACTGGCTCGCTAGCGAGAGGCGAGTTCACAATCACTCGGATGGAGGCGATTTCGTCGGTATCGATCGGCCGCGGTTCTTTTCCGACCCCTACGATGTGTAAAACACCGGGCAGCATGACGATCGGGAGCCGCTTGCTCTGATCAAAGCGGCAGAATACGTATCCCGGGAATAAGGGGAGATCGACCGTTTTTTGACGGGACGCTTGCAACCGGATGCGGCGAAACGTGGGCACAAACTCTTCATAACCTTGGCCCCGGAGCGCAAGTCCGGTGATCTTCTCTCGGTTGGATTTCACACGCAGCGCAAACCACGATAGTTCTTCCGACGGGGAAAAGACTTCTGGGCTGTTTTCGCGACTTTGATTTGAAATGTAGTTTTGCACGATCTGGTGTTGCAACCGCGTGCAGGCTACCGCCCTTTCCCGTACAATGCCGGGATCAAGAAAGGCGGGATTTTCCCACGCACACGACGGCCGTTGCGGTGGCCGTGAAGCAATGCCGACGCAAATTGCCGTTTCGTTTAAGTCTTTGTAGAGACAAAGTTACAGGGTGTGGGGAGCCGCGCCAAGTGTCTGGATGTAACAAAACGTTACAGTACCATTACGCTAGTGTTAAAAAGGAAGAGAGCTAACACCTAGCTACTAGCGGGCGAATCCCGCCGGGCTGCTCGCGCGAGACGCCAGATCTCGTTGATGAAAGAGCGATGTTCCCTGAGTACATCGATCCGAAAGATCGAGCAAGCCCGTCCACCTCTGTTGCTGAAGGACTGCGGGCCCGATTTCCGTGCGAGAAAAGGCATCTCGCAGTTGAACGTCGTTGTTGTGCTGTCGGTCCATTCTCCGCGACCGAGAGCCATAAGCGTGGCTTATCTAACAGGGAAATTCTGAGGAGATATTTACAGATGCTAATTCACATATATTAACAATAGCATTTGTAGCGCTAACGTTAATATATGAATTTGGAACGTAAATCAGTACTCAAGGCCTGTTTAGGTCGGCTTAGCCTCTCGGCAGTGAAGAGTAGGCGGAATATTGCGACCTCGTTGCTCGTGGCCGTCATGGGCGCGGGAAGTGCCAATCTGGCCATAGGGCAAGGAGGCACGTCTGGTCCTTCAGGCGGTATTACCTATGTGCAAGCAGCATCGAGTGGCAGCGACGGCTATCAGCCGGATGTTGCGCTTTCTTTTCCTTCGTCTACAAAGTCGGGCGACTTCATCGTCGTTGCGGTCTCGTACGACACGAGCGAAGGCGCTCAACCAACCGTCTACCGATTCACAAGGAAATCATTACTCGGTAGCCACCATCGGCAACAACACCGCGCTTCAGCAAGGCTTGGCGATTTTTTACAGTTCAAACGTTCAAGGCGGGCTCGACACAATCACCGCCGGGTTCGGATTTGTGCCTGCGTCCTATGTACGTGTGAGCATTCACGAATACGCCGGTGCGGGACCGCTGGATGTCGTTGCCCAGAACATCAACACGACCGGAACCTCATCGACCAACGGGGTGACGAGCGGCAACGCTGTCACAACGGCGGCTGGCGACCTTATTTTCGCTGCCGTGATGGGGGATTCAGGAAAAAACACGACAGTCAAACCCGGAACCGGGTTTACGCAAAGGACGGTAGCCAACAACGGCAAAGTCGATCCAATGGCTACTGAAGACAAGATCCTGACCACGGCTGGCACAGTCGCGGGAACCTTCACGTTCTCCGTTGCAGGCAGCTACCAGGCACACATGGTTGCCTTTAAGAAATCGGGAACGAGTACGCCGGCCAGCCCGGTCATCACTAGCCCTACGCAAGCAAGTGCGCAAACGGGCTCCTCGTTCCAGTATCAAATCGTCGCCACCAATAACCCGACAGGCTTCACCGCCACCGGACTACCGTCTGGACTCAACATCGATACGGCGGCAGGCCTTATCTCTGGCGTTCCTTCGGCGGCCGGAAACTTCCCGATTGCTTTGGGCGCAGGTAATTCGAGTGGTAAAGGCACGGCGACTCTACAGCTGGCCATCAAGGATCCGCCAACCACGCCCACGTCTCCGACAACCCCCACGTCCCCCACCTCCCCAACGGCCGGTCTGACGGCTTCGGGCCCCATCACGATCAGCGGGCAAAACGGGACAGTGATTAGCGGCGTCAAAATAACCTCCACATCTGGCACTTGTGTCACTGTCAGCAACTCCACAAACATCATCATCAAGAATTCTGAGATCGGACCTTGTGGCGGTAACGGCGTCAAGATTAGCGGCGGGGATCATGTAAGCGTTTATGACAGCTACATACATCCCGAAATCACCGGATCTACTAACCGTCAGTGCTGTGACCATCACGATGGGGTATTGGCAAGTGGCACTAACAACCTGACCATACAGGGCAATGTCATCGCCTACGGTGAAGCCAATATCGAAGTTACCAACGTAAACACGATCAACGTGATCGGAAACTTTCTCCTGAATCCCACCGATTCGGATCCATCTCAGCCGGCGGACGGTCAGAGCCGAGGCCAACATTTCCAAGCGTGGTCTGGCGTTCAGAACGTGCTGTTTCAAAACAATTACACTTTGTCCAGCCGCGATACGACTAAGTATCTGTATGCCGAGAATCAGGAAGATGCGGTGAACTTCGGTCTTACAAACGGCTTTGTTGTTCGCGACAATTACATCCAGGGCGGTCACAGTCCGTCTGGGTGTGGAGTGATCACGGATGACGGAGCGAACAACGCGCAAATTCTGAACAACACGCTGATTGATACTGGCCAATGCGGTATCGGCATTGCCACAGGAACATCCCAGATGGTCGACGGCAATCGCGTGCTGAACCGGACGCCTGTCTCCGGGGGTGGCAACTCCGCCATTTACGTCTGGAATCAGTACGGCAGCGCTTGCGGACCAGTGACAATATCAAACAATGTTGCGACGACACTGCTGTCCTCCACGCAAGTACAACTCCTATTGGAACGGTGGCGGTTGCTCCTCCGTAACGTCCACTAAAAACACCTGGGATGCGGCCGCTCAGTCAGCTATCGAACCGGTCGCATCGAAATATCCGGCGCCTCAGGTTCCTCCTCAACCGAACGCTTGCGCTGCGGTATCACCTTACACGACGCAAGCGGGTTGGGCTCCCTGCAGCGGCCAGTAAGTCAACATACTTAAACAGTAAGCCGGAGAATCTGGTACTCAACGAGATTCTCCGGTTACTCCAATCCGATCGAACTTATTGACTCGGGTTCGGGTTCGTGAGCATAATTTCGGTCGTTTACTCATTTATAAACAATCTTTCTGCAGTTGTCTTCGTCACCTTCGAGCAGAGGCCAATTTCTTTAGCTCCCGGTCGTGTGTGCAGTCAAAGCTCCGACATGACCACCGTCGTTGACGATATGCGGCATTATAGCCCGCACCAAGGGGATGCTTTGGACGTGCCAAAGCTGCCCTCAACGAAGTTACGATATCCCAGACGACAACCAGCGTACTAGGACCGGCTCGAAACAATAACGGGAGATTATTGCCCCATAATGAGGATCCATTGGTTGATTCCGAGCACTCCAGTAGGCTCACGCAAGTAATCTTTGATTCGCGGGAGAACACACCGTAAATGGGTGCCTGTCCGATTGACCGAAGGGCGTGAAGAGGAGGAGATGCATTCTCCGAACTCCACCCGCTACAAGAGTGTCTTCTTGCCGGTGTCCTGGTCAGAGAACGGTTGTCCACGTCTGAACGGCCGGTGGAGATGCGTTTAACAAGGAGAAATCCATTGAATAAAGCACTGCTCACTCTGCTCCTGGCAATCCCGCTGACTGTTTCGGGACAGATTAAACATGTCGTGGTCGTGGTCGACGAAAACACGAATTTTTCCGATGCCTATAACTCAGCAAACATGCCGTGGATGACGAACCAGATCAACACGCTAGGAGCACTGAGTACGCAGTACTATGCGAACACGCACCCGTCCATAGGCAATTACTTCGAGCTAACAACGGGACAAATCCTCACCAATGATGACAATCAGACACCTTCTTCATTCCCCGTTTCAGTGGATAATGTCGTCCGCGAAGTATTGGCAGCTGGTCTTAACTGGAAAGCGTACTGCGAGAGCATTCCTTCTGTGGGCTATACCGGAGACGACGTAGGTCAGTACGCCGTGCATCATTGTATTCTCCCGTACGTAACGGACGTACAGAACAGCTCCACTCAGGTAAAAAACCTTGTTCCGTTCACCCAATTCACTACCGACTTGAAGAATGGACAATTGCCCAGTTTCTCGTTTGTAGTGCCTAACATGTGCAATGATGCACACGACTGCTCGCTGAATCAGGCGGATCAATGGCTGCAGACGAATATAGGTCCGCTATTCAACAGTCCAACTTTCTACCAGGACACGCTGTTGATCTTCGTGTTTGATGAATCCGGTTCGGACAATGCCTACGGCGGGGGAAAAGTCGAGTGGGCTGTTTTTGGCGCTGGCGTCAAACAAGGCTACAAGCAAACTTCGAACACGATCTATCAGCATCAAAGCACGCTAAGTTTGCTACTGCGGAAGTTGGGGGTCTCGGTGCTTCCAGGAGACGCGGCAAGCGCTCCGGATATGAGCGAATTCTTTACTACAAGCACAGGCGGAAGTCCTCAGATCACCAGCGCCGGGACAGCGAGCGGCACCGTAGGAAGTGCCTTCAGTTACCAGATCACGGCCAACAACGGTCCCACCAGCTTCAATGCCACCGGCTTGCCGGCGGGTCTCAGCGTTGACGCCAGTTCGGGCCTGATTTCCGGTACGCCAACGAACGCAGGCACCTCGAATGTGATGTTGAGCGCGACCAATGCGAGCGGGACCGGAACCGCTAGCCTAACACTGACCATCCATGCGGCAGCCACGCCGGTGATCACCAGCGCTGCCAACGCGACAGGAACCGCCGGCAGCCCCTTCAGCTATCAGATCACGGCCACGAACAATCCCACCAGCTTCAATGCGACTGGCTTACCGCCCGGCCTCAGGGTCAACACCACTTCGGGGTTGATTTCCGGCACGCCGACCACGGCGGGAACCTCCAAAATCGCGCTAAGCGCCACGAATGCTAACGGCAGGGAACCAGCACTCTGAACCTTACGATTAGCAGCAGCGGGGCGGGGGGCGTCGCCTATGTGCAAGGTGCTTCCTCCGGCAGCGACGCTTATTCGACGAATATCTCCGCTACGTTACCGGGCAACACCGGAAGCGGTGATCTCATCGTGGTGGCGATCATCATGGGACACCAGCGGCAACGCCCAGCCAACCGTATCCGATTCGCAGGGGAATACGTATGCGTTGGCCACGACCAGCAACAACACTACTACCTAACAGGGGTTGGCCATCTATTATGCCGCCAATATCGCAGGAGGCGCTGATGCGATTACAGTGACCCTGAATCCTTCAGCGGGGTATCGGCGTTTAGAGGTCCAGGAATACTCGGGCATCGCGGCTAGCAATCCCATTGACGTAACGGCGCAAAACATTAACTTGAACGGCGATAGCGCCACCGACAGTGTGACCAGCACGAGTGCCATGACCACCGCTAGTGGCGACCTGATCTTCGGCGTTGCAACGCAAGATTCGGGAACCGACACGATCAGCGCCGGAACCGGCTTTGCCCAACGCGTCGCGGTGAATAATGGATCGGATAATCCAATGTTGACGGAAGATCTCGTGCAGAGCGCGCCCGGATCGCTAGCCGCAACATTTACATTGTCAGCGCCCGGGAGCTATCAAGCCCAGATGGTAGCGTTCAAAGACGCGGGAAATGCTGGGCCATCTGCTCCGCTAGCGATCAACAGCCCCAACGCGGCCAGCGGCACGGTGGGAACGGCTTTCAGTTATCAGATCACTGCCACGAATAGCCCAACCAGTTTCAATGCGACCGGTTTGCCTGCAGGCCTTACAGTTGATCCTTCAACTGGCCTGATTTCCGGTATGCCGAGTAACACGGGGACCTCCAACGTGACCTTGAGCGCCACGAATGCTAACGGCACCGGAACGGCCGCCCTAACACTGACGATCAATGCGGCCGCCACGCCGGTCATCACCAGCGCTTCCACGACAACCGGAATCCTCAACAACGCCTTCAGCTACCAGATTACGGCCACAAATGAACCGACCAGCTTCAATGCAACCGGGCTACCCGCGGCTCTCACCGTCGACAATAATACGGGCCTGATCTCCGGCGTGCCGAATGCAACCGGGACCTTCAACGTGAACCTGAGCGCCACTAATGCCAGCGGTACAGGGACTGGCACTCTCTCACTTACCATATCGCGACGTCGTAGACATTGATCTGATCCTCAGTCTGCGGCAGATATTGAGCTCCTTGCCGCTTTCGTAGCCGCCGCAATGAGGGCCGACGTTTCCCCGCCTGCGGTATGCGGACCGATGATTTAGGTGGCGAACGGAAATGGTTGCGCGGTCACGGTAACCCGCGACCATTTCCGTCAAAGGTTTTTATTACATAAAAGAGGGTTGGGTCTTTCCGAACGGAGACTTGGCAACACCTACGGCCGCTGTTTCAAGGCCTGTGAGCCGCAAAGATTCCGTGAAGTCATAACCACCAGCGACATTTGGCTCTCCAACGAGATTCAAAAAATCATGAACTCGGCCGCGTACAAGAACGGCGGAGTCATTTTCATCACCTGGGATGAGGGCGAGAACGATAGCGACGGACCGATTGGGATGATAGTCTTATCACCGTTTGCAAAAGGTGGTGGCTACGCAAGCAATGTTCGCTACACGCATAGCTCCACGCTTCTGACATTGGAAAAGATTTTCGGCCTCTCCGTCAGACTCGGCGGCTCGGCGCAAGCTACGGATTTGAGCGATTTATTCAAGAGCCCATTCTGAGGTAGACCTCCTTCCGAGGGCGCGCGACGGCGGGGTTGATAACACCTCGCGAGGCGATTTCGCGCGGCGGCCTCAGCTGGGACAGGAGAGTTGTTGTCTCAGCTCTGGCCGGTGCGCTGCGGCGGTAGCGGCGCAGAGATCTCGGCGTACCATGTCGCAGGCCGGGTTCAGGGCAGGCCCCCGCGGACCAGGAACAACAGCGCAGCCGCGTTCGTCCACTCCGGGGTGCTGATAAAGCTGTATCAGATTTTGACGCAAAGTCTCGCTTCCTGTCGCAAACGCACCTTGCGCCAGAGCGACAGCAGCGTTTTCCCATTGTTGCTCCGCTACGTAGGCATCCCCGATCTGTCGATATGTCTCGACGTTTGTTGGTTCGATCGCTTGAGCCTTCAACGCTGCTTTGATCGCGAGCTCCGGCTGCTTCAGGCGCAAGTACGCAGCCGCAATAATCCTGTAGGGATCCGCAGCACTTAGAGGGATCTCGCGGTGATAGACCTGCGGTGCCTGCTAAGCCTCCTCACTGGCTTTATCGACGGATATTGATCGCGTGGCTAGCTTCACGGCTCTCTCGTATTCAGTCCGCGCGCGGCTCTCTGGGAGCAAGTTGCCCTTAGCGAGATGACAATTGGCAGCCAACGTCCATGGCTCAGCAACACTCAGTCGGTCCGGCAGGCCATCCAGGATCGACACACTCTTATCCGCCTCGTTCATTGCTCGTGTGACTCCCGCTTCTGATGGGTCGGATTCGAGAAGTTGCGCGGCTAGCAGCCGATGAACCTTGAAGCTTTGAGGACTCGTCCGTACACTTGCGGACGCCATAGTCCGATCGCTTCTCCAGTCAAGGTTGCGGACGATCGTGCGGACACAAAGTCCGGCCGCGATCAGACCCACCAAAGCCGAAACCACCGGGAAGGAAATTTTCCACTTTGCCGCTGCCGGCTCGACGATAGCGACCAACGCCGCAATGATGCCGACCAACGGCAAGTAGAGAAGACGCTCGCCCATGATTGTGCCGATAGGAAAGAGTAGGTTCGACCCCGGTAAGAGGGCAAGGAAAGCAAACGATGCGAAGAAGAAGGCCAACCTGTTTCGGCGATACAACACCGCAACCGACACAATTGCGCCAAGCATCGCCATCCAGGCGAACCAATCACCGGTACTTCCCCCGGCAAACGGAACCTGTGAGTAGGAATAGTCGGCTGACAGCCTTGCGGGCCAGAGCGCAAGGGCAAGATATCGAGCGAGCACATCGAGCGCGGTAAGTCGCCCAACCCAAAAGCCAGCGTACCTGATCGGATTATCGACGAACGGCCATTCGGCTGGCAATGAGTTTGACAGTACAAGCGTACGCGCCAGCAACATCAAGGCGATCGGTAGAAATATAGCCAGCAGTTCTAGCCGCAAACCGGTCCGCAGAAAACGGGTGCCCGGATCTTTCGGTCTTCTCAGCAAGAATTCGTGAAGCAAAACCACACCGGGGACAACGACCGCGCTCTCCTTTGAGAGGACGCCAAAGCCGGTTGCAACTGCCATCCCGATAAGCGACCAAGTGCGGGTTGTACCAATCGAGACCGAGGCCTTAAGATATAGCCAGAAAGCGCCGAGAACTCCCATCGCGCTAAGGAGGTCGGCGCGCCCGGCAACGTTCGTGACGGACTCGGTGAGCACCGGGTGTACAGCCCACAAACCTGCGATGGCCACACTGATGCGGAGCCTCGTAGGACCGGTTATGAGTTTGAGGGATAAAGCAAATACGAGGATTACGTTCGCAGCGTGCAGGAGAAAGTTAACGACGTGATACCCGATGGGTGTATCGGCATTGCCAAGTACCGCGTAATTGAAGAGGTACGACAATGTCGTTAGCGGTCGATAAAGACCCGCTTCGCCGTTCGGCCACCAGTAAGTGTGTTGAACAATAAGTCTTAGGTTGCTCGCGTTCAGTTCACGAATTCGTGGATCTCCCAAAGCCAACATGTGGCTGTCGAGAGCAAATCCCGCACTGAACGAGTTCGCGTACGCAATCAGGGTCAGGCAGAGTAGCGCAGCACACGCCAGCCAAACTGGTTTTTCCGTTTTGCGCGATTCAGAAACGGATACAGCGGGACCTGCGGCCTGTGCAATCTTCCTCTTTCTACTCACGCGATCTACCAATCATAACGACGCTGCAGCAACAGAAAGGCCCGGCATGGTAAGCCGGGCCTTTCTGTTGTGGATAGCGAGGGAACGCCCGCTAGAAGTTAATGCGGATGCCGAATCGGAAATACCGGGGGTCGATCAGGCGTGAGATTAGAGCGGTTTGGGTAATCTGCGAGAAGCTGTTCAGATTGGCAATGCTTCCGTTGGGTCCGTACTGCACGTTCGATACGTTCGCATTTGGATTGGCAAAATGCGGAGTATTCGATAGGTTCAGCGATTCAGCACGGAATTGCAGCCTGATCCGCTCTGTGATCGGGAACTCCCGGAACAGCGAAAGATCCAGGTTGGTCGCGCCCGGGCCACGAAGCTGGTAATACCCGGAGGTGCCAAGGCTTGCAGTCGTAACCGGTGCGTAGGCCAGGGGATTGAAATAGGACGTTCCGCCTACGCCTCTGCCAGTAAGGTCTACACTTGGAAGAATTTGGTTGGCTGTCTGCGTATTGAGGCCCGGGCAATTGCAAGAGGCGTTCGAGGATGTCACGTTGAACGGTGAGCCCGAAATGTGAGAGAACAGTCCGTTCACGGTCCATCCACCGATGACCCAAGCTGCAGGTCCTGACCGAACGAAGGCTTTTCCTTTCCCGAAGGGCAGTTCGTAAGTTGCACCAACGTATAGGTTGAACGTTCGGTCGATGGAAGTAGTGGTGTTGTTCCGATAGAAGTACTGCGGAATGAACACGTTCACCGTTTGCGGCGGCAAGTTGCCGATGTCGTGTTGATAAGTGAAGGCCAAATTCATACTCAGGCCATTCGACATTCGCTTTCCGAAGGGTCGCCTGCAGCGAGTTGTACTTATCGCTGTAAGCGGGCAAGTTGAAGTTCGCGACGGCGGTGATGCCGTATTTGCACAGCCGCTGGCTTGCAGCACCACCGCCCGGCAACCCGTAATTGATGTTGTAGTTGTTTACAATTTTGACTGCATGTGAGCCAACATACCCAATTTGAGCTGTCCAATCGCCCTCGGAACGCCTTTTCAAGCGTAAAGTTATACGACTGGAAGTAACCGCGTTCGAAGTCCAGCGGGTTGGAGAAAAGATTGCCGGTATTTGGCGGGGCGAGAGTTTTCCCGTCAACCAGAGTCGGTTGTGGGATAACTGGCAATCCAGTCACACTGACCGTCCCGGCTGGCGCGAATGAAGTAGCACCGTTCAAAGTCGATTGAGCTTCATCAGGGTAACTCTGAATCGATTGTCTACCCATCGATGCAGTCCGTTTGAGGTGAGAGCGCATATCCAGCTCTGATGACGAAATTCTCGAAAGGCCGGTAAGCAATTCCGATACTTGGCGCAAACAACTTTTTCGAGGTGTGCATACCGCAGTTCTTCGGAACACTACCCTCACCACACCTTTCGACGATGTCGGTGTTCGGGTCATAGTAGGTGAGTTGCTGGTTCTCCTGCGTCGGCACAGGATAGTATTCCCAGCGAACGCCATAGTTCACTGTCAACTTTCGATTGACTTGATACTGATCGCGGACATAAAAGGCCATCTCAGTCGTTCGAAGTGTCAACGGAAACGTGGAATTGAACATAATTCCCCAACGTAGTCGCCGTACCTAGCAAGAAGTCGGCGACCGAGTTGAACTGGTTCGGCGTTGGACCACCGTTTAGGGCCGTCGCGTTTCCGGAGAAAGTGAAAATGCTGTTTCTTGCTTCGATATGGTTCTGATGCTCACGCATGATATCGGCACCAAAACGAATCGTGTGATTACCGGCGGTCTTCGTTCCGTTTGCAGCGTATTCAAAGATCGGGTCCTTGTATTCCAAGGCCGGATAAGAATAACCGAAGGTGACGTAGTTGGCGATGGCGAAGTTCGGCAACCCGCCCGCCCAGGGAAGAGGACCCGTATTGGCGCCCGGTATCCCTAAATCAGCACCCTGTCTTTGGTCTGCGTTCGTCGGGAAGAGCAATTGATGCGCTTGCGTCACGCCGAACGTTGCATCAAGAACGAAGGTAGGACTGACGATGTACGTTGCCGATCCGGAAACAGCCAACGTCGCTCCATTCTGGAGATAGTTCCCAGCGCCGGCTGACGAGAAACCGCCCGAGCCACCCAGGAACGTCCCGTAGATGGGATCCTGCCGATTGTAGTAAGGTTGGTAGCCGTACCGTCCGGAGACACGCAGCTTCGAAGTTGCCGTGTAGTCAATTTTGGTATCGATCTTATGCAGGTTGTAAACCTGGCCCTGATTCACGAAGTCATTGGCCTGAGTCAGGTTTGGATAAGTCACAGTCGGGAAGTGAGGCAGAAGCTTCACTACAACCGGATCGAATCTGCTTGCCGGAATGATCTTGCCTGCAAATGGCTGTCGTCCCGTGCCCGTTGTTGGATTGCCCGTACTCGGATCATAGATCTGGTTGGGTGAACGCGGTGAAATTCCCCGAAAGCGTGGCCGGATTGGGCAAGGATAAGAGGCCCGACACGGCGGAACGCAAATAGTCCCCGTCGTAGCTGCCGAAGTAGAACAGCTTGTTGCGAATGATATGCCCGCCAACCGAACCGCCATCGCTGTTATTCACCAGGTGCGGCACCTTCGAACCCGGCAGGAGCAAAGAAGTTCTGCGCTTCCGAATAGGAACCGATGTTGTACGCAAAAATGGACCCGTGAACTTCGTTGGTGCCGCTCTTCAATCGGACGTTCACGGAGGCGCCACCGGCCAATCCCTGCTCAGCATCGGCAGCGTTGGTGACCACGTTCACGTTCTCGATCGCCTCGACTGATGGAACGAAGGTCGTGTACTGAGGAACCCAGGGATTGCGTGCACTGACGCCCTCGATGCGTACGTTCGCACCGAGTTGTCCTTGTCCGTTAAACGAGAACTGAGATGATTTTGACGGGTTGTTTGTTCCGCCTTGGATCTGGCCGCCTGGAGGCGTAACGCCCGGCACCATCACAAGCATCGTTTGATAATTCCTGTTCGGCTGTGGAACATTTAGCAATTGTTGCGCCGCGACTTCGGAATGGATATCTGCGCGATCCGTCTGCAAGGCCGCGGCTTCGGCCGTCACCTCAACCTTTTCCACCTGAGAGCCGATTTGAAGGTTGGCATCGATACGGACAACGTTGTTTTGATTGACGAGGATGTTCGTCGAGAGAAAGGTACGGAAGCCTTCCTTCGTAATCTCGACCTGGTAAGTGCCGGCCGGCAGGTTCGATACTGTATACCCGCCCGACTCATTACTGGTTGTGTTGAAGACGTTGTTGGTCGACGTTTCAGTGATCTTCACGGCGGCCCCGGGCACTGCCGCACCGGTTGCGTCAGTAACGTTTCCCACCATCGAACCAAAAAGCACTTGGGCTCGGGCGGGCAGGCAACTCAAGATTGTGAAGACAGCAATGACTGCGAATGCCGTCTGATACAGCTTTCGTTCTGCCGCCGACGCCGCTCTGAATGTGAGCGCGGTCGCAAGGCGTTTTCTCATATAAATTCCCTTTCCCACGTGGAAGCAAGACACAGCAAACGCTGAGTCTCAGCAAGAATATACCCGAACATTAGTCCTGTCAAACTCACGGCGAGTTTGGTTTGGACTAGAACCGCATGTATGCACAGCACATGGCGATGCAGTGCGCGCTGAACTCGTTTTTCTTGGTGACGAGTCCTATCAGCCTTGACATTCTGCGACCAATTCAAATTAGTTCCAATTAGAAAACTGCACTTGAACACATGGACGAGAACACTATTCCACATCGTCGATTTTGCCGCACAAGATCAGCGCGTTGAGACCGGCGCTGTGGAATGTCGCGCTAGAACTTCAGGCTGGAAGACATAACGACCCCGGTGACTTGGATTCGCGACCCGATAGAGCCTTGGAGGAGGAACGTCGCCGCCTTCCGGCCCAACTCTTGGCGGGGCCAGTCGATTGTCGTCAGGAAGGGATTAGGATGATACGGACCCTCAATATTGCCGACTCCCATGACCGAGACGTCTTGGGGAATCCTGAGTCCCGCTTCGCGGCAGGCGTAGATGGCTCCGATTGCCAAGGGATCATTCGCCGCAAAGATAGCCGTAGGCGCCGCTCCGCGAGCGAGCAACTTTTGAGTGGCACGACGCCCCCCGTCCATGTCGAAAGGTGCAGGCACGATCCAATCTGCGCTGACGGGCACATGCGCTTTCCTCAACTGCGTTTACAAAACCTTGTCTTCGCAACTTGCCGGGGCTGACAGCCGGGCCTGCAATGTGGGCGATCCGTGTGTGTCCTAACTGAAGCAGGAACTCAGCCGCGCTCCGACCTGCTGCGACATCGTCGAGGCAAACAGAAGGAAAGTTATAGCCCGGGAAATATCGGTCGAATAGCACGAACGGTATCTGCTGGTCCTGTAGTTCAAGGAACAGCTCGGGTGAGTTCAGAGGTTGAACGGGCGCGATAATCAGTCCGTCGATGTGACTTCCAATGAGAGTGCGGATTTCCGCCCGCTCCCTTTCGGGGTCGCCGCGAGAATGGCAAAGCAGGATGTCGTAGTTCGCTTCATCCAGACACTTCTTCGATACCGGATATCACGTCAGCGAAAAACAAGTGAGCGATTTCCGGTATGACAACGCCGACCATATACGAGCGTTGTGTTACGAGACTGCGGGCTAGCCGGTTTGGCTGATAACCGAGCATTTTGGCGCACTCGGTTACTCTCTGCCGCATCTGCGTCGCTCACCTCCGGTTTGCCCGTGAGTGCCCGGGAAACGGTCATGGCGGACGTTCCGAGCCGCCGCGCGATGTCAGTAATGGTCGGCGGACCTTTACGGGCACGAATCATAGCACTGGATCGGACTTGACAGGGTCATTCCCGCTGTTGCAGTATTATCCCATTAAGCTCGACTGTTAACGTTAACATGAGTTTTGGTTGAACAGCATTCCGGTAAGCCGGAGCGAGTGGGAGGTTTGAAATGCAGAGTTCCTGTCGGCGCGCCAGCCGGTTTCTGGCCGCGTCTGCGTTTGTTTTATTTTGTGCTTTCCCGGTGTTTGCCCAGTCTGCTGCTGGCGAGGTAACCGGCACTGTTTCGGATAAGAGCGGCGGCGCCGTTGCGGGTGCGACCGTGAAGCTGAACAACGTTGCCACTGGCCTGAGCGACCAGGCACAAACGAATGGAAGCGGATCGTACACGTTCATCAATGTTCAGCCGGGCCCTTATGTACTGAGTGTCGAAAATCCCGGGTTTAAAACAGCGCAGGCTAAGTTCGAGATTTCGGTAAACCAAACGGTTACGGAGAACCTGATGCTCGATGTGGGTTCGGTGAACGAAACCGTGACAGTGAGCGCAGAAGCTCCCCTGGTTCAGCAATCTTCCACCAATCTAGGCACGGTGATTTCTGAACAGGCGGTAAAGGAACTCCCATTGAACGGACGCAACTTCACTCAGCTCATGATTTTGACGCCCGGCGCAAACCCGGTGTCCACCGCGCAGGGCAGCGGGATCAGTTTTCAGGATGCAGGAGTTACGGGGATTCCGGGTACCCAGTTCTTCAAACCTTCACTCCATGGCCAGCCGAATCGCTCCGTCCTGTATTACCTGGATGGGATTACCAACACAGACTTCCGCGGTTCGATCTACGGAGTCTTACCCATCATCGACGCAGTGAATGAGTTTAAAGTCCAATCGCACAACGAGAAAACGGAGTTTGGCGGTGTTATCGGAGGCGTCGTCAACCTGGTTTCGAAGTCGGGGACTAACGAATTTCACGGCTCTGGCTGGGAGTTTGTGCGGAACAATGCATTCGACGCGCGCGACCCATTCAAAGACTTCTGCAATCCTGCCCGTTGCGGCCCGGGAAGTTCGCCGACTACGGGAGCCTCCCCTGCTCCGTACCGGCAGAATGAATTCGGCGCAGCTCTGGGTGGACCCATCTTCAAGAACAAAACGTTCTTCTACACGGCGTACGAAGGATGGCGCTTCAGCAAATCGCCTCTGACCCTGGCCCTGATACCGACGCCGCTCGAGCTTTCGGGCAACTTTTCACAATCGTTTTACAACCAGCAGATCTACAACCCGTTCTCGACCACGTGCACAGGTTCAGGTAGCTCGAGCAGGTGCACGGTAGCTCCGTTCGCGGGCAACATTATTCCGGGGCAATTTATTTCGCCCGCTATGCAGAAGTACTTCAGCGGCTATCTATCCCAACCGAATCTGACGGGGATTTCCGGAAGCAACTATGTTGAGAATCGGCTTCAGACAGACACGAATAACAGTTGGCAGATCAGGCTGGATCACAATTTCAACGAGCGCAACAACATGTTCCTGCGCCTCTCGCAGATGTGGGTGGAAGATGTCCAGCCCGTTGCCGGGACGTCAGCAATAACGCCGTCCCAATATCACGCGTTCAATTTCGGAGGTGGCTTCGACCATATCTTTAGCCCTGGTCTGATCCTGGACGTTCGTGCCGGCGCTTTGATGAAGCCATATACATTCAACCAGTCGCAGGCGGCTAACGGGATCGCGCCGGCAACGGCGGCGGGATTCCAGAATCTCGATCAGTATGGCGGCATGGTCGTAAACTTCGCCACGCCATACATCACCAACGATATCGGCCAGCGAGGCCTTTCGAATCGCGGCAATCCCGGCGTGAACTGGGATGCCAGCCTGACCTGGATAAAAGGCAATCACAACATCAAGACGGGAGCCCAGTTCATCTACGTCAACCGTCTTCAGAGCAACTTGTCACAATCGTTCTCGTTCGCGGATGCTCAAACCAGCAACCTGGGCGCCTCGCGAACCGGAAACTCACTGGCTTCGGCGCTCCTCGGCCTTCCGAGCGGCTACTCGGCGCAGACCCCAGACCTGGGCGAAGTCTTCCTGCGATTCAATGTCTGGTCCGGTTACATCCAGGACGAGTGGAAGGTCAGGCCCAATCTTACCGTCAACCTTGGTCTGCGTTACGACTACCTGCCGGGCGTGGCGATCTTGAACAATCGAACCGCCAGCGCGCTGAACCTGTTCACCCAACAGTATCTTGTGGGAGCGTCTTCCGTACCGGCATGTTCCAATCCCGTCAGTGTGCCCTGCATTCCGGGCGGTATATCGAGTGTGCCGTTTAATTCGCACATAGCGTTCACAGGAGCGAGAAATCTTGTGCCGCCAGCGGTCAGCGACAACTGGGGCCCCCGGATTGGCATTGCATGGCAGGTTGCAAAGAATACCGTCTTGCGCGCCGGTTATGGTCTCTTCTATGACACCGTCTCCGCCCGCAGCCAATATGCACAGAACAACCTCGAGGCGGCGGTCTGGCCGTGGTCAACCGGAGTAAATTCGCAGCCGGCCAACGTCTCCACCAGCGGTATTTGGCCGGGTGGTCCGGGTAACCCGCTGACGCTGATAACAAGCCTCGCGGGTAGTTTCCCTGGCGCCGTGGTGCCTGCTTCGCCGTGGACGGGGAACAGCTATTACAACTCGCCCGATTACGTGAATCCGCGCTCTCAACAGTGGAACTTCGACGTACAGAGGCAGTTCGGGAATATGGCTCTTGTGGTGGCTTACGTGGGGAGCAAGACCACGCGTCTCGACTATACCGGCTATGCCAATGCGGCACCCACTCCCAGCCCGGCAGGCACACCCTCGACAGCAATCGATGCCAAACGTCTGATCCCGTTCATGAATCCTACGCTCCGGTATTCCCAGAGCGTGGGGATCTCGAACTACAACGCTTTAGAAGCCCAGTTCCAGCGCCGGTTCTCGAACGGTCTTCTGACGCTTGTTTCTTATACATGGGCCAAGTCCCTCGACAATTCGAGCGGCTGGTTTGCCGCTGAGAACGGACCGGGTGGCAGTTCGGTCGTTCAAAATTACTTCGATCCCAGGAGCAACTACGGGCAATCCGCTTTCAACATTCCGCAGCTGTTCACCTGGAGCACTACCTATGAACTGCCGTTCGGACGAGGGAAGAAGTTCTTGAACCACGGCGCGCTTTCGTGGGTTCTTGGGAATTGGGAAACAAATTACGTCTTCCTGGCCCGCTCCGGCGCTCCTTACAATCTCGTCGTCAACGGCGACATCGCGAACATCTCCGGAAACGGAGGGACGGTTAGCGGTTACGGGCGACCCAACCTGGTCGGTGATCCCAGAAGCCCATGTAACGTCAATGGAACAACGATTCCGGCTGGATCGCAGGGATGTTTCTTTAATCCAGCCGCTTTTGCCGCACCTGTCGCTTCTTTCGGCAACTTCGGAAGAGACGTGCTTCGCGGCGAGCCGTTCTTCAACCTGGATTTCTCGCTCCTGAAAAACATACCCTTCGGTGAGCGGCGATCGATTCAACTTAGGTTCGAATCGTTCAACACCTTGAACTTTCAGATTCTCGGAGCGCCCGGCACTACGCTCCTGAACGCCAATGCGGGCCTTGTGCAGAGCATCGCGAGCACACCACGTCAACTGCAATTGGGCGCGAAGATTAACTTCTAGGTCGCATGCGAAACGTCAGAATGATACGTCGGATACTCACGCTCCTGTTCGCCTGCGGAACGTTGGCACTTTCGGGCGAAGGCAGAGCAAACTGGATGAAAGATGGAAAGTGGGGTGTCATGACCCACTACTTGGCCGACTGGAAAGAGCGGACGGATCACCTGAACATGACCGTTGAGGAATGGAATCGTCTGATCGATGGCTTCAACGTGGAAGCGCTGGCCGACCAACTACAACAGGCTGGGGCCTCCTGGTATCAGATCAGCCTCGGCCAGAACTCCGGGTACTATCTCGCGCCAAACCAGACGTACGAGCGGATCACCGGCGAGAGTGGGAAGTGCGCGCGCAGGGATCTCGTGTCTGACCTTTATACCGCGCTTCACAAGCGGGGCATTCGGCTGGCCGTCTACCTGCCTTCCGGAGCACCAAATAAGGACGAGAAGGCCGTCGCCGCCCTGCATTGGCAGAACGGACCGTTCCCCAACCGGGAGTTTCAGAAGGATTGGGAAGCAGTGATACGGGACTGGTCCCAGCGCTGGGGAACGAAAGTGTCGGCGTGGTGGTTCGACGGATGCTACTTTCCCGAATTCCATGTACCGCTCCAACGCTCCGCCCAATTTTGAGAGCTTCGCAGCCGCTGCTCGATCCGGTAATCCGGACGCGGCCCTGGCGTTCAATCCCGGTGTCGTCTACCGTATGTTGTCCATGACACCTCACGAAGACTTCACGGCCGGCGAAATCGACAAGCCGGACATGGTCTCGGTCCGGCGGAGTGCGGATGGCTTGGTTGATGGCGTTCAGATTCAGATGCTCAGCTTCCTCGGTGAAAAGTGGGGCATGGGCCAGCCGCGTTTTTCCGCAGACGATGTTATCCGGTTCAGTCGTAAGCTTTGGGAGAGCGGCGGCGCAGTGACTTGGGATGTCCCAGTTGAGTTGGATGGCAGACTCCCGCCGGCGTTTGTAAGCCAACTCATCGCTCTCGGCAAAGCTTCGGGGAAGAAATAGATCGCCCCCACATCAACCATTCATGAACAGAAACGCTTTCGCGCTGCTTGCGCTTGCCGTGTTAGTGCCGGAGTTTCCGAACCAAGCCTTCGCGCAAATTTTGGACGACTCCGCTTCTCCAGCGATCGCGGTGACACACGCGGACGGTAACTGGACAATCGCCGGCAAGAAAAACACTGCTGTCTTAAATGAACGAACGTTGGCGGTTTCCGTGAACGCGGGAGGCAGGACTTGGAACATGGTTCCGTCCTCTCCCGATGACGTGCTCATCGGACTGACGAACGATGAGTTTCGCCTTAAGCTCGCGGACGCGGGAAAGATCGAGATTGCGCCTTATCCGGACCGGATACAAAACCGGCGATCAAATTGACTCTTGATCAATTCCGCAACACCGGAGGGAGGATGACGGGAACTCCGCTCAACCTCCGAATTGTCCTGACCCTGTGCCTCGAAGGGAACGATGAGGACCTGGTGGCGGACGCGATGGCGATCGAGAACGGCCTTACCGTACGAGAACTCAACTGGCCCAAAGAGGTGGATGGACGCCAGGTCGATTTCACGGTCATCCCGAGCGATGACGGAACGCTTCTTCCGCGCGACTGGCCAAAGCCATACCACCCGATTCACCGGGCTGCTGGCGATCATAGCGTCATTCAAAGCCACCTGATCGAAACATGGGCAATGTCCTGGTGGGGCTTCCAGAAAGAGGACGCCGCGATGATGGTCATCGTCGAGACTCCGGATGACGCTGCATACACCTTTTCGCACCCGGCAGGCGGGCCAACGCGCATGGGACCGAGTTGGCGAGCGCAGTTAATCGATTCGCCTACCCTCGCAGCTTGCGGATGGTGTTTCTGCCGCGAGGCAACTACGTCGATATGTGTAAGCGGTATCGGAGATATGTGCTGGATTCGGGTCTTTACGTTTCGCTGAAGGACAAAATCGCGCAGCGCCCGGCGGTACAGAACCTGATCGGCAGTCCCGTGGTCGGCATGCGAGTGCTCCGCAATGTGAAGCCCGGAAGCGCCACATACGACCCCAAGGATCCTCAAAGAATTACCGTCTGGTCACGTTCGAGCAGAATATTCAACGGCTGCGCGAATTGAAGGCTGAGGGATTCGATCACGTTAACGTCAGCCTTTCTGGATGGCTGAAGGAAGGCTACGATCGGCAGACACCTGACGCACTTCCTCCCGCTGCCAAAGGCTGGTGGGTGGACGGGCATGAAAGCGTTCTTTGATGCTTGCAAGGAACTTGGCGATACGTGTTGGCTTCACGATCAGTATCGCGATTACTACCTTGATGCTCCTTCCTGGAATCCGGATTTCGCTGTACAGGAGGAGGACAATCTCCGGCCGCCTACCGCCTTCCCGGGCACTCGATTCAAAGATGACTGGAAAGACGGGTACATCCCTTTGATGAATCACTGGGACGGCGGCACCCAAGGGTATCTGAACAACCGCTTCATGCTCGGACACGTGGTGAAGAACTATGAGGCGCTGTTTGCGCATGGCATTTATCCGCAAGGCAGTTATCAGGATGTCTTCGGTTATATTCCTCCCGATCAGGACTTCAATCCCGAGCACCCGAGTACACGCTCTGATTCGATGCGCGCTCGCATCGACGTCTTCCATTGGGTGGCGAAACACCTTGGGATCGTCGGAACGGAAGATGGATCGGATTGGGTGATGCCGTACGTGGATTATGTTACGTCCCGAATGAACCGGTCTCCGAACAACGGAAACGACACCGAGCATGAGGATGCGATCCCCGTTCCGCTTTACGAACTGGTCTATCACGATGCGATCGTCACGACTTACGCCTCCGACGACTTGCGCGGTCTCCTCCACGCGAGCGCTCCTGAATGGCATCAGTCGACATCTGACCGGTCCGGTTGATGTCGATCGCGTTCGACGCATGGCTGCTCTGCACCGGCGCGTGGGTCTGTTGGAAATGACAAGCCATGAATTCCTGGACAAGAATTACCGTCATGAACGCACGCGATTCGCGGACGGTACGACCGTCACTGTTGATTGGGACAAGAATCTCGCGACGGTGACTCCTGAACTCCAGGTATCTCGGCAGAGTGATCGAAGGAGCACGGCGCACTGAGCAATTCGAGACGAGATTTTTTAACTGCGGGCTTGGCTGCTGCTGCAGTGAACACCGATCCCGTCAAGGCGGGACAGAAGCCAGATGCAGAGAGCAATAGCAAGCAGGAACTGCGCTCACGCATTTCCAGGGCCGACCTTATCTATCACGAACCAGTGAAGCGCAGCGAAGAAGGCATGCCCCTGGGGAATGGCCGAATGGGCACTCTGGTCTGGTCCACACCCGAGCAGATTCGGCTGCAAATCAATCGTGTCGACGTTTACGCTAACAACAGCTACACCAACAGCTTCGTCGAACGTCACAACGACTATTGCGGCGGGTGTGCTTACGTCGACATTGACTTTGGGAGTCGTGAGACAGACACCTTTATTCCTCCCTTCGTTCCGCCAACACCTTTCCGTCTACGACGGCACAATAACGCTTACCGGGAAGCAAACATCAGTCGAGATGATTGCCTGGCCGGAAGTGGACGTTATCGCCGCGCGGATCACCGCTGCACCGCAAAAACCCGGCACCTGTGCAGGTGAAGCTGCGAATGCTGCGACACGCCTCTCAGTATTTCGGGAGCGAACTGGAAACATTCGCCCGGGAGCACATGGTGGCGGTGGAAACCCGCAGCCATCTGGCGAAATGTCAATTGATTGCTGCCGGTGATCGCATTGTCTTGACGCAGGAGTTCAGAGAAGACAAATACTTCAACAAATCGGCCGTAGCAATCGCAATCGAAGGTCGAACTGCTCGGGCTGAAATCGCCGACGAAACAGAGATTCGACTCATCGCCGATGCGGGTAAGGAGCCGGCTACGATTCTGATCGCGAGTGCAAGCAGCTTCGATCCGGCCGACGGATGTGGCGTCTGAAGCGCTGAAGCAACTCGACGCGGCTCGGACCAAAGGTTACGCCACACTTCAATCGGAAACGAAAGACTGGTGGCACAGATTCTGGGACCGCGGCTCCGTTCGCCTGCAGAGCACCGACGGAACAGCCGAGTTCATTGAAGCAAACTACCACTATTTTCTTTACGTGATGGGCGCCAGCTCGCGAGGCAAATTTCCGCCCAAGTTCAACGGCATGCTCTGGAATACGGGAGGAGACCTGCGCACCTGGGGCGCCCAGCACTGGTTCGCCAACACAAGCTGTTACTACGAAGCCCTGTTCGCTGTCGAATCGGCTTGACCTGCTCGATCCGTTCTTCGACATGTACTCCGGCATGTATGAATCCTGCTCGGTAGCCGCTCAGCAGCAATGGGGTAGTCAGGGAATGTATATACCGGAAACGGTTTATTTCGACGGGCTCGAGAAGCTTCCGGACGACATTGCACGAGAGATGCGCGAACTGTACCTTATGCGCAAACCTTGGGCCGAGAGATCGGAGCGTTTTCGCACCTATTCCGAGACGAAGCATCCGCATTCGAGCCGCTGGAACTGGATGGCATCGGGCAAATGGGTGAAGGGGCGCTGGGAAATTACGGAGCGCGGATCCGGACCTTATGGCAATGTGAGTCACATCTTCGGAACCACAGCAAAGGTGGCGTACCTCTTCTGGCGCCGATTCGAATTCACAGCAGGATCGCGAATGGTTACGAGCAAGAGCCTACCCTATGCTGCGGGGCGCTGCGGAGTTTTACCGGAATCACCCAAATGTCCAGAAGGACGAGGACGGCAAATATCACATCCGATACGCGAACAGTAACGAATCCGTTTGGGGTGCTCGCGACACCGACGAAGACCTCTCGGCGATGCGTGGTGTACTCGCCGCCCTGCTACGTGCTTCCGAGTTGCTGGACATAGACACCGAAATGCGGCCCGTCTGGAAAGATTTCCTTCAGAACCTGGCGGAACTGCCCGACCACACGGGATCCGGACGCCCTCAAGCCCGCCGCGTACCAGGGACCGATGTGTTTGCGCGAGGCCGTCGTCCGGCGGTTAAAACCGGAAGTGGTGTGCTGCCCGACGCAAACAGTTTGCCGCAATGGTTTTTCGATCTATGTAATCTCGGAACTCAGGACACCGCCCGATGGAACGTCGCGAACAACACCTTCCGATTCGTATTTTCCAAAGGGAATCGGCGCTGAGACCCCCGTGGACGTGCTTTCGAAGCTCGCGATCGCCGCGGCGACTCTCGGCCAAGCCGATGCCGTCCGTCATTTGCTGCCGAATCAGATCCGAGCTATCCGGCCCGAGCGAAACACTGCCTATCGAAGTGGCGGCGTGTTGCTCAACCGCATGACGTTACGGGAAGGTCCCCAGGCCCTTGACGCCCAGCGTCTTGGCCGGGCCGCTGAGGCTTTGCATCTGGCGTTGCTTCAAAGCGCTCCGCCCGAACCCGGCGGCGACCCGATCATTCGTCTGTTTGCCGCATGGCCAAAGGATTGGAATGCCAGCTTTCGATTGCTTGCGCGTGGAGGCTTTCTTGTCGAGTCCGCAATCGAGAACGGAACCATCCGTTCGATTCACGTCCAGTCCAAGAGCGGAGCAGAATGCCGGATCGCGAACCCGTGGCCGGGTTCTCGCGTTACGCTACTACGGGACGGGATCAAGGCCGAAAGTCTCGGCGGCGACATGTTGCAGTTCCCGTCGAAACAGAACGAAATGATTGAACTGGTGCGCTTATGAAAAGATTTATCCTGGTACTCGCGACCGCTCAGGCATGTTGTCTAGCTGCCGACTTAACTGGTAATTGGGTCGCACGCGATCCCCTGCCTGATGGAACAGTGCAACGCACATACCTGGATCTCAAACAAGAAGGCTCGCTCATCAAGGGACACATCCGCGCAAGGCAGTTTTACTACGAGATCACCGAAAGCACTGGCGGCCCGGAAGGCTTCACGTTAACGGCCAGCATGCACGATGGAAATACCATCCGCAGTGCAAAATATGAAGGCAAGCTGGAGAGCGATGGTCTGCACGTTGCTACGCGGCGCCGGCCGGATGCTCCATTGGTGCAAATGGTGGCTCAACGTGCACCCGCCGGTGAAGGGGCAATGCCGGCTCGTCTTCCCCTCCCTGCTCTTCACAGCGTGCGCGCCAACGGTCTGGCGAAAACGCCACCCATGGGATGGAATAGCTGGAACAAGTTCGCGTCGAAGGTCGATGACGCCTGGCGTCCGAGCTTCTGCCGACGCGATTGCCTCGAACGGTATGAAAGAGGCCGGCTACCTCTACGTCAATATCGACGATACGTGGGAAGCGGACCGCGATTCGAAGGGCAACATTCGCACGAACAAGAAGTTCCCGGACATGAAAGCTCTGGCGGATTACGTACACGGCAAAGGCTTGAAACTCGGAATTTATTCTTCACCCGGACCGAATACGTGCGCTGGTTACGAAGGCAGCTATGGTCATGAGGCTCAGGACGCGAAAACTTACGCCGAATGGGGCATCGATTACCTCAAATACGATTGGTGCGGCGCGCGCAACATCTACAAGGACGAAGAGATGCAAGCTGTCTACCAGAAGATGGGAGACGCTCTCAATGCTTCTGGGCGACAGATCCTGTATAGCTTGTGTCAATACGGGCGAGACGACGTTTGGAAGTGGGGCGCAAAGGTCGGCGGGAATGTGTGGCGTACCACCGGAGACATTCGGGATTCTTGGGATTCAATGACGACCATCGGGTTTAGTCAGACGGAGATGGCGGAGTATGCCGGACCTGGACATTGGAACGATCCGGACATGCTGGAAGTGGGGAATGGCGGAATGACGTCTACTGAATACAAAACCCATATGAGCCTGTGGTCACTGTTGGCCGCCCCGCTTCTCGCTGGCAACGACCTGCAGCATATGTCAAAGGAGATACTTGCCATTCTGACAAACAAAGAAGTGATTGCAATCGATCAGGATCCTGCTGGCAAACAAGGAACTCGCGTATCGAAATCTGGCGAATTGGAAGTCTGGGCGAAACAGTTGTCAGACGGTTCGAAGGCCATCGGGCTATTTAATCGTGGTTCGGCGGATGCAGAGGTTCGAGTCGAATTGGGCCGATGCGGGCCTGAAGACCGCTCCGCACCATGCCCGGGATCTCTGGCTTCATAAGGACGTCTCTCTGCAGGGACAGCAGTTTTCCGCGCCGGTTCCGTCGCACGGAGTCATGATGCTTCGAGTATCGGACAGGTGAACGACGATCGCATCTGCTAGAACATGGGCATGGGTCAACAAGCCGATCAGAGCTCTCGGCGAACCTTAATGAAGGGCTTAGCCGCCACGCACGACCTTCGCCACACGCCGGATCGCGAGCAGCATCGCCGGAACGTCCGAACATTCTCTATCTGCATTCGCACGATACCGGCCGCTACATTCAGCCGTACGGGTATAACGTCCGGACGCCGAACCTTCAGAAGCTGGCGGAAGAGAGCATCCTGTTCCGCCAGGCCTTTGACGCGGCTCCTACGTGCTCACCGAGCCGAGCCGCGTTGCTGACCGGGCAATGCCCACACAAGAACGGGATGCTCGGGCTTGCACATCGCGGGCTTCGCGCTGAACGACTACCGCCAGCACCTGCTTCATTGGCTGCGGCCGCACGGTTACCGCTCGACTCTCATTGGTGTTCAGCACATCGCGAAAGATCCTACCGTGATTGGCTACGACGAGATCGTGCCGACAAAGACCGTCAAAGTAGCCGATGTTGCGCCTGCGGCTGTTCGCTTTCTCAAACAAATTCCCAAGCAGCCCTTCTTCCTGGACGTTGGTTTCCACGAAACACATCGCGAGTTTCCCACGCCCGGCCCCAAGCAGGATCCCAGATTCACAGAGCCGCCGACTCCGGTTGCGGACACGCGAGGCAACCCGAAAGGATATGGCCTCATTTGCGTACGTCAGCCGAAGTGTTGGACGGAGGTGTCGGGGCCGTCTTGAACGCCCTGGAAGCCGCAGGTCTCGCGCAAAATACGCTCGTCATCTCAACAACTGATCACGGAATTGCCTTCCCCGGTATGAAGTGCAACCTCACGGTGCACGGAACATCGGTTTACCTGATGTTGAGAGGTCCCGGCGGTTTTGGCGGCGGCAAAGTGTGCGAGGCGATGGTCTCGCACATGGATCTGTATCCAACAATCTGCGAACTCTTGAACATCGACAAGCCCGGCTGGCTCGAGGGAAAGTCGCTGTTCCCCTTGATACGAGGCGAGAGCCCGAGCATTCACGACGAACTCTTCGCCGAGGTGAACTACCACGCGGCATACGAGCCTAAGCGCGCAGTTCGAACCCCGCGTTATAACTACATCCGGAACTTCGGCGAGAAGCATACCCCGGTGCTGCCGAATTGCGACGACAGTCCAAGCAAAGAACTGTGGCTCAAGAATGGCTGGCGGAGCGCCATCGTTCCTCGTGAGATGCTATTCGACTCTATGCTCGATCCGAACGAGTCGCGTAATCTCGCGGCTGATCCGGCCTACAATTCCGTGCTTTCCGATATGCGCCGGCGTCTCGATAGTTGGATGCAGCGAACGCGAGGACCCGCTGCTCAACGGGCCGGTTAAGGCACCTAAAGGCGCGATGGTGAACGATCCTGACGGCACATCGCCGCAAGAACCTGTCATTCCCGCTACTACGGTGTGACCTTTAGAAATTTATCTTCGCCGCCAACTGGATAATCCGTGCGGGAAGCGTACTGCTGATCACCCCTGCTTGCGTTGTGCCTATCGATGTATTGGGCGCCATGAAATTAGCGCGATTGAAGGCATTGAAAAATTCTCCCCGAATGTCCAGGCCTAATCTCTCGCGCAATGAGAAATGACGAACAATGCCCAAATCGACATTGAAGTAGGATGGTCCGGTCAGGATACCCGTCCCAGAGTTCCCAAACGTGAACTGCGCGGGAGCAGGAAAAGCCGACGTATCGAACCAATGATCGATTGTTTGCTGACCGGAGGGTAAAGCTCCGCTCGCAATGCGGTTTGGGCGTTGAGTTCCGCCTCCTGCAGAGTTAGACACACTGGTGCCGAGCAACGGCGTGAATGGTGCCCCGCTCTGGACCGTCCAGATACCATTCACCGTCCAGTCCCCCACGATATACGCCAGCGGTCCGTTCTTCAGATAGGTTCGATGACGGCCCCACGGGAGATCGTAGACGTGGTTGACCGAAAGGACATGCCGGTAGGAATCTGTCGTCGGTCCCCAGTTGCAGGCGACGCAGAAGTGGTTCTGAATGTCGCCATTGCCACCGCCGTTCGGATTTCCGGAATCCGCGAGATAACTGGCGTAGGTGTAAGAACCGCCGAACGTGAGCCCCCGGCTGAATCGTTTCTCCAGGTGGACCTGTAAGGACTGGTATTTCGAATCCCCAGCGTTGGTCCTGTAAGCGACGTTGACCAGATTCGGGTTAATTGTGAAATACGGTCTTCTTGGCCCCTGAGCTCCCGGTCCCGGAAGAGATTGGTTCAGATTGATGCTATTCACAAGGAGGCGCTCGCCCCGCGTTCCGACATAACCGACATTCAGGACGGTATCGGACGTTAGCTCTCGCTGAATTCCAAAGCTCCACTGCAGGATTTCGCTCTGGCGCAGGCTCATGTCCCATGCGTTCGGACTACCTGTAGAGAGAGCGGCCTGATTCGTAACGTCCGGCTGCACAGGTACCGGCAGTCCTTGGCTGAGCGTAGAGACTGGGGTCCCGGTTATGTCTGTGGTGATGTTCTGGGCAAAGTAGTAGGGCAGATTCTTGTAGAGCTGAGCACCGCCGGCATACATATCCACGTACGAAATGCCGAAACCAGAGCGGAGGATTGTTTTGCGGTCGGACGTTAACGCATAAGCTAAACCCACACGAGGCGCAGGAGTTCGGTAATCCGTCTCTCGAAGCGTTCTGCTGTTTCCATTCAGCCCCGCAACCAGCAATTGCCCAGTCCGAATGTTGAGATTGGCCCAATGATCATGGACGTCGTATGGCGGCGCATTTACTTCCCATCGGAATCCGAGATCGAGAGTCAGACGGTCCGTTACGCGCCAGGAGTCCTGGATGAAGGGCGCCAACTGCCACATCCGCATTCCGAAAGTACCGTTGAGAATGTTCCGCGTTGCGCTGTCCAGTGCACCCAGAGCAAAGTCGGCCAGGGCCGATTGTGAGCTTGTACTACCGATCTGGCGGGTGAATTGCCCGTTGAAGTCGAAGGTGCCGCGAGTAGGAAATGCCGAGAACCCATTGAACCTGTGACGCAGAAACAGAAGGCCGAACTTGATGTTGTGTGAGCCCTGAATACGTGTCAGAGAAGAGTCAAGCTGGAAGGTAGCGGTGTGACTGTTCTCAGGAAACGTGGAATTATCTCCCAGCTGCGTATACCCGGAGATGGTGAACGCAGGCAATCCGCCGGAGCGGTCGTTGATGTTAATGCCTGGAATCCCTAAAGCCGTGGCCGTGTTGAACGCCGAATCCGCTGGTGTGATGTCAGCCTTCCACCGGATTACCGCAAAATGCGACTGGAGAACCGTATTGGGATTGAAGGTTTTGGTGTAGCCCAGTGTTGCAGATTGAGTAACGAGCGGCGTGGTTGTTCCGTTCGTACCCGTCGAAAGATAAGGGCCGATCGGTATACCGGCGTTGGCGGGAGCTCGGTATCGTGCCAGGCGTGACCTGGTTGCTGTTGTCGTACCCATAGCGGAAGAACAGGCGGTCAGAAGCTCCCACGTTCTGATCCAGACGCACGTCAAATTGATCCGTTCTCTGCGTGAGAGCCGGGTTCGAGATGTAGTTGTTTGTCGCACCGGTGGAGACAGGCGTCGGCAGGAGGCCGAAAAGCCGCACGGCTGCTGGATCGAGGAGAGCCGAAGGAATCTGATTATTCGCAAAAGGGACACGTACGCGATTTCCGTTCTGCAACGACCGTCGAATATGGATTGTAGATAGCGCTTCCTAGGGCACCGAAATTCCCGGTCTTGACCATCTGCTGTTGTACAAGTGTTGGGATCGTCGAAAGATACGTCTGCGGCTGGGTAAGCCTTATCCCCTGATAATCGCCAAAGAAGAAAGTTTTGTTTCGAACGATTGCGCCGCCTACTGCGCCGCCGAATTCATTCCGCCGAAATCCAGGCCGCGCGACACGAGTCCGATTGTTGAAGAACGTGTTTGCGTTTAGTTTGTCGTTGCGGAGAAACTCCCAGGCTGAGCCGTGCAATTCGTTCGTTCCGGATTTCGTCGAGACTTCCGTCACAGCTCCAGCTGCTTCGCCGTACTCAGCCGTGTAGTTGCTGGTCATGACCCGATATTCCTGGATCGCATCAACGACAGGAACCATGATCAGCGTGTTGAGCCAAAGGTTGCGGTTGTAGATGCCATCGACGAGATAGCTGTTGCCGGCCGCCAGTGCGCCGTTCACACTGTAGTTCGCTCCTCCTCTCATAGCGTAAGGACTTCCACCTTCCGCCAGATTGGACGCTGAACCCACATGGGCGCCCGGAGTCAGCAGTACCAGGTCCGTGAAGTCGCGACTCACCAGTGGAAGGGCCACCATCTGCCGGCTGTCCACAAGGGAAGAGACCTCTGCGCTCTGCGATTGCAAAAGGGGCGTGCTGGCCGTTACAGAGACCGTCTGGGTCTGACTGCCTACCGACAGTTGCAGATCGACTTGCAATCTGGCTCGCGGTGGTGAGTTCCAGGCCTGAGCGTTCGAGCTTTTCAAACCCGGCTTTCGCGCTGAAACAGAGTAGGCACCGGTCGGTAGAGCCGAAGCAACATAATCACCATTTGTATTGGTCTCGACAGTAAGAGTGAACTGTGTTGCGATGTTGAGAACCGTAATTTGGGCACCAGCCACCGAAGCGCCGGAAGAATCCCTTACAGTGCCCAGAATGGTCGCTGTTCCCTGGCCATAGACAAGAAATCCCGGGAGTACGCAAAACAGAGCTAGTGCCGCAAGCCGAATCGTAGACTGCCTCATAGAAATAGCTGTTGTAATCACACTGTAGCCAATGTGTTCAGATTTCGGGCGGCCGGTACCAGGCGAAGAGTTTCTCTTTCATCTCGGAAACCGTTTTGGTGTGCGCCACGGCACTGGCGAGATTATTCATCTCTTGCGGATCCGTGTCCAGGTCATAGAGTTCACTGATGTCGTGGGTCCAGAACGTGTATTTCCACTTGCCGTCTCGAACCATGTACTTGGCGCGAGGAGTCTGCAGGTCGTACTCGGCGAATACAGGATGCGCGGCCTGCGTCGTGGGCCGGCGGATCTGCGGGACGAAGCTCCCGCCATCGAGCGGGGATGATACAGGTACGCCGCACAATTCCGCGAGAGTCGGCAAAATTGACACCTGGCTGAGCGGTTCGTCGCAAGTGCCTGGCGGATGAAACACCGGGAGCGCGTATCAACAGCGGAACGCCACAGGAGCCCTCGTAGAATTCGAACTTCTGCCACAGGCCGCGCTCGCCTAACATTTCCCCATGGTCAGACGTGTAAACGACTATCGTGTCCTCTTCGAGACGCAAATCATGCAGAGCACGGAGCACCGTTCCAGCACAATCGTCCATCTGGGCCAGATTGGCATAGTAAAAAGCGATCCTCTTACGGGCCTCCTCTGCGCTGCGGAGCTCGGGCGTAGGCGCATTGTTGCGGATTGACGCACGAACCTCGGCGGGAGCATGCGCGAGATCGACCTTTCCCCAAGTCTCGGGCAGGTGCATGTCCTCAGCCCGGAACATGTTGGCAAAACGTTCGGCGGGCATAAAGGGATCGTGTGGTTTGAGGAAGGAACAGATCAGGAAAAACGGCTGGTCGCCGGATCGGAAACGTCGAAGAAAGCGGACCGATTCACGAGCAACAAAGGATTCGAAGTGATCTCTCTCCGGTATCTTCGATATCCGGCCAGTCGCCACCGGGCCTTCACGCCCGTCGAGTTCACGATCGTTCTTCCAAGGGTCGCCGAAGTCTCGCCAGAGATCATCGATCTCCGGGAGTCCCGACCCGGAATTTGCCCGGCTCAGTTCATCCGCGTAAAGCTTTGTCTTTGGGCCGAGATATTGAAACCAATCGTTGAAATCGAGCCGGTAATCGAATCCATGTGTCTGCGCGTCCACGAAGTGCATTTTGCCGATCAAACCAGTGAGATACCCTGCTCGACTGAAATGGTGGGCAATTGTCTTATGGCCAGGCGGCAGCGGCGTAGAGTTGTTGAACGATTGGTGATGATGCGTGTACAGTCCCGTTAATAGCGACGCGCGCGACGGCGTACAAACGGGATTGCTGCAGTAAGCGCTGTTGAAGCGGACTGCTGTTCTAGCGAACTCGTCAAGGTTTGGCGTTTTTGCGACTCGGTCTCCGGCGGCGCCCAAGCAACTGCGCTTGTGCTGATCAGACATGATGAGCAGTACATTCTTTGGCCTGCCGTTGTCCTGTGCTCGAGAAATTGCGGCGGTCGATAGATACGAACCGGCTGTGCTTGCCAGGAACTTCCTTCTCGTCATGGGTCAATCTTACGATTGACCACATTTTGCGCGGTGTAGCACCTGGCGAGCCGATTTCCTTGTGAAAACATAGATCCCAAGAAGCTAACCCGAAATGGAGTTACGCCATCTACTCCCGGCTTTGACTCTCGTCACCTCTCTCGCGCACGCGGGAACGTCCCGAGATGTCTACGCACTTGATAGCTTCGAAAGCGCAACTTCATTGACGCGATGGCGGATTTCCGGTGCTGCCTCATTGAGATTAGGACCGGGTTATCGGGGCTCCGGTGCCGTCCTCTCTTACAAGGTCGGACGCGAAGATCCCGTCACCCTCACTTGGTATCCCGACAAACCTATGCCGAAGGTTCAGAACTCCATACTTTCGCTATGGGCTCGATTTTCTCCTTCGGTCGAGGTCACCGTTAAAGGCAGAGGACAATTCCGGCAACACACTAACGCTGCCGGTACAAGCGTCGCTCGAGCATCCGCAACCGGGTGAGTGGCGATACGCCGCCGCGCGTATCAAAAAAAGGATTGCAACGATCTCTCTCATCCTTCGATCGCGAACCGATGCAACAGTCCAGGGTGAGTTGTATTGCGACGAATTGATGCTGTCCAGCGCCAAGAACTCCTTCCGCCTGGATGTGAAAGAAGAGACTGGGACACCTTTATCGAAGACGGAGGAACTGGCGATCTTGGGCGTGAATATCCACTTGTTAAGGGACGAGCCAGCTCTCGACCTGGCGCATGCTGCGGGATTCCGATTTGTGCGCATGGATCTGCTCTGGAGCAACGCAGAACGACGCGGTCGCTTTCGGTTTTTTGCGTATGATCTGCTGCTCCGACAACTAGAGGCACGAGGCATGAGTGTACTCTGGATCCTCGACTATGGTCATCCGGATCACGGGGGTGGTGTCCCTAGGAGTGCAGAAGACATTGCGGCATTCAGCCGCTTCGCCGAAGCCGTTGCCACTCATTACCGCGGACGCAAGGTTCAGTATGAGATCTGGAACGAGCCGAACAATCCACAGTTCTGGGCGCCGTCGCCGAACGCTGCTGAATACGCTGTTCTGCTACGGGAAGCGCTAATCGCGATACGTCGCGCTGATCCTTCCGCCATTGTGTCTAGTGGCGGCATCTCTAATTTGGATGTCTCGTATCTGGGTCGGGTCCTGGACCGGAGTCTCGCTTCGATGTTAACGGCGATCAGCGTTCATCCCTATCCGAAGAACAGACCGGAAGCTATGATTCCCGCCTACTCCGCCATGCAGAGTTGGATCGAGGAAGAACTGGGCGGCGCGATTCAAGTGTGGGTCTCCGAATGGGGATACTCATCTACTCTGTCGAGCGCCAACTCGGATTTCAACGGACATGGCGACCGCGATCGCATGAGACAGGCACATCTCGCTGTGCGTGAAATCCTCACGCTGTGGAATTTGGGTTTTTCCAGAGCCGTTTGGTACGATCTGCGAGACGACGGGAACGATCCAGCTAATCCTGAACACAACTATGGGCTGCTCGATTCGTCCGGTCACGAGAAACCTGCGATGCATGCGGTGCGTTATCTTCTCAATTCAGCTGCTACGCGAAAGTCCGCCGGCATATTTCCGGAGCCGCCGCCGGGTGTTCATGCGATGCGCTTCGACGGAACCGGTGACAAACTGATTGTCGTTTGGACCGATACTTCCGAGACCGATCAGATGGTAGAGTTCGAAACCGAGAACCTGATTTCAGCAACAGACATGATGGGCAAAGCGCTGGAGACGAAATCTGGATCCAAGCGGTCAGTTCGCATCAGAATTACCGAGAACGCAGGTCCTATTTACCTTTTGTTCAAGACCGGACCGCGACAGTGAGGTGCATATGAAGAGGTGGCGTTGTGTTGCCGCCCTGGCGCTCTGCTTATTATCTTTCCCGCTGCACGCCGAGAAGCGGTGGCGAGCCATTCCAAACCGTGCACCCTTACGTCAGAACACATTCGATCCCCTTCCGCTCGGAGCCATCGAACCTCGCGGCTGGCTGCGCGAACAACTCCTCATCCAGGCGGAAGGGCTCACCGGGCATCTCGATGAGTTCTGGAAGGATGTGGGCAGCAATAGCGGCTGGCTCGGAGGAACTGGCGAGTCATGGGAGCGCGGGCCGTACTATCTCGATGGCCTGCTTCCGCTTGCGTACCAACTTGGCGAAACGCGGCTGATAGCCAAAGCAAAGCGTTGGGTGGATTGGACGCTCGATCACCAGAGAGCAGATGGCCAGATTGGTCCTCCGGCAAACAACGACTGGTGGCCGCGGATGGTCATGCTCAAGGTGTTGACACAGTATGAAGAAGCGACGGGAGATGCTCGCGTCATCCCATTGATGACGAAGTACTTCAGGTATGAATTGAGAGCCTTGCCGGAGCGGCCATTGCAGGATTGGGGGCGCTATCGCTGGCAAGACAACGTCTACAGCGTGCTTTGGCTGTATAACCGAACGGGCAACCCTGATCTCCTGCAGTTGGCGCGACTGCTCCACCAGCAAGGGTACGACTGGCAGGCGCAGTTCGCCGACTTTCGTTACAAGAGCAAAGTCGATCGATCCATCCTCTCGCATCCGCCCGGCGGTAAACCGCCGGATCAGGCAATGCAAACCCACGGTGTAAACAATGCCATGGCTCTCAAAGCTTCTCCGATTTCGTATCTCCTCAGCGGGAAAGCCGAGGATCGTGCCGCCTTGGACCGGCAACTCGAACAGCTGGACCGATACCATGGCCTGCCGAACGGAATGTTCAGCGGCGATGAGCATTTCGCGGGACAGGATCCGTCTCAAGGGATCGAGCTCTGCGCAGTTGTCGAGGCCATGTTCTCGCTCGAGCAAGCGTTCGCAATTCTGGGTGAACCGCTACTCGCCGATCGCTTGGAGCGCGTGGCGTACAACGCCCTGCCCGCAACCCTGTCTGGCGACATGTGGTCCCATCAATATGACCAACAGCCGAACCAGATTGCGTGCACCAGAGCGCATCGGCAATGGTCAACAAACAATGACGATTCCAATCTGTTCGGATTGGAGCCTAACTTCGGATGCTGCACAGCGAACCTCCATCAGGGCTGGCCTAAGTTCGTTTCTTCTCTCTGGATGGCTACTGCTGACCGGGGAGTGGTTACCACCGCGTATGCGCCGAACACTCTGCATCTCAACATTAGCGACACAGACGTGACAATTGACGAGGTCACAGAATATCCGTTCCGCGAGGACGTAACTTTAACTGTTCATCCGGCACATCCGGTCCGTTTTCCGCTTCTGGTTCGAATTCCGAGTTGGGCTTCGGGCGCAGAGATTTCGGTAAATGGCGAGAGTACACGGGTGTCCGCCGCGGGATGTTCGTTACCGGACGGGCAGTCGCCGCAGACGCGCGCGTGTGCCGAGGAGCGAGCCTTCCATCGTCTCGACACGAACCTGGAAGAATGGCGATGAGGTAAAAATTCATTTCGCCTCCCAAACTCGTGTGACGCACTGGTTTCACAACGCAGCGACATTCGAACGCGGACCGCTCGTTTTCGCGCTTCCGTTGCAAGCGAAATGGACGGAGCTCAAACATTACGCCGAGAAATCTTCCGATTGGCAACTTACGTCCGACGAAAACTGGAACTACGCCGTGGCTGTTCCACCGGCCTCAGATCCCGGTTGCGGCACTGTGGTGAAAGAAGGATCCGCTGGCCGGATCGCATTTGACAGCCAGAACCCGCGAGTCTTCCTGGAAGTCTCTGGCCGCAAACTCAACACCTGGAACATGGGCGAGAATTCAGCGGGCGTGCTACCTCTCAGTCCAGTTCAGTCTAAGGCTGAGGAGGTCCGCTTGAAGCTGATTCCATACGGATCGGCCAAACTCCGGATTACAAGCTTCCCGTTTCTGACGGCAGCCTGCGACGTGTTCGGGACGCTCTTCACAAGCGAAATTGCACTAGCTGCTGACAATTTAAGGCATTTGCTATGCTCGGTTCGATCAGCACGTCTGGCGCGCACTACGTTAGATGCAGACCGCTTGCCCGGGCCACGCCGCAACCCGACTGAAACAGAAAAGAAATGCTGAATTCTTCTCGGCGTGAATGGATGTTCGGCGTCCTCGGGTCAGCTCTGAGCGCCGGCTCCAAAGCCGCTACCCACAACACGGAAGAGCTCTCCGCTCTGACTTTAAAGCAGGCGGCTGACCTGATTCGTTCGAAGAAAGTCTCCCCGGTAGAGTTGACGCAAGCCTGCCTGGCTCGTATCGACGTTTACAACCCGAAGATCAACGCCTGGATCACCGTGATGCGGGACCAGGCTCTTGCTCAAGCGAAAACACTCGAGAAGGACCAGATGGCGGGCAGCTTCCGCGGGCCTCTACACGGCATACCGCTTGGGCTGAAGGACACAATCGACACGGCCGGCATTCGCACCACGGCAGCGAGCGCGATCTACGAGTATCGCTTCCCGACTGAAGACGCCGAAGTCACCAGACGGCTAAAAGCAGCCGGCGCCATTCTTGTCGGCAAGTGCAACATGCATGAATTCGACGCCGGCCCGACGTCAGCCGTGAGTTACTGGGGACCCGTTCGCAATCCCTGGAGCCTTGAGCGAGTTTCGGGCGGACCATCCGGCGGGTGCGCGGCAGCCGTCATGATGAACCATTGTTATGCCGCATTGGGCACAGACTCGGAGGGTGGCATCCGCACTCCGGCGGCGTACTGCGGAGCAGTCGGCTTCATGCCGACGTACGGGCGAGTGAGTCAACGTGGCATTGTCCCGTTTGCGTGGTCTCTCGACGTATGCGGCCCGTTGGCGCGTACCGTCGAAGACGCCGCGATGGTGTTGCAGCAAATCGCCGGATTCGATTTGAGGGATATCGATGGGGTCGACCGTCCCGTACCCAATTTTGCGGAAGGCATCGGAGCACCGGTGCAGAGTTTCCGTATTGGAATAGCGCCGCAATTCTTTGATCATCTGGATGAGGAGATTGCCCAGGCAGTTTCGCAGGCGATGGCTGTCATTTCGAAGCTGACGCGCGGCACGCACGAAGTCAGTCTCCCGTCCTTACTGCACGCCAACGTAGATGCTGAGGTCGCCACATTTCACGAAAACCTCAAAGGTGTGAATGGAGGTGATTACGAGCCTCTCACGGCGCGTGCCTTCCCGGCCACCGCAAGCGGCGCGAGAGCCGTTGACTACGTTCGCGGTTGGCGCGACTTACAGATGGTCAGGCGCACCGTCGACGAGACGCTGTTCGCAAGCCAGAATATCGACCTTCTGATTGCACCAACGATGAGGCGCCAGGCTCCGACACTGGAAGATTCGTTGGTCGTGCCTGGAGGCGGATCAAACGAGCGCGCAGGCCCTTCCTCCCCGGCAGCTGGCGGCAGAGGGAATCCGGCCGCACGCTCCCTAGCCGATCTCAGTCAAAATACCCGTCCTTTCAACGGTTATGGGTTGCCTGTCGTCAGCCTGCCATGCGGCTTTTCTAAATCCGGAATGCCGATTGGTCTGCAGATCTGTGGTCCGCGGTTCGCAGAGGCTCGCGTACTTGCGCTCGCGCATGCTTACCAACAAGCGACCGATTGGCACACGCGCACTCCTCCGCTACAGCCGGACACAAAAGTGCCCCCACTCTCCAAGGCTGCTGCAGAACAGACCGGAGGGTGAACGATGCAGAAATCTTCGCGTCGTCAATTCCTCTCTCATCGACTGAGCTCCGGGTGGGCGATGCAATCGCGGCCCGACATCCCGAATGATCTGACCGATCTAACCCTGATGGAATCGGCCTCGCTCGTGCGGTCAAAGAAGATTTCTCCCGTCGATTTGACCGAGGCCTGCCTCGCAAAGATCGAACGAGACAATCCCAAAGTTAATGCCTGGATCACCGTAATGCGAGATCAGGCGCTAGCGCAGGCAAAAGAACTCGCAAAGGAACAGGCCGGTGGAAGGTTCCGAGGCCCTCTCCATGGCATACCTGTCGGACTGAAGGACAACATCGATACGGCCGGAACACGCACGACGGCAGGAAGTAAAACGCTCGAGGGGAACGTACCCACGGAAGACGCGTTTGTTGCTCGCCGGCTCCGCGAAGCTGGCGCCGTCCTGATCGGAAAGTGCAACATGCACATCTTCGCGCAGGGTGCGACCTCAGCGGTCAGCTACTTCGGGCCCGTTCGGAATCCCTGGAACCTCGAACTGATCGCGGGCGGTTCGTCGGGAGGATCCGCTGCGGCTGTGGCGCTGAACCACTGCTACGCTGCTTTGGGCACCGATACGGGCGGCTCCGTTCGAACACCGTCCGCTATGTGCGGCGTAGTAGGGTTGAAACCCACCTACGGACGTGTGAGCATCCGAGGCATCGTTCCTCTCACGTGGTCACTCGATCATTGCGGGCCCATCGCAAGAACTGTAGAGGATACGGCGATGGTATTGCAGTGTATCGCCGGTTACGATCAGCTCGACCTTCAGAGCATCGAATATCCAGTGCCGGATTTCTCGGCCGCTCTATCCTCAACGGTTTCTAACTTCCGGATCGGCATTTCGCCGATGTTCTTCGATGGACTGGATGCCGAGATCGCAGATGCGGTGCAGCAGTCACTCAAGCTACTGAACCGCCTGACTAAAGGGTCTTGTGAAGTCCAAATGCCCAATGTGTTAGGAACGGGCGCGGGCAGCGAAGGTGCCGTTTACCGGGAGAATCTGGGCAGCAGCTTCACTGTTCCGCTCGGGTCACCGGTTTCAGCTGCCGCCGGAGGTAACGCGGGCAGTGGGCGAGCCGTGGACTACATCCGCGAGTGGCGTCAATTGCGATTACTTCGCCGAACCGTAAATGAAGAGGTGTTTGAGAAACAGAACGTGGATGTTCTTGTCACGCCAACGATCCGCCACCTGCCATGGTCCATCGAAGAGGAACTGGGTCGTCTTGCGAACGGGCGGGCACGTCATCCGGAGCCGGGGAACACCCGGTCGATCGACGACTACGGTCTTCCTACAATCACGATACCTTGCGGTTTCTCCAAAGCCGGCCTGCCGATCGGACTCCAGATTAGCGGACCCAATCTGGGTGAAGGTAAAGCTCTCGCCCTCTCGCGCGCATTTGAAGCCGCAACAGAATGGCATACTCGTCGACCGGCTATTGCCCCCGATGCCAAAGTGCCTGCTCTATCCTCAACAGCAGCCGCTCAGACTGGCGAGGCTCTGAATCGGTAACGAAGGCCTGCCCGGTTTCGATCTGGTTGTAGTTGGGTCTCTGCCAAGAGGCTAGAGCTTAAGTGATGCGGTTGGAGCATGGGCGCTCTGGCCATCTCAGTCATGAACACCAGGCCGGGAACGGGAAATCGAGTGAAACAGACGCAAGTGCTGAATCGTCGGCAGCCGAACCGGAAGACTCCTGCAAACTCTCCAGGATTTTTGCCTCTTCCTCTTCGCTCAGAAAATCATCGACGACCAGTGCCCCCGGATCCCGAAAGTAGACTGCCTCAAACGGCTCTTTGGATGGCATGATCGGTCGAAACTGCGACCAGGTAAGAGTTCTCGTCCGCACGGCAGAATCTTACAATTCCATTTACCGTATAGTTCTTCGCCACAAGGGTGACGGGAGTCGCTGCTCCTATCTGGGTCGAGACGCGAATGATGGGTCCGAAATCGTCCTCACGAACGATCTCGGCAGGCAATTCGAGGAGGGGAGCGGAAGGATCGGCGGCCCAACGCAGAAAAATTTCGCCTCGATTCCGCCATCAACCTAGTAGTACTACTGGGTGACATGTAAGATTTTCCGCTCCGAACCCCCACTTTCTTGTCGAGATTACCGCGTACCGGGTTAAAAAGTGCTAACCAGAACCTCAAAGTCCGTTGTTCCTATATCCGGAAGGTAATACAATGATGAAATCCGTTTATTCGGGTAAGGTATTCGTATACGTCTCGCGGCCGGACTATAGGCCGCTGTCCGTGCAAGTGCTCAACGAAGCAACGTATTTTAAGCGCTCTATAACACCTCATGGGACCATACTCATTCCAGCTACTCGCCCCCCGGAAGTCCGGTGTCGCTCAAACTTTTCCCACCCAACAAAAGATGAGCAATTATATGACCAATTTCTTTCCGGCATGCAAAGGCTGCGTGGGTCGATCTATCTCCAAGATGGTGCGATCAAGCCCTGGGAACTGGACGACGAAGGCCGCACCACATGCAAGGCGACGAGCAGAGCTGGCATTTGCTTCTCTTAGACGAATGCAAGAACGTAATCGGTTGCGCCCGATATCTTGTTCACGCAAGCGATGTCTCTTACGACCGGCTTCGCATTTCTCACTCCACACTCGCCAATGACCCCGTGTGGGGCAGCAAGGTTCGCGCGGCCGTCGAAGCTGATCTTCAACGTGTTCGCGATCGACGGCTCTGCCTACGTCGAAGTTGGTGGTTGGGCGTTGTCCGAACAATGGCGAGGCACTCGCGCCGCTCTTGAAATCCTGGTGGGATCGTATGCGCTCGCTCAGCTCTGGGGCGGTTGCGTCGGTTCCTGCACCGCCACCGTCCGGCATTCTTCTTCTTCCATGCTTCGGCGCCTTGGCGGTCAGAGTTTCGAAATAGCTGGTCAGAGTCTGCCGTCCTACAACGATCCCGAGTACGAGTGCGTCATGGAGCTATTGCGCTTCGATTACCGTTCCCCCGCCGCTCGTTTCCTTCCCTTGATCAATCAGCTGCGAGCGACTCTCTCCAGGGCTCCCGTTGTGACTGATGCCGAACCTGAACCCTTCGGTGTAAGACTCCGCGAGTTCATCCCGGAGCATGCAAGCCGCCTGCGATTAACACCTGTGTTCATCTCGTAGGACATTTGGTTCTCACCCCGCTCCTCGACTACGTCGGGAAAGGCTCGAATCCAATCCGAACGGATTAAGCACTATCGTCGTGTTACCGTTACGAAATCGGGACAGGCGGTGCGCTGACGCTGCGTCAAACGGATCAAGCGCCGACAGGCGCTTCTTGAGATGGTGACGATTGCGGTCGGCACATTCTCCATCGACACGCGCAGAAATCTTGGTCCCGATCTGCCGTGGATTGCGCCGCTTGCAGCCTCAGCCCGAAGCTGCAATGCCGAAGGAATTCGTGCGAGGGAGACGTTTCAAAGAAGACATCGTGTCAACAATTGTTCAGATCACCCGACGGCGGGTTGAAGAGTCGCCCAACGCGATCGCATATCAGGAATCACACCGGCACCGAAAGCGGTTGGAAGCCCTGGTCGTGGGAGGACATACTGGCGACGTGTCCAAGAAACCGCGGCGTGCATTCATAGCGCGGATTAAACAAAGGTGATCGTGTTGCATACTTGCCGCGCACGAGTCTGGCCTGGGAGATCGCAGATAAAGCGGTTTTACCGCAGGCGGTGTGGTCGTCGGGATCGACGCCCACGCAACTCCCGAACAAATCCGATTCGTCCTGGATCACTCCGAGAGCCGAGCTTTAGTGACCACCGCGAAGGACCTCGCCAGACTCGAACCGAGTTCGTAAGCCGGTTTCAAGCTCATCCTGCTGTTTGATGACGATCCGGTGAGTGTTCCGGCGCAGTGTTCTGCTTGCGGTTCAACGATCTTCCACCGTTCCAAAGATCTGTACTTCCCGGAGATTGAGCCGGAAGACGAAGCAACCTTGGTATATACGTCCGGCACCACAGGTACGCCTAAAGGAATTCTGTACCGCCATCGCCAAGTGGTTCAAGCTTGCAGCGCTATTGCCTCTTTCTTTCCCGAAGCGCGGCAAGCTCGAGGCGAAGATTGTCTGCTGGTTCCGCTCTCCAGTTTGTTCCAGCGGATGCTCAACCTGCTGTCGATCGAGAATGGGCTCACCACTTACTTTGTGACTGACCCGCGCGAGATCGTTAATGCCGCCCGCGGGATCCAGCCCCATTTCTTCATTGGAGTGCCGCGATTCTACGAAAAGGCCTATCAGGAAATACAGAAAGGATTGGCGTCTGCCGCATCATGGCAGCGGCCTCTGATTCGCACCGCCATCGCAGTAGGGCGCCGGCGCCTGCAGAGCCGAGCAAACCGGGGCAGCACGAACGACTCAGGACCGGCTACTCGATCCTCTCGTTAACGCCCTCGTATTGCGCCCCTTGCGCCGCCGCTTTCTTGGCGACTCGGTCCGCATCCTCTTCACCGGTTCTGCGCCGATGGCCGCCCGAGATTATGGAATTCTTCCACGCGATCGGTCTGCCGCTTTTGGAAGGCTATGCGATGAGCGAGAACATCGTCCCGATGTCAATGAACCGCCCGGGGCGATTCCGAATCGGTGCCGTGGGGCAGCCCTTATCGCTCAACGAGATCCGCATCGGCGACGAGGATGAGCTGCAGGTGAAAGGACCGGGCGTGTTTTCGGGCTACTACAAATCGGCTGCGGCAAACGATCGCTTCACAGCTGACGGTTTCTATAAAACGGGCGATGCCGGACGTTTTGATAACGACGGCTTTCTTTGGCTCACCGGGCGAACCTCGGACATCCTGAAGACTTCCACAGGCAGGCGCATCTCGCCTTTGGGCATTGAGGCAGCCCTCCGGACTTCGCCGTACATCGATCAAGTGGTCGTGTTCGGACACGGACGGCGGCATCTCGCCGCCCTGATTACCATTCAAGCCGACCGTGTCGAAAAAGAACTCGCCGCCAAAGGAGTGTCGTTCGAATCAAAAGATCAGATGACGGCTTCACCGGCTGTCCACGCCTTGCTTCAGCCCGAGATTGAACGCCTTACGAAGCCCTTTCCCACATACGAGCGAATCCGGGTGTTCGCGATTGCGCCGCGTCCTTTTGATATCGCCTCCGGCGAACTGACGTCCTCCCTCAAGCTTCGCCGGAATGTGATCGAGAAGAATTACGCGCACCTGCTGGAACCGTTATTCGCCGCAGAGGCGGCCGGCGCATGACTGGTCCCGAAGACATTCTGATCACGGGCGCAACGGGTGCTGTGGGCAGTGCCGCCGCTCTCACTTGCTTACGTGAAACGTCGGGTCGCGTGCGACTGCTGCTGCGCGCAGACTCCCAAATTCATCTTCAGCAACGGTATGAGAAGCTTTGCTCGTTTTGGAACGTGTCTCCATCCGAGTTCGATTCGCGCGTAGAAGTTGCCGCGGGTGATTTATCTGAAGCCAGGGCTTGGGCTCGATTCTGCCGACCTACGAACTTTGGGCTCGGAGCGTAACCAACATCATTCACTCGGCCGGTAATGTCCGTCTGAACCAAACGCTTGAAACGGCGCGAATGGATTCTCTCATACCCATTCAGCGAGTGGTTGAGTTCGCCGAACGCTGCATCGCGGTTGGTCGTTTCCAGAAGCTCGAATACCTGAGCACCGTAGGTGTGGGCGGAAAGAGCGTCGCGTCGCTTCCCGAGCGCGCCGCTGGAAGAGACGCCTCAGTTCCACAACACGTACGAGCATGCAAAATTTGAGGCGGAGCAGTGGTTGCTTCAAAAGATGGAGGCCGGATTCCCGGCGACGATCTTTCGCCCGAGCATGGTCGTCGGCGATACCCAAACCGGGAAGATCATTCGTTTCCAGGTGTTTTACTTTCTCGCTGCATTTCTGACGGGGCAGCGAACCGCGGGGATCCTGCCTCGCCTTCGGAGACGTTCGGCTGGACACCATTCCGGTCGACTACGTGGCACAAGCGCTCGTTTTGTCGATGTTGCATCCCGAAGCAAGCGGAAGAATCTTCCATCTGGCATCGGGCCCGAAAGCGATGAGCTTGGCGCGGCTCTCCGAATTTATGCGCGATTATGAAGAACGCAAGGGCAAGCGCTTGCCGACACTCCGGTCCATCCCTTCTTCGTGGATGCGAAAGGCGTTGCCGCTGGTCCGCCTCTTTCTTCCCCATAAGCTGCGCCGTTCTATTGATACTTTGCCGTATTTTCTCGACTACTTGGAAGAGTCCCAGCAGTTTGAAAATCAGGCGACCGAGGCCTTTTTTTCGCGTTTGGGATTGAGTGTCTCAGAACCCAAAACCTACTTACCGCTGCTCATGAGATATTTCGATGAGCGACGGGCGGAGGCAGCACCATGAATGTGAATTCTACTATCGCGATTTCCCGGCTTCGCGCTATCACTGGCGAAAGCCACGTTTTAACGTCCGCCGCAGATGTCACGCGCTATTCGCGGTGCACCATTCCTTGGGACAAGCAGTGTTCTGCTGTGGTGTTCCCGGGAGCGATCGAAGAAGTCCAGAAGATCGTCCGGCTGGCGAACGAGTTGGGCTTTTCCCTCTGGACGTTTGGCCGCGGAAAGAACTGGGGTTACGGAACCACCTGCGCCTTACAGGGCGGGACCGTAATCATGGTTTTGGAGCGGATCAATCAGATCACGGAGGTGAACGAAGACCTGGCCTACGCGGTCATCGGTCCGGGCACGAGCTACGGCGAACTCAATCAATATCTCAAAGAGAAACGCATCAGGCTTTGGGCGGACTGCACCGATTCAACGCCCGAAGGCAGCGTGATCGGCAATGCGCTCGAGCGCGGACAAGGCTACACGCAAAACGGCGATCACTTCGGGAGCTTGTGCGGCCTGCAGGTTGTCCTTCCTGATGGAGAACTCGTGACGCTGGGCGGCGGCCCACCGGATTCCAAAGTCTTGCATACCTATAAGTATGGAAGCGGTCCGTACCTCGATGGCCTTTTCAGCCAATCGAATCTTGGCATTGTGGTTCGCTCGGGCGTCTGGCTGATGCCTGAGCCCGAAAAGTTTTACTGTTTCACGTGCGAAGTCCGAGACGAAGCCGCTTATCCTGACGTGATCGACTCCATCCGGCGCTTAGCACTCGACAAGACGATCACGAGCAACGTGCACATGATCAACGCGTTCATGGGCATCGCGTTGGCATTTCCTTATCCCTATGACCGTCTCGAGGGCCGGCGGAATCTATCGGAAGCGCAGTTGCGCCGCCTGCGAGAAGAACTGCACCTGGCGCCATGGATGTTGTCTGGCGGCATCTACGGCCCTAAAGAGCAGGTAGCTATCAATAAGAAACGTATCGCGCGGGAGTTCTCCCGTTACGGCAAGGTCAACTTCGTGGATGACGCGAAAGCTAACGCTCTCGCGACGCTGCTTCGCTGGATGAAGAACGCAAAACGGTCATCCCCGACCTACGCGGGACTGCGCACCTTGAAGAATCTGTTCGTCTCCAAGTCCCCGGAAGAGCTGCTGGCCTCACTTCTCAAGTTCTACCCAGTGTTCAAAGGCATTCCGGGAACTTCGAGCTTGGATCTTGCTTACACGAAACGGCGCGCCGGGCGTGCCCCTTCCAATCCGGATCCTGCACGCGACAATTGCGGATTGCTCTGGTTCGCGCCCGTAGCCCCCATGACGCGGATCGCATTCGCGCACGGTGGTCGAACTCGCCGCGGCTCTCTTCGAGAAATATGGCTTTGATCTGTCCCTTGTCTTCGTTTATCTGAATCCGCGATCGGTGATGGTTTTGATGCAGATTCTATACGACAAGGAAAACGCGGAAGAAACCGCCCGCGCAGTCGCTCTTTACGACGAGGTGACGGCCGTCACGCTGAAAGCGGGGTATCCGCAATATCGTACGAGCCTGGCCTACATGGATCGCATACTCGGGGATTCCGGCCATTTTCGCGCTCTCGCACAGCGCTTGAAATCCGCGCTGGATCCGCACGGTGTCCTGAGTCCCGGCCGCTATGGACTAGAGTCGCCCGCCGAGCCCGTACGTAAGGCGGTTTGATGTCTGCGACAGTCGCTACTGTTTTCACGCCCTTCTTCCTGCCCATGAAGCGAGTCGTCGAACGGGTGCGTCGCGGATTCGAGCGTGGCGCAATCGTCCGGGTCAAAGGGTTTCCCATCAAAGTCTATTGCCTGCGGGAACCGGAGCACATCGCGCAACTGTTCAATCATCCTGAAGCGCGCGGCCGAAAGTTTCCCGCGATGATGCCCCGTGTTAAATCCGTCATGGGTAATGGCGCCTATATCTTGGAAGGTGCTGACGACTGGAAAGAACGCCGGCAGAAGGTGCAGGCACTTTTTAAGCGCCCGGAGTTTCTGCGATGGACGGATAGCGCTATTCCGCTGGTCGATGAGATGGTGCAGGGCTGGCGGACGCATGCAGCCTCTTCCGCACAGTTCGATGCGTTCAAACCGCTTCAACTACTCATCACAGCCATCGACCTGAAGATATTCTTCAACGTTGTTTTGCCCGAAGAAGAACTGCGGCAGGTGCAGGAGGATACACATTTCGTGGATCTGCACTTCGTCCATCCCAGTCCGCTTTGGTTTCCGCTGCCGAAGAACATTCGTTTCCGGCGCAGCATCCGCCGTCTGCGAGAACACGTCCTGCGCTGGATACGGGAGCGACGCGCGGCTGCAAATGTGCCCGAAGACTTGCTTTCGCATTTGCTGCGGCTGACGCACAACGCTTCCGGATCTGCTTGGAGCGACGAGGACATTCTAGGCGAGATCTTTTCGATTTACTTCGGCGCGAGTGTAATGAGCACATCGCTCGCCTGGATGATCTACCTGATCGCTTCGGACACCGGAGGTTCAGAGCGAAGATCGCCGCGGAGACAGCGGCGCTCCTCGAAGGACGCTCGCTCACCGCCGAGGATCTAGGGAAGCTCAAGTATTCACAGTGGGTGGTCAAAGAAGCGCTGCGCCTGTTTCCGCCTTCATGGGGCTATCCGCGATTTGCGCCCGAGGGGATGAACATCGATGGCGTCCAAATCCCGCCTCGCTCGCTGGTCATTCCCATGGTCTACATCACGCAACGTGATCCCCAGATCTGGAAAGACGCGAACGCCTTTCGTCCTGAGCGCTTCGATCCCGAGGTCGGCGAGAAAGTGCATCCCCTCGCCTACTTTCCCTTTGGTAGCGGACCTCGAACGTGCTTAGGAGCGGGACTTGCGCCGATGCTTATGCAGATGATCCTGGTGCAGATCTTTTCGCGCTACCGTCTGCAGTTTATGCCTCGGTTCGCGAGCGATCCCATTGCGGAGTTCGGCTTTGAGATTCACCCGCGCGACCAGATCCGGGTACGAATCACCGATGTCGTAGGCGTCCCCACTCGCTCACCGGCGGCCGCTTGATCTGCAGATCCTCTTCACGGAGCCCCAGCCAGTCCATCGACTTCTGCGCCTGTTTCCCGAGCAGGATCTTGTGCCGGATGAGGAAGTTCAGGAGTGGAATCCGCGGCTTCCAATACGATCGTTTGGCTTTCCCTTCCCGGATGAGCTGCGAAAACTCCGGCGCATAGGGATTGTAGCCAAGATTCTTCAGGTCCGAATGCATCAACAGCCAGTTCACAGGGCAGTTGCTGTGAACGGGACTCGCATGCTTCTTATCGAGTATGAGCCCCAACTCGACGACCTTTTTCATGACGTCTTCCTGGCTGTACTTCCAGCCATGAAAGGGCGCGAGATAGCGCGGAAACGCCGTTCCTTCCGGATACTGCAACGGGTTCCAGAATAATGAGAGTTCCTGTTCCGAGAATTGACCGCTCTCGCGTACCTCGGGCGGTGTCCAATCGATGTTGGCGATGCGATCGGGCACAAACTCGTACAACATGCGGTCGGGGTCCGGTTGACCGGGTGAATAGGCCGCGACGACAAGGGGAATGTTTCGGTTCGTTGCTTCGCGGATCGCATAACCCTCGAACAACGGTGCGCAGATGTAGCAGACGGTCCTCACTGCTCCGCGCTCTTCCTGATTCGTTAGAAGAAACCGGTAAAGCTTCCGATAGAAGTCGCGGGGCGGACGATAGGAGAGGTGATCGACGTCGAGCTTATCGAGCGTGCGTTTTATGTTGTCCCAGGCAACCGGCGGGACATTCATGTCGGTGGTGTAGGCGAGTATCTTAAGACCATACTCGCGTTTGAGCTTATAGAGCAGATAGGCGCTGTCTTTACCGCCGCTAAAGCAGACAAGGCAATCATATTCACCTTTGCCGCGGCAGTCTTTCAGCGCTCGCTCGAGGTCCGCCTCCCGCGCCATCCGCGCCGTCTCATCGTGTGAGTGATCCTCTTTGGCGTAAGTGCGGCAGGGTGCACAAACCTGTTGGGCATCAAGTTGCGAACCCGCAACCTGGATTGGTAGAAGACAATTTTTACAACCGCTCATGATTAAATCAGGCTCTACGATTAGGGCATTTCTCCGCGAGAACAAGCATGCGGAAACGAGCAGACGGCCGGACCGCATTACGTCAACGACTGCGTCGCTGGCGCAAATCATTCATGTAGTACGACCCGAGCTTTGTCGCACCGATCTGCAGCAGACAGAAGCTCGATACTCAATGATACCGCCTCCACGCCGTTGGGACGCCTCACTCGGGCAACTACTGCACGGTTTCGAGTTGTATTCGTCCGTGGTCTTCCCACCCAACCAGCACCGAACCATCAGGGAGTGGCGCGACTGCTGCAAAAGTGCCTGACGGCGACAAGAGGCGAGTGGCCTTCTTCATGGGTTCGTAAAGCTCAAGACCGGACGGGCCTGTCCAGGCAGCATAAGGACCCTTCGCGCCGATCGCAAGCGCCACGTCCTTGCCTTCGCCGATCGCCGTCTCCGGACGTCCAGGTTCGGCTAGATAGACGGTTTTGTCCCGTCGCCAGGCCGTGACGACTGCACTTTCACGTTTTGCCAACCCGCCGCCATCCATCGGACACGCGTTGAGCGTCCAGGAGCCAGTTCCCATCTTCTGTGGCGGTTGATGGCCGGCGGCCGAGCTTCCCAGTTCAAAAGATACATGTCCCGCGCTCCATCCACGGCGTTCCGAAACATCACGCTCGCCTGCCCGCTTCGACCGAAAGCGATCGACGGTGCGCAACATTGACAGATTGTGCCGCCGGGCACCTCGTAAAGCAAACTGTTGCGAGACCAGGTCTCACCACCATCTTTCGAATACGCGCCCATCAGTCGGGTACCGGGCATTCGCAAGTCCAGCCACACGGCCGCGACCTCGCCTGTACTTGATGCCGCAAGAGCGTCCAACCCTTCCCGGGCCGATCCCGGCACATCATTGATCACCACGGCTTTCCTCCAGGAATGGCCGCCGTCTTCCGATCTCCATGCGACGAGATCGCCCTTTGAACTATCAGCATCGTTTGGTCCGTGTATCGCAGTAACGATCACGGTTGATCCGGAAATGGCAACACGCGGACCCCGATGCCGGCCGAGCATGAGCATGGGCAGCCGTGCCACTTCGGTTGCTGGCGAAAAGTGGCGGCCGTTGTCCTTCGAGGTGGAGATCCAGATAGAGTCGCCATTTCCAAACACGACAGCGGTTAGGCCCGGGACAGAAGCAATCGCCGGTTGACGGTTCGGCTGCACGCCCCCAACGGACGCGATGGAAGCTGACAGCATTGCGAGTATCGATATGTACATAGCGACTTCTTCAAAAAACCAGACGAAGCGCAAACTGAAAAGCTCGTGAATCACCGACAGCAGTGATCTGGCGGAAAGTCGGAGCCGGACTGCTGGGATAAGTTCCTGTCCCGAACACTCCGTTGAGGCTGACCGCGTTTACGTGATTCGTCAAATTAAACCCCTCTGCCATCGCCTTCAATCGAAGGTGATCTGAGACTTGAAAATTGCGGGTGAGGCGGCCGCTTATGTTGAGAAAGTCGGCTCCCGATCCCACATTTCGTCCTATAGCAACGCCGTTGAGCAACGGTCGCGCAACCGTGCCTTGAATAGTTGTTGAACCGGTCGTGATGTTGAGCGGGAGAGAAGAGTAATACTGCATCAGAGCTGTCAATTCGAAGTCGTGTGAAACATGGTCCCAGAACGTGCTCGCATGACCTTGCGGGGAGTGGATCGAACCATCAAAAACGAATCGATGCCGCTGATCGTTATCCGAACGGCCATAATCCTGCCAGATATTGAAATTGTTCAATGGTGAGCTGAAGAAGAACTCGCCCACGTTGTCCAGCGCTTTCGAAAACGTATATGACACGCGATAGTTGCCCCAATTGGTCGGCCGCTGCACGAAATGAGACGTGCAAACCGTCGTAGTACGAATCAGCAAGCGATGAGTATTGGCCGTTGTTCCCATACCTCGGATCGGGACGGCAGCCGTTATTGTTCCCCGATGCTACGCATGTTGGCACGTTTCGATTGATCGAAGCAATCAGATGGACACCGCGAACGTGTTCGTAGCCGACCTCTAACGTACTCGCTTTGCCAATCTGCTGTTCGATATCGAAGTTCCCGGCTTCCGAGTACGCATTCTGCAGATCACGTTGCATCGTAGTGAAGTTGAACAACACGCCGGGCGGAAGGGTGAGTGCAGCTGAGGCGATTGGGAAACACAGGCGCTCCCGCTTGGGCAGGCGATAAGCTGACGCTAATCTGGCTCAAGCTTGCGGGATCCGTTGAGTTATTCGCCGACAGCAGAGCATTCGCAAGTGCGCGCAGGGGAACACGGTCGTAAAACAGTCCAAATCCGCCGCGGATCACCATCGTTCGTGAGGCGAAAGGCGACCACGCAAACCCTGCCCGGGGAGATACATTATCGCGGTCCGTCGCCAGGCTCTTCAGAAATTGCAGATCGTAACGGATTCCCAGGTTTAGCGTTAGCCGGTCCCGGAGCTTCCATTCGTCTTGCGCGTAGAACCCGATGTTGGGATTCGTTTGGGCAACCACGCTGTTGCGCGAACGTCTGCGTGTACCCGGAGTTGTTGTACGTACCGCTCAGGAAGTTGGCTAGCGAGGAAAACGAATAACTTCCTCGAATTGATCGTGGGTAGGTGATGGTGTCGTCATTAAACAGAAAGTCAGTTCCGAAGCGCAAGGCGTGAGCCCGGTTCTGATACGAAAGATTATCCACGACTTCACCGAGCCTGTTCGTTCGAGCTGTGGGCGACCCGGAGAGAGTACCGAACGAGGCAACACCTGCAATGCTGACTGCCGGTCCGATCGGATCCGAAGGCGGTGCTTCGAAGGTGCTGCTCCAGAATTGCCCGCGAGTCTCGTTTACGAGTCGCGGTGAAAATGTAGCAACGTTGCTGAACGCGAGAACGTGGTCGGTATCGTACAGGTTGGCCGAAGCGGTAGGCGCGTTGAGCCCTCCAGCGCCCCGCGAATTCTGGCTGCTTACCTTGTACAAGCTGTAATGCGCACTGAACTGATCTTTTTCGCTGAACTCATGGTCGAGCTTGGTGAAAACGTTGGTCGTGTGGACAGGATTCGCATACAGTCCGGTACTGATGGGTGAACCGGCGTAACCGCTCGATTGAAGCCGACCGTTGATGGTGGACACGTTCGCGGGCGAGATCGTGACCAAACCAGACTGGTTCAGATCCCTGCGTTCGAAATTCCCGAAATAAAAGCTTCGATCGCGAACGAGAGGCCCTCCGATGCTCGCACCATACTGTGCCTGGGTAAGAGGCAGTGCTCGATTCGACAGCGGATTGGCCGCATTCAGTCGACTGTTGCGGAAGTAGCCGTAGAGGTCGCCGTGGACCGAGTTAGAACCGCTTTTCGTAACCGCGTTGATGTAACCACCGAGAGCCCGGCCGAATTCGGCCTGTGCGCCGGATGTTACGACTTGCACCTCGTTCACCACGTCCATGCCCGTATAAAGCACCTGCCAAACCCGCGGCGTCATCGTTGTTCGATAACCCATCCACGATGAAGCTGTTTGAGAAGTTGCGCTGGCTGCCGATCGAGATGCCCTGCCCCGGCACTGCCGACGTTTCAGCGAACAGCTGGTTTGAACCGGTATTCGTAGAAGAAACACCAGGAATGAGAAGCGCCAGATCGAGGAAGTTACGTCCGTTTAGTGGAAGCTGTTCGATCTCTTTCTGGGACACTGTGCCGGCAATCTGGGATCGCGCAGTCTCCAGTCCGGCAGCTTGCTCGCCCACTGTGATGTTCGTTTCGCCCGAGGCGAGCGAAAGCGATACGGGGAGCTCAAAAGCTGAACCAACCGTGAGAGTGACATGGCGGGAGACATCCGAGAACCCCGCGCAGTGCACAGTTACGTCATATCGCCCGACCTTTAGATAGGGAAATCGGAACCGGCCATCGCGGTCGGTGACGGTTGAGGAAACAAGCCCTGTCTCCATTTGACGCGCTGCCACCCGGGCATTCTGGATGACGGCGCCCGAAGGGTCGAGCACGCGTCCACTCACGCTCGCATTGTTCACCGTCTCTTGTCCGTAAAGAGCAGCCGCCAGGACACCACAATGAGCCAAAACAATTCGCCATCGCGGTTTCGTCCAGAAACAAAACACCAATCCTCCTGCAGACAGAAAATCTCGCCTGGTAAGGCCTGCGCGCTTGGGCGTCGGAACGAGAAGCTTCCGAGCCGATCCGAAGGCCTTCCAGCTTTCAACGTTTAGGAAAGGATGAGGGCAGGAGGGCCGCGTTTTTGGCGCGAGCGGTCATAGGAAATCCGGAAAGACGCGTCGGTCTGCGGCGAGACAGCAGGATGCCGGATGAGTCCCGCGTAGACCGATTCGCGGGTTGTCGGCGCGCACGAATCCACGTGGGAAGCCGATGCCGATGATCCGCAGAAATAGGGGCATTTTGCCTGCACGGTCTGGACAGCGCGTTCCGACCCTGAGGTCTCAGACGAATGCATCGTACACTGATGCGAGCCGCCTTTTCGGCAACATGCGGGAACGTTTGCCGCCGCGGGCAGCGCGAAAGCAGGGACGATCAGCAGCCAGCTGAATAGAAGAGCCAAGGCTGTGGCAACGCCGCGCTGCATCGATTTCGAGTGTATCGCATGCTTCGCGGCAGCTGTCGCGTGGCACGTACGCGGCTATCGCATTGAAAGCGGATTGGGCGATTGACGAAGATACGCGATCAACTCCAGAACTGCTGCGGCAACTTGTTCCGGCTGCTCCAGCTGAATCCAATGCCCACTGTCTGCAATTTTGATGTGCCGCCCGCGAACGCTAGCGTCCGCCCAAAGCTGTCTCTCACTCAGCTCCTGATCGGTAGCGGTTCCGGCAGAAAGAATCGTCAACGGGAGCTCTGGAGGCAGCGGCAGTTTCCGCGCCTCGCCTGCGCATTGCGGCAAAATCTCCAGATATTCGGCCAGGGCTCGAAACGACTTTGCATGGCTCCAGTGTGATTGGACCGATGGCCTGAGCGAAGCCGGAAGCTTCTGTACCACTCCAGTCAACCTGCCTAACGTGCCACTCGCTTTACCCGCGCTCGCCTTCGCTATCGCTCTGCGGTAAACGAGTTCTGCCTGAAGCCAAAGCCGCCAACGCAAATCTCACAACACCGAGGTTCGCCAGCAGGACTCCGCGCCTTGAAAGTTTTGCACCCAGCCGGAGCCGTCTTTTCGTTCTGCGCGCTGCAATCGGCCCAGAGATCGAGCGAAACCGGATCGACCAGAACCAGACCAGCGACTTCTTCCCTTCTCAAACTTGCGTACGCTCGTGCGAGAAGGCCACCGAAGGAATGGCCAACCAGGACGTAAGGAGGACGATGACCGGCCGCGCCTAGCAATGCTTGAAGATCACTAACTATGCTCGCGATTGTTCGTCCGTCGCGAACTTCGTCACTCCATCCGATACCGGCACGATCATAACTGATCGCACACGTACCCTCGGAGACAGCGGTCTGGACAGGAATCCAGTTTAAGGAGCTACTGGCCAGCCCGGATTCGAACACGACGGTCGGCTGCCCGCGTCCCGCCGCATGAATGTGCAACCGACGGTCTCCGAGCGAGACGAAGCGTCCTGGAGGCTTATGCTTCTGGCTGTCACGTATCAGGCCATACTGCTGATACGCGATCCCGGCAATGAGCAGCAGGAGGAAAGCTATGCAGACCGAAAGCGAGCGTTTGGAAGCAGCAACCGGCCCGCTAGTCCGCAACCATGAGTTCACCTGGCAGAATCGGGCGCGTCCTCGGCAGTCTGCCGAACGCAGCCATTGCGCCGGCAACAGCAAGGGCGCCGATGAAAGTAACCGTCTTGACGACATCGGTCAGGTGGGTTCGAGGAAGAAGCTTCCAGAGCACGAGAAGGACGAACTGCGCAATCGTAACAGCCCAAACTGCGCCGTAGAAGTAACGCCGCTCAATCCCCTCCCCTTGCGTCGAACGTCGCACACGCGGCAGAACCCCGAAAACACCAAGCAGAACGACGACCGCGAGCAGAGGGAAGTAAGCAACCATATAGATCTGTTTCAACATCCACTTCCCGCTCACACAAGCGACAACGAGACCCGCGAGATTCAGAATTGCGAAATTGATCAGCGCGTTCCAGGCGAACGTGTAGCAGATTCTTCGATAGAGCGGATTCGGTTTGTCTTCGCAAAAACGGAGAATGTACGGCTTGGGTTCAACGCCCGGCAATTGTCCGAAGAAGCCCGCAATGCCGGTCCCGACCATCACCACGCCGAGCCAAATCAGATTGCGAACACTTCCGCCGCTTGCAAACAGGTCGAACGTGAGCGGGCCAGGAACCAGGAAGAAAACCCATATCCAGATCGGCCAGTGCGCGACACGATAGTAGGTCTTGTTCCGCTCCCTGATTTTCCGTTCGTGCGCATATTCGACTCTGATCGCAGAAATCATCTCTCGACAAATCGTACTATTGTCTCCTGTGAACAGCCACTGTGGGTTATCAGGAGTAAGGGTACCCGGTTCCTGAGTTCCAGCAATCACACCGAAAGCTTCTCAGTCCGTGCGGTGTCAAATTGTGTTGTTGGCTCTCAGTTGAGCAAAGATAGAGGAAGGTTAAACGAATGGAATGGACTCCGGGCGGTGTTAGCAACGACATAGAAGATCATCGCGACGACAGTGTGGGTGGCGGCGGGTTCGGAGGCTTCGGCGGTTTTGGCGTCGGCCATCTCGGGATCGGCGGGGTCCTCTTCCTCGGCCTGCTCAGCCTCATCTTTGGACGGAACTTCTTCGCGCTGCTCGGAGGAGGAGGCGTGGACACGGGAACGCGCGTTGTCCACAACGCACCCGATCGCCAGCGCGATGCGAGCGAACAGACAGAGGTAGAGTTCGTTTCTTTCGTCCTCGACGATGTCCAGAAGAACTGGGAAACGATTCTGCCCCAATCAGAAAATCGACCGTATCGTCACGCCAAACTGGTTCTGTTTCGCAACGCTTACCCGTCGGGCTGCGGCTTGGCAAAGGATGCTATCGGTCCGTTCTATTGTCCGGAAGACGAGAAAGTTTACCTCGATCTCAGCTTCTTCGATGAACTGAAAAACAGGTTCGGAGCGCCCGGTGAGTTCGCACAAGCGTACGTGATCGCTCACGAGGTCGGGCACCACGTGCAGAAGATTCTCGGCATTGAACCCAAAGTACGAGCGCTCCAGGAGCGAAATCCCGGAGCCCAAAATCCTTTGTCGGTTCGTCTGGAATTACAGGCCGACTGCTTTGCCGGGGTCTGGGCAAACTCCACCCAGCAACGTCGCATCACTGACTCGAGCGATGTGAAATCTGCTCTGGATGCTGCGGCGGCCGTAGGTGACGATCGATTGCAGAAGATGGCTACCGGGCGGGTGAGCCCGGAGTCATTTACGCACGGATCCTCCGCTCAACGCGATCAATGGTTTGAACGTGGCCTGCAGAATGGCCGGCTTGTCCTCCTGCAACACGTTCAGCCGAAATCAGTAGCTCGCGTCAAGCTGGATCGATCACTGCTTCCTGTTTGGAGATCTTCCGGAGCATATCTTCGCCTACACCCAGGTGTTGATCCACCAATCGGGATGGCGTGTGGGCCAACCACTCGGCCAGGGAGATATCTTCGTACAATAGGCGTCGGGAAAACTTCGACGAACACGAGATCCGTGTCTCCGGTGTTCTCGATGTAGTGAGGGACGGATTTGTCGATGTATCCTACATCTCCTTCCTGGAAGTCCATGGTTCGCGCCCGGCCTCCCGCCGCAAAGACAGTCATGCGACCCTTACCCGACACATAATACTGCCATTCGTCCTCGTTCGGATGCCAGTGCAGTTCGCGCAGACCGCCGGGTTTCAGGCGGACGATAGCCGAAGCAATGTTTGTTGCCGGCCAGATCTTACGATCGATAATCCGTACTTCCCCGCCCTTCGAGACTTTGCTCGGCTTCATCTGAGCGGGACGGAAATCATAGCTATGCGGAACGCGCCCGGTTCCTGCTTCGGACTCCTTTTGCTCTTCTTCCAACGGCCGCGGCAGATCCCGTTCGAAGATGAAGAGCTCCTTGCGAGGGACTTTCGCAAAAGTCGACTCCGGAACATCAAAGTTCTTCGCCAGCACTTCAGGCGGCGTATGCGCGAGCCAATCGGTCAAAAGAAACGTTTCGAACTCGTTGAAGTTCCCGTCGTCAAACACCAGCAGAAACCGAGCTCCATCGGGACCCAGCCCCTGAATGGAATGCGGAATACCGCCGGGGAAAATCCACAAATCGCCTTCATTCACGTCGCTCACGTGGCTATGGCCCTGTGGATCGACAGCCGTGATGCGGGCGCTCCCGTAGAGCATCAGCGCCCATTCGGCACCCACATGCCAGTGCAGTTCCCGGATGCCACCCTTTGTGAGTCGCATCTGAACGCCGGCCATTTTCTTTGAGAGTGGCAGATCGCGCACCGTGACCTGTCGCGTCCAACCACCTTCCTCGATGCGCTTATGGGACAGGGAGAACGAATACTTGAATGGAGGTTGGCCGCCTGCATCGGTGGGCGGCGCCCAGACCGAACTCGGGTTTTCTTCGTCGAGCCCCGCGTTGTTCGGGCCCGGTTGCGATTCATTCGGGAGGTGATGATCTTTCGATCTCGTCGACTTCGCCTCTTGCGCGGCAAGCGCTTCCACACCAGCGGCCGCGGCCAAAGCTGCGGAGCTTCCTCCAATGAACTTCCGTCTTGAAAAATCGTCCGGCACGAATTCCTTCCTTAGCGACAGCTTCTAAAAAGGTACTACGGAGAAGTTTGAGGTTCCTTACACTCACACATCGGCAGAAGGACGCATGAGATTTCTCCATTCGAACAATGGGCAGCGTTGCTCCGTTGGGCAGCGGCACGCAAATTCTCTCCGTCGGGACGTAACCCCGGGCCCTGTAGAGTCGTTCACCCGTGAGGGTCGCGCCCAGCTCAAACCGGGCAAAACCCTGCGCGCTCGGCGGCCTCTTCGCACGCGTTCAGAATCTCCGTGGCGAGTCCTTTCCTCGCCCACTCGGGATGTACAAAAAATGCGCGGATTTTGGCCGCGTCGACACGTGGGTCAAGTAAGTTGTCCGAGCGATCGCTCGCCAGGTCACTGCCAAATAAGGTCCTACGTTTGCTCCAGCCGCCGCACGCCACAATCGTTCCGGTCTGTCCGGTTAACGTCCTGAATCACGAAATAACTACGGTCGGCTATTAGCTGGCGATCAACGCCGAAAACAGTCCCGAGCGCGCCCTCAAGCTGGATCGGCGAGTAATCGCCCGCTTGCAGGACGCGCACAGACATGCTCGATCAGACTGCCGATGGCGAGTACATCTTCTCCCGTCGCAACTCGAAGGACGAGAGGTGGAGCGATAGCCACAGCTGTGGCGCTTAAGCCCAGCTGAATCCCTGCTTTTCGAGAGGAATGGATCGAATCCGTTTTCCCGTCGCAGCAAAGATCGCATTACAGACCGCCGGAAGTACAGGCGGAAGAGCCGGTTCACCGAGTCCGGTCGGCGAATTATCGCTCTTCAGAAAGTAAACCTCAATCTGCGGCGCATTTCGAATTCGCATGAGCCCGTGTTGATTGTAGTTCTGTTGAACAACTGCGCCGTTTTTAAGTGTGATTTCCTGGCTCATCAATTCGCTGATGCCATCGATCACGCCACCCTGTACTTGCGCTTCAGCGCCGCTCGGGTTGATGATCTGGCTCCCTACGTCGCCGCAAACCCAGACTTTGTTGATCTTTACCTTGTTATCCGGTGTTACGGTGACCTCGGCCACATGCGCAAAGTACCCCTGGAAGCTGTAGTGGAACGCGATGCCCATCGCTGTTCCCTTCGGAAGTGCCCGCTTGCCCCAGCCTGATTTCTCGGCCACCATCTGCAGAGCGCCCCGCATTCGGACCGTGTCATAGGCAACCTGACGGGCCCCCGAGCGAGTGGGACTCGGCTCGTTTTCAACCTTGGGCTTTGCTGCCTCCATCACCTTGCGCTTGCCCGGTGCGTCCAGCAGGTCCAATCTGAACTGGAGAGGATCCTTGCCCGCGGCGTGAGCCAACTCATCGATGAAAGACTGGAACACGAAACATTGCGAATTCGCGCCCGGCGCGCGCAACGCTCCGGTTTTCAGCATGAGGGGCATCACGGACGATTGCACGGCGAAATTGTCAACAAACCCGGAAGGAAATTCGGTGGGCGCTATCGCCGCAGAAGGCGCGTAGTTCTTCCCTTCGCCAAAACTGACAAAGTGATTCCTCCAGGCGACGAGCTGGCCGTCCTTGTCGACGGCCGCTTTCAGGAAGTGGAACCCGCCCGGCCGATAGTAGTCGTGAGTCATATCGTCCTCACGCGACCACAGCAGCTTCACTGGGGCGCCGACCGTCTTCGCGATGTGGGAAACCTCGACCATGTAGTCGTTGTTTAAGCCACGGCCGAAGGAACCGCCGGCTCTCATCAGATGGATGGTGATGTCGGTCTCGGGAATGCCAAGTACCTTCGAAATAAGAGTGCGGCCCCGTAACGGCTGCTGTGTGTTCGACCAGATTTCCAGCTTGCCGTCCTTGTATTGTGCCGTGCAGTTACGTGGCTCGAGCGGTGCGTGAGAGATGAACGGATACGAATATGCCGCTTCGAGCACCTTGGTCGAGCTCTTAAATGCGGCATCAACGTCACCGTCATTCTTCAGGACTCTCTGCGGTTCACCGGCGGCAAGTTCGGTGGCGCGCTTGGCGAATTCTTCGCTGCTCTGCTGGGCAGCCGGACCCTCGTCCCATTCCACCTTCAACTTCTTCCGAGCCGACTGGGCCGCCCACCAGGTATCGGCGACGATCGCGACACCGGGTTCCAGACCCGGTTCGCCTTCTGTCAAGGGCGTCACCTTAACCGTTCCCTCAACCACGAACGCATGTTTCACGCCGGGCAGATTCTTGATCTCGTCAATGTTCGCGGACTTTACCTTGCCGCCAAACGCCGGGCACTTCTGGTAAACCGCCGTCAACATGCCGGGCAATGTGAAGTCGATGCCGTAGGTCTGCTTGCCCGTGGTAATGTTGGGCGCGTCGACGCCCATCGTCCGCTGTCCGACGATCTTGTATGCGCTCGCCTCTTTGAATTTCAGAGCTTTCAGATCAGGTAACAGGCATGGCGGCAGCTTTGGTGGCAAGCTCACCGTAGCCAAGGGAGCGATCGGTCGAGCGGTGGTAAACGCGACCGTTAGAGGTGTAGCACTCGTTTTCAGGAACGCCCCAGGTCTGAGCCGCTGCGGCAATTAGCATTTGCCGGCCGGCTGCACCCACCTGCCGCATCGGGACCCAGTTATTCGAAGCAGCCCTGCTGCCGCCTGTCGTCTGAAGGCCGTACCTGGAGTCGAAGTCAGCCTGCTCGACTTTGACACTCTTCCAATCGACGTCCAGTTCTTCGGCAATGAGCATCGGCAACATATTCTTAATGCCTTGGCCGATCTCAGGATTACGGGAGATGAGGGTCACGGTCCCATCAGGCGAGATGCGGATGAATGCCTTTGCATCGAAGGCGGGCTGGTCGGCCGCTTGAGCCGAAGCTTTACGCGCCGTGTGAAGCCCGAGAAGCATTCCGCCTCCCGAAAGCGTTGTCACTTGCAGAAACGAGCGACGATTCAGTTTCATTACAAGCTCCCTTCTGATTTCTCAACTGCCGGGTTGACGAGTTCGGCTCGTTGCGCGGAGCCCTTCGCATTGCCTGCGGCCTGATGAATCGCCTGTCGAATCCGGACGTACGTTCCACAGCGGCAAAGATTACCGCTCATCGCTTCATCAATTTGCGCATCGGTCGGCTTCGGGGTTTTCGCGAGAAGCGCCGCCGCCGACATTATCTGACCCGTCTGGCAGTAGCCGCACTGAGGAACGTCAACATCCTGCCATGCCTTCTGCAGAGGGTGGGACCCATCGGCGGAAAGCCCTTCAATGGTTGTGATCGCTCCGTTCGTTGCAGCAGCAATCGGCGTTAAACAGGATCGAACGGCTTGGCCCCCCAGGTGTACCGTGCACGCGCCGCATTGGCCGATTCCGCAGCCATACTTCGTTCCGGTGAGATGTAGAACGTCACGCAGCACCCACAAGAGAGGTGTATCGGAAGGCACGTCCACATTCGTGGAACGCCCATTGACTGTCAACTTATATGGCATTACTTAAACCTCGAGCGAGCTAATTTCGTCGCGCGCAACCCGCCACTTATTAGACTATAATGCGGCTCTGCCCGCAAACGCGTAAGGTTGCTCGTGTCATCCCGCGAGAAGGATTCAACCTCGTGTAATAATCACAAGCTAAAGGTCGCAAGCTGTTCCGCCCCGTCGCGCCTCCTCTTCGTTTAGAGAACCTCAATTCCGTATTTTTCCGTGACCTCTAAAAGGAGCTTCATGAGTTTGTATCGCAACTGCCCTTTGCTCGTCGTTGCTGATCAGCGCAAGCCTGCTGGCCGCTCAGCCCGACCCAGCGAAGATCGACGCGATGAAAGCCGATCTGATCGGCAAAGTTGAGTCGCTGAAAACCCGCAGCCAGATCATGAACGATGAGATCTTCAGCTTCGCGGAGTTGGGCTTTCAGGAATTTGAGACGTCGAAATATCTCACCGAAACGCTCGAGCACGAGGGCTTCACGATTCAACGGGGTGTCGCAGGCATTCCGACCGCATGGACCGCCAAATGGGGATCAGGGAAACCGGTCATTGCACTTGGCTCAGATATCGACTGTATTCCCCAAGCCTCCCAGAAACCGGGCGTCGCTTATCATGACCCGCTGATACCGGGAGCGCCCGGTCATGGAGAAGGCCACAACTCGGGGCAAGCCTTGAATATCACGGCAGCGCTGGCGGTGAAAGACGTCATGCAGCGGGAGCACATGTCAGGAACACTCGTCCTCTGGCCGGGCGTGGCAGAAGAAGATCTGGGCTCGAAAGCGTTCCTCGTAAGAGCCGGAATCTTCAAAGATGTGGATGCCGTGATCTTTACGCACGTGGGAGCGAACCTATCGGTTTCTTCTGGTCCTGGCCAGGGCAATGGACTGATCTCCGTGGAATATAAATTTCAGGGTGAAAGCGCCCATGCTGCGGGAGCACCGTGGCGCGGGCGAAGTGCGCTGGACGCCGTGGAGTTGATGGATGTGGGTTGGAACTTTCGCCGCGAACACCTGCGTTTAACTCAGAGATCGCACTACGTCATCACGAACGGCGGCGACCAGCCAAACGTCGTTCCGCCCGAATGCTTCCGTTTGGTATTACTTCCGCGAGGCCGATTACGATCACATCAAAAGCCTCTGGGAAATCGGGGACAAGATGGCGACCGGCGCAGCCATGATGACGGACACAACCTTCACTTCCAGAGTCCTGGGAGAAGCTTGGCCGGGATACTTCAGCAAGCCCATCGCTGACGATATGTGGACCAATATCAAGAAGGTTGGCTTACCGCAATGGAGCGCCGACGACCAGTTACTTGCGAAGTCTCTGCAGCACGAGCTAGGCGTTAAGGAAAGTGGCCTGCCGACCGAGATCCGGCAGCCGCGGGAGCACCAGGAGCAATCGGACAATGCCGACGGTAGCGGGCGAGAGCCGATGCCTATGGGCGGAGGATCGGATGACATCGGAGACGTTTCCTGGAATGTCCCGACGGTCGTTCTCATGTACCCGTCCAATATCCAGGCAGGTCCTGGGCACAATTGGGCGAACGCGATCTCGATGGCCACCCCGATCGCGCACAAGGGCATTACGGCGGGCGCCAAGGTGGAGGCCCTCACCATCCTCGATATGCTCACGAAACCGGAGCTGATTCAGTCGGCCTGGACGTACTTCAAGGATGTGCAGACAAAGAACGTCCAGTACAAGCCCCTCATCCGGCCGCAGGACCAACCTGCCATCTGGATCAACGAGAAGATCATGGCCGAGTACCGGCCGCAGATGAAAAAGCTCTATTACGACCCGACGAAGTACAAAACCTATCTGGAACAGCTAGGTATCAAGTACCCGACCGTCCGCAGCTCACCGGCATCCCGCTGGCAAGACCTCGGACCAGCAGCATAACAGGGGATGCCGTTTATTGCGGCGTTCCGCCGGAAATACCGAGTAATTCAATTTCAAAGATAAGGGCAGCGCCGCCCGGTATTCCGGACTGCCCTCGCTCCCCATACGCAATTTGCGCCGGGCAGACAAGCGTCGCTTTTCCGCCGACTTTCATCTTCTGGACGCCTTCCGTCCAGCAAGGAATTACGCGGTTTAAGGCGAATTCAGCCGGCGCATTCCGGGCATACGAGCTGTCGAATTCCTTGCCCATTCATCAGCGTTCCACGGTAGTTCACCTTCACAGTGTCGGTCGGCCTTTGGGGAGGGGCCGGTTCCCGGCACGGTCTCCTTGTAGATGAGACCGGACTCGGTTTTCACCACGCCGGGCTCGGCTGCCGCTTTCGTCAGATAAGCCGTCGAGGCCTCCTTCTCCCGGTCAGAGACCCTTTGTGCTCGCGCTTGCGCGAATCCCTGGATTTTGGGACCCCAGGTCTCGAGTTCGTACGGCCGGTTTGCCCGCCCCAGCGTCGGCAATGGCTTGCTTCACAATGTCCAGTTCAGCCGGAGAAAGATCGAACTGTGAAATGGACCTCGCAATGGAGAGCCCGAGAGCGTAAATGGTCTTCTGTTCGTCGGTCATAGTCGCAGGATTCAGGGGTGCTGGAGATTTCGGCACGGGTCGCCGGTTTGGCGGTGCTTGTTGCCGCTTTATGGGTTGTGGAACCTGTCTGCAGTCGCTTGGTTTCGGCTTCGTTGGCGCTGGCCGCTGGGAATTTGTCGGGGGTGTCACCTGAGCAACCAGCGCTGTCGACAGCAGAACGAGGATTCCACGCATCTGTTCAGGCTAACATCAGCACGCTTACAGAAGACGTAAGAGCAGGATGAAGGAAAAGCGAAAAGGCGGGATAAAACAACGCTTCTCGGGGCGCTCTTCTAACGGAGAAGAACGCCCGCTGCTTAGGAGGGTTTAATCACCTGGAACCGAGTTCCGGTCTGACGCTTACGCCAAAGCAACTTGTTCTGCTTGCAAACCTTTCGGTCCGCTCTTTACGACGAACGAGACGCGTGCCCCTTCGTCCAAACTCCGATATCCGTGGCTTCAATTGCAGAGAAATGAACGAATACATCTTCTCCATTCTCACGAGCAATAAAGCCAAATCCTTTGGAGGCATTAAACCACTTAACAGTCCCGATTTCTTTCATCAGTTCTCACTTTCTTTCCAAGTCAAACCTCAACATCAACCTGGGTACATCGAGAGCGGAACTACCTGTTGGGGTGTTGCTTTAACGACGAGCGCCGAGTGATAGGAAGGAATTACTTGTTTAGTTACAAGATAACGGTAGCATAGCTCCCGTTCTTGTGCATCTACTTTCCTCGGGACGCCATTTTGTCACGTTAAGAGTCTTCCGAACCGGACCGACCACTACTGAAGTGATACCTTTGTCTAACTGCTAGCGATGCTACCGGCTCGTCTCGGAATCTTTCTTGTGCTGTCGGCCACGTTGTGGGCCGAGACGCTCCCCAGCGGCAGTGGTCTTGAAGTTGCGGCTGCTTCAGCCCGTAGGGTCCCGGATGTCGCATTCCGGCGATCCGATCGAAGGCCGTCGTGATTGCACCCGTGTCACCAAGGACGGCAGGGTCTTGATGCCGCCGGGCGCAACGGTTTCAGGACGCATCCAATCGGTCGGCCGGCTGGGGCTCGGCTTGAAGCGCGCCAGAGCCACGATGCAGCTTCGACTTCGACACACTTCACCTGCCGGATGGCCCAAATCTGCCTATCCACACGCGTCTGGCGGGAGTAGAAACCGCAAAGGAAAAGGTCAGCGAAGACGGGAGTTGTCGGAGGAATCCGCCCGCCAGCCAGTCTTTCGTCCACCGCTTCCTATTACGTTATGCCAATTCTTTGCCTGGATCCCGCGTTTCGGGCTGCCGGTGCTGGCGGTCAAATTCCTGATCGCTCGATCACCTGATTCGGAGATCTACTTCCCCACGGGAACCGAGTTTGTGATTCGAGCTGGTTGATCCCCTCGAAATGCCCCGAGCAGGCGGGAAGCGCCGGCCGGCAATGAGCCTCAACCGTTATCCTCGTCCGATCTGGCCACGGCTCGGGCTCTGCTTGCGACGACTGCCAACCCAACAGGCCGATCAAGGACCCAAACATCCTTCAGACCTCCTGAACATCCTCTTCCTTGGGAACGAGCGAACAACTCAACCGCGCTTTTCGTGCTGCGGGATGGTCAGGAGCACAGGAGCGGTCCCTGCTGACCATCTACCGTATGTATCACTGCATGGTGCAGCGGACATCCGTACTCGGCGGCGCCGATGGGCAAACTCAAGCTGAACGGAATAACCGCAGATGCGGAGTATCAGAAGAGTCTGAACACTTTCTCCAAGCGCCACCATCTTAGGCTTTGGCGACGAACCGCAATCGGACGCCTGGTTCAGCGCTGCTACCGAAGACATTTCTTACCGCTTTCACCGCGGCCACCTGACTCATGCGTCGGATCCACACATCGACGACGAACGGGCGAAGGTGATGAATGACTTGGCTTTTACCGGGTGTTTGGAGTCAGCGGCAATCGTTTCGCGCAATTGGGCCGTCCGGCCCGATCCTGACACCGCAGCGATCCAGACGGACGGAAAGATCGCTATTCTTGCGGCTGAATGACTGCTTACACCCGAGATCGATGCCGATCGCACCCAGCTCGGACAGGGAGGGACAGCCGAATCGCTTTCTGCAGATTGCCGAAGCGATCAGAACAGATCTGATTCGTTCCAACCCGATCTCGCTTGCCTTCAACACCAGGAGAATCATGGAGGAAACTCCCGCCTACGGGCTGAGATCCTTTCGCATGAAGCGCAGCGCGGCCGCTAGTCAGGCACATGGCAGGTTCCGTGCCGAACGAGCGAGCCGGAAACTCGCCGCTGGATGAGATCAAGCGTCCTCGACACACCGCCGACGGCCGCATTCAGTGATCTGAGTTCGCAGTTGCGTCCCGGGTCTGTTTTAGAGTCGAAGTCAAAGACTCCTGCTGGAGCCTTTTGCACGTACGGGCCGACAGCCCAGGCAATCGCCTGCGGTATCGAGCGGGAAAGAGAAAGCATCCGGCACTCGGCCAGCACTCCTCCATTCACTCGTCTCGATGCTCCAATAGGCATACATCCGCCACATGTATCCATGTCCTTCGCCTTCGGGGAATCGATGCGTCCCCGACTGAACGGCGTTTTATCGATCTCCGTGATTTTGCGCGCATACGCCCGGCAATTCCATTTTCCCGGTGCAAGCTTCTTATAGTAACGCGTGCTGTTCCACATCCAGCACGACGGGAACCATGCCCTTCCGCTGCTGCACGCGCCAATAGCCCACCGTCTCGTTGCCGTTGTTGCTGATAGTTTTCGAGTCAGCGATTTCCGGATAGATCTTCTTGTGGTTATCGAAATTCCTGAGCACTCGCGATCACGCGTTCCGGATCCGTATCCGGAATGAACACGGTTCCAACCCAATCGTGTATCAGGCCATCCGTAACGCTTGCGGCTTTCCGTCGGCTGAGCGGGCCGCACCAGAAATTCTCCTCCCATCACTTTCTGTTTATCGGAGGGAGAGTCTTCGATCGAAATGAAGTTCGCTTTTCCCTCCCACCTCTGTTCGATCTCCGCTTCAACCGACTTCGCGTATCGATCGAATTCAGTCAGCGTTTCGGGATTGAGCTTCACCACCATTTGTGCGACGCCGGTCGGCCGGCAATGAGCAACAGCCAGGCAGAGCGGCCCAAAGGCGGCGGAATAAGCTCGTTGCCATGTCAACACCTCCATTGTCCGCTAGTTCGAGATGTCGAGCTCAGTCTCAGTTCGGTGCCCGCGAGAAAGTAAAGATATGGGACTTGGCTTGGATTTCGGCACAACGAACAGCTCGATTGCCCTCGCAACCGCAAGCGGCGATGTAGAGGTGGCCCAATTTCCGGCGGCCGTCGGACTCACTGAATCTTTTCGTTCTCTGCTTTATCTGGAACGCCATCGTGAAGCGGGACGCTCCACAATCAAGAGCTGGAGCGGCCCCGAAGGCATTGAGCGGTATCTGCACTCGGACGAAAAAGGACGCCTGATCCAGTCTTTGAAGTCGTTTCTGGCCAGCCGCAGCCTGCAAAGCACCGAGATCTTCGGCCGGCTCTTTCCGCCTGGAAGCTCTGATCGCCAGAATGTTGAAGGACATCCGGTCCGTTGCGGAAAAGCGCTTCGGTTCAGACTTGCCACCCGTCGTCGTAGGCCGTCCCGTTCGCTTCGTTAGCGCGGAATCGGATGAGGATGACGAATACGCACTTGTCGCGGCTGCGGCGAAAGCTTGAAGGAGGCGGGCTTCTCGCACGTTTCGTTCGAGTTCGAACCCGTCGGTGCCGCGTACCACTACGAATCCACTCTCAAAGAACGACGAACTGATCGTGATCGGCGATTTCGGAGGTGGTACAAGCGACTTTTCGCTCCTGCGGGTCGGGCCATCCTTTTCCTCGGGCGAGTCGGCCTCCCGCCGGGTGATCGGGAACCAGGGTTTGGGCCTGGCCGGAGATGCTTTCGATGCCAAGCTGGTCCGCCATCTCGTCTCCCCTGCCCTCGGCGCAGGCTCTCAGCTGCGATCCGGAGGAAAGGTGCTGCCCGTTCCCAACTGGGTCTACCTGAAGCTGGAGCGTTGGCACCACCTCTCCTTCCTGAAAAGCCAGGACACGCTTGAACATGCTGACGAGCGTAGCCCGGCAAGCGCTGGAGCCCGAAAAGATCAAGGCTCTTCTCTACCTGGTGCGACACGATCTCGGCTATCAGCTCCACCGCGCGATCCAGAAAGTGAAAGCGACCTTATCTCACGCAGGAAACAGCCACATTCCGCTTCGACGATGGCGACGTCACGATCCGAGCGAACGTCACGCGCCCGCAATTCGAGAGCTGGATCGGAGACGAACTCACTGCAATCGAGGATTCCCTGAACTCCTTGCTCACCAAAACCGCAAGTGCGCCGGAGAAAGTCGATCGGGTTTTCCTCACCGGAGGCTCTTCGCTCGTTCCCGCAGTCCGGCGGATATTCGAGTCCCGTTTCGGACCGGAAAAAATTCGCACAGGCGATGAATTCACGTCCGTAGCGAGAGGGCTTGCGCTTCGCTCCGTGCGTTAGCGGCGAGCGCCTGATCACATTCGGATAAGTGGAATGCAGGAAACACTCACTTCCATTTTCGGGAAGTGTGTTGTGAGGATACGGAAGGTTTAGCCGGAGCGACGACTAGCCTCGTTGCGGCAGGACCGACATGGCGTACACAATTACCCCGATTAGTACCGAAAGCGATACGTAGAAGATGAAACTGCCCCGGTTCGTGGGCTCTGTACTCGTGTTGGGTGAGTGCATGACTGAATCTCCTTGCAATTCAAAATCCGATACTGAACGAAAAGGTCTCTTGAGTTCTACGCGTCTCTGCTTCCGCTCAACGCTCTGACTCGAAGGCGTACACCGCGAGTTCTCGGTTGAGCGGCTTCGTTTTCACCGCATTGTGTTCGGCTCTTGCTGTCGCGGAGGCGGATGTTCCTTCCGCAGCCTCCAACTTCTTGAGATAGGAGCAAGCCAGTTCGGCGGCGAAACTGCCAAATCCATCGTGGGCCACTCTGAGCAATGCGCCCACTTCTGAGTAGGGCAAAGAGCGTGCCTCTGAGCAACGGGAGAGTGGCGATAGCGTACCGGGCGGCCGGCAAAGTTAGTGACGTCATGCTGACTGTTGCCGCCGCCGCTGCCAATACCATTGTCTTCACCGTTCTTCCGAACATCTCCATTCCCCTAATCGTCTGTCTTGTAACTACGCGATAGAGGTTCTCGATTTGGCTCACGCGATAAGCATCGCCGGGCGACTTTTCTCAAGTGCTCGTCCGAATATGACCCAGTGACTATCGGCGTTGAAGGATGGACTCCGCGATCCTCTCGGCGGTTTGGAGCCCCTTGCGTAAGTCGTCGAAGCGTCTCGACGCCCATCTTTTCGAAGGAACCGGGACTGAACACTTGCCCAAATGGCGTAGCTTTCCCTCAACTTTTCCCTTCCTTCCGAAGAAAGGCACAGCAGCCGTTCGCGACGGTCCTGGCTCGGCGCTTTCACGATCAGTTTTGAGCGTTCGAGAGGTCCCAGATTGCGTGTCAGCGTTGTGCGATCCATTCCCAGAAGGGAGGCGAGCTCTGTTCTGCTTACCTGTCCCGCGCGCGCGACGTTTACCAGTACGGCGTACTGCGTGACAGTGACGCCGACTTCAGAGAGGGCGTGGTCGTAAAGAAGGGAAAGCTTGCGCGCTGTCCGTCGTACCTGGGAGCAGGCACAAGGTCCCAGTTCGCCCGGCGTGTCCCACTTTTCGTCTTCGCTCATGGTCGACATACGTGCATATGCACCCATATGGTAGCCTGTGTTCACATCAAATGACGGAAAAGGGCCGTTCCACCCGAATTCATTACGCCTGGATTGTTGCCGCGACAACGTTTCTTGTGCTGCTCGTGACGGCAGCCGTTCGAGCCACGCCAGGCGTTCTCATGGTTCCGCTCGAGCAGGAGTTTCACTGGACGGCGGCCGCCATTTCTGGCGCAATCGCGATCAATCTGGCGCTCTTCGGTTTAGTGGGGCCATTCGCCGCTTCCCTCATTGATCGTTGGGGACTGCGGCGAATGGTCCTGTTTGCCCTCGCCCTTCTCGCCGTTTCAGTTGGTCTCACGACAAGGATGCACTCGCAATGGCAGCTCACGTTGCTTTGGGGTGTTCTGGTCGGTTCGGGCACCGGCGTGACGTCTATGGTGCTCGCCGCAATCGTGGCGAATCGCTGGTTTGAACAGCGGCGCGGCCTGGTCCTGGGCATGCTCTCGGGAGCAAACGCGACCGGTCAGCTTCTGTTTCTCCCGCCTCTGGCCCGCGTTGTTGAGAGTTCGGGATGGAGAACTGCCGCCGCATTCGTTGCCCTATCCGCCGGCGTTGTCTTTGCGCTTGTCTTCCTGTTCATGCGGAACACGCCCGAAGACCTGAACCTGAAGCCATATGGCTGGACGCCAGGCGCCCATGAGCACGGTGCGCGTGCGGTCTTGCCACCGTTACGGGCACTTCGGGTGGCGCTCCGATCACCGGCGTTCTGGGTGCTTGCCGGCAGCTTCTTTGTATGCGGCGCAAGCACCAACGGCCTGATTGGCACTCATCTGATTCCCGCGTGTCACGATGTCGGCATATCAGAGGTCCGGGCAGCCAACCTGCTCGCCATGATGGGAATCTTCGATATCCTCGGCACAACGGCGTCCGGGTGGCTTACGGACCGCTTCTCCAGCCGCTATTTGCTGTTCGCGTACTACTCGTTACGCGGATTGTCTCTTCTGTTCCTGCCTCACACTCTGATCCACGGAGGCAGCACTCTGAACTGGTTCGCCGTTTTTTACGGGTTGGATTGGATTGCTACCGTTCCGCCCACCGTACGGCTGACTGCGGATGCGTTCGGCCGCGAAAATACCGGCGTCATTTACGGTTGGATTGGCGCTTCCCACCAGCTCGGTGCGTCTCTTTCTGCTCTCCTGGCTGGGACGGTTCGAACAAGCCTCGGTGATTACGCACCCGCATTCTGGGTGGCTGGGGCTCTATGCGTGATTACTGGATTCGGATTCATCGCGTTCGGAAGAGCACTCGGCAAAAAAGCCGAGGTTCGCGTTCCTGAACTCGTTCCCGCTTAGGAGATCGCGGCGAGTAGCGTTCCGCGGAACGCACGACAGATTGCTTGCCATCGGCCTGGACCGTCAATCCCGGGAAGGCGCCGTATATGCGGTCGAATGCGAGTGGCTCGACTGCGGCGACGATCTTCCGCACCGCGTTCGCATTCAGCGGGACGAAGTTGGGATAGCTGTACATGAAGCTGACCCATCGGCGATCGGGAACAACCTGAATGGTGTCGCCGGTCAGCAACGCGCCTTTGCCCGAAGATCCCGCCGGCCAATGAAGCACCGTGGCTCCTTCGAAGTGGCCGCCGCAGCGAACCAGTCGCAGTCCGCCAACTAAGCTCCTGCGATTCGCCCGTTCCAAAACCGGATGTTCTCATCGGGCCGCATGACCCATTTCGCGTCATCTGCAGTGAAGATAGATCGGAACATCCCCGAACTCGCGGCTCCATTCCACCATGCACGTGTAGTAATGCGGATGAGAAATCGCGATCGCCGTGAGACCGCCGGCGTTCTTGATCCGCTGCACGGCAGCATCGTCGAACAGACTGATGCAATCCCACAGAACGTTGCCGGAAGGTGTCTCAACGAGAAACGCCCGCTGTCCAATACCGAACTTCGGTTCCATCGAGAAGGACGTCAGGTCCGTTTCTTCGGACTGAATCTTGGTCTTGTACTTCGAGCGGAGGTCTTCAAGCGTGGTCCACTCCTGCCCTTCCAAGCCGACATACTGGCGTTCGTCCGTACAGATGGGGCAAGAGTCGGGCTCTGAGGTGGAGTCGCGGAATTGAGTTCCACAGGTGACACAGATAGAGTTCATGCAAGCGACTTGGGATTACTTTTTCGGAACGTCTGATAAGGGCACGTGAACGTAACGGATCGTTTTGCGATTCCACGTATAGGTCATGTGCAGGTCGCCTTCGCGGCCTTGAATCAGCGCCGGGTAGGAGTATTCGCCAGGCTCCGACTCAAGCGTTTGGAACATTCGGAAATGTTCCCCGTCCGTGCTGACTGCGAGGTTCAGTGGTGTTCGGCCCTTGTCTGTGTGGTTATAGATCAGCACGACCCGGCCATCTCGCAACGCGATTGCATCGATGCCTGAGTTCGGGTTCGGTAGATCGATCGGGATGAGCTTCGGTCCAGGTTCGGCCGCCGTCTTGCGAATCTGCAACGCAGATCTTTCCGGTTCGCGCGGTGGAACGCGCATAGAGCCTCAACCTATCTCCGCCGAGGGAGATTACCGAAGGCTGAATGATGCCTTCTGTTTTTCCCCAATCAAAAGAACCGGGAACTTCCTTCACTTCCCCGCCCGTTTGCGGAGCTTTGACGTAGGCGGAGCCAACAACAATGGGTCCACTCTTCGTGAAGGTCTTTCCGTTGTCCGTACTTCGTTCGATCCAGCAGGCCCAAGATCGATAGCTCTCGACTGAAGTTCCACTGACGACGGTTCCGTCAGGCAGGACAAGCGGCTTGGCACGAATCGGACCATACAGGCCTGCCGGCAGATGCTCGACGGCAGACCAGGTGTTGCCGTGGTCAGTGCTGTAGCGCCGGGCAGCAGTCCAACTTGTAGGATGTGGACCGAATTTGTAGTACAACCAGAGCCGCCCGTCTTTCGTGTAGAACAGAACGGGATTGTATGTCGCGATATCCTTCTCCCGCGCCAGTTCCGCCGGCGCAGACCATTTGCCGGCATGGCGGCGAGCACCCCAGATCGCAACGTCGGGCGCGCCTTCTTTCGTACCGCCGAACCAGGCTGACATCAGATCGCCGTCCTTTAGCTGGACGACCGTCGACGCATGGGCCGAAGCAAACGGGGCCTTCTCATAAATGAACTCTTTCGACGCTTCTCCGCGAAGGAGGCAGATCGCAGCGGAATAACACAGAAAAACGCGGCACATGCGGAGCACCGGGAACGCTGAATAACTTGTCATCAGGTATGTCGAAGCGGATTCTCCCCTCGCATTATCTCGCCAGCCCGGGAGTATGTTAGGTTCTCGTTGTGTCGCCCTCAGCTTACGAAGATCTCGACCGCCTCGGATACGTCATGGTTGAAAACGTTCTGGACACCGAGCACGCTCGAACAGGTTCGGAATCGGGTAGAACAGCTCTACGAAGAGGAAGGCGAGAATGCCGGTTCCGAATTCAGAAAAGAACCCGGCGCGCGCCGGCTCGCAAATCTTGTCGATAAGGGCGAGATATTCGAACACTTGATCGCTACGCCCAAGATCCTGGAGCTTGTTCGCCACGTTCTCGGCCCCAAGATGAAATTGAGTAGTTTCAATGCCCGGTCGACGGATCCCTTCACGCAAGACGCACAACCTCTGCATTGCGATGCTGGTGCGGTTGCAGATGGGCAAGGCTTTTGGGTTTGCAATACGATCTGGTTGCTTGACGACTTCACGAGCTGAAAATGGCGCAACGAGAGTTGTTCCTGGTTCGCACCGCTGGTCGAAGCTCCCGCAAGAGGTTCTGAGCAATCCAATCGAGCCTCATCCCGAAGAGGTACTCCTGCTCGGCAAGGCCGGTTCGGTCGTGGTCATGAATACGCACGCCTGGCACGGCGGAACAGCCAATCGAACCGGCGAATCCACGGCGTGCGCTGCATGCGTTCTACTGCAGGAGCGATAAGCCGCAACAGCAATATCAGAAGCGCCTCTTACGCCCTGAGACTCAGGCGCGGCTCTCTCCCGAAGGTTCGCGCGTTGCTGGCGCTTGGATGATCCTGAGAACGACCGGCTGAGCTCGTCAGAACAAAAAGCCAGCGGGTTCCTGAAGTAAGAATGCCCAATAGTCCTGTCCGTTCAAGTACTTGGCCGCCCGTTAACATTCTGCCGCACGGATCTCTTGCAAACAGGGCGAACCTGAAAGCTTTTCAGCAGACATGCACTTATTACATCCTCATAAAACGCTGTCCCGCAGCTAACTCGCCAAATTAGCAGAAGAGTCGCCCTTCAACACGGAGGAAAGCCTCATCCCGCTCCGTTTCAGTAACCAGGGATACACTGATCGCCCCTAAACAGGCTCGACAGGCTGAACAAGCTGCGGCAAGCTACGTGCAGACACAAGATGGCGGGCAGACGAAGTCTGCGCCGGATCTGATATAGTTGCGGACCAGCGAAGCTCCGAAGAGCCACGGACGTGTGTCGTACCGTGAGTAACGTGGCCGTGCCATCCAGCGTGGCTCGGTATCGCTGGGTAGTTACGGAGGATATTTGAAGGTCAATGGTGGGCGGGTACGCAGCAGGGTAAATTTCTCGGGCGCTGTTCCACTGGTCACGATTTCGGTTGTGGTCAGTGCCGCTCTACCTCGGCCGCGATGTACTGATCCCGTTTGCACTCGCGCTTCTCTTCAGCTTTCTACTGACGCCGCCCGTTACCTGGCTCGAAAAGCTGCGCCTTGGACGCATTCCCTCGGTGCTGATCGTGTTTCTTGGCGGCGTTCTCCGTCTTCGGCGCTGTTTCCTGGCTCGGGCTGACACAGCTTGCAGAGGTTGTCGGCAACCTGCCCGTTTACCAGACAAACATCAATCGCAAGCTGGTGGCATTGCAGAAGCCGGGTGTGATGCGTGCGTTTCGTGCTGTAGCGAGTTGCGAGACGCTGCATTGAAGCTTTCGGGAGGAACTGAGAAGCGAAGATCGCGACAAGCCGGACTCCTTCGCCCGCAGGGCAAGCGCCAGTTACGTCAGTGCCAATACGCCGGTTGCCGGTCGAAGTCGTGAAACCACCTTCCGATCTGCGAGATGCGCTCGGTCCGCTCAGTTCCTCGTTCGCGCACGTCCTCGTCACCGTCCTAGGAGTATTCATCTTTACGCTCTTCATGCTGGTTCAACGGGGAGATCTGCGGAATCGGCTGCTGCGGCTCTTCGGTGTAGATCACCTGAACGTGCTGACAACGGCGCTCGACGACGCTGCCCAGCGGGTCAGCCATTACCTCATCGCGCAATGCATGATCAACGGAAGCTTCGGACTGCTTCTCGGGACCGGGTTGTACTTCATCGGCGTTCCGAACGCTCCATTCTGGGGCATGCTTGGCGCGGTCCTGCGATTCATTCCCTATATCGGAACCTTGACGGCAGGCTCGCTTCCCACGATTCTTGCCCTTGCGGTCTTCGACGGCTGGAGCAAGCCGTTGGCAACGTTCGGGCTGTTCGTCGCCATCGAGTTGACGATATCCGCTGGCGTGGAACCCTGGTTCTGCGGAGTTCGAACAGGTCTTTCCTCTCTGGCGGTGCTTTTCTTTGCCTCCTTCTGGGCGGTTTTGTGGGGACCCATCGGCTTGGTCCTTTCCGTACCTCTGACCGTCTGTTTGCTTGTGATCGGCAGGTATGTTCCTCAACTGGAATTCCTGGGCGTCGTTCTCGGGGACGAACCGGTGCTTCCGCCCGAAGCACATTACTACCAGCGATTGCTCGCTCTGGATGAGGATGAGGCTCGCGATGTCGCCGAGAACTTCCTGAAGGACAAAAACACCGTACAGCTATATGATTCCGTCATATCCCGCTCTTCGGCTTGCCGAAGAGGACCGGCACCAGGACGCGCTCGATGAAGAACGGGAAGCGTTCGTGTATCGAAGCACTCGCGACCTGATCGAGGAAATGGGTGAGCGGGATCATCCGGATGAAGCTTCCGAACGTCCTGCCGGACAGAGAATACTCTGCGTCGGAGCGCGGGACGAAGCCGACGAATTGGTTGCGCTCATGCTGGCTCAACTCTTGCGGGAAGACGGGCACAGCTGTCGAGGTCGTCGTCCGCCAAAGACTTCGAGCGTAACTTGGGTTCCTTGCGGGAAGATCACGTTCGATGTGCTCTTTGTCTCGGCCGTGCCGCCGTTCGGCCTGAGCCAGGCCCGTGCCCTCTGCCGCAAAGCGCGTCGGCTTCCAGGGCGGGCATGAAGGTGATCCTCGGCTTCTGGGATCCGGCCGCCGACATTTCGAAAATCCGGGAACGCATCGGGGCTCAGTGCTTCGACGAGTTCGTGACGACGCCTCGAACAGGCTCAAGCGATGCTCAGAGCGATCGCATGCCGATGCTCAAGGGACGGAGCTGAAACGCGACGCTGCGGAAGCGGTAGCTGCCCTGAACGCTTAGACCGCATTCAAGAATCTGCTGCCGTCCTGCAGGAGCCGGATCCGGGCTTCGCCTCGCCCACCTGTTGACGCCACATCGCGTAGTAGAGGCCCATCCGAGCGATGAGGTCAGTGTGCGTTCCGAATTCCACAATCCGGCCCCGCTCGAGCACATAGATGCGGTCGGCGTGGAGAACGGTCGACAGGCGATGTGCAATCAGGATCGTGATCGTGTCGCGCGATACAGCCACATCCCGAATCGTTTTGCTGATTTCTTCTTCTGTCAGCGAGTCAAGCGACGAAGTCGCCTCGTCGAAGATCAGCAACTGCGGTTTCCGAAGCAGGGCTCTGGCAATCGCCAGCCGCTGTTTTTCTCCGCCGGAAACTTTTACGCCTCCTTCTCCGATGACCGTATCCAGGCCTTTATCGGCACGGGCGAGTAAGCTTTCGACTGACGCCTGGCGGAGAACATCCATGCATTCGCTGTCCGTCGCAGTCGGGTTCACGAACAGCAAGGTTCTCCCGAATAGAGCCGGAGAACAGCTGAGCATCCTGCGTGACGAATCCGATCTTTTCGCGCAGGGCCTCCGTCGCTATCTCGATCTTCGCGCACACCGTTGTACAAGAATGTGACCTTCCTGGGGCCGATACAAGCCGACCAAGAGCTTGACCAGCGTCGTTTTGCCGGCGCCCGAAGGACCCACAAACGCGATGGTCTCTCCGCGAGAGACCTCGAACGTGATGCCGTCGACCGCCGGACGAGTTGCCGTTTGGTGCTGGAACGATACACGCATCGAATTCGAGCGTCTCGAGCGAATTGATCGGCATGGGATTCGCCGGGCGCGGTTCAGGAGGTAAAGCGAGGATCTCTTCGAAATTCTGCATCGAAGCTTCCGTTTCGCGATAGGTGTTCACGACGTTTCCCAACTCCTGCAAGGGACCGAACACGAAGAACGAATAGATGAACAGAGAGAAGAACTGTCCCACCGAGATCCGCTGCGTGAAGATCAGGTACAGCATCAGGAACAAGATGGAGGTCCGCAGAAAGTTGACAAACGTTCCCTGGATAAAGCTGAGGCTGCGGAGATAACGGACCTTCTTGAGTTCAAGCTTCAGAATCTTCTCGGTGGTTCCGTTCAGCCTGTCAATCTCCTGCTGGGCCAGACCAAGACTCTTGACAAGCTCGATGTTGCGGAGGGACTCGGTGGTCGAGCCCGCGAGCGCAGTCGTTTCTTTGACAATGGCCTTTTGAACGGCCTTGATCTTTCGGCTCAGAAGCGAGCTCAAACCGCCGAGCAGCGGAATGGTCAGAAGATAAGCCGGGCCGATCGACCAATGCACCCGAGCGGCGTAGATCATCACGAAGATGACTCCGATCACCGTCGTGAACAGCAGATTGACCGAAACCGTGATCAGCTTCTCGACATCGGTTCGAACCTTCTGCAGCTTGCCGAGCGTCTCGCCGCTTCGCTGGTCTTCGAACAGGGCATAGGGCAATTCGAGCGAATGCCGGATACCGTCGGCGTAGAGCCGAGCGCCAACCTGCTGGGTGATCAGGTTGACGTAATAGTCCTGAAAGTTCTTGGCGACCCTCGAAACAAACGCTACTCCGACAGCGGCGCCCAACAACGTGCTGACGCCCCGTATGAACTGGGCGCTCGTGTACTCTTTGTAGCGGGTTGCGTAACTATCGATGACGTGCCGGAAAATCAGCGGATCCAGCAGCGAGAACACCTGGTTGATGGCCGCCAAAAGAAGCGCGGCAAGAACCAGGGTCCAGTAATCTCGGAGATACCGCCAGAGCGTGGCCATTCTCTAAAGATTACGCGGAAACGGTCAGAGTTGCGGAAGGGAGTCGGAATTCCTTAGCGGCCGACTTCAAAATCGGCGCCACATCCGCGGTCAACCCAGATCCCACGCGAGTCATATCCCCACGTGTCATTCTGGCGGCAGGCCGCCCGGCTGAACTGTCGCACGAGCCGAACGGATCCTCTGACGTCCGCTTCGCAATATTGCCGACGCCCGTTATCGGAGGAACAGGTGACGGTAAACGTATCCGAGTTACGGCTACCGCCGTTGCGCCGCCCGTCACGATCGTCGTAGCTGTCGCGATTACTGTCCCCGCGCCGGTCACGCCAGGAGCCGTTCCGTCGTTCCGTGCTCCGTAGCCGCCGCCGTTTCCGTAACCGCTCCCGCCTCTCCACTCCAGATCGAACGTATAACCTTCGCGGCCGCCTTTCGGATCTTCGATACGAATAACGGCGACACCCCCGTTCCGGGGATCCTGTACGAGGTTGACGCGCCCACGCCCGTCTACGCCGGTGAAACGGAAATCACTCGGCCGGGTGGGCATAATCGAATCGCAGTCGAACCGCTTGAAGCGAGATGGTTCGCCTGAAAGTGTCCGGATCGCGGGCGGTATCGCCGCGGACCTCCACCTCGGCTACTCGAATCGACATCTACTTCGATCGTGCATTTGCCCTGGTCACTGCGATTGTTCCCCCGAACATTCGCACGTATAGTATCTTGAGAAAATCCTGGAATAGCCGTACTAGCTAATAAGACCAGAAAAATCTGACTCCGGTAGCGCACGCTCAAATCCCCCGCTGACTTGAGCATAAACCATACTGGTATAACTTTAAAGAACTAGAGGTATCGTTCAGGGTGGCCCAGCAAAATTCACGTTCGTCCCGCAACAATCAGAGATCAAAATGAGGGCTTTGTCGAGCTTCAGGCAGATCTGAAGCTGCTCCGAACGTTGCAGAAACTCTCCCGGACAAGTTGGTCGCCTACTCTGCGGGCCAATGCCGCGAATATCACTTCGGCAGCCCAACAAGTGGCGGCAGCAGTGAACAGCAACGCCCGCCGGGCAAAACACTACGGCCAAAGTTAGTTGCGCTCAGCTTCGAGGGGGCTGAGTTGATTAGCAGGTCGAAAATCTCGCCCAGCATCCTCCCTGCCTCTTCCTTCGGCAGAACGACAGGATCGTAGGCACTCTCAAGCGTGACGCCATGAAGCAGCGCTTCGAGAGCGATGCGCGTCATCGAACCTTCCGTCGTGAGCCGTATCGTGAAGATTGCAGATCTGAAGCCAGTTGACGCCGCCTGATTTGAAGGAAGCGCGGATGTGCCGGTGGCGCGCCGCCAGTTTGTCCCTGAGTTTTGGATGTCGCGCCGCGAATAGCTTAAATTCCAGCATCAGCATGGACCAGTTGGGATTAGCAGCCAGACTGGAGAAATAGTCGCGGAATTTCCGGATCCGTTGCTGCGAGTCCGGATGCTCGTCAACGATCGCCTGAATCGTCCTCAGATGCTGATAAGCCTTCTGTTCAAGCAGCGCAAAGAACAGGTCTTCTTTTCTGCTGAAATGTGCGTAGAAGGCACCTCGTGTGTGCCCGGCTTCTTTGGCAATGTCTTCCAGACGGGCGGATTCAAAGCCCACCTTTGCGAACACTTTTTCGGCAGCCTTCAACAGCTTACGCCGCGTCTCCTCTGTCCTGAGCTGATGTTTGTTGGGAGATTCGGCCGTAGTCCGACCCGATTGCTTTGAGGCGAGTGACAGGGCGTTCAGCTGCGATCGTCGCTTCCCTTGCTCCCGGTCCCGTACTGGTAATTTCACTTCGATGTTTAATTATATACATGCATGTCTGCAATGTGATACATGTATGTATGTAAATGCGCGAATGCAATCGGGGCGGAATAGTGTGAAGTTGTCGTTGCAAATAGCGGTTTGGCTGTTGTTTGCGCGCCGGCACGCAGCTAGCGTTCTCACAGGCGCCTGGAAGCGCAGGCGCCAGCGGGCACAGCCAGGCGACGCAATTGCCGCTCTCGAGCGGACAGGGGCAATGGGGCTCGGCTCAGGCGTCTCAAACGGTCACATCGAACGGAGTTTCGAGCGTGAGCAGTTCCGTGCAGGTAACGGGCAATCTCGCAGGCAGCGTTCCGTCGAAGGACGTTCCGCCCGGCCCGATTCATCTCACGGTTTCCGAAGCCGTCCGCCGGGCAATTTCTTCCAACCTCGGCCCAATCTCGGCCACCAACGCTCAGAGCGCAGCGCGTGCGGAACGTTTGCGCTCGCTCGGCAATCTTTTGCCTTCCATTTCAGTCAACGCCAGCGAAACCGTGACCCAGGTCAATTTGGCGGCGTATGGTTTGAAGATTCAGCCGCCTGCCGGTTCGAATTTCTCCATACCGACCATCGTGGGCCCCTACTCCTACTCGCAACTGCAGGGCGCTCTGTCGCAGTCCGTATTTGATCTGGTTCAGCGACGGAATTATCAGGGGAGCAAGGTTGCGGAACAAGCCGCAGCCTTCTCGATGAAGGACACTCGGGAAATGTTGGTTCTGGCAGTCGCCGGCACTTACCTCCAGACAATTGCGCTACAAGCACGGCTGCAGGCGCAGAATGCACAGGTCGCAAATGCACAGGCCGTGTATCAGCAGGCGATCACACGAAAAACAGCCGGTATCAACGCCAAGATTGACGTCATGCGGAGCCTGGTTGAATTGCAAACGCAACAGCAGCGGCTCCAGGCTCTCGAGGGTGATCTCCGAAAGCAGAAACTTGCGCTCGCGCGCCTGGTCGGAGTACCACAGGATCGAGAACTCGACCTTACGGAATCGCTTACGGGAAATCAAACGAAGACACCGGAGGCGGCTTCCGTCATCCAGTTGGCAATAGGAAATCGGGCCGATCTCAAGGCCTTGGCGGCCCAGGTCCGTACGGCGGAACTCGCCGTTTCCGCTGCCCAGGCCGAGCGTTATCCGACCGCCTCGGTAAACGGGAATTATGGGGTGATCGGTCCCAATCCGGCCTCGACCCACGGAGTGTTCGCGGTCACCGCGGGGGTCAGTATGAACGTTTGGGACGGCGGCCGGATTAAGGCTGATATCCAGCAGGCAGAGACGACGCTCCGCCAACGGCGGGCAGAGCTGGATGAATACCGCAGCAGAGTCGAGAGCGAAGTCAGGAACGCGCTGATCGATTTCGAAACTGCTGCCGGACAATTGCATCTTGCCGCGACGAACCGTGATTACGCGAACGAGACGTTGACGGAGGCTCGAGATCGATTCGGGGCAGGCGTGGCGACAACGGTGGAAGTCGTTCAGGCACAGGAGCAGGTCTCGAGCGCTGAGAACGACTATGTTTCCAGCTTGTTTTCTTTCAATCTGGCTAAATTGACCCTGGCACGCGCAACCGGCCAAGCCGAAATGAGCTTGACCGATCTATTGAAGAGAGATAACCCATGACGGCAGAAGAGAAACAAACAGCTCCGGAACCTCAGGGGCAGGCGCAAAATGCAACGCCTGTCGCTCCAACGGTCGAATGCACCTTCCAATACGGCTGGGCGGCGCCGCGCCTTTATTATCTTTTTTCTCATCGTGCTCGTGATCAGCAACTGCCGGCTTTTTCTATTGGCATCACAGCCTTCTATTCGAGTCAACAGATGACGCCCAGGTCGATGCGCATCTGAACCCAGTCACATCACGCGTCGACGGAACAATCACGGCCGTGCACGTGGATGACAACCAGATCGTACAGGCTGGCGCTTCCATTGTCGATCTCGATCCGCGTGATCTTCAAGTCAGCCTGGACCAGGCGCTGGCTGAGTTTTCGCAGGCGCAGAGCATGGTAGTGGCGGAACGTCCCAACCTGCCGATCACGGAAGTGACGAACGTGACGAGTATCTCAGGAGCTGAGGCGGATGTGGCGACTTCAAAGGCCGCGCTTGCGGTGGCGGAACGCGATCGCGAAGCTTCGGCAGCCAAGCTCAACGAAGCGGAAGCCAACAATGCTCGGGCGCAGGCGGACCTGGCTCGTTATCGTCTTCTGATCGCAAAAGAAGAAGTTTCCCAACAGGAATACGACCAGATCGTGGCTGCAGCCAAATCTCAGGCGGCTACAGTCCGATCGAATCAGGCAAGCTTGGACGCTGCGGTGCAAACAGTGGATCAGAGACGCGCGCAGCTCGCTTCATCAGAAACCAAACTCGACCAGTATCGTCGAACGGCTCCTCAGCAACTCGCAATCCGGCGCGCGAACGTACAGTCGAATCAGGCCAGCGCGAAAAGCGCTCGCGCGCAGGTAGAAGCAGCGCAATTGAAATTAAGCTACGCCAAAATCACTGCACCGGTTTCCGGGATCGTGATGAAGCGCTCAGCGGAGGTTGGCTCTCACATCTCGGCCGGACAGCAACTCATGCAGATCGCACAGATCGGCGATATCTGGGTAACGGCCAACTTCAAGGAGACACAACTACGATCCATTCGGCCCAACCAAACGGCATCGATCCACGTTGACGCCTTGAAGAAGGATTTCGAAGGATACGTAGAGACCATCGGCGGCTCGACGGGTTCCGTGGCCAGCGTTCTTCCACCCGAAAACGCGACCGGTAATTACGTGAAGGTAGTGCAGCGCATTCCTGTACGAATCCGCTTCAAACCCAACCAGCAAGGCCTCGATCTGCTGCGGCCCGGCATGTCGGTGGAACCGGACGTTCGAGTGGGAGGATAGTCGTGCCTCCCGTTTCACGCGGGGAGTGGAAGCCCTCCCACAATCCCTGGCTCGTCGCATTTACGGTCACGCTGGCGACGTTCATGGAGGTACTCGACTCCTCCATCGCCAACGTTGCGCTGCCGCATATCGCCGGCTCCCTCGGCGCGAGCTATGAGGAGGCCACTTGGGTTCTGACCAGCTATCTGGTCTCGAGCGCTATCGTCCTGCCTATCTCCGGCTGGCTTTCCACGATCATAGGCCGAAAGCGTTTCTACATGACCTGCGTCGTGCTCTTCACGATTTCGTCCATCATGTGCGGGCTGGCGCCGAGTCTTCCCTTGCTGATCGTCTTCCGTATCTTGCAGGGTGCGGGCGGTGGCGGTCTTGCAGCCTTCAGAACAGGCGATTCTCGCGGATACATTTTCGGTCCAGAAGCGCGGCATGGCGTTCGCTATGTACGGCATGGCCGTTGTAGCTGCACCGGCGATCGGGCCAACACTCGGCGGCTGGATCACGGACAACTATAGCTGGCACTGGATCTTTTTCATCAACTTGCCCGTCGGTCTGATTTCGCTGTTCATGACCCAGCGCGTCGTCGAAGATCCGCCTTGGCTGAAAGAGGAAAAGCGATCGGGGATCCGGGTCGACTACATCGGCTTGGCGCTGATCGTTCTCGGCGTTGCCTGCTTCCAGTTCGTTCTGGATAAAGGTCAGGAATCGGACTGGTTCAGTTCTCCGCTCATCATCACCATGTTCAGCATCGGTGTTCCGGTACTGATCGCGTTCTTCCTGTGGGAGTGGTACCACGAGAATCCGATCGTCGACGTACGGCTCCTGAGGAACAGGAATTTCGGAACCGCTGTATTTTTCTCTTTCGTTTTGGGGCTCGTGCTGTTTGGGACTACCGTTTTGATTCCTCAGTTTCTGCAGACGAGCATGGGCTATACGGCAGAACGCGCGGGAATGGCGCTTTCTCCAGGCGGGCTCGCGCTCATGTTCATGATGCCGATCGCCGGGATCATCGTGTCGAAGGCAGGAGTCGACCCGCGATTGCTGGTTTCGCTGGGATTTCTGGGCATGGCCTCCACGCTTCACCTGATGACGGTGATCTATCCCGGGAGTCGACTTCAAGACGATCGTGCTGCTGCGAGTCATCCAAGTCTTGCCGATGCCCTTCATTTTCATCCCGATCAGCACCTTGAACTACATTGGGGTGCCGCGGGAGAAGAGCAATCAAGTCTCTGGCCTCTCCAACTTCTCCCGCAATATCGGTGGGAGCATCGGAACGTCACTGCTGAGTACGTTCATGCTGCGGCAAAACCAGACCCATCAAAACTCGTTCGTCGCCCACACCGGCCGAGGCGATGCAAACTTTCAGGCGATGCTCGCAGGATTCAAGGGCCTGTTCCAGTCGCAAGGATTCGATCCCGTTATCGCCACTCGCAAGGCGACCGCCATGGCTTACCAGATCATCCAGGGTCAAGCGTCAGCATTGAGCTTTAAGAACAGCTTCTGGACGATGTCGCTGATTATCGTGTTCCTTGTTCCGCTGCCGTTCGTCATGCGCAGGCCACGCCCGAACGAGGCACGGCAGGTGGCCGCCCACTAAGAGGCGATCTGAGATGCTTCTTTAACTTCATCCGTGACGACGGTGAAGTTAAGAAGGCGCGCACTCCCGAAAGAGGTAGTAAGCGCCACGTCCGCGGCGTCACGGCCCACAGCCATAAGAACCCGTCCGATGCGAGATATATTATGGCGGGCATCGAAGGTCCACCAACGGCCTCCCAGGTAGGCTTCGAACCATGCGCTGAAATCCATGGGACTTGCAGAGAGCGGAACGCCGATGTCGCCAAGATAACCGGTCACGTAGCGTGCAGGAATATTGAGCGCCCGGCAGAATGTAACGGCCAGGTGCTGGAAATCGCGACACACGCCCGTTCGCTCCGTGAACACATCGAGAGCCGTCTTCGTCGGACGCGCGAAGTTATAGCCGAACGTTACCTTCGAATGCACCCAATCGCAGATCGCCTTGACACGCCCCCACCCAGGCGGAAGGTTTCCGAACAGGTCCGCCGCCAGGCTTGTCAAAAGGTCAACTTCACAGTAGCGGCTCGGCAACAGGTATCGCAGAACCTCTACGGGCAGATCTTTGACCGGTATTTCCGGTGCGCCCGGATCAATGGCGTCCAGTTCACCCGAATCCTGAATCAGCGTGCTGTTGTAAAGTCTGATCGTTCCCGGAGAAGCCACGAAACGGGAGCATTGATTCCCGAAGCTGTCAGTGTAGGTCTCGATCGGTACGGCAGGCTCAAGTTTCAGCACATCAGGCTCAAGTAAATCCTGCTTTCGCGACGGGTAGACGTTGAGGAGCGCCACAATGGGCACCTCTACCGGCACATCGAAACTGATGTCAAAGCCTAGTCGGATCAACATTTGAAGCCCCTTCAAAGCTTGCGGACTCGATGTCGGGCAAGCAGAACAGTTTCGGCCGCCTCGCCTACGCGGCAAGAGAACAGGACGGGGTTCCTTTCAGCACGTACCGTCAAGTCTAACTGACCCAAGTACGAGGATTCCTGTTGCAGAATTTTACAAGCGGTAAAAGACGGATCATCCCTCCCGGGAGCCTTGGAACAACGGCCGGAGATTCAGTTCCAGAGCATGCCTTCGGGTTAATTCGAAGGTTAGTCGGGGTATACTCGTCGATACCATCCGGTCCTGTTCCAAGTCGAAAGGCTTCCGGGCTCATAAGTACGAACGGAACATGGCTACTTCTTCACCTCTTACGGGAAGCCGGGCGATTCAGCCACCCTTCACTGGCTATGAACTCAATACCGCGTATGACGAAATGTTCCGTCCGGACGGGCGCCCTCGCGCCCACTACAAAGCGCTTTTTGCGCGGCTCCTGAATTCCCCTACCGAAGAACTTCTCCGTAGTAAACAGGAAGCGGATCTCTCGTTCTTCAACCAGGGCATTACGTTCACTGTGTATGGTCGAGGCGAAGGCACGGAGCGCATCTTTCCGCACGACTTGTTGCCGAGGATCATTCCATCGGCCGAATGGGACACGGTTGAAAGGGGCCTGAAGCAGCGCATTACGGCGCTGAATCTGTTCCTCAAGGACGTCTATCACGAGCGCCGCATCGTTAAGGACGGCGTCGTTCCCGGTGAACTGATCTACACGTGCCCGCATTATCGACGAGAGATGCGCGGCCTTAAAGTCCCTCGCGACGTGTACGTCAGCATCTGTGGAACAGATCTGATTCGGATGCCGAACGGCAGATTTGTGGTGCTCGAAGACAATCTGCGCGTTCCGAGCGGCGTGTCCTACATGTTGACCAGCCGCCGCGTCATGAAGCAGATCTTCCCCATGCTGTTTCGAAAATATGGGGTTCGTCCCATTGAGCACTATAGCCAGGCTCTGCTTTCCACTTTGCGCTCGCTAGCTCCGGAAGGCCGCTCGAATCCGACCATTGTGCTTTTGACGCCAGGAGTTTACAACTCCGCGTATTTCGAGCATTCGTATCTCGCTCGCCAGATGGGCATCGAGCTCGTGGAGGGCCGCGACCTCGTCGTCCACGACAACATCGTCTACATGCGCACAACGTCAGGCTTACAGCGCATCGACGTAATCTATCGTCGCGTGGACGATGATTTCCTCGATCCCCTGACGTTCCGTTCTGATTCCGCTCTCGGTTCGCCGGGCCTCTTCAACGCCTACCGAGCCGGCAACGTTGTCGTCTCGAACGCTCTCGGAACGGGTGTTGCGGACGACAAAGCCGTCTACGCTTACGTACCGGACATCATTCGCTACTACCTGGGCGAAGAGCCGATTCTAGACAACGTAGAAACATTTCTGATGACCGATCCGGCCCAGCGGAACCATGTCTGCTCGAGCATAGACAAATACGTGGTGAAGGCGGTCGGCGAATCCGGCGGGTATGGAATGCTGATCGGCCCGCACAGTTCGGTCGCGCAGCAAGCCGACTTCAGGGAGAGGATTTTGGCCAACCCGCGGAATTACATTGCACAGCCGACGCTTTCGCTTTCTACCGCACCTTGCTTCGTAGACGATGGACACGTTGAGCCCAGGCACGTCGATCTTCGGCCGTATGTGCTGTTTGGCGAGTCCGTGACGATTGTTCCCGGCGGCCTCACTCGAGTCGCACTGAGGAAGGGATCGCTCGTTGTGAACTCCTCTCAGGGCGGTGGGTCGAAGGACACTTGGGTTCTGCAGAACTGAGGAGACTACCCAGCCATGCTATCTCGTGTTGCCGATAGCCTTTACTGGATGAGCCGTTACTTCGAGCGTGCTGACCATTGCAGCCGCGTCCTCGAGGCCAACTACATTCTGCTCTTGAACCCCTCGAAGCCCTCGCGCGAGAGCCGGTGGAATCGAATCACGGAAGCACTCGGGCTGAAACCTGAGTCATTCTCGGGTGACTCGCAGGCGACCATCATGCGGCTTATTGCGCAGCCTGGGAACCGGTCATCCATTGTTTCTTCCATCACAGGAGCCCGCGAGAACGCCAGCCAGGTGAGAGAGCAAATCAGCTCCGAGATGTGGGAATCGCTGAACCAGCTCTATCACAAAGTCACGGCGGCGAGTTCCTCCGGAACCGATTTCGACCCCCTTCGGCTTCTAACCTCGTTTCGAGAGGGAGCCTACCAGTTCTATGGCGTGAGCGACTCCACCATGAACCATGGCGAAGGGTGGTACTTCATCCAGCTCGGACGTTATATGGAGCGCGCGTGCGGTTTGTCGTTGCTGCTCGATGCCCACTTTTCGGAGTCGAACGGTGCGGACGATCTTGATTGGGTTGGATTACTGACGAGCTGCGCTGCGGTCGAGGCTTATCGAAAGGTCAACACATCCAATGTGAGTCCCGAATGCGTGGCGGACTTCCTGATGCTGAACCCGGAATTTCCTCACACCATCCGTTACGCGGCGGACCACATGAGCTTCGCATTGGACAAGATTGCCGAGCTGACGGCAAGCCGTAAATCCCCACGCACTGAGCGGCTGATCGGGAAGCTGCGTGCATCGCTGACCTATGTCGGAATCGAGGAGATCATGACCCGCAATCTCCATAACTACCTGAATGGTGTGCTTGAACAGTGTCATAGTTTGCACGCCGCGGTGCACCAGATTTTCATCGATTACCCGATCGAATCCGCCCTGGAAGCCTGACACATGTTTTACGCGGTCCGACACTTCACTCGCTATCGTTACAGCCGCCCGGTTTGGCAGAGCATCATGGAAGTCCGTATGCATCCCCGCAGCGAACACATGCAGCGATGCTTCACGTTTCAACTCTCAGTCAGCCCTCGCGCGCGGATCTTCTCGTATCCTGATCACCTGGCCAACCTGGTCCATCACTTCGACATCCCTGCTCCGCACAAACAGCTCACGATCATCGCCGACGCCCTGGTGGAAGTAGATGAACCCGAGCCGCTGCCCGCAGACCTCGGTCCGGACGCATGGGCGGAACTCGATCGCATGATCGAATTGGAGGACTATTGGGACATGCTGCGGCCCAGCCAGTTTGCCCGTCCCTCTCCGGCGCTCCAGGCGCTGGCCCGGGAACTGGACGTGGTCACCAGGGGAGACCGGGATCCGCTGATCCTGCTGCAGACGCTGAATACGCAGCTCTATCGGGCATTCGACTACGTTAAACAGAGCACAAAGGTGGATTCGCCGATCGATGAGGCGCTCGAGAAAAGGCAGGGCGTCTGCCAGGACTTCACCCATATCATGATTGCGCTGGTGCGGGGACTGGGAATTCCCTGCCGGTATGTCAGCGGCTATCTGCATCACGAAGCCTGGCATACGGACCGCTCTCCGGAAGGCGCAACGCATGCATGGCTCGAGGCGATGCTGCCCGGTTTAGGCTGGGTAGGCTTCGATCCGACGAATAATCTGCCTGCCGGCATTCGGCATGTTCGTACCGCGCTCGGACGCGACTACGCCGATGTCGCCCCGACTGTCGGTCGGATGAAGGGCTCCGCCGAAACTGAGCTTCAGGTGCTGGTGCGGGTAACGCCGTCCGAAGCCATTCTTCCTCCCGATCAGGAGTTCGCGTCCGACGAAGAATGGTCGCGGTTCCTCGAGAAGGACCAGGAAGCAGAACTCATGATGGTCCAGCAGCAGCAACAGCAGCAGTAAGCAGGCTGTGGACTCGCAAAAACCTGTTCGGTATCATTGAGATAGAGCATATTGGACGCCTTGCGTTTCTTATGGCCTCAGCCCTGAACCTATGAGTGTGCCTGTATCGCAGATGTGGACGGTGGCGTCCTACGTCCTGAAGCAGAGGATTGCTGGACGAAAGCGCTATCCGCTTGTGCTTATGCTCGAACCGCTGTTCCGGTGTAATCTCGCTTGTGCCGGATGCGGAAAAATCCAGTATCCGCCTCACGTTCTGAAACGCCAGCTTACTCCCGAGGAGTGCTTCCGGGCGGTGGATGAATGCGGCGCTCCCGCCGTCTCAATTCCGGGCGGTGAACCGCTCATGCACCCTCAGATACAAGAGATCGTCGAGGGACTGGTCGCGCGCAAGAAGTACATTTACCTCTGCACAAATGCGCTGCTGCTGAAAGAAAAACTTCATCTCTTCAAGCCCAGTAAATACCTCAGCTTTTCTGTTCACGTAGACGGCGAACGGGAACATCATGATTTTTCCGTCTGCCGCGAAGGTGGCTATGATGTGGCGATCGAGGGCATGAAGGCGGCTCTCGCTGCCGGCTTCCGGGTGACGACGAACACGACGCTTTTCGATGGCGCCGACCCCAATAGCGTTCGGCGCTTCTTCGACGAAATGATGGAGATTGGCGTCGAAGGCATGATGCTTTCGCCGGGTTATTCGTACGACAAAGCTCCTGATCAACAGCATTTCCTAGGGAGAGCGCGGACTCGCCGGCTTTTCCGGGCGATCTTGTCCAATCGGAAGTCGAACTGGAAGTTCAACATGTCTCCGCTGTTCGCGGAATTCCTGATGGGTCGACGCGATTTTGCCTGCACGCCATGGGGAATGCCGACCTACAACGTGTTCGGATGGCAGAAACCTTGCTATCTACTGCAGGACGGCTACGCGGATACCTTCGACGAACTTCTTCGCGAGACGGAATGGAGCAACTACGGGACCGAATCGGGAAATCCGAAGTGCGCCAACTGTATGGTGCATAGCGGCTATGAAGCGTCGTCGGTTCACTATGGGTTCAATACCGTTCGCGGGTTCCTGGCCATGGCGCGAGCTACTCTCTTCGGCAGTTATCGCGATTCCTATGCCAAGGCTCTCCTGAACGAACCAGTGAAGCCGGATCATTCGTATAATCCGCTTGTCCAGATCCAGTCTCGCGGAGAGACTCAGGTTTGACACAAGACCCAACAACTCATCCGCTGAATCCGGATGAACTGGAAGTAGCTCCGGGGTTCGTACACGAGCAATTGCAGGGTTGGGTTCCGGCGCTTGAGAACGAAGAAGAAGTCCGGTCTGCTCTCGAGAAAGCTTTCGATTACAGAGGTGATGTGAAGATCACCCGCAGAGACGGCACCGTAATCGACGGTTACTTGTACGACCGGCGAACCGCGAAGACCTTAGTGGATTCGCTGGTTCGTATCCTTCCGGCGGACGGCAGCCCTCGCGTGAATATTCCCTATTCCGATGTCGCCGCCCTCCGTTTCAGCGACAGAGACCCCGCGGCCGGAAAGAGCTGGGAAGCCTGGATTCGGAAATACTGGGAAAAGAAGGCCGCCGGAGAAGCCGCCGAGATCAAGCCTGAAGCGCTCGATTAGGTTGAATCAGCCGATGCTGATCTACGTTCCGTCTGCTTAGTTCCGGATCGATACCTTACGGAAGATTTCTGAGATGCGGAGAGCGGCCGGAACAGCGCTCAACTGTATTACGTCCTCCTGCCCCGTAAACACGCGCATCGTCCATTGTGTGGAGATGCTTGCGTCGCGCCAGTGATGTTCAACGTACACACGATCCTGCGCGATGACCAGATACTCACAGAAGGATTGGATCTGGCGATAGAGTTCGAATTTCTCTCCGCGATCGTAGCTCTCGGTACCTTCCGAGAGTACTTCGACAATCAGAACCGGATTCAGTAAGGTATTCTTCTCCGATTGTTCTTCGCCGCACGACACAACGGCGTCCGCATAAGAGTAGAGCCCAGTGGGAGAAGTGCGAAGTCGAGCATCGGAGCCTCGGACGATGCAATCCGTGTCGGCAAGTTGCGAACCGAGCGCGATAATCACGTTTGAAGCAATGGTCGAGTGTTCAAGCGTTCCCCCGGCCATCAGGAAGATCTCACCGTTCAGATATTCATGACGGTCAAGCGAATTCGCCTCACGCTTGAGGTATTCGTCCACCGAGACGTACGGATTGGCTTGACTAGCCATACAGAGTGATTTTAGGGTAGCTGTCGCGTTCCGTGCACTAGCGGTCAAGCGCCTTCGATGCGCCCGTCGCGCATAGTCACCATGCGGTCCGCAAAAGCGGCGGCTTCAGGGTTGTGGGTGATCATCAGGATCGTCTGCCCCCTGGTTTTGTTCAACTGTCGCAGGATTCCCAAGACCGCATCGGAGTTCGCAGTATCGAGATTGCCGGTGGGTTCGTCCGCCAACAGGATCGCCGGCTGATTCACGAGCGCTCTTGCAATCGCTACCCGCTGCTGTTCACCTCCGGACAGGGCGCGCGGCTTGTGATCCAGGCGGCTATAGATTCCGAGAGTTTTCAGCGTATCGTCGAAATCCTCCGGTTGTTCCGTCACGCCGGCTAGCGACTGCGCAATACCGATGTTGTCGCGGGCGGTGAGTGTAGGAAGCAGATTGTACTTCTGGAACACGAACCCCACCTTCCGTTTTCGCATCTCGGTACGCTCGTTCTCAGTCAATCCGAGCAGATCGACGCCGTCGATGTTCACTTCACCAGCTGTTGGAGGCGCAAGGCCTCCGAGTATGTGGAACAGGGTTGACTTGCCGGATCCGGATGGTCCAACGACCGCTAAAAACTCGCCTCGTCCGACTTCCAGATTCACACCGCGCAGCGCATGAACGTCGATTTCGCCAACGCGATAGGTCTTGCTCAGGTCGCGGACCCTGATGATTGACCCGTCAGACTCGGGATCCCGCAGTCCGTTTCTACTCATATGCAAGCGCCTCGATCGCGTCCTGGCGAGCGGCTTTTAAACCTGGATAGATCGCTCCGAGTAATGCGCCACCGAGAGCTATAGCCCCGGCAATCGGCCACCAATCGGGTACGGTGACCACCTGCAGAGAAGCAGGCACAAGTTGCATGATCAGAGACTTTGCTCCGAACGCAAGAACGATCCCGATCAGGCACCCGGCGAGCGCCAAGACAACGGCCTCGCGCACCAGAATGTCGACAATCACGCGCGGCTTGGCGCCTAGCGCTTTCAGAATGCCGATCTCACGCGTACGCTCGAGCACGGCCGTGTACATTGCAAGGAAGACCACCAGGAATCCGACGACAACCGCCATTCCCGTCATCACTCCGATGAACGCCTGCAGTTGAGGAATGTTGCTGATGCTGAATTGACCGATGAAGTCCCGGTAAGAGATCGCGGTCAGATTCCCCTCGAGCAGATTGTTCAGCGTCTTTACTTCTTCGGTTGTGCGGTTGGCATCGTCCAGCTTCACGAGAATTTGCGAAATGCGTGCCGGCTCGGCATTGCCCGTGAGGAGTTGCAACGTTCGCAGAGGTACCACGAGCCGGCCAAGTGTTCCGCCTTGCATGATCCCGCTCAAGTGCCAGGGGTGCCTCAAGAGTCGAGAGATTGGCCCACGCGGAGTCGATGCTGCTGGGCATAGTATTCGTCCACGATCAGATCATCCGGATTGCGTCGGCTCCTTGCCTTGGATTACGCGAAAGCCACCGCCGAAACTGCGGAACTCACCAATATCAACACCGTTCAGGGTGGTAAGGATCTCAGCCCCTCCAAGCGGCACAATCAGAACGCCGATCGCTTTCGCGATATGCGGCTGTTTGCGCAGGAACGGAACAAATTTTTCGTTCACCTGTCCCGTGGAGATGGAAAAAGATGCGCCCGGTTTAAGCCAGATATCGGCGCCCGTGCCCTTGGCCCGTTGAGCTGAGTCCTGCAGCAGGCCTCTGCTCAGGCCGATCAGGGTAAGGATCGACATGACCTGGACGCCAACGACGAGAGCGCAGAGAAACGTTCGCACCCACCGGTGTTTCAGGTTTTCAAAAACCAGCTTATTAATCATCGAGTAGTCGAATTCATGGCTGTGTTTGAAGGAAGTCTTTCGCCACCGCTTCCACCGGCTGGTGATCGACTTCTACGCGGCGGTTCAATGCTCGCATGGTCTCCGCGTTGATGTGATTCGAAAGCATCGTTAAGGCCATTTCGACATCCGGCCTTTGATCGATCAAGCTCTTCCGGAGCACAAAGCAGGCGTTGTAGGGAGGGAACGCCTTACGATCGTCCTCGAGGACCGTAAAACTCGGATCCGTCAGAGGGGCATCGGTTGAATTGGCGGCGGCCATGTCGATTTTGTTGAGACTTCAAGGCGCGGTAAAGCAAACCTAGATCCATGCTCTTTGGGGTTCCTTCCCACCGAACGTGGTAAACCTCATCCAGTTTACGAAGGCCATCTGGCCTTGTCAGAAATTCGTAACCAACTCCCAGGCGCCACGACTTCGACTCAGCGGAAGAAAGCTGCGGTGAGCTCAACTTCTTCACATCCGCCGACTCTGGCGACCATGGCGAATGTGTCATTGAAACCAAGAGGCGGTAGCCAGACCAGATGAAAGCGGCTGAAGTAAGCGTCTTTCACTTCCATGTAAGCCCGAGCCGTATCCGGAGGCGTTTTGCCCTTGAGAACGACACTGCTTGCGGTTCCGGTGTACTCGGGATAAAGGTCAATATCGCCCTTTACCAGAGCCTCGTGCGCCAGCAGTGTTCCTCCCAGGTTGAGTTTACGCTCGACGGGCAAGTGAAGCTTGCGTTCGATCTGTTGAGCGGCGATCTCTCCCAGAATCAACTGCTCGGTGAAGTTCTTCGATCCGATGACGATTGCGTTTGTGCGCGAGCACGACGACAGGCACACGGACGCGATCAGAACGAAAAAAAGTTGCTTCATGCCTGATTGATTCTGCGCTCCAGGACTCCCATACCCGCGTCCGCCAGCAGCGCGAGAGCAGCCGCCGGGACCGCCCCCGCCAGAATCTGCAATGTATCGACCGAAGCAACGCCGCGAAAGATGAGAACGCCCAAGCCGCCGCCTCCGATGACAGCGGCAATCACCGCCGTCCCGATGTTCGTCACAAGAGCAACGCGGATTCCGGCGATAATCGTCGGCGCCGCCAAGGGAAGTTCCACCATGCGAAGGAGTTGCATATCGGTCATCCCCATCGCCACGGCAGCTTCCCGGACCGGCGAGTCGACGCTCGCGATGCCCACAATCGTGTTGCGCAGTATCGGAAGTAAGGAATACAGGATCAAGCAAAGGATAGCGGTATGCTTTCCAATACCTCCTATGAGCGGAACCGGGAGGAGAAAGCCAAAGAGAGCCAGGCTGGGTACAGTTTGGAGAACGCTCGCGACCGCCAACGAGACTCGACGAACGCCCGCTCGCCTCGTGCTTATAACTCCGAGGAAAACGGCAATCACAACTGCCACGCCGGACGATGCAGCAACCAGCCCGATGTGTTCGAGGGTCAACTCGCCTATATCTCGCGCCAGGCTTTTGAGAACAATCGGATCCAAAGCTAAGTGTGCCACTTGCCGCGTTCGGCTATCAGTTGCGGCGGCAAAGTATTGAGGAACGAGAGAGCCGTCGGCGTTCGTACGTCGAAGAAAGCATCGGGTGTGGTCACCACCTCCAGCCTGCCCGAATGCAGGACAGCGATCCGGGTGCCGAGAGCCAGAGCTTCCAGCAGATCATGGGTGACAAATACGGAGGCAAAGTCGTACTTGGACCGTAACTCGAGGAATTGGCCCTGCATCTCGTGGCGTGTCACCGGATCAAGGGCCCCGAACGGTTCGTCAAACAGAAGCAGAGGCGGGTGGGCCGCGAGCGCTCTTGCCACGGCGACCCTTTGCCGCTGTCCGCCCGAGAGTTGATGAGGGCGGCGGAATCGAAATTGATCGAAAGGAAGCCCCACCTGTTCGAGCAGTTCTTTTGCCCGGCTCTCGCATTCCGAAGCGGGCCGATTCAGCAGGCGCAGAGTTAGCGTAACGTTCTTTTCAACGGTCCAGTGCGGCATCAACCCGAATTCCTGGATGACATATCCGACCTGACGTCTCAGTGAGATAGGATCAATCCGGCTGATTTCCTCCCCATCGATTACAATCTCTCCGCTCGAGGGATCGAGGAGGCGGTTAACGAGCCGTAACGCTGTGGTTTTCCCGGATCCGCTGCGCCCGAGTAATACGAGAGTTTCGCCCTTTTCAACGTCAAGGCTCAACCGATCCAGAATGATGCGTCCGGCGGCTTCGAACGTGACATTGCGGAAGGATAGGTAGGCCAATCGTTTGTGCTTTCCTTCGTTACTGATCTGATGGGATAATAACGGTTGCGCTGGTTCGCCATCCGTTTTTGAGCAATGTGGTGAGTTTACAAAAGTTACTCTGCTACTTTCTACAGCTCTTAGACACTATGGGCTTAGAGCTGCGCTCAAAATTTCTTCATGTCCTATCAGATTCAACCCCTTAGAGAGTTTTTGGTTCGTCCGGCTTTGCCGGCCGCGCTCAGCCGCCTTTCTGAGCTTGCATACAACCTCCTTTGGAGTTGGGACCACACGATACGCGCCCTCTTCCGCCGCCTGGACCCGGTTTTGTGGAAAGAATCGAACCATAATCCCGTGCTCCTGCTCGGGCGGGTTTCGCAGGAAAAGCTGGATCGGGCCTCGTCCGACCCGCGATTCGTCTCGCTGTATCGGAGGGCGTGCGAACGCCACGACTCCTATCTGCATACGCGGTCACGCACGGGAAGCGAACCCAATATCGCCTACTTCTCGATGGAGTACGGCCTTCTCGACTGCATGCAGATCTATTCGGGTGGTCTAGGGCTGCTTTCGGGAGACCATTTGAAGGCGGCGAGCGACTCGGATTTCGCTCTCACCGGGGTTGGGCTGGCTTATCAGCACGGGTATTTTCAGCAGGCTTTGAATGCCGACGGATGGCAGCAGGAACGTACGCCACTGAACGACTTCTACACACTGCCTGTCAGGCCGTGCGTCGACGCCAGTGGGAAAGATGTGGTCGTCACGTCGATCTGCCGAATGGCGAAGTGTTCATCAAGGTCTGGGCTATCGATGTAGGCCGGGTGAAGCTGCTCCTTCTCGACACGAATATTCCCGAAAACAACAGTGCCGAGTTCCGCGCAGATCACCGACCAGCTTTACGGCGGCGACACGATCAAGCGCATCCGCCAGGAGATCGTTCTTGGAATCGGCGGGCTGCGAGCACTTAAGAAAGCTGGGAATCAAGCCGACCGTTCACCACATGAACGAGGGGCACTCCGCCTTCCAGGCAATTGAGCGGGTTCGCCTGCTCATGGCGGAGAACGGTCTGACCTTTGAACAGGCACTGGAAGCAACTCGCCTGAGCAACGTATTCACGACGCATACCTCGGTGCCCGCTGGTATCGATCTGTTCGATTCCGGCTTGGTTTACGAGTACTTCCACCGCTACTGCGAGGCCGCGAACATCCCGTTCGAGAAGTTTCTGATCCTCGGCCGCAAGAATCTGTCGGACCCCTCGGAACGCTTTTCCATGGCCGTGTTTGCGCTGAAGACCTCGGCGTTCCGCAACGCTGTCAGCCTGCTTCACCGGACCGTGTCGCAGGAGATGTTCCAGGACCTCTGGCCGCGCCTTCCGGTCGACGAAGTTCCTATCACCTCGGTCACAAACGGAGTTCACTCGCCGACCTGGATCAATGGCGATCTGGCGAGCCTCTACGACCAATACCTGCAGCCCGATTGGCGTGAGCGCCTGGAAGAGAAGAAAATGTGGGAACTCGTTCATGAGATCCCAAGCCAGGAAATCTGGGAAATGCACCGGAAACGTAAGCGCCGTATGGTTGCATATGTCCGGGAACGCGTAGCCAACTCAGGGCTGGCGCGCAAGGCTTCTACGGCCGAGATGCGGCGGCTGCAGGAGGTTCTCGATCCGGATGTATTCACCATCGGATTCGCGAGGCGCTTTGCCACTTACAAGCGCGCAACGCTCATATTCCGCGATGTCGACCGGCTGAAGAGGCTCCTGAACGAATCCGAAGATGCCGGTACAGATTGTCATTGCCGGAAAAGCGCATCCGAAGGATCAGGAAGGAAAAACATTAATCCGCGAGATTGTTTCACTGTCCCGCGACCCCGAACTTGCGAAGCGCTTGATCTTTGTTGAGGACTACAGCATTCAGGTTGCCCGTGAGATGGTGCAGGGCGTGGACCTGTGGCTGAACAATCCGCGGCGCGGGGAAGAAGCTTGCGGCACCAGCGGCATGAAAGCCAGCATGAACGGCGTGCTCAATCTCAGCGTGTTGGACGGCTGGTTCGATGAAGCGGTCGACATCTCGGGCGGCTGGGCAATCGGCGATCGCAGTCCCTACTCGGAAGAACAGAACGAGATGCACGCCCGCGCCATCTATTCAACACTCGAGAACGACATCGTTCCGTTGTTTTACCAGGGCGCCGAAGAAGAGCTCCCGCTCGAGTGGGTGCGCCGGATGAAATCGTGCATGGCCAATATCACTCCGCATTTCAGCTGCGGCCGCATGGTGGCCGAGTACATGAACGACTTGTACAAACCGGCTCACCAACTTTGGGAAAGCATTTCGGGTGAGAACTTCAAATCCGCGCGGGAGAAAACGAACTGGGACAACCGCTTGCATCAGTCGTGGGATTCTATTCGCTTCCTCGATTTCGGTAGCGGACCCGAAGATCATGTCATGAGCGGTTCAGCCGTTCCTCTGCGCACCACCGTGGATTTGGCCGGCTTAGAACCTTCCGAAGTCCGAGTGGAAGCTGTGATCGGTCAGGTGGGCACTAACGGAAATCTGCAGGATACGTTCGTCCTTCCGCTGAAGCCGGTGGATGGGCAGAGATAGTACTGTTGTTACTTTTGCGAATGAATTCACTGTAGCGCAGACCGGTCGGATCGGTTACTCCGTTCGAATTACACCGAATCACTTCGATAATCCGATCACCAGGCCCTGTAATGCACTTTTAAAGTGGCATTCTGACGAGGATGCAGTACGACGCCGATAAATTATCGACAAGTTACTGGCGCTTCGAGAACAATCCGTGGTAAATACTAATCAGGATAGGCGGGTCGAAGTTATCTTCTGACTTCCTTTCACCCAATTTTCCTCCCAGAACTTCCAGCGTTCATCAGAAATTTTGCAATTGCACTGGAACTACATTTGATGCAAGTCCAAGAGCCCGGGATCAATACCCGGAGACTGCTCTCTACAGCTCGCGGAAAAACCAAGGAGTCGATCAACGACAATGGACGGAGATCGCAAATACAGGCAACACGGCTATCAAGATTCAGGTCGTGAGCCTTCCGAATTCACCCAAACAGGATCGTGGCCGCCAAGGCGGCCCTAGACTTCCCCTTGACATAACTGGCCCGCGGCTTCCCCGCCTCGTTCAGAATGTTGCCTCGGCCCGGTGTTATAGCTGCGCGGTCATGTTGTCCCCCGACCTTGACTACCACGGGACATGCCCAAAGTGCAGCGTTTCTCTTCATTGCTGCAAGCAGTGCGTGCACTTCGATTCCTCCACGCGATTCCAATGCCTGAAGCCCATCCCGGCCAGGATCGCCGTCAAAGATCAGGCCAACTCCTGCGATCTCTTCCGGCCTCGTGTTACCGTCGCAAGAGATGGAGTCGCGATGGCTCCGTCGGCGAAAGCTCCCGTCATCACGAGTGCGAGTCCCGGGCCGCGCAATGCTGACGATGCTCGCGCCGCATTCAACAGCTTATTTAAGAAATAGGAGAAGCGCCGGATCCACGGCGTCGCCGTTCGATCAAGAGTTGGAAGCTTGCGCCTGAAGGTTCAATTGCCTGCTCCCGCCGAGCGGCAAATGACTAGACGTAATGGCTGCACCTCGCATCAAGAAAAAACAATCAAGCGTCAAAGCATCTCCCCTGCCTCGCCAAGGGGCTATTCCCTGCCTCATTCTGCTTGCACTGGCCCTGGTTCTTATTGCAGTCTTCTTTTTCGCTAGTTTTCATGTCATGGGATAGCTGATTCGGCGTCGAGTAAGAGCATATGAGAACCGAAAATCGTGGAGCTGACCAACTTCGGCGCACCGTGATTACACCCAATTACCTGATGACAGCGGAAGGTTCGGTGCTGATCGAAGCCGGTCATACCCGGGTACTTTGCGCCGCGACGGTGGAAAACACTGTTCCTCCTTTTCTTCGAAACACGGGAAAAGGTTGGGTCACAGCGGAGTACGCCATGCTTCCTCGTGCTACCAGCACCAGGACTCCGCGCGAAGTGACGAAGGGCCGCCCATCCGGTCGTACACATGAAATCCAGCGGCTGATAGGGCGTTCCCTGCGCGCGGCTGTCGATCTGAGCTTGCTGGGCGAGCGAAGCGTCATCATCGATTGCGACGTTCTGCAGGCCGATGGAGGAACGCGTACGGCTGCCATCACCGGTGCCTATGTCGCTCTTGCGATCGCGCTCGGCACTCTGGTCAAGTACAAGACCCTCGCGAAATCTCCCCTCATCGATTCTGTTGCCGCTACGTCGGTGGGAATCGTCGGAGGCGAGCCGATGCTCGATCTCTCCTACGAGGAAGATTCACGCGCTGACGTGGATATGAACGTGGTCATGACCGGCTCGGGCAAATTTGTGGAGTTGCAGGCCACTTCCGAACGAAATCCTTTCGAGGACGCCGAGTTGGGCAAGCTAATCGCGCTTGCACGCAACGGCATCGGCGAACTGAGCGCGATCCAGCAGAACGCGCTCGCTCAAAAAGCGGTAGATGGTCGTTTACCTCTGTTCATCGAACCTGGGAAAACTCAAGGAACTCTCCCTTGCTGCGCAAGGAAGTGGACTAGAAGTACTACCACTCCCCCGATTGCGGGAGATAGCACCACCAGAGGAAACCGGGCTCTACGTTCGAAGACAACGCATCGCAAAAGGCGCTTTATTACTCGCGGTTCACTTCTGAGCTTGTCGTCGCGGATGACTCTGGCCTGGAAGTGGATGCGCTGGACGGCGCTCCCGGCGTTCTCTCGGCGCGCTATGCCGGCCCGAACGCATCGGATGAGGACAACAATCGCCTCCTTCTGAAGACGACTGGGCGAGGCAGCGCTCCGAACAGGCCCGTTTCGTGTGTGTCGTCGTGGCTGCGCAAAGCGGGCAACGCCGTTTTGCTGCACGAGGCCACGTTGAGGGCGAAATCCTGAGGGAGCCGAGCGGGCGGAACGGCTTCGGTTACGATCCCGTTGTTCTTCTATCCTCCTATCGGCCGCTCGTTCGCCGAATTGACGCCGGAAGAGAAGCTTAAGGTCAGTCATCGCGGCAAAGCCATGGCCGAGCTACTCCGATTTCTACGGCGGTACGCATCCGATAGTTCGCACGAAACGTAGGACGGACACCAGGCTCGTTCGCCTCACGTCTCCGATAAACTACGGACGTGCATCCCTATCTGCTTCACAACGGGTCTATTCACAAGACTGATGAGGCGCTCGTCTCCCCCGGACAAGTCGGATTCATGAATGGATGGGGAATCTTCAGCACGCTCCGCGTGACGTCCGGTGTGCTCTTTGCTTTTGAGCGTCACTATGCGCGCATGAAGCGAGATGCGGAGCGAATGCGGGTTCCGTTCGAGATCGCTCCTGCCGAGCTGAAGCGCCTTCTCCTGCAACTTGTCGAGGCGAACAAAGCCGCAGAAGCGACTCTTCGAGTGGCCGTCATAAGGAATCGCGGCGGTCTGTTTGAAGGTCCCGGCATCGTTCGCGGCTCAGATCTGGTCGCTTTCACGGCAGACCTGAATCACTGGGGTCATGGCGTGAAGCTCGGCTATATGCCCAACGCCCGTTACGCAGCTTCGCCATTTGCGGGCACCAAGTACACGTCCTGGGCTCAGAATCTGACGTGGTACGAGATGGCGCATGAGCGCGGGCTCGACGAGTTCATCCTGCTTAACGAACACGGACAAGATCAGCGAGTGCACGTCCGCCAACGTGTTCTGCTTTCGAGGCGCGACAGTACTGACCCCGCCGCTCGAAACCTCAGGTTGCCTTGCAGGCATCACCCGGGCCGTCCTGATGGAGGAGGTGCGAGTGCCGGGCTTCCAGATACGTGAATCCGAGCTGGCTCCCGCTGACCTCGAGGAGAGCGACTGCGTGTTTATCACCTCGACAACTCGCGATCTTTTGCCTGTCCTCGAAATCGACGGCGTCGCGCTACAGCCCGACCTAAGCAAGCTGCTCCCGCTTCAAGCAGGCGTTTCGAGAGTACCGGGCAAAGTACGTGCGGAAAGTGAAGGACGAAAGCAGAGTTCTGGTTGCATGAAGCCGTCGCTCTTTCGCTGTGAAAACTGCGGCAGTTCACGCGTAAGACGATCCCAACGGCGTACCTTCGCTTCATTACACCCGCATGCTCGTTCGGCAGTTACCAACTGCACTGCCTGGACTGCCAGCATCGATTCTGGGCAAATATCTTCCTGGTCTCGAAAATCCTTCACGCAAAATGCCCCAAATGCCTGGAGATGAAATTGGATCGCTGGGATCCGAAACACTACCATGTCCCGCGCTGGAAAACGCTTCTGATTTCTCTGGGAGCCCACCGGTATCGCTGCACGCGATGCCGTTTCAATTTCGTCAGCTTCCGGCTGCCGTAGAACGGGCACTCCGGTCTCAAGGAGGCAATCAACTCACGTTCCCACAGTTATGCTGGCCGAAGCACTCTTCTGCTGAGACAGGACTAGTAAGCAGCCGACCTGCTCGCCGATGGTACTTAGCATTTCGATGTCATTACCGGAATGCGTACTCGCCGCGCGGTTTTGCACGTTGATGACGCCTACGACTTTATTCTGCGAAATGATCGGGACGGAGAGAAATGCCTCGAAATGGTCTTGAGGCAGGTCTTTGAAGTACTTGAATCGCGGATCATTGTACGCTTCCCGAGAGATGGACAGCAGGCGGCGCTCGCGGGCGACCCACCCTGTCAGACCTTCACTGAGTTCGAAGTTTCACCGAGCCGAGCGTCCGCCGACTGGAATCGCTGGATGCGTGAAGCACCAGCTGGTCTTCTTCAACCAGGTAGATCAGGCACGAATCGCACTCGAGAAAGTCTTTGACAAGAAGAACGATCTCGTTCAGAGCGTCCTCGAGCATGAGCTCCCGAACCATTAGCCTGCTGACTCTTTGAAACAGCCGTAACTGCTGTTCGGCGCGCTCAAGTCGAGCTTCGAGATCGCGTGTCCTGGACACCGACGCTATTATCCCAAAGCAGAGTCCAGACGGGAAAGCGCCGGAGCCGGAATGTCATAATCTTTGGGAGTACTCCGAGGGGCTCAACCCAGCGTACTTTTCGGCTTATCGCAGACTTGCCATGGAGTAGTACGATTGAGTGGAGCAAATCGAGGAGAAGCCTTCTGCAATGTGGACTAAACCGAAAACAGACGAACAGCCGGCGCGGTCAGGTGCAGCACCTGGTTCGAATGCACCCGCTACGGAATCACCGAGGAGAGAAACTACGACTATGTCATCGCAGCCAAGATCTTTCGATCCAGATCCAGTCTCCCCGCGGGGCACCGGTACCGCCGCTCTGGGCAAAAATGTAACCATTAAAGGGCAGATCTTCGCGCGTGAAGATCTGATGATTGATGGCGAAGTCGAGGGCACCGTTGAGTGTCAGGAACATCGTTTAACAATAGGACCGAATGCGCGAGTGCAGGCGGGTCTGAAAGCACGAGAGATCGTGATCCACGGGTCGATCCAGGGCAACGTTGACGCCACCGACAAGATCGACATCAAGAAGGAAGCGAAGCTCGTCGGAGACATCAAGACCAGCCGCATCGTGATCGAAGACGGAGCCTATTTCAAGGGCAGCATCGATATCTCAAAGGCGGGCGCTAAGGCCTCTCACAGGCCGCGGCCGCGCCGCAAGGTGTACCGGTAGCCAACACGGCCGCCGCCGTTGCAAACGCTTCAAAGTAAACTCGGGAGGAGCTTCTTTCCGAGCTCCTCTTCGCGGTTTCAACCTTATTCTGAATTAGCAGTTCCCTCGTAGTTTCTCGTTCTTAGAATTCATGAAATTTGGTGCAGGTAAGGGTGTCTTTTCGCACTTCGGCGACAAAGATATCCGTCCCACCCTTAGCCGAAAAAGCAGCGGATTCGATCAGTTTTGCTCAATCCTTCAAAGCTACGAGAACCTCTCGATTCTCGACATGTCGGGGGCCAGCCAGGCAAATATCAGCTTCATCACCGAGCTTGGGCCACCGGATCTCGTCCGACGACGTCATCGGCACAATGGTCGAGTGCTTCGGCAAAGATTTCCTCAGCAACCAACAAGCTGCCAGCAACGCGCAGCGCTTTCTGGATAAGAGCTTTACCTTCCCTGAAGCCTCCTTCGACGGTGCGCTCGTCTGGGACGCCTTCCAGTTTCTGACGTCGCCTCTGATCGAACAGGCGATCAGCCAACTTTTTCGCATCTTGCGGCCCGGGGCGCACTTGCTGCTCTTCTTCAGCGCCAACGAGAAGGCGACCAGCATTCCCGTCTACAACTACCGCATCCAGGACAGGAAGACACTCCTGCAGACGCCGCGTCCGGGCACGGCTGACCAGAAGAGCCAATATTTCAACAACCGGCGGTTGGAGAAACTGTTTGAGCGCGCCTCGTCCATGAAATTCTTCCTGACCCGCGACCATCTGCGCGAAGTGATCGTCCGCCGTTAGCCTGCAAGCGATCTCTCTGACCCAAGCCTCTACAATTGAGGTTCGAGGGGAATCTTTCTGTCATTAGAAGACGATCTGTTGCGCCAGAGGCAAGAGCGCATCAAGCAAATCCGCGACCTTGGGTTCGAACCGTACGGACGGGCTTTCGATTTCACGCATACCATTCCGGAAATACTTTCCGAGTTCGGCGAGACCAAGGCCGAAGACCTGCCCGCGAACTTTCCCGTTCGCATAGCGGGCCGGGTCAAGACCATGCCGCCGCATGGGGAAAGCCGGCTTTCTTCACCTGCAGCAGAATGGCCAGACGCTTCAGATCTACATCAAGAAAGACGCTGTTCCCGAACCGCGTACAGGCTTTACGAGATCCTCGACATCGGCGACATCATCGGCGTAACCGGATATCTGTTCCGCACGCGAACGGGCGAGTTGTCGGTGCATGTGGAGGATCTGGTTTTCCTTTCGAAGATCATGCTGCCGCTTCCGGAAAAGTGGCACGGCCTGGAAGACGTGGAGACCCGATACCGGCAGCGCTACGTCGATCTGATCGCGAATCCGGAGGTCCGCAACGCCTTCGTGACCCGGGCAAAGATCGTGCGATCTCTGCGCCGGCAACTGGACGAACGAGGCTTCCTTGAAGTCGAAACGCCGATCATGCAGCCGCTGTATGGCGGTGCAGCCGCGCGGCCCTTCGTCACGCATCACAACACGCTCGATCTGGACCTTTATCTCCGGATTGCGCCGGAACTGTACCTGAAGCGACTGGTGGTCGGCGGCATCGAGCGGGTTTATGAGCTGAATCGGAACTTCCGGAACGAAGGAATCTCCACCCGGCACAATCCGGAATTTACGATGCTCGAGTTTTACCAGGCGTACACGGATTTCCGAGGCATGATGGAGCTTTCAAAGGAGCTCCTGGCGCAAGTTGCCGTTGATGCGACCGGATCGGAGCAGATCACGTATCAGGGACAGCAGATCAACTTCGGAAACATCCGCGCGCTCTCCATGCGCGAGGCGATCATCGAATACTGGCCGGAAAAGCGTGGGCCGAAGCCGTCGCTCGAGCAATCTGCAAGACCCCGACTGGCTGCTCGGCCCATTCTCACCAGGCAACGCCCGGGAATGCGCTGATGGAGCTGTTCGAAGAACAACGCCGAAGAGCACCTGTTCGAGCCGACGATCATCTACGATTTCCCGCTGGAAGTTTCGCCGCTCTCCAAGAACAAGCCTGACGAGCCGGACTTTGTCGAGCGCTTCGAGATCTATGCCGGCGGCATGGAAATCGCGAACGCGTTCACCGAGCTGAACGATCCGCAGGAACAGCGGCGCCGCTTCGAGGCCCAGCTATCTCGAAAGGCGGCTGGAGACGAGGAGGCGCACATGATGGATGAGGACTATATCCGCGCGCTCTCCTACGGCATGCCGCCGACCGGCGGCGAAGGGATCGGAATCGACCGGCTGACGATGCTGATGACGGATTCGAAATCGATCCGAGACGTCATTCTGTTTCCGCTGCTTCGTCCGGAAGGCGAGATCGGGTTGGTCGAGCGGCTGCGAAAGCTGGAAAGTGAAGCGGGAGGGGACTCCCAGTCCTGTCTGATGCGGTTCGAATGGACCGTCGCGGTCCGCTATTTGCGAGCCAGACGGAAGCAGACCGTGATCTCCGTCATCACGGTCATCTCCATTCTCGGGTGTGGCGGCGGGCGTTGCCGCGCTGATCATCGCGCTCGCGATTAACAACGGCTTCCAAAGCACACTGCAATCGAGCCTGCTCAGCGCTACGGCGCACGTCAACATCCTGGAACGCAATCCCGCGTACGGCATCGAGCATTGGGAGCAGTTGATTCCGAAGCTCCTGAAGATCCCGCATGTGACAAGCGCCACGCCGGGCCTGTACGGGCAGGTCGCGTTCAAAGGCCCGCTGGTCGGCACCGGAGGCGTGATGAAAGGCGTGCTGCTGGACAACAAGGACAAGATTCCGGACCTGCTGCGCCACTTGAAAGCCGGCTCGCTTCGAGCTGTCCGGGCGGACTTGCCCGATCCGAGATCATCCTGGGCTCGCGTCTGGCGGAACAGCTCGGACTACGTCTGCATAGCCCGGTTACGATTCTCAGCTTCCAGGGGCAACTCACGCCGATGGGCATGATCCCGAGCCTGTTTCGATTTCGCGTGGCCGGGATCTTCGAAACCGGTCTGTACGAGCTCGATTCCAATTGGGCGTTTACTTCGCTTGCCGATGCGCAGCGCGTGCTTGACCTGAACGACGTCGTCAACACGATCGAATTGCGGCTGGACGACATTGTTCACGGCTCCCGAGGTGGCGCGGCAGGCTGAAGCAGATCGCCGGTCCAACTCTGGTCGCGACCACGTGGATGGATCAGAATCGCTCGCTTCTGAATGCACTGCGGCTGGAGAAGATCGTCAGTGTGATCACCGTGAGCCTGATCGAGATCATCGCGGCGCTGAACATCCTGGTCGTTCTTGTGATGCTGGTCATGGAGAAGCACCGCGATATCGCGATCCTGATGTCCATGGGCGCGAACCGGAAGCAGATCCAACGAATTTTCGTGCTGCAGGGTCTGGTGATCGGCGGCGTGGGATGCATTCTCGGGCTTGCGCTTGGTTTTACCACAACTGCCCTGTTCAACCATTACCGCTGGCTGCGGCTTGACGAGCAGATCTACGCCTTGAGCTATGTGCCGTTTCAAAGCCACTGGACGGACGGGCTCTGGGTCTCGGCGTTGGCGATCGCCACCAGCCTGATCGCTACGCTTCAGCCATCCCGAAACGCCTCGCGGATTGCGCCTGCCGAAGCGCTGCGTTACGAGTAGATCCGGATTACTTGGGCTGCTCGATGGCGAAGTCCCAGATCAGTAGCGCGATGTCTTCTTTTTCAGCGTTCTCGTCATCGGCGAATTCCATGAGGGCGTATTCGCCTGGAATCGAGCGGCTTTTCCGGCCATACCTTGTACAGATTGCCCATCAATTGCGTTTCGAAGGTCTCAATCTGTTTGCGGGTTTCCAGGCTCTCGCGCGAAACCGGCACGATCGAAACATTCTCCACGATCCGCAGGTTCTTCTTGGTATTCGGCGTGAGCTTGATGATGCCGAACTTCTCTTCCTTCGCCAGTCGGAGGAAGAACTCGGGCCGGCTTTCTTTGATGCCGAAGCTTGAGCGTTCGCCTTTGATCACGACTGTAGCCTTGCCGGGAACGAGCGGGATCGGGGAGATGACCTGTAGTGCCTTTCGCTTCTTATCGGTCAGAATCTGATAATCGGCGGATTTAAGCGCCTTGATCTCGCCTTTCTCTTTGATGTAGGCGCCGCTGTCAATTGGAATCGACTCAATCTCGCGCCTCTGAGCGCGCTCGGCTTTTTCCTCTTCGTCCTGTGCCCGAGCTTCTTTGGTCAGGCTTTGCTGTCTCTGTTTCCGTTGCGCCTTCTGTTTTCTCCAGGTCGACCAGGTCCTTCGGAATCTCTTCCCAGTCCCCGCGTTCGGTGCTGTAGTAGCGGATCCTGTCGCCCTGCACCTGGTACTCGCGAACCATATGGAAGTCCCCGTCCTTCAGGAACAGCTTGAACGTTTCGCCAAAAGCAAGAACAGCCGCGAGGAAAAGGAGAAGCAGGAATCGGAACACAGCACTACTATTTTCCGATAGTTTTTCGGCGCGCCAAATATGTCTGGGCGGCTTAGAAGGAGGGCGGCTGCGCTAACCTGGAAGAGAAATGGCGAATATTGGCGAGGTGATTAGCTCAGCGGCGGCGATCGCCAAGGGAATGGGCATCACCTTCAAGGAGATGCTGCAGCCTGCTATCACGGAGGAATATCCGGACGGGCCGGCTCGTCTGGAGGAGCGATTCCGCGGTGCTCACGTGCTGCAGCGCGACGAGAACGGTCTTGAGAAGTGCGTCGCCTGCTTCTTATGCGCGGCGGCTTGCCCTGCCGATTGCATCTATATCGAAGCCGCGGAAAACACCGAACAGAAACGATTCAGCGGCGGCGAACGCTATGCGGCGGTTTACAACATCGATTACAACCGCTGCATCTTCTGCGGATATTGCGTTGAGGCATGTCCCACAGACGCGATCACCCATGGGCACGGGTTTGAACTTGCCAGCTACAACACTTCGACGCTGATCTACCGCAAAGAGCAGATGCTGGTGAAACTCCCGGAAGGTGGCGCAGCTCCGACGCAACATAACCCTGCAACCGGCGGGCGCCGAACCGAAACTTTAGTTGTCAGGACCTGTCGATTTTTTCGAGCTCTTTTCTCTTACTTTTCGGTTTCGAGCACTTGACCCGTTCGCGTTCCCTGTTTATCTGACAGGCAACATGTTTCGAGGAGCGCTCGGAAGCTTCCTCCAGTCGGCAAACCGGCCGGTGTACGACCTGCTATTTGGTGCTTCGGGCCGAGACCCGCGCGGCCAGAGAACCGACCCGCGCCCGTTTGTCCTCCGATGTCGAGACCTGGACGGATCTAAATACTCTCCCGGCGAGATATTCTCGCTTCACCTGAACCTCTTCCTGCCTGATCTGGACTGTGCTTGAACCTTTGATCGCGGCCGTCACAGCAATGAGCGATGCGGGTTTCGGCCCTACACGCAGCCGAGCTGAACTTCTGTTGCCTCCCGAGCACGTGCATCGCTCGCTTCGATTCGATGAACCGCTCGCACTGGCCCGAAAGATTGTTGTCCATTTCCATACCCCGACCGAGCTCAAGAGCAACGGCGAAGTATTGGCGCCAGGATCCTTTTCGGTACTTAACCGCTCAGATATACAAACGCCTTAATCGACTGAGTGCGCTATATGGTTCCGGCGAGCTGTCGCTGGATCAAAAGCTTCTGCACATAAAGGCAACTTCGATGCAGTTGGTCTCGACAGATCTTCGCGGCGTCAAAGTTTCACGGCGCGGGACTCGGTCCGGACGTACGCATTCTCTTGGTGGCTTTGTCGGATCAATTGAATACTCGGGCGATGACCTCGCCCCGTTCCTGCCGCTCTTGCAAGCGGCATCATTCACGGGAGTCGGGCGACACACAGTATGGGGCAATGGTGAGATTTCGGTCGAGATCGTCGAGTAGCTGGACTATTCAAGCCCGGCAACGATGATTGGCGTCGTCGTAGGTGCGCTCGATCCCGAAGCCGGCTCAACACTGACAGCAACTGCTTTGGTGGTAGCGGGATCCACTGCTACATTCGACACTGTTACGCTCGAGCCATTCTCATCCGGCCGGAAGAGTCCCGCAGACAGGGGCGCTCCCGTCGGAGGCACCAACCAGAGTTGCAGTGTGCGATCGTTACCAATCCGAGGCAATCGAGCGGCCACGAAGACGAGACCACCGGACGGATTCACGAAGACTTTACCTTCCGGCTGATTTGCTTTACCAAACTGTATCGTGCGTGTTCCTGATCGGCTTAATGATTTCAAAGCCGACTCGAGCGCATTTCGCTCGCGAGCAGCCGCGTTCAGGCGAGACCTCAAGTCACTCGTCTCGGTTCCCAACCAGACACAAACGGCGACCAGAGCAGCGCAGAGTCCCGCAAGCACATAGATGCCAGAACGGCGCGTTTCTCTTCCGGCATTGGCGTGTGGACGAACTGATGAGAGCACACGATCTTTCAGCTCGGCAGGAGGCGGCGTGATTTCAACCGTTTCGGCGAAAGCAGCCATGAGAGACTGTGGCTCTGGCGATCTTCGACTCGCAATGCGTACAGCCGTCCCGGAGATGCCGTTCGATCTCTGAAGCCAATTCGCGCTCCAGCGTGCGAAGCACGAACAGTTCGTAAAGTTCGTCCATCTCGGAATGCGTCATTTCGCATCGCCTCCAATGACGGTCGAACGAAGACAATGAAGCGCAGATCGCATCCAGCTTTTCACCGTGCCTAACGGTTCCTGTAAATGGCTTGCAATCTCAGTTTGCGATAAACCTTCAAAGTATGCGAGTTCTAACACCCTCCGCTGCTTCTGATTGAGTATTTCGAAAGCCGCCTTTACGGTTCGGCCCTGATCGATGATGGCCTCGGGCTCTACCCGGCTTCTCCTCTCCACCTTGGCCGCATGATCCATCGGTTCGAGCCGAGCAGAAAATCGGGCATGCGCCGATCGCACGTAGTCGATTCCCATGTTCCGCGCGATCGACAAAATCCAGACGCCAAGCGCACCCTTTGACGGGTCGAAACTGCCGACGTGGTTCCACACGCGAATGAACAACTCCTGAACCAGATCTTCCGCTGCACTTTGGTCCCGGGTGATTCTAAGAAAAAGCGAGTAGACGAGGGCAGAATAGCGGTCGTATGCTGCCGCAAGAGCTTCAGGATCACGGCTGCGAAGCCGCTCGACGAGAGCAAGTTCGCTAGACGGATCGCTCATTTGCCTCTCAGTAGACGCATCAAGTACAAAAGTTAGTCAAACTTTTCAGCACCGAACAGAGCGTTTAGTCCTCTCTTGTTTCAATCGGCAGATTTAACTCCAAGACTCATCCGATTTCGCCACGAGCCTCGTACATCGACATAGGAGCGCTCCGCAGTGCGGAGCACACATATACGGAGCCAGGATGAACACAACATTTCTACGCCTCAGCCTTACGGCCCTCCTTGTCGGAACGTGCACGACAGGAGCGCTGAAGGCCGTTACCATATCCACCGCGAATCTAGGCACCTTGTCGGGTCCGGTCACATCGAGTGGAACACTCGCGAACCAAGGGGTAGCCCTCGAAGCTACCTTCTCAATCAGTTCGGCAACGCAATTGACGATCTTCACCACCTCGTATGGAGGCGGAATGAACGCCAATGGGACCAGTGCATCGCCGGGAGGATTCATGCCGTCGCTTGTTCTATACAACGCAGCGGGTAATTACGTTGCCGGTGAGATTTTTCCATCGCCGATTGGCTCGACCGATCCCACCACAAGGTTAGTAGGTGATTCTTACGTTCGAACGTCTGGTCTTGCTGCTGGAACTTACATCGTTGCTCTTTCCGACTATCTCCTGCAGCAATCCCCTACGGCGACCAATCTCTCAGACGGATTTATTGATTACGGATCTGGAACAACTTTCTCCGATGTGCAAGGGAACCTGCGGACGGGGAATTACACGCTCAACATTAGCGGCGCGAGCAACGCCGCTGCGGCCCCAGAGCCGGCAACTTTGGCTTTGATCGGGCCCGCCTTCGGCGGTCTTGCGCTCTGGTTATACCGCCGCAGAAACACGCAATAGCAACATTCCGCAACTTATGAACTAGCGAAAAAGAGGAAACGTGAAAACCGAAAACTTAATCCCAGAAATCTTAAACGAATCACCAAACCGGCGCAGTTTATTGAAGACCTTAGGAATTGCCACATCTGCCGCGGGAGCCGTTCTCGCTACCTCGGGCAAACTTCACGCCCAGTCTGCGTCTTTAACAGTCGTCGACGTGTTGCAATTTGCGCTCAACCTGGAGTACCTGGAAGCCGAATTCTACACCGTTGCCACGATGGGGCAAACGATCGATCAAGCTGGCATCGGCATTACCGGGAGCGGCAATGCCGGGCCGACCACCGGAGGCAACCAGGTCAACTTCTCAAACAACCTCGTCTTCACGGGCCAAGTCGCGACCGAGATCGGACAGGACGAGAGGGCGCACGTGAAACTATTGCGCGATGCTCTAAGCGCAGCCGGGGTCATGCCGATCGCCAAACCTGCCATCAACTTGGGCGCCCTTGGGATTGGATTTGCCAATGTCGTTCAGTTCTTAACGCTCGCACGTGTTTTCGAAGATATAGGAGTATCTGCTTACGCTGGCGCCGCCGCCTTACCGTTTGTCGCAAATAGTCCTTACATCGGAACAGCAGCACGCATTCTCGCGGCGGAAGCAGAGCACGTCGGAAACATACGGCTCCAGGTGGCACGACTGAATATCGCGACTACGCCTTTGGACGGTGTCGACCTCGTCCCGCCTCCATCGGGGCAGAAATTCATCTCTGTTGATGCAACGACCGGATTGGCCGCCGTCCGCACACCTGGGCAGGTTCTTTACCTCGCTTATGGGAACTCAGCCAACGCAACCTCCGGCGGATTCTTCCCGGGCGGTGTGAACGGCACGATCAACACTTCGAGCGCTTCCGCGTAGCTCTTTCTCTCCTGACGGAGTGCGCGGAGGAGGAGAAGACGGAACACGTCTTCTCCTATCCCTTTCAGAAAGGCAAGGTTTGGGCGGCGCGCAGTCGTGAACGTACGACTTTGCCGAGCAAGAAAAGCACGCCTAAAGCAGCGAACCCCATCGTTGCTGGTTCCGGAGCTACGGATGCTGCCACGAACGCGCTGCCTATCGGAGTCCCCGCCGGCAGCGGAACACCGAAGACGGCGCCGATCTGTGTGGCCAGTACCGGGTCCAGGCTCAGCAAAGTGGCACCACCGGAGGAAGAAAGATCAAATAGAGCAACGTTGCCGGCGCTGCTTCCACCCGCGCTGACGGTCCCCAGTAGAATGTTGTTCGTGAGATTGATATTGAAGTTCGTCAGCGATGCCGTAGTTGCACCTCGCGTCAGCATCAATCCACCTGAGTGCATGATGTTAGTGGTTGTGTCTCCTCCGATAATCGGAAACATCGCGGCCACCGGAGATGAATTCAGTGTCGCCGGGCTGACGGGAGTAATGCTGAAACCGGCTCCCGTTAGAACTGCAAGTGTCGAAGTATCAAACGTCACGGTTGTCGTTCCACCCGTGATGGCGGCTGCTTCGAGTGACAGGGGCGTCAAGAGGGCGAGTGTGAAGACAATTCTTCCCATCCGACGCGAATAAGCTTTCCGATTCATGTTCCTTCTCCTCGAACGAAATGTCTTACCGAGGTACTAGATGTCGTATCGGAAGAGAAAACGGACGTTAAGCCGTGCCGGATTGACAGTTGACTTCTGAAGTAAGTGAAAAGGTTCGCTTACATTTCAGCAGAGCAGAACTTACTTTGCCGAGCGTGCGGTCAGAAGACATGAACTGCACCCAATTCAGCGCTTGAAGTTTTGAATGTACGAGTCTCGCGGCAATCCGAAGCCGATCACACGCTTCCGCATTTGAAGTGCGTCTTCTTTGCTCATCCGTCCGCCAGCACAGACCAGGTATGGTCCGCTACCTGACGGCGAGAAAACCTCGGCGTGCAGATTTGCATGCTGATCATTCAGTGCTTTTGCTTTTTCCTCAGCATCACCCTGCCGATTATAGGTGTAGATGACTGTTCGCCACACGTTGCCATTCACAGAAGCAACCTCGGGCGTAGCGGCAGATTCTTTCGCGGCCGTAGTCGGCGGGGTTTGCGTGTGGGGCTTACTTACGGGCTTGGGAACGGCTGCCACGGAGGACTTCGCGCTCGGAGGCGTCTTTGGCTCACCGGCACCCGTCCCGCTCGAGGCAGTGCCATCGGGCTGAATCGTCTTGGTTTCCCACGCGTTTCCACCCGCACGCGCCTGGGTGGAGGAAGTAGCACCAGTGGAGGGGGCAGCGGGCCCGGAAACAACAGCCGCAGAGTGTTTCGGCCGGAGAGCCCAAACTAGAAGTAAGACAGCGAGTATCGCGACACCAGCCCAGATCCATATCTTCGAGGACCTATTGCTGTCGGCAGCGAAATCACCCCGCCGGGAGGTCGTATCCTCTCGATTCGTCCTTACTGGAAACGGAGCCGGAGCGGGTCCTTCGCTGATAGGCTTGACTTTCGCAATCGGTGGTTTATCGATCGCGGGCGCGGTTTGCGATCCCATGCTGAGAGCCTCCGCCCGACCCTGCGCAACTGGTGTTTTTTCCGGGACCGGGGGTTCGCGCTTCGCCGAAACACTCGGAGCCGTAGCCGCAGCAGCACCGGACCCTGTACTGGTTGCGGCCGCCAGGGGCTTTTCCTCTTGAGTCGCGTTTTGGCATCTCCGCTGGCTTTGACTCTGGAAGCGGAGTAACCGAAGCCGTTCCGTTCGACCGCGCAGGCTGTAGTTCTTTTTCGTTGATGGGCAGTACTGTGGCCGCGGCGGGCGCGGACGCCGGCACCGGTTTTGGCCGAGGAGCAGGCTTGATCTCTCCGCGCGCCAGAGCCGCGACCTCTGGCAAATGACACCTTGCGCCGGGCTCTGCGGTCAGGCATCGAAGAGCAATGGTTGCAAAAGGCTCGGGTAACGCTTCGAGCTTCTCTCTTTCCCCGTCCTCCCATCTCTTTTGGGTCAACGTCTCAAAGATCGTGGCGCCCAAACACCAGACGTCCGACTCGGGAGTAAGATTCGTGCCGGTGCTTTCGGGCGCAAGATAACTCGGTGGTTTCGACTCGATCGGAGGAACGACTCCGGCCGCCCGTACTCCCTCACCCGACAATCGGATGGTGTCACCGATAGCCACAATCTGCTCCGGCGACACGTTGCCGTGGACAAGCCCGTTCACGTGAAGGAGTTCGAGACCTTTCGCCACGTTTAGGAGGGCGTCCTTCGTTTCCGCCTGGGTCAAAGGCCGCTCGCGCAACACTCCCGCCAGCGACTCGTCCGGTTGACGAAGCACAACGTAAGCGGTACGAGCTCCGTTCAACTCCGCCGTCCCAGCTCCGAGCGGGCTATTCAGATGCAGGTCGCGAAAATCGCGCACGGTTTCCCAGAGTTCCACCTGGCGATTGGCGCCGGCGGAATCGAGGCGGCGAAATAATGCCGTTGCCACCAGTTCGCGATCGCCAAGAACCCGCACCCGGAAAACAGCTCGCGAATCGTCTGCTTCGATCAGATCTTTGAGCTCGAACCCGCCTTCCAGAATCTTGCCGGAAAGGCTCATCCAGTTTTGTTTTTCTAATTGTTCCGTCTGCATGTGTTGGAGGAGAAAGGCTTTCCTTGCTAGCTTTCCGCGCCTTTACATCCTGGTGGGATTTAAAGCGTTCTCCCGCACTATACCACCGTGCCCGGACCGCTGGGCAGCTTTACTTTTCATAGACTTAGGCAGGCGGCAGAAGTGGCGCCGGTTTCCGGTTCGCGGTAGGTGAGAGTCCGGTATTACCAGAGGTACTTTTGCCGCTGCTCAGCGGTACATGGTCGGATAAGCTTCTTTCATTTCGTGAGCAATCTCACACGCCGTGCCGATCTGTACCAGCTCGCCTTTGCCTATACCGGGACAGACCTCCCGCTCCTGGGTCCAGGCTTCACGATTTTCGACCAATTCCGGCCAGAACGGATAAAGGCGGCACTGGGTCGGCTTGGCCGGATGAATGGAGCACCCGTTCTCCTGGAGAAAGTGACACTCGTTTTTAGGAGTGCGCCGGAGACGAAGCAAGGTCCGGTAACGGATCACGTACTTGGCCTCAAACTCGGCTGGTGTGAGCCCGACATATTCGGCGGCACGCACCAGATCCGCCTCGCTCAGATAGACGAATCCCTTCACCCGGCAACAGCGCGTACAACCCGGCTGGCAGGCGAATCGGATAGCCATTATTGAGTACCTGCGCCCATCAGCATTAAGCGGGAACGTTTCTCGCCTTTACCTGCTCAACAATGTAGTCCGACGTGCGCCAACCCAGAGCGGTGATCGTTAAAGTCGGATTCTTGTCGGCATTGCTCACGAACGGGGCGGCATCTGTCACGAAAAGGTTTTTCACGTCCCACGCTTGGCAGTGGGCATTAAGAACCGAGGTTTTCGGGTCACTGCCCATGCGAGTCGCGCCCACCTCGTGTTTCACTTCGCCCCCATGCTCAATGCCCCAGTTCCCTTCTGCTCCGGTGCTCTGCGTGACTACGCCACCCATCAGTTCGATGTATTCCCGGAACGTCTCCTGCATATGTTTCGCCTGCAGAATCTCGTCCTGGCTCCAGCGGAAGTGGAATCGCAAGACAGGAATTCCCCATTGGTCCACAACTGCAGGGTCGATCTCGCAGTAGCTATTCCGGTTAGGAATCATTTCGCCTCTGCCAGCGAAGTGAACTTCGCCTCCGTAGAGCCGGCGAAGTTCCTTCTTCAGTTCGAGACCGTAGCCGCCCCCGAGGAAGCGGTCGGCGTACGCGCCCATGAAGCCGACGCCCGGCTGGCGGCGCCCGCCTCCGAGTTCGATGTGGTATCCCCGGGCAAACGGTATCTTGCCGGCTTTCTGTTCCTTATAAAGCCACCACGGCATATACAGGTGCATCCCGCCAACACCGTCCTCGTTGTGGGCAGGCAAGTCCTGAAGAATCGGCAGATAACCGCTCACGGAGGAGCCGACCGTATCCATGATGTAGCGTCCGACGAGACCCGACGAGTTCGCCAGCCCATTCGGGAACAGGCTGCTCTTCGAATTCAGAAGAATCCGTGCGGTCTCACAACAACTCGCCGCTAACACGACCACCTTGGCGCGAACGGCTACTTCCTTTCGGGTCTTTTTGTCGACGTAGGAGACACCCGTCGCGAGGCCGTCTTTCCCAAGCAGAACTTCTCGCGCCATTGCGTTCGTCCGCACTTCCAGGTTTCCGGTCTTCTGCGCCGGGAAAATATGTACTCCCGGCGAATTGAAGTTGGCGTTCACCCCGCACGCACGGCCACACTGCGCGCAATAGTGGCAAGCAGCACGTCCGTTATGCGGCCGCGTCAAGATGGCGAGCCGCGACGGTATACATGGAATGTTCAGCTTGTCGCTGGCAGCCTTGATGATCTTCTCGTAACCACGAGGCGCGGGAGCCGGAAGGAAGCGGCCGTCAGGTGCATTCTCGACGCCTTCGGCAGTTCCGAAGACTCCGATCAGTTCTTCCGCTTTGTCGTAGTAGGGCGCCAGTTCCTCATAAGAGATCGGCCAGTCAAATCCTTTGCCGTCCCGGCTATACGGTTTGAAATCATAGGGCCCCATGCGCAGCGAGATACGCCCGTAGTGATTTGTTCTGCCGCCCAACATGCGTGCTCGCCACCACCACCAGTCCGACCCCGGAGCATTTGTGTACGGTTCGCCCGGGACCTCCCAGCCGCCCAACCGGGGTGGCATCGAAATAGCCTAGCGGCTTGGCGCGAGTCGCTGCGCCGCGATGCGGAACATCGTAGGGCCATCCGAACATCTTGGCGTCGTGAGTACAGTCGTACCAATCTCCCGCCTCGAGCATGCAGATTTTGGCACCCGCTCTTGATAGCACGTCGGCAGCGATACCGCCGCCAGCGCCGGATCCCACAATGACGACGTCGTATGTCTTCGGCGTGGGAGCAATTTGTGCCATTCGCTACCCGTCAAGCTAACACGTATCCCACGTCCGTACGTTCACGTGGCAGAGCGGAATAGTGATTCAGGCGACGGCCGGATGCCTTCGCCGGAGCCAAAGTTCTACCACCAAAGTATTGATGGAGAACCCAATCCAGAATGCCGCCCCGAAGAATTGTTGCGGCTGCAGGTGAGTGAGACGGCTAGTGGCGAAGAAGATGCCCATGACGGGCCGTGTTGTCGCAATGCCGAGCAGAATCACGACAGCACGCAACAACCAGCGGCGCTCCCTTGCTGCGTCCTTAAGCCGCCGAAACCGCCATGCCTTGCGCCAGCGAATAAAGAAAGAGCGAATCGAACACCAGAACCGCCGACCGCTCGAGCCAACCGCCAATTGCGTCCGCCGACATGGCGTATGCCGTGAGTCCCACAATCGCTCCGATCGGGTAAAGAAGCAGATCTGCCCAGGCAAATCGAGGCGTTTTCCGGAACATCACCAGCGGCACAAGCAGGACGAAGATCAGAGCCGGGATGATGTGAGCAAAGGTGAGAGCCGCATGGCTGGAAAACACCTGATCAAGTCCCGCCATGGGTGACGTCGAGGGCCGGGCAGGAATGGTCAGTGCAACCATGCGGCGAATCACTACCGCAACGGCTATGGCAATGCAGAGCCAGAATCCGAACCGCAAAGATAGCGGAGCCGGAGCGATGCTCGCAGGCGTCACGCGTGTACTAATCGAGTGCATTTGAATGTCCGAGCGGATCTCGCAGCCGCTGCCTCTTCGTTGAAAGACGAATCAATCCTAGTTTTTGTTCGAACCAAGTTCGCAAAAGCGCAGTCCCGGAGAAGCTCGTTGTGCCAATCTCAGAGGGTGAACCCGATCGAAGAAAAGTTATCTGCTTTAGGTATTGTCCTGCCCGAGGTCCCTCGTCCCATGGCAAACTATGTACCGGCCGTGCGCAGCGGGAACCTGCTATTCCTGTCGGGGCAAGGGCCAAGATTCGAATCGAATCAGTTTAAGACAGGCGTAGTTGGCGATGCAGTCACGCTCGAGGAAGCTTATCAGCACGCTCGGCTCGTCGGCATTCAACTACTTGCGGCGGCGAAAGGTGCTCTCGATGGCGACTTATCACGAGTGCGTCGCGTCGTAAAGCTCCTCGGGCTGGTGAATTCCACACCGACGTTCGGTAAACAGCCGCAGGTGATTAACGGGTGCTCCGACTTGCTGGTCGAGGTGTTCGGTGACAGCGGAAGGCATGCCCGATCTGCTATTGGCGCCCACCTCCCAAACAACATCACTGTGGAAATCGAAGCAATCTTCGAGGTCGACTAATTCGGTTGATCAAAAGATCATGAATTTGCGTTTGACGGCCATGTGAACTGACCACTGTCCATCTTGAATAGGGTCGGACTGCAGGACATCACCCAGAAACAGGAGATCTTTCCCTTGCACCCGGATAGCGCTGGCAACGGTAATCTTCTCCGGCGACGTAATGATGAGACGCTTGCCTGCGCGATTCAGAGATTGTCCCGTTTAGCCTTCTAGCCGGATCGAGATTGGCACTTGGAAGCTCAATGACAACCGGTTCTGAACCTTGGGACGCAGGAGTGCTCACTTAAAACTGAGAGCCGGAGCCGTTGCGAATATCTCAACGATCATCCAGCAATGAGGCTTAATGATGATCATGATTTCCGCTGATTGTCAGGGGCTCGAGTAGTCGAAAAACAATCTCGGTTCCGGGTGAGAGAGTGACAGTGCTTTTTCTCTCACTTTTCTCGCCTGCATCGGTCGCCTCCGGTGCAACCGTCCGTTCCGGGGTGCTGGCCTCATCAGTTCCTGCGCTCTTCACTCCTGAGACCACCTTCTTGGCTGCTTCGCTAGGAAGGATGGCAGCCTTCACGACTTTGCTGTGAGATCCCGTCTCATACCATTGGGTCGTCTTTATCCCCAGCGACCGCCCGTCGGGAGTCTCTACCTGAACGAGTTCTAAATTCAAGTTGGATCCGCCTCGAAACAGTCGTGCGTTCCGGGCATCAACGATCCGCCCGATGACAGGTGCACCGGCGGGCGCCACCACGATGCCGTTCGCGGTTAATGGCGCAGCCAGAGTGCCCTTGAATACCTCGCCTTTATGGTTTTCCCGGCTGGAGACCTGCTGTGTCAGGCGTATCGCAATCGGGGTTGCCGCCGGAACTGCGAGCACGACAGGCGCGGCAGTTGGGTTGTATTGACGCGAGTTGTGAAGCCGCTTGTCCGGGCGAAGTTGCAGGTATCGATGGAGCGATCGGGAGAGGCGAGGTGTCCGAAGGCGTCTTATTCTCACTCAGGACCTTAGTTTCGGTTCGATTGGCGGGATGTCTCCTGCGAAAGGCACGCGCCGGAGTGTTCCGGCCTTCGGATTGATCTCTCGACCCCATATTCGCCGCTTCGGGTTGCTGAGAGGCTGGGGATGCGGCATTTTTATTTTCGCCTGAGATCTGAACCGGCTGGCCCCCTCCTTGGGGTAGCTTTGCTCCAGTTTCTGATTCTTCACCCAAGCGTGGGACCGCGTTGGCTGACGAACGGGTGGCTTGCGGAATCCGGTGAACGTCTGACACCACCAATCCGGCACCCACGACGGCTATGACACCCAACCCAAATGCACCAATGATTTTCCAAATATTCTGGACGAGTATTCTGCCGAATTGATGTCCTTCGGACAAGGCCATATTTATATTTGACGACGCCTGGTCCGCAGGTGCTACAGAACGGAACTGGACCCGCCTTGTACAAACTCGAAACCGTGGGTCACTTTCAACCGCGAGCACTCATCTAGAAGGTATGGGTTTGCGGTGGCTTGGAGCATTGTTCATTGGAATCCTGTTAACACTATCGGCATGTGGCTATCGTGAAACGACGGAAGAGCGGCGCCAAGATGCGAACACTGCCGCCGGAAAAGTAGGGCAAGCTGCCCACAAGGTGGCAGTGGAAGCGGGCAAAGCCAGCCGGGCTGTCGGTCGGCAGTTAGACAAAGCAGCCCATGACGCGCACGAAGGATGGAAAGAAGCGGCCCGCAAAGACAGCCAGCACTGAAGAAACATTAATTTTAGGGTTGGCCTCATCTGAGGAGGCGAAATCGGCTTTCCCCGCTGGAAATGCGCGGTATCCTCCAATTGGCTGATGTATCCAAATTTTGGCGAACCCGCTCCCCAAAAGGAACCGGACTTCTAAGTTAAGCCATCCACTTAAGGTAGTAGAACAGCAGCGGCTCTGAACCGGTATTCTTGACACCATGCAATTGGTTGGACTCGGAGTACATCATCGAACCGGGCCCGACATTCACCTTCTTACCGCCGACGAGAATTTCGCCATTCCCCGTGGTGACGATCATGATCTCCTCCTCGGGATGCTGGTGCGGCGGATGGGGCTCCATTCCAGGTTTCAGAAGTAAGCTGCCGGCCGTCATTGCTTTCAACTGAGAGGTTGGGCCGTCGAAGAAAACACGAGTGTCACCAAAGGGATCGTGGCTCACTTTCGCCTTGTTCTCAGACACGACTTCGTCACGTAAGTGTTGGCCGCCGCTCTCCAAACAACGGAGTGCCGGCGCTCGCGGCCATGGCCACCAACTTCAGAATGTCCCTTCGATCTTCCATGCACGCATGATAACGAAGTAGACGAACAGCGTTTCACTGCGATAAAGCAGCGCTTTTTCACATTAGGCGCAGATTGGCCTTACCAGTCGTGATACTTTGTCAGACACCCAGTCTCTCGAAGGAAGGTAAGCCATGGCGCCTAGTCGCTCCAAATTGGTTCTCGCTCTGCTGATTGCAGGATGTTTCTTTTCTTTCCCGTCCGTCGCGCAAGAAACCCGTGCCACATTAAGCGGCACGATCACGGACCAGTCGGGCGCGCCGGTTTCAAATGCAACTCTCCGGCTCGTCAACGTTGATACGTCCGTTGAAGTCACAGCTCAAAGCAACCAACTCGGGCAATATCACTTTCTATTCGTAAATCCCGGCAATTACCGCCTGACTGCCGAAATGAGCGGATTCCGAAAGTACGTCCGCGAAGGCATACAGCTTGAGACAAACCAAAGCGCCACCCTGGACGTTGGCCTCCAGCTTGGGAATCAGGCGGAAACCGTGACAGTCGCCAGCGAGGCGCCACTTTTAGAGGCTGAGAAAGCGGACCGAGGCGCCGTGATCGAAACGAAAGCGGTAGCAGAACTGCCTACCATCACACGGACCCCATACTTCTCGCCGGCCTTGCGCCGGGTGTGGTTGCGACAAATCCCCGTTATGATCTAACGCCTTTTTCTAACTCCGGTCTAACAACGTGGTCAATCAATGGAAGCACCTCGCTTAGCACCGAGTTTCTGCTTGACGGATCGCCGAACACAGTCGTGTACCAGTCGCAGCCGAGTATCGCGTTCGTTCCACCCAGCGATGCCGTGCGCGAACTAAAGGTCATCGCGAATGCTTACGACTCGCAATACGGACATAACGGCGGAGGCGTAATCAGCATCGTGACCAACAGCGGGACAAATCAGATGCACGGTTCCGCTTATGAGTTCCTGAAGCGCCCTTGGTTGAACGCCAACACCTTTGCGAACAACTCGAAGGGCATCACTGCCCGGGACTACAACACGCTCGACCAATACGGCTTCAGCTTCGGCGCGCCGGTCTGGATTCCTAAGGTCTACAACGGCAAAGACCGTACGTTTTTCTTCACGTCGTGGGAAAGCTATCAGCAAAACATCGTGTTCCCGACCAACGACATCTCGTCCGTTCCCACCGTGGCGCAGCGGGCAGGCGATTTTTCCCAGACCTTCAGTGCGACCGGACAATTGATGCCGATTTACGATCCGGCATCGGGCCACGCCGTCGGGAGCAACTGGGTCAGAGACCCCTTTCCCGGTAATAAGATTCCGACGAACCGGATCGACCCTGTCGGGCAGGCCGTTGCGAACCTCTACCCGCTGCCCAACACTACGACCGCCGGATCGGTGCCGTGGCAAAACAATTTCTTCTATCAGAACGACGTTACGTGGTACAACTTCCACAACTTCGTCGCACGAGTAGATCACAACTTCGGCGAGAAGGAGCGCATCTACGGGCGTTACATCTGGAACAGCCAGACGCTGCACCAGAACTCAAACGGTATCCCCGGTTATGGCGCTGATCTGCGAGAAGGCGTCAAAGGAAACAACGGTTTTCTTTTCGATTCACTCACCGTTCTGAGCGCCAACACGACGTTCGACATGCGTGCGTCCATCCTGCGCTGGGTGCAAGACTACAAACCGTATAACTGGGGCAGCTATAACGCCTCGGTTATTGGCCTTCCGCAGAGCTTCATCAACCAACTGCAGGAGCCAAATCGCTTCCCGAGTTTCACAATTAACAGCTATAAGAACCTCGGGCCCTCATCGGGCAACATCTGGTATACCGGCAACACCACAATCGCGTTGCAGCCTACGCTGAGTACAGTTCAAGGCCGCCATTCCTTGCGTTTCGGTTTGGATTTCCGATGGAACCGTTATGCCAACTACCAGTCGGTTGGAAGCGGTGGTCTCTTCAGCATCGATCGGGGGTTCACTCGAAGCAACTACCTGACTCAGGACGCATTGAGCGGGAACGCGATCGGTTCCCTGCTCCTCGGCACGGCCGCTTCCGGCGAAGCCGATTACGTAGCGAGCCCATACTACAGCTTCAAGTACTATGCGCCTTTCATCCAGGACGACATCAAAGTCTCGCGTCGCTTGACGATGAATGTGGGTGTGCGCTGGGACATCAATGCTCCTGTCAAGGAGAAATACAACCGGGCCAACTATGGATTCTTATCGAACCAGGTGAACCCGCTTTCGAACCAGATCAATCAGGCATTGTTTCCCGGCTATAAGGTCTACGGAGGGATCGGGTTTGTTGGTCAAAGCGGGTTGCCGGATTCGCCGTTCAAGACCGATTGGAATAACTGGCAGCCTCGGATAGGCGCGGCATTCCAGCTTACGCCAAGAACGGTGCTGCGCGGAGGTTACGGGATCTCATACATCAATACCGTCTCGACAGGAAGCACATTAGGATTCAGTCAATCGACGGCATTCGTATCGTCCCTGGACGCTGGCCGGACGCCGGCCACGTACCTGTCCAACCCGTTCCCGAACGGGGTGCTAGGCCCGTCAGGGTCGAGCGCCGGCCTCTCGACTTTGCTGGGCCAGAACTTAACGTACTCCGATCCGACGGGTGCATACGGATACGTCCACGCATTCTCGTTTGGGATCCAGCAGCAGCTTCCCGGCACACATTGTGGTGGAGGCGTCCTACGTTGGATCCAGAACTCTGGATGTTCCGACGACCCACGGCGTGAACGAGTTGTCGGCCGCCAATCTCGCTCTCGGTGACGTCACGCGCGGCGGCAATCCAAGTTACTTGACAGCGCAAGTGCCAAATCCCTTTTACAACCTCCTTCCAGGTACAAGCTATAACGGAGCCACCGTGCCCCGGCAGCAACTACTGCGCTCCTTCCCGGAATTTGGCAGTATCACGATACAGGACCAACCAACAGGACGGTTCTGGTATAACTCGCTCCAGATCAAACTCGAGAAGCGTTACTCGCGCGGCTTGCTCATCAATGCTTCTTATACTTTGTCCAAGAACATGCAGGGGGTGACTTACTTGAATCCGCAGGATTCGGCGCCTTCTCGCAGTCTCGTTCCTTGGGATCAGCCGCAGCGTCTCGTCATCGCGGCGATTTATGAACTCCCGTTCGGTCCGGGGCGTAAGTTCGTCAACGGCCAGAACGCATTGGTAAGCCGTCTCGTAGGCGGATGGCAATTGGCCACAAACACCACCTTCCGGTCAGGAACGCCAATGACGGTTCCGCCCGGAACCACAACCATCGGTCTGACAAGCGCAGGCGGCGTCGCGGTCCTGGGCGATCCGCGCCTCGATAATCCCACCTGGGATCGCATGTTCAAGACCGGATTGATCGATGCAACCGGAACCGTCCGAAATGTTGCCGCCGGAGAACAGCCGGTTTTTCAGATTCTACCGGCGTTTGCTTTGCGCACAGCTTCCCAGTACTTTGGCAACCTCCGCGATCGGTGGGGACCGGAGTTCAACGTGACCTTGGCAAAGAACACGAGAATTCGTGAGAACTACCTGATCCAGCTTCGCGTTGAGGCCTTCAATCTCTTCAATCACCCGATCTTTGGAGGCGATCCTGTGATCGATCCGACGAATGCCAATTTCGGCGCTTTACTGCGCAACAACGGTCAATCGAATATACCGAGGCAATTGCAGCTCGGCGTACGGTTCAGCTTCTAAGTCCCACAGAGAAACAATGAATCGCAGGCGATTTGTCAGTCTTCCCGGCGCAGCGTTGGCCGGTTCGGTTCTGGTCAACTCGGCAGCGGCCGCCAGTTCACAGGTTCCTTGGCACCAGAGAATACGACGCATGGGCCAGGTCAATATGACCGAACACGATCCCGTGTCCATGAATGTCGACGAATGGGCAGATTACTGGGCCAGCTTAAAGGTGGATGCCGTACAGGTTAGCGTCACAGGTATCCTCGCGTTTTATCCGTCGAAGGTTCCGTTCCACAAGCACGGGAAGTTTCTCGGTGATCGGGACTTCTTCGGCGATTGCTGTTCGGCCGCCAAGAAGCGCGGCATGCGGGTATTGGCCCGTATGAGCCCCGATCTCGAGTGGGAAGACGCCTTAAAACCCCATCCGGAGTGGTTCGAGAAGAATGAACAGGGAGAATTCGCGCGGCACACCGAAGATCCGCGACTCTACCGGACGTGCATGTTCAGCACCTATTTCACGGAGCACATTCCGGCCATCATGCGTGAAGTGAACTCGCGGTATGACGTGGACGGGATTTTTACGAACGGCTGGCCGCCGCTCGGACGCCTGCCTGATTGCCGCTGCGACAACTGCAAGAAACTGCCGGCAGCCGGCTCAGTCGATTATTGGGATCAGTTCAACGCCCGCGTGATCGAGCTTTGGAACCTCTACGACGGCATCGCGAAGGAAAAGAAACCGGACAATCTGTATTTCGGCAATCTGGGCGGTTCCATTCGCTGTACAGCCAATCTCAAGACGCTCGGCGACAAAGCATACTGGTTCAACTGCGACAACCAGGGGCGTGGCGGCGACGACACTCCGATCTGGGGCTGCACTTTGCAAGGCCGCGTTTGTAGCTCAGTGATGAAGGGCAAAACGAGCACGAACGTGACAGCGGCGTGGTCCACCGGCACGCCACGCTGGCGCAACGCTTCGAAGAGTCCGCAAGAAGCCCGGATGTGGATGGACGAAACCGTGGCGAGCGGCATGGTGCCCTGGTATCACTTCATCGGAGGCGAGACCGGCCTGGGTGAAGATCGGCGCTGGCAGGAACCGGGCCGCGAATACTTCAACTGGCTCGCGAAACATGAGAAGCATCTGTTCAACAAGCAGCCGATCGCCAATCTCGGCGTTCTGATGGGCCAGCGCACTCAGTTGTTCTACAAAACACCCTATAAGGGCAGCCCACAACAGTACATTGACGGCATCTACTACGCTCTCCTCGAAGGCCGTTTCCTCTTCGATTTCGTTCACGAAGACGATCTTGGACCCGAGAATCTCAAGAAGTACAAAGCCTTACTCTTGCCGAATACAGCACTTTTAAGCGATGCGCAATGTGCTCAATTGAAGGCGTATGTAAATGCTGGCGGCTCGCTTCTTGCAACCTTCGAAACCAGCATGTATACAGAACGCAATCAGCGGCGAAGCGATTTCGGTCTCGCTGAAGTGCTGGGTATCGCAAAGGCTGGTGACGTCATCGGAACCGTTGGCAACGGGTACTATGCTCGCATCGAACGTCAGCATCCCATCTTGAACGGCTTTACAAACACGAATTGGATTCCCGGCGCTGAATACCGGCTACCCGTAAAGACATCTTCAACTCAGGTACTAACCGTCGTACCCGGTTATCCGGCCTACCCGCCGGAGTTGTCGTACCCACCGCAATCGCACACGAGTGAGCCGGCTGTGGTCATTCGTGAGAATGGCAAAAGCCGAACCATCTACTTCCCCGGCGATGTGGAACGCACGATGTGGAAGTCCGGACATACTGACCTTGCGCACTTACTCCAGAACTCAATACGCTGGCTTCTCGACGGAGACGCTCCGGTCACAATCGAAGGCCAGGGCGTGATTGAATCGTTCGCCTGGGAGACCGAAGTGGGCTTTGCCGTCCACGTTTTGAACTATACGAATCCGGCCATGCACAGAGGCTGGATTCGCGAGTTCTTTCCTATCGGGGAACAAAGGGTGCGTATGCGGCTTCCAAATGGTGCCAAGCCGAACCGAGTGGAGTTACTACGGGCCGAGTCTGACATACCGTTTCGCGTGACCGGCGGGCACATAGAGTTTGCTATCCCGAAAGTGGACGATTATGAAATCGCGGCAATCTACGCGGCTTGAAAGGTTTGACATGTTGACACGACGTACTCTTTGTTCTTTAGCCGCTGCTGCTCCCGCTCACTCGCGCATTTGGGAAAGCGGAAGAAGCGAAGAAGCAAATTAAGATCACGAGCATCGAGACAGACTTGTTGCGTCTGCCTCAGGCCGAATTCACCGGTGACGCCATTCACGATTTCGGCTCAACGTCCGGCGGCGTGGTGCTCCGCGTTGTAACAGACGCCGGGATCACCGGTTGGGCATACAGTAACTTCGCAGCGGTTCCCGGTGGTCCGCGGGTGGTCCAAACCATTCTGGAACACGAGATCAAACCGGTTCTCATCGGTAAGGACCCGGCGTTCCCGCGAAGAATCCGCGCAGACCTGTGGCGAGCGCTCGAGTACCAAGGCGTGCAGGGCGTTACCCAGTTCGCAATGTCGCTCGTGGATATCGCTGTTTGGGACATCTTGGGCAAGGCGGCCGGTCTTCCCGTCTACAAGATGCTTGGTGCGGTGCGGGACCGCATGCCGGCTTATGCGATGTGCGGGTGGTATCGCGAAAACGACAAAGACCATTCGCAATACAAGCGGACCATTAACGACACCCTCGAGATCGGTTATCGCGCTTTCAAGGTAAAGGTCGGACGGTATGGATTGGATGACGACGTCGAGCGCATCGAAGTTGGTCGCAAAACCGCGGGCAAAGATATACGCATTCTGGTCGACGCGAACCAGGCGTTCAATCGCGTCGAAGCAATCCGGCGCGGCCGAGCCTACCAGGAGCTTGGTTGCTTCTGGTATGAAGAACCGCTTCCGCCTTGGGATCACGAGGGCTACGCCGAGCTTGCCGCGACACTCGACATGCGCATCGCAACTGGTGAGAACGAGTACAACAAACACGCTTTCATGGATCTGCTGCTGAAAAAGGGCGCCGATGTTGTGCAGCCGGATAACAGGCGAGCCGGTGGTCCCACCGAATGGGTTGAAATCGGAGCGATTGCGGATGGCTTCGGTGTAGAGTTGGCAAGCCATGGCGGCGGCCCAGTGAACATGAACATCCTCTGTGCGATGCCCAATGCGATCTATATGGAATCTGGCGGCAAACAGAAGATGGTTAACGGCGAAGTCTTAGCCCCGGAGGCACCCGGCATGAGTAGCGAAGTAACTCAGGAATTCATTCAGGCGCATAAGATCACCTAAGCGATGTTGCAACGCATACAGTAGAAAACGTCGGCATCGGTTCAAGCCGATACTAGGGAATCAGTTTGCACGAAATTGATTCCTGCAAAACTGTAGCAAGCGCACACTCACTTTCGGCTTTCACTGACATATTCCTTCGTAAAGGTTCGACTCACGTCCAGTTGCGGAAAAGATGCACTTTTTATCCGCAAAGAAAGCATTCGCTTCTCAGCTTCTGCCGGCTCGGTAGACATGCTGCCATCGCCGGATATGGCATGAAGAATGTGGCTAATAGCTCGCTCGTAGACGTCGCCGTCTTTAATCCGTAAGGCCGCAGGAGTCTTCTCCGCGATTTCATGAGCGGTGTGGTCGCGACACCAGCGCACCGCACGCTCTACCGACTTCGCTATGCCGCGGGCCAAGACTGGGTATGTCTGCAACCAACGGGCAGTGTAAATGAGTGCGGTGCCGGGGTAAACCTCGCTTCCGAAGTTCTGCTTCAGCCCGTCATTCGTCATAAGCTCAGCAAGGACCGTAGTGTCGGGGCGGCGTTTTAGCAACATAGTGATGCCAGGCTCGCCGAGCATCGCCGCACCAACGCTGCCGTTTTCCAGAGCTGCCAAACGCGCCGCAGTGCTCGGTGTACCGATCACGCCTATGTCGTCACCCGACAGCCCGTTCTTAAGGAGCAGATGCTCAACATACAGATGCACCGGTGAACCGGGCGCAGTGACGGCGACCGTAGGCCTTTTAATCTCGAACCGTGCGAATACGTGCGCGAGGCGATGCTACTAAAAAGACAGCCGGCGTTTTCAGCATCAAGACGAATGCTTGAGATCAGGTTACTCGGCTGATCTTGCCGAGCGAACTGTTCACTGAACCTGTATCAGTAAACGTACGCAGTTTGGCGCTTGGTCTCGCACGCCGTCTCAATTTGAATACAAGGAGCTCTGCGGTTACTCTCGCCGCTTCGGGCGTAGTAACTGCGGAGAGCGCACTGAGCATGTGCCATCGCTTAAAAACCATCGACGATAGCCTCTTCGACTTATTCCGAGCAGTTCTAGGGCTCACAATACGCCACGAGCGGAGCTTTTAACGGTGGTCAAAGCTGTAAGGAAGTACAGCGTTGCTCATCTAATGGTGCTGGAGGTGGGGGTCGAACCCACATGAGAAGTGAATCCCGCGGGATTTTGAGTCCCGTGCGTCTGCCAGTTCCGCCACTCCAGCAGCTTGAACAACAGCAGTATAACAGCCAGAAGTTGGACTGCCGCCTCACAATAGCGCAACCCTATTAGGCCCGGCCATAAGACCCTGGGCTAAACTCAGCGAAGTCAGCAAAGTTACGCGTTTTCAACGGAATACTAACCATCGAGCTTTGCTGCATGCTATACTCCGGCGCTAGGGAACCAAATGAAAGTTGCGAAACGGGCTCTGGTTGCAAGCGCTTTTTCCGCTGCAATTATCACGATGACAGGCTGCGCGGCAAATCCGCACGAACCCACAGAGAAGTACATACTGGTCGCGGCGAATACGAAGCTGGCTTACTGGCAAACGGCGCTAGCGGGACTGAACCATGCGGCCAGCGAGATGAAGGTCAAAGCCGAAATGGACGGCCCGGACACCTACGACACGAAGGCTGAACACGACGAATTTCAGAGAGCCGTCGCGCAAAAACCCGCCGGTATCCTGATCTCGGCGGCCGACGCAAGTCTTATGACGCCCGACATCAATTCGGCGCTCGCTCAGGGCATTCCTGTCCTGACCATGGACTCCGACGCGCCCGATAGCAAACGACTCTTTTTCATCGGTACGGACAACTATAAAGCCGGAACCTTGGGCGGCAAGTTGACCGCGAAGCTGCTCGGAGGCAAGGGCAACATTGTCGTTCTGACAATTCCGAGCCAGCCCAATTTGAAGGATCGTTTACACGGCTATCAGGATGCGATTGCGGAACAGTCCGGTCTTAAGATCATGCAGGTGGTCGACATGAAGGGCGATCCAACCATTGCTTTCGACACAGCAAAGCAGATGCTCGATGCCAAAAGCAAAGACAAAGTCGACGCGTTTGTCTGCCTCGAGGCAATCTCCTGCCCCGAAGTCGGCGAAGTTGTGAGTCGTCAGACCGGGGGCGCCAAGGTCAAGGTGATTGCAATGGATACCGATGCGCGAACAGTTGATCTCATCCAAAAAGGGCGTGATCTCGGCGACCATCGCTCAGAAGCCATACACAATGGGCTATTACGGAGCGAAGTTGCTTGACGATCTTCATCACAACAAGCCCGAGTTCGCTGACGGCGAATTTTACGCAAGATGCGAAGTCTCCCGTTCCAACTTTTGTCGATACAGGTTCATTCGTTGTGGACAAAGACAACGTCGCGGCGTTTGTTCAGGGAAACAAGTAGCTCTGTAGTTTAACCCGAGGCGCTACTGTCTCTTCGCCGAGCGTAGCGCCTCATCATTTGAAGCGTGACAAAGCCCCTCCTCATCCTTGCGCTCGGCATGGCGCCTCAGCCAAAGTTGGGCCAAGGCAGCCTCGTCAGGTTACCAGCAGTCGCCCCAGATTCCCCCTGAGAACGCAAGCGAGATCATCGCCAAAGTGCGGAATTATGCCGCCGCCTACATCGACCGCCTGCCTAATTTCCTTTGCGTGCAAACCACAACTCACTCTGCCGCGGGAAGAAAGGGAGAGCACTGGCGCAAGAAGGAAACGCAAACAGCGCAGCTTGTATTTGCGGACGGCAAAGAGAAAAGAACGCGTTCAGGCAGTCAATGGCAAACCGGTCGTGAACGGCCGATTGGCGAGGAAGCCGGAACGAGCTGACGACCGAAGGCGAATTCGGGATCCTGTTGGCCAATATTCTTGGGCCCGGACAGCTGGGCGGAAATCAGCTGGGGTGGATTCGAGAATGCTGCGCGGCCAGGAAGTCGCGGTCGTGAAGTACTCAGTTGACCAGGAACATTCCACGCTGCGTCTCGAGCCGGGACTACCTGACTTCCGCGTTTGTCGCTTACTATGGCGAGGTTTTCGCGGACCCTGACGACCGGCGCGGTTCTGCGGATCACCAAGGAGCTTTCCGAACATCCCACCCGAACTCGAAACCGAGAGCTCACGCACCGTGATTGACTACGACAAAGTCGCGATCGGCGGCAGCGGACTACCTCCTACCGTCGACAGCGACCGTGGAGATGACGATCAGATCGGGCCGTCTCAGGAACGAAATGTCGTTTGACGGTTATCGGAAATTCGAAGCGAATTCCACCATTACTTTCCAGCCTTGAGCTCTGGAACTCTCCTCCGCGAACATACAATGCCCTTAATTCGACTATTTCCGAGTTTGCCGGAACGAAAATCGCTGGTAAATTAAAGACATTGTGTTGCGTCGGAGCGAAGGATCCGAACTCGTCGGGCGTTAATGCGGAGAGGACGATCATTCTTCTGAGCAGACCGGCCGCGAGCGAAGTCGACCTTCGGCGGGGATCGGATCGAGAGTCCTGAATCTTCTCCGATGAGCGATCTGAAAGCCTCAGCGCGGATCAGTTGCGAGCACGAGTGGTTGAGCTCGAGCATACGCTTAAGTGTCTGGCCGGCCAGACGCCTGGCATTCGAGCGCCTCAACAGTCGAAATCGCCGCGCCGACACTTGTCTACGATGTCGACACTTTCCAGATTCTCGACGCGAATAACACAGCGCTCGCCTTATACGGCTACACGCTCAGGAAATACGCCGGGCAAATCTTCTAGATTTCTTCGTTCCCCATCCGTCGACACAGGGTATTATCTCGAATCCGAACTCCGAAAACCAGTCAATTCCATCGGCCCTGCGGTACACCGAACGGGAGCGAAAGGGATCTGTTCGTTCGACTTGTTTGCTTTCCATTTGAAGTGCAAGGAGCTAGCGCGCGAATAGCGTTGATTCAGGACGAAACGGCCCGCCATTCAGCGGAAGAGGCCTTGCGAGCAAGCGAAGAGCGATATCGCGAGCTATTTGAGAACGCGAACGACGTCATATTCCTGCACGATCTTAAGGGCAATATCATCGCGATCAATCGGGCAGCCGAATACTTGACCGATTACTCCCGCAGTGAGGTGATTGGGAAAAGCTTCGACGTACTCGTGGCACCTGAAGCGCGAAATCAGACACTCGACAATATCCGAACGCGTTTAGGCGGGAGTGCCACTCAACACTACGAGCTCCCGATCCTTTCGAAATCGGGCCAGCGCCGGTTTTTGGAGGTCAGCACCCGGATCATCTACCGCCGCGGCCATCCGGTTGCGATTCAAAACTTCGGCCGGGATATCACCGAACGCAAGTTAGCGCAGCAGAAACTCTTGGAGTCTGCGCAAGAGCTGCAGATGAAGAACGAAGAGCTGCGCACGGCGCTTCGGCTGGCTCAGGAGGCAACGCAGTTGAAAGAGCAATTCCTTGCGAACACCTCGCACGAATTGCGTACGCCCATGAACGGAATCATGGGCATGATCAACCTTCTGAAGAGTACAAATCTGGATGCCGAGCAGCAGGGCTATGCCGAGGCGGTCAGCGAATGTGCAAACGACCTGTTGACAATCATCAACGATCTTTTGGACTTGTCCCAAATCGAAGCTGGGCGTTTGTCTATGATGCACGAGCTTTTCGATTTGAAGGAATGTGTCAGGTCGGTCGTCAAACTGCTCAAGCTCCGGGCCGACAGTAAAGATCTCTACCTCAAATTTGAAGTTGCTCCGGAGGCGCCCGGAGTACATCTATGGCGACAGTGTTCGCTTCAAACAGATACTGACGAACCTGGTTGCGAATGCAATCAAGTTCACGGCTTCGGGTGGCGTGCAGGTGAAGCTTGGCATGTCTGATGACGGAACCCGTCTCTCGTGCGAAGTGATTGATTCGGGAATCGGGGTAGCCGACGCGGTTCGAGAGCGCATATTTGAAGCGTTCTTCCAGGCGGACGGCACGACCAGACGCAAATACGGCGGGACGGGACTCGGGCTCACCATTTGTAAACAACTTGTGGAGCTGATGGGAGGGCAAATCGGAACCCGCAACAATACTCCGAACCCTGGCGCGACATTCTGGTTCGAGTTCCCACTGGACCTCTCGGGAGCTGAAGCTCGGATACGAGAGATGGCCGCGAGCTAGATCTTTCGCGCCGTGAACTTTCGTCTCTTTTTATTCGTTTCAATAGGTACGATGACGATCACAACCGCTGGCTACCGCAATTCTCCTCTCCCTAAGCGCTGCCGCCTGCTCCTTTGGGGCGGTGGACGACGGTCTGCTTGCGCTGGTTCCGGCGAATTCCGAGTTCGTCATCGGAATCAATGTAGTGGCTTCACGTAATTCGGATATCGGACAGTACTTAAACACTCGATTCACTGGAGAAGCAAAAGGTCTCGAGCAGCTCACTGCCGAGACGGGCTTTGATCCCAGGCGGGATCTGGAATCGGTAGTCTTTGCCGGCGTTTCGCCCGCGGCGGGAACACAGAAGCTCGAGGGAATTCTATTGGCGCGCGGGACCTTCGATCAAGGGAAGATCCGAAGCGCAGCACTCGCCAAAGGTGCGGTCATCCAGACCTTCTCGGGTGTCGATCTTTACGTTGGAGGTGCCGGAAACCACAAAAGCGCTTTCGCGTTCCTTGAAAACAATGTATTTGCAACCGGTTCAATGACACAGTTGCAACAAGCAGTTGCGAACCGATCTACACGGGTGACGCTGAATGGACAGCTGCAGCAACTCATCGCTCAGGCGGGAGCCGTGAACGATGTCTGGTTCGCCTCCACAGTCCCAGCATCCCGGTTCGCTGGTCACTTCCAACCCGAGGTGGATCAGCCCGTAGACGGTTCTCAGACCCTTCAGGCGATAACCGCTGCCAGCGGCGGAGTGCTCTTCGGCAGCTCTCTCCAGATCACCGTTGACGCGATAGCCCGATCCGACAAGGACGCGTCCGCCCTTGCTGATGTTCTTCGCTTTGGCGCGAGCCTGCTCCAGATGAAGGACCAATCGGATCCTCACACTGCGCTGCTTGCCTCGGCGCTTAACCAGATGGTTGTATCGGCCGCGGCCAGAACGTTCATTTTTCGCTATCCATTCCGGAAACAACACTCGAACAGTTGGCCGAAACGCGCCCGCAGCGCCGCCGTCTTGCGCACTGACCCGATCGCAAACTAGCGCTTTAGTCCCCTTCCGTCCTTCATCATCTGCAAGATGCCCCGGCCGACACGCCGGAAGTTGAACTGAACGGTCGGGGCGAAGCGGATACCACGATCCGTCGCGCCACGATGAATAGTACCAGCGGATTAGAATCGCTAGGTGCTCTCCGGGGTCGTCCTCACTTTCCGTAAGGTCCGTTGTCACGGAAGGTAGCCAGCCCTGAAGCTCTCCCGCGATCGACTCGGGCGTGGCGTTTTCTTCGACTGTTATTTCGCGCCAGTTCCGCCATAATCCATTCACCATGGGCCAAAGGCGGAAGGCGCGCTCCCCGGCTCCTTTCGTCAACGCCACTCCACCAAATACCCGGGCATCACAGACCAGTTCGTCTTTTCTCTTCCCGATCTCTTTAACTCTCGCGACCATCTTGTGCAGGTTCGCTGCTTCCTCGAACTGGAGCGCGGAAGCGGCTTCATCTCTCGCTTTCACCAGGAGGCGCAACATTGGAGTCTCCGTTCGTTTGAAGAAACGTCCAGACTTTTTGCACCTCAGTTCCATATTCGGACTCACTGACGGCACCCTGGCAGGGCCGCAGACACTGCTTGATCTCTCCGTAAATGCAACCTGGATGAGAAGGGTTCGGGACCAAAGGCTCAACACACCGCCTGACGCCGAAGCATCCAAGCACATCATCTGCGTACGTTTGAGCCCCGTCGCGAAATCTGAAAGGACCGAACACCGGGTCGTCCCCGTTCGGGATTCGATTCACCACAGCGAGGCGTGGGAAAGAGTCCCGGCACGTGATGGTTACGAACCAGGGGAGATTCAAGCGCAGACGTTTGCGATAATCCGCCGGGTGTTCAGACCGTAACACCGCATACATGACGAGAGCCGATTCGAGCCTTGACACGGTCGGCCAGCACTCTAAAGTGAGCCCAGCCTCGCTCATACGAGCACCCAAAGTGCTGTTTCCGGCACTTGCTCTCGACAATAAGCGGAAGAATTCTTGTACTGAGATGGGGCGACCAGCTTAGATGAACGATGCCGTTCCTGTCCCGAAATGCGTACACACCCGGACCTTTCGGAAGCAGCGCGGTGTATTTCAGAGCCTCAGGGTGCTCAAGCGGAATGGTAATGGGCGAGGGAATATCCACAGACAGACGTGAGCGTTAAAGGCATTTTACAATCGGGAAGTGGGTGGGAGTACAAACCGGGCTTACCGAAAAAGCTCAAGTTGCACTTGACAGGAGACTTGTGCAGTCTAGAATAGGTGTTATTTCGCTATGCAGGGTTGTCAGCACGAGCGAACCGAATTTCTTTATCGCCGCGACGGTGTGGAATACCTTCGCTGCCTAGAGTGCGGCCAGGTTTTTGAGGCGGAAGATCTTGATTCGGTTCCGGTCTACGAAGAAGAGGAAGAGAAGCCCAGACGGCGGCGCTAGAGCCGATCGGCTCGCACAGTAGCGCCATACTCCCAGTCGTCTTCAGTTCTGGGAAGGGTCGAACGATCCTGAGCCCGGCGATACCCACGAACGGCAGCGGTACATACTGAGATGGGACCAATGCCGTGAAGAGTCCTCTGCGGGTGGTAGCGATCGGCGGTGGCACCGGTCTATCCACACTTCTTTCCGGACTGAAAAGACACGCGAGAGCCATCCCCGAAAACGCCATAGCGACAAAACCGCCGCTTGATATCACAGCCCTCGTCACCGTAACCGACGATGGCGGGAGTTCGGGCCGGCTGCGCCGCGATTTCGATATCCTGCCGCCTGGCGATATCCGCAACTGCATGACGGCGCTCTCGGAGGACACGGCCCTGCTCTCGCAGTTATTCCAATATCGATTTGCAAGTGGACGTGGGCTAAAAGGGCATAGCTTCGGAAATTTATTTCTGACAGCCATGCATCAGATCACGGGCGACTTCTCGCAAGCAGTTAAGCTGTCTTCAGAGATTCTGGCAATCCGGGGCCGGATCTTTCCAGCCACTTCGGCCAATGTTGTTCTCAGGGCCACTCTCACGGACGGAACAATCGTGAGAGGCGAGAGCAAGATCAGCAAAAGCAGGAAGCCCATACGCTCGATCTCAATTGAGCCCAGCGACTGCGAACCCTTGCCCGAAACGCTGGAGGCGATCGCCCAGGCTGATCTCATTACCTTGGGGCCGGGTTCGCTCTACACAAGCGTCATTCCCAACCTTCTGGTGACAGGCGTTTCCAAGGCGATTGCGAACTCTCGCGCGCTGAAGGCATATTTCGTGAACCTCATGTGGCAACCTGGCGAGACCATCAATTTCGCGGCCTCACATCATGTACAAGCTCTGAACGAACATGCGCAAACGAAGATAATCGACTGCGCGGTTTTGAATAGCGCGCCCATTCCAGAGGTCCTGCGAAAGAAATATGCCCAAGCTCAGGTGAAACCAGTCGAGAACGACTTCGATACTTTGACGAAATTGGGGATCAAAGTTGTTACGGCTGATCTGATTGGCGATACGGCTGTGTCTCAGAAAGTCAGGCATGATCCGGCCGCTTTGGCCGAGGTCGTCATGGATCTGGCGGCGCGGTCGCGAGCCTTGCAGCTACGAAAGCAGGCGCTGAGCGCCAAGAAAAAACATCCAATGAACGATAACGTAACCGTCGTTATACTCGCAGCCGGTCTCGGGACTCGAATGAGGTCGAAGAAGAGCAAAGGTGCTGCATGAAGCTGGCGGAGATACGCTTCTGAACCACGTGATCCGTGCGGCGAGACACGTGGCACCTCCCGAGCAAATCGTCGTGGTGGTAGGGCATCAGGCCGACACTGTGAAAGCAAGTGTCTCGGTCCCCGGGATCCGATTCGCGGAGCAGCGCGAACAGAAAGGGACGGGGCACGCGGTCATGTGCGCGCAAAGTGCTGCGTCCGCGCGCGAAGGGCGCCTCATGATCCTGAATGGCGATGGCCCACTCGTAACGCGCATCCACGCTTACCGGCTTGTTGGAACAGAGTTGGAGGTCAGAGGGCGGCAGCATTGTCATCACCAACCTAAGCGATCCCACCGGCTATGGCCGTATCCTGCGTGATAGCTCGGGCAATGTGGCGTCGATCGTAGAACAAAAATCAGCCACCCCGGAACAGGTCCTGATCCGGGAAGTGAATCCCGGTGTCTACAGCTTCAACGCCAGGCATTTCTGGGATCAGATTCACCGAATTCAGCCTAATAACGCTGCCCGTGAGTATTATTTGACCGACATGGTCGAGATTCTCAGCTCCCAGGATTTCCCGGTTTCTCCTTATCTGGTGGCTGATGAGACGGAGCTGCTGGGAATCAACACACGCCTGGAGTTATCAGTCGCGGATCGAATCCTGCGTCTTCGAAAGGCGAATGAACTGATGCTCGCCGGCGTGACGATGGAAAAGCCGGAAAGCATCAGCCTCGATGTTGAAGTCGAAGTCGGGCAGGACACCTATCTGGAGCCGGGTGTGCAGCTGCGTGGCAAGAACGCGAATTGGCAGCGGCTGTCGAATCGGTTCAGGAGCGGTCCTGCGAGACTGCGAAGTAGCCGACGATGTGGTGATCCTTCCATATGTGGTCGCAGAGTCCGCCAAGAATAGATAGCGGCGGCAGCATCGGTCCTTTCTCGCGTTTACGGCAGGTACGCGAGACGGAAGCCGATATTCATATGGGCAACTTCGTCGAGCTTAAGAATACGATCTTCCGGCGCGGTGCAAAGGCCGGGCACTTGGCCTACTTCGGAGATTCGGACATCGGAGCCGAGACAAACATCGGCGCTGGGACAATCACATGCAACTACGACGGAGTGAAGAAGCATAGGACCACCATCGGGGAAGGCGCCTTCGTCGGAAGCAACTCGACACTGGTGGCGCCGGTCAGCATCGGAGAAGGAGCATACATTGCGGCAGGTTCCACGGTGACGAAGAATGTGGACGCAGATGCGCTTGCGATTGGCCGCGCGCACCAGGTCGAGAAGTCAGGCTGGGCCAAGAGAAGAAGAGAGGCGAATCGTTCGCGCGAGTAACTTAGAAGACGATCTTCGGGTGATACACGTTGGGGATCGTCATCTCTGCGATAGCGACCAGTTCACCGGAAGAATCGAGTGCCTTGATCAATGGCGCGCCAGGAGTGATGACAAAGGGAGATGCGTGGAAGTCGCGTCCCTGCCTTATCTGCACGATTGTTTCGTCCGGATAATGCTCGGCTGGCAGGTCAGGTAGCAGCATGCCTCCCTTGATGACAGCCTTCGGACAGTTGGCCCGCTCCCGCAAGCTCTTCTATGTCGTTCGAGCGTCATCGCGTCCTCGACCCGAAATTCGCCGATTTGCACACGTCTTAGCTCGCTTAAGAGCGCTCCGCAGCCCAAAGCTTGTCCCAGATCATGCGCGATGCTGCGGATGTACGTCCCCGCTGAGCAGCGGACGAGGATTTCCGCCACACCCTTCTCGAAACGGCGCAGTTCCAGGGAATGAACCTCCACTTCCACCGGCTTCAGCTCAAACGGTATGTCTTTACGGACAAGCTTGTAAGCCGGAGTGCCCCCCACCTTCTTGGCGGAAACGTTAGGCGGAACCTGAGAAAACTTGCCCCGAAACCGATCAAGTGCTCGGTCAACAAGCATCGAATCCTCAGGTACCGGCAATCCCGTTTCACTCACAAGACCTTCCGCATCATAGGTGTCAGACACGACGCCGAACCTGATGCTTGCCAGGTAGGTCTTCTCAGTGTGTGAATAAAATGGCGCCAACCGTGTCGCATTTCCCGAAAGAAGAAGTAGTAAACCGGTCGCCATCGGATCAAGCGTTCCCAAGTGGCCAACTCGCTTCACCGAACTGATTCTTCTCCATCGGTTCACAACGTCATGACTGGTGCAACCAGCCGGCTTGTCGATTTGCACAAGTCCGTTCAGAGAGTTCATAACAGATTTAAGATCCCGGGCGAGCCTACGCTAGTCTGGTACTGCGATCGGAAAAACCACAATTTCGGTTGCAGTTTTCTGCGGAGCAAACGTTGGAAGAAGAGGTACTAGGAAAAGCCTACGACGCTCGCCTGATGCGGCGGCTTCTCACTTACATGAAGCCGTACAAGGCGATTATCGCAGTCTCGACTTTGTTGCTTTTGGTGGACTCGGTTTTTCAAGTCACGGGTCCTCTGCTCACGAAGCTTGCAATCGACAAATACCTTGTTCCCTCTGAGCACGTTCAAGTACTGCCGTTTCTGACGAAGTGGTTATCAAGCGACGCCTGGACCGGATTGAGTCAGCTTGCCAGCATCTATTTCGGCGTGATTGTCATCGGGTTCCTGTTCGATTTCGGTCAAACATACCTGATGCAATTGACAGGTCAGTGGGCGATGTTCGACCTGCGAAAGCAATTGATGAGTCACCTCCAAACGCTCGATCTTGTGTATTTCGACAAGAATCCGGTCGGGCGGATTGTGACTCGAGTAACCACGGATGTGGATGTACTGAACGATCTTTTCGCGTCGGGCCTGGTTACCATTGTCGGCGATCTGTTCATGCTGTCACTCGTGCTGGTGGCGATGTTCCGTATGAGTCCCGGGATGACCGGTTTAATGCTCGCCGTCATGCCTCTGGTGATCCTCGTCACGGCCCAGTTCCGGCGCACGGCATCTCAGAGTTATCGAAAAATTCGAGTCGCCGTCGCAAAGATCAACGCCTATCTGCAAGAGCATATTGCTGGAATCGCGGTGCTACAGCTCTTCAATCGCGAAGAGAAAAGCAAGGCGGAGTTTGACACAGTGAACCGGGACCACATGCTGGCGTTCAAGGATTCAATCATCGCCTATGGCTGGTTCTACCCGACCGTCGAGTTCCTGGGAATGCTCGCTTTGGCTCTCCTGCTCGCATATGGCGGGTTCCAGATTCGGCATGGAGCACTCACCCTTGGTGTTCTCGTGGCTTTTTTCCAATACGGGCTTCGGTTCTTCCGTCCTATACAGGATCTGAGCGAGAAGTACAACATCTTGCAGGGCGCCATGGCGGCCTCCGAGAGGATCTTCAAGCTGCTCGACACGCAGCCCGAAATCGTCGGGCCCGCTGCGCCTCGTCCAGTTTCGAATGCGCCGCTCGATATCGAATTCGACCACGTCTGGTTTGCGTATAAAGCGAACGATTGGGTGTTGCGGGATGTAAGCTTCCGCATAGAGCCTGGTGAAACAGTGGCCGTTGTTGGACATACTGGCGCAGGCAAAACAACACTTACTAATCTTTTGTTGCGGTTCTACGACGTCGGACGGGGCTCAATACGAATCGGCGGTGTTGACATAAAGGACTTCGAGCTGGCCGATCTCCGACGGCTATTCGGAGTGGTGCTCCAGGATCCGTATCTGTTCACCGGAACGCTCGAGTCCAACATCCGGCTGGGTACGCCGGGCTTGACAGTTCGAGATGTTAGCGATGCCGCAAGACAGGTGAATCTTCTCGGATTCGTGGACGAACTTGCTGAGCGCTTTGAAACGCCCGTGCGAGAGCGCGGGGACGGCTTCTCGACTGGGCAGAAGCAGCTCATCAGCTTCGCGCGCGCCCTGGCCCACCAACCTCGCATTCTGATCCTGGATGAAGCAACTTCGAGCGTAGATACCGAAACCGAATTGAAGGTCCGCGATGCTCTGTCCCGTATGATGTCGGACCGGACGTCACTCGTAATCGCGCACCGCCTGTCTACCATCCAGAGTGCGGACAAAATTCTGGTGATGCACAAAGGGCATCTACGAGAAATGGGCAGTCATCAGCAACTCTTGTCGCAGCGCGGGATCTACTGGAAGCTCTATCAGCTTCAGTACAAGGAGCAGGAACTTGAGCGCAGAGACGAGCTCGCACCTCAGTAACTTTAGGCGAGAAGCACGCCGGAGTGCGCCGCTCCGGGCGTTCGATGGACTTAAAGTTCGTCCGAAACTGATTATCCTGCACAACGTGTTTTTCGCCGTGCTGGCCGTGTCCGTTTATTTCTCATCCGTACCGCTGCTTTCGAATCAATTGGACGCAACGCGGGATCGGGAACATAGGTTGTACGAACGTATGTTTCGCGAGGGTCTGCTTACGGCCGATCAAGCCAAAGTCGATTCGAAGATTTTTGAGCTTCAAGTCGGATCCGCGACCCAGCTTTACTTGTCCGACGCGGGCCGCCGGTACCTGCGCGAACACCCGACCGACATCTGGCGACAGGAAGGTGACACAATTTTCCGGAAAAGCGCCCGGCCCGACGCATTCGAACGGCTGACGCTCTCGTTCGGTGTTTACGACACCAGCCTGCGCAGAGCTCGTCTGAGTTTGTTCGTCGTATTGGGAACAATCTACGTTCTTTCGATCGTTTTCCTCGAGTTCATCATCATGCCCCAATACGTGTACGGTCCGATACGGCTGATGCTGGAAGCAGATCACGCCACTCAAAGCGGCGATCGCGAGAATGAATTGATCGATTCGCGATTCATCACGAAAGATGAAATCGGCCGGATCATGCAATCGAGAAACTCGACAGTGATCGAGCTGCGACGGCAGGAGGATGATCTCGCAAGCGCACTGCAGAAGCTTGAGGAGCAGGACCGACTGGTAAGTTTAGGACTGCTGAGCACCAGCGTCGCTCACGAGCTCAATACACCGCTCGCCGTCCTCCAGGGCTCGATTGAAAAACTCCTTGAGACAGAAAAAGACTGGCACACACTCGATCGGCTGGCAAGAATGTTGCGAGTCACACAACGCCTGCGAAAAATCAGCGAAGGTTTAGTGGATTTTGCGCGCCTGCGGACGAAAGAGACGGAGTCGGTGGTTCTTCGACCCATCATCGAGGAGAGTTGGGAATTGGTAGCGATCGACGAGAAGGCCTCCGCTGTGTCATTCCATAACGATATCGGCGAGAACGAGGCTGTGCTAGGCAACGCTGATCGTCTGGTCCAGGTATTCGTCAACTTGTTGCGAAATGCCCTGCTTGCGGTGCCCACTGAACGGTGAAATCCGGGTCGAATCGAAGTCGTTTACGAGCGGAAATCAGGATTGGATCTGCTGTTCAGTTCTCGACAACGGGCCCGGCATACCAAGTTATGTTCTGAACAATCTCTTCAAGGCTTTCGTCACAACCAGGTTGGATTCTCGAGGGACCGGTCTGGGGTTAACAGTCGCGGAAGGGATTGTGACCCAGCATGGAGGCTCCATCACTGCCGATAATAGACCTTCGGGTGGCGCGGCTCTGCGCGTCGTTTTGCCGAAAGCAAAACCGCCTTCTCTCGGCCAGTCCCGAACTGTTTGAGCAAAGCTGAGATAGATGCCATGAGTGAGACTGAGGTCGAAAGCGGATTGGTCGATGTGGTCGTTCTGGACGATGATCTGGACTTCCGCAATTACATCGAAGACCTGCTAAGGGACGAAGGCAAGTACTCCGTTCGTTCGTTCGCCGATGCGGACACGCTCTTCGCGTCGATTCAGGGTCGGGTTCCTGAAATCGTACTGCTTGATATGAAGATGGGCGCGACGAGCGGAGAGACCGTGGTCGAGGACCTTCTTACTCAATGGCCTGAACTTTGTATTATCGTCGTCACCGGCTATCCTTCGCTTGAAAGCATGCGAGCCACATTCAAGCTGCGCGTGTTTGACTACCTCGCAAAACCCTTCTCGATTCAGCAGCTCCGTCAGACGCTGCAGAACGCGATTGAGCAGTTCGGTTTGGGTTCGACTCCGCAGGAAAGACTTCGAAAACGGCTGGGGCACTGCATCAAGTTGCTGCGGGTAGAACGGAACTGGTCTTTGAAAGAGCTTGCGACCGCCGCGAAGCTGAGCGTGTCTCAGATCAGCTCAATTGAACGCGGAACCAACCTGCCGAGCGTGGAAAGCCTTCTGGCTATTTCGCGGGCATTCAACCGAAAGCCTTCGGAGCTGCTGGCGTCCATTGATTTCTGAGAGAGGCTGGGCAAATCTGTTTACCCGCCGGCCGAAGTGCGTCTGGCAAACTGGAGAATTGTTGAGTTGTCCGAAATGAAATTGAATCACTCGAAGCATCGCAAAGCGCCTTGAAAAATAACGTTCGGACCTGCATGTTTCGGAATCGCTGGTTCCGACTTTTCTGCCTCGCCTCTATATTGGCTCTTCCGGCAATCAATCAGTCTGTTCCGTTTTCAGGCTCCGGACGCGACGGCAGCAACTTCCCATTTGCTGAAAGACTTATTTATCGAGTTGAGTGGCGCCTGATTACCGCGGGGACTGCGGTTTTGGACCTGAAACCCACTCCTGATCACAAATGGCAGACGAACCTCAACATACAGAGCGCGGGTGTACTTTCCCGCCTCTACCGAGTGCTGGATTCCTATCACGTGACCACTGATTCGAAGTTCTGCCTCGTGAACTCTGAATTGGATGCACAAGAGAACAAGCGGCATGTAGTTGCTCGTACCTGGTTCGAGAACAGTCCCAAGCTCCGGTACGAGGAGAAAGATCTGGTCAAGAACACTACCGTCGACAAAGAACTGGACGTCCCGCCGTGCACGCGCGAAATTGCCGGCGCGCTTGCTTCCTTGCGGCTCTTGAGGTTGGAGCCCGGTAAGTCCACAACGATACCGGTGACCGATGGGAAAAAGGTTGTGAATGCACGGATCGAAAGCCAGGCACGCGAGAGCCTCACGCTTCAGGGCACGAAGTATCAAACGATGCGTTTTGAGGCTTTTCTCTTTGACAATGTGCTTTACCGTCGAAAAGGAAGGCTTTTTGTCTGGCTTACCGACGACCAGGAGCGGATACCCGTTCAGATCCGGCTGCAACTCGCGATTTCCTATAGGAAACGTGACAATCCTGCTGGATAAACAGGAGCGAATCCCGGCGTGAAGCAACCTCCGGGCCTCGCTCTGCGTCAAACTGTTGAATATGAGGTTGTGCCTGGTCCCGACTCTTCTGCTGTCCGCAGCGCTAGCGCTGCAGGCGCAAATGGAGATGAATGTCCAGCAAGTTGTAGACTTTGTGCGTTCGGAGCTTGCTCTTAAACAACACACAGACAAGCAGATTGCCGCTTACGTCAAGAAAATCAAGCTTTCAGAAAAGCTCACGGACAAAACCATTCTGGACCTGGAGGCGCAAGGGGCACAGCCCAAGACGGTAGCTGCACTCCAGGAACTTCGGGACCAGGCCGCTTCCCTGAAACCGCCGTCCCAGGATTCGACTTACTCTCCGGCGACAGCTCCGGACAACACAGACAACAGGCGGCGCAACCACTGTTCGACTGAATTCCCGAGCCGCGGAAATTCCGCCTCCGGATTCCGTTCGGCAACAGCAGATTCTGAGTCAAATCAAGGACTACGCGCTCTCCTATACCAAGAGCCTTCCCAATTTCATTTGCGTGGAAGTAATCCGCCGTTATGTCGACCCCATGAGCGCCGATCGTTTCCAGAGCATTGGAAACGTCCTGGCGCGCGTGAGCTACAACCAGGGCCAGGAATCATACAAGGTTTACTCCGTGAACGGGCGCGTCGAAGACACCACCATCGACCGTGCCGCTGCGGGCGGCGGCGCGATTTCGCAAGGCGAGTTCGGCAGCATGATGCGGGAGATCTTCGAAGACAAGAGCGGCGCGACGTTCAACTGGGACCATTGGGCAACGTTGCGGGGCCGCCGTATGGCTGTGTTCAACTATGCCATCGGCAGCGGTCGATCCGGCTACTCCATTTCGTATAGCTCGGGCCCGGGCGACGAACAGCGTATTTACACTGCGTACCGGGGTCTGATCTATGCGGACCAGGACACCGGTGAGATTGCGCGAATCACTTTTGAAGCAGTAGACATTCCACAGAGCTTCCCAGTGCGGCAGGCGACGGAAGTTCTCGATTACGATTTGGTCGACATCAACGGGCAGCAGTACGTCACTCCCAGGGCCGCCAAGTTGTACATGACAGCAGGACGCGAAAAGACCAAGAACGAACTGGAGTTTCGAAATTACCGGAAGTTCGGAACGGAGTCCGCCATCACGTATGAGATGGACCCGACTGCCCCGCCCCCGCCTCCATTGCCGGATAGCAAGGAAGAGCCAGCAACGGCTGCGCCCACAAAGGCAAGCGGCACGGATACTGGCAAGAAGGCTGACGCTTCCAAGACAACCAATTCGAACTCCTCAGCCAATCCCTGGGCGGTACCGACCGCTCCGCCGCCTCCGCCAACGTTCAAGCGGCCTTAATGGCCTCCAGAGTATCTGCAATCGCCTGATCTCGATTGCTCTCGTCGAAAGGGATCACGGTCGCGCCCGAACCGGCCGGACGCCAGCGCTGCATCATCCGTTCGCAAGGATACCCGCCAAATACCGAAATGAGCGGGATTCGCGCGGCGGAAGCAACGTGCTGACCAGCAGAATCGTAGCCGACATATAGGCGGCTTTGAGCGATATGGCTGGCGAAGGATGCGTAGCTTCCTGTGTGTAGTTTCAGCCGCGGAAGAATTCAGCTTTCGCTGCAACTCATCGGCCCGGGTGGCTTCGTCGCCGCCTGCTCCCCGGTCCAGCAACACCGTATCGCCCTTCTCGAGCAGCGCAGCAAGAGCATCCGCCTCAAAGTCATCGCTCAAGCGCTTGTTGTCGTTTTCACCCACGCCCCAGCTCACGCAAACATCAGCGATATTGTCCACCTTGCCGGGAGCGACATAGGGCGACGCTGCCTCGATTCCGAAGACCTCTTCGAGCCAATTCGCCGTGAGCATCGGAAGAGACAAGTCGGAAGAACCTCCGAATGCGCGACTCTCGAAGAAGTAGTAGCGCGAATCATCGCAGCAAGGGACGATTCCGAGTTGCGTCAGGCGGGAATCCGGATCCACTACAATGGCATCCACCTGCTCCACCACCTCCCGAAGTTCCAGCGCAGCAGCCAAACGCTGCCGAAGAGTTCCGGACCGGTCATAGACAATCGGCACCGGAACAACTCGTTCGGATCCTTCGCGAATAACTCGGCGTTCTTCGGCGGGCCAACCAGGCAGATTTCAGCGTCGGGAAATCGCTCTTTCAGCCCCGCCATAGCCACACTCGTTACCGCAACATCAGCCCCCAGAGTGACTCGAGACAGAAGGTAAACCCGCTTTACTTCCCCGCCCCAAAACCGGTGTGTCTGACGTATCTGGTTGTGGCGACGCAAGAGATCTCCGGCTTTGAACTCGGGTAACGCTCTCGCGACGAGATGGCTGAACATCTCGGCATAGAGACCGCAAAGCTTGGGCTCAAAGCGATCAGCCAATCCTTCGATCACGACGCCGAACAAGGCGCGGGTCGCAGCCACTTGGAGGAAAGAATCCTCGGTATTGAGAGCCCGATCGATCAGCGTCTCAAGAGTGCGCAGCGGCCACGTGCCGTACTGAAGGCAGTCCTGCAGAATCTCGTTTGCAAGCTCAACTGCCGGTATACTTACCAACGATTAACTCCAGCTTCTTCAGAACACTGGCCGGGATTGATGCTCGATCGGTTATGATCGCGTGCCGTAAAGCCGATCCACATTTACACGTCCTCGGCGGGAGTGCGCCCACTACCTGTCGGACCAGACGGCATGCATTCGCCGCGTTTTGCGTTAGAGTCGCGATGATCTGATCGACAGTGACTGCGTCGTGGCCTTCGTGCCAGCAATCGTAGTCGGTAACCATGGCGATAGTCACGTAACAGATCTCGGCCTCACGAGCCAGCTTTGCTTCCTGCAGGTTCGTCATACCGATGACGTCCATGCCCCAGCTACGGTAGATGTTCGATTCCGCGCGCGTCGAGAACGCCGGACCTTCCATGCAGAGATAAGTGCCGCCGCTCTTCGTTGTGATGCCCAATTTTTTTCCAGCTTCAACCACAACCGCGGCCATCTCCGGGCAGATAGGATCGGCAAAGCTCACATGAGCAACGAGCCCCTCCCCAAAGAAGGTCGAGATTCGACCCTTTGTTCGATCGAAGAATTGGTCGGGAACGACGAAGTCGAGCGGAGCGTGCTCTTCTTTTAAAGATCCGACAGCGCTCAACGAGATGATGCGCTCAACGCCGAGCATCTTCATCCCGTAGATGTTGGCGCGGAAATTCAACTCCGTTGGCAGAAGGCGGTGGCCCTTGCCGTGTCTCGCCAGGAACGCCACATCAACGCCTTCGAGCTTTCCAACGACGTATGGGTCGGAAGGATCCCCGAAGGGAGTCGTCAGTCGTACTTCCTGTTGTGCCTCAAAGCCCGGCATCGAGTACAGCCCGCTTCCTCCGATAATGCCGACGCTTGCTCTCGCTTCCAAATCTCTCAGTTCCCTTTCTAATCGACTTACTTTTGAATCAACTCGAGCAGGACGCCCCCGGTTGAGTGCGGATGGACAAACACATACCGGTGGCCTCCAGCTCCGATTCGCGGTTCATGCAGAACGCGATAGCCTGCGCTCTTCAGCCGATCGACTGTCGCGCCTAGATCATCCACCCGTAGCGCTACATGATGCAATCCCGGGCCGCGCGAATCCACGAATTTGGCAACTGCAGAGGTCCCATTCAGCGCCTCGAGCAGTTCGATCCTCGGTGCTTCTGGCGAACCGCCGGCCGGAAGCATCGCAACATGCACGCCTTCGGACTCCACCGTCTCCTGCAAGCTGACGGTCAAACCGAGCGCCTTCTCATAGAACTCGAGTCCCTCGCTCAAGCTACGAACAGCGATACCGAGATGGTCAATCTCAACGCTCACTGCGGCCCTCATCCGTCCACAAAGCAGCCCTCAATTTCGTCAGAGCCTGGTACGGATCCTCCTCACGAGACGCGACCATTGCGGCATGCTTCTTTAAATCCTCGGGCTTCAGTTCCGACATGAGCGATTCCCGGAGCATCTCCCGCAGCCGTGACGACCAGATCTCGATCCGATCGGCATCCGTGTCCCGTTCTTTGGAGATCGCATCTACTCGCTCGAGAAGTTGGTTCACACCTGAGCCTTGCAATGCAACTACACGCACAATGGGAACAGGGTCAGCCGTATTCGCGAGAGATTGCATCGACTCGCAGTTCTTCTTCCAAACGGTCTGCGCCCGGAAGATCGGCTTTGTTGATGACAAGCACGTCCGCGATTTCCATGATACCGGCCTTGATCGCCTGCACATCGTCGCCAAGCCCCGGTACGAGCACAACGACCGTCACATCGGCAACTGCGGCGATATCCACTTCATCTTGACCGACACCGACCGTCTCGATCAGGATCGTGTCGAAACCGGCCGCATCGAGGAGAAGCGACAACTCGACCGTGCCCCTCGCAAGCCCACCGAGTTTGCCGCGGGTTGCCATGGATCGTATGAACACACCCGAATCTCCGAAGTGCTCGCCAAGCCGGATCCGATCGCCGAGAATGGCGCCGTTCGTATAGGGGCTACTGGGATCAACGGCAATGACGCCGACCTTGTGTCCACGTGCTCTGAGATGGCGAACCAGTTGATCGACAAGCGTACTCTTTCCGGCACCCGGAGGCCCTGTAATTCCAATGAGTGCTCGCCCGTCCAGTCCTGGCGAACAATGAGGCGATAAGCTGGCGGCCTTTCTCCGTCTGAGATTCGATAAGCGTGGCGGCCCTGGCAAGAGCGCGGACGTCTTTCGTGAAATCCACTCCCGCCCAGTCGCTGCTTGAGGTTACGTTCCGCAAACTATTCTTTCAGGAGCTGACGGGCGATCACCAGCCGCTGAATTTCGCTAGTGCCCTCCCCAATGGTGCACAGCTTTACATCCCGATAGAACTTCTCGACCGGATAATCTTTGATGAACCCGTACCCACCGTGAATCTGCAAGGCCTGATCCGCCACCTGTACGGCCATCTCCGACGCAAATAGCTTTGCCATGGCCGATTCTTTCGTGACGCGTTTGCCAGCATCTTTCTTGGACCCGGCAGAGTAGGTCAACCACCGCGCTGCCTCGATCGAAGTAGCCATATTGGCCAGTTTGTCTTGAATTGCCTGAAATTCAGAAATGAACCGGCCGAATTGCCTGCGATGCTTGGCATATTTGAGCGCCTGTTCATAGGCGCCTTGCGCAGTACCGATCGCCAGTGCCGCAATCGAGATTCGACCGCCATCGAGGATGCGCAGGCTGTCGACGAATCCCTCGCCCTGCTTGCCAAGCAGTTGCGAGACCGGCAAGCGGCATTGCGAAAAGAGAACCTCTCCCGTAGCGCTCGCGCGCATCCCAAGTTTGTTCTCCTTCTTGCCGACACTGAACCCCGGCATCCCCTTCTCGAGGATAAAGGCGGAGATCCCATGCTGAGAAGCCGATCGGTCGGTTACCGCCATGGCCACACATACATCTGCGTAATGCGCGTTGGTTGTGAACGTCTTTCCGCCGTTAAGTACCCATTCGCCGTCCCTAAGAGCCGCCGTGCTTCGAGTTCCGGCCGCATCGGATCCCGCCTCGGGCTCCGTGAGCGACCAGCAGCCGATCCACTCGCCGGTCGCGAGTTTAGGAATGTACTTGCGCCGTTGTTCCTCGTTTCCCGCCAGGTAAATGTGGTTCGTGCAAAGTGAGTTGTGCGCCGCAATGATCAACGCGACGCTCGGATCGACGCGAGCCAGTTCCTCAATGATGATGGAGTACTCGATGTAACCGTAACCGGAACCGCCAAGATCTTCGGGAAAGATCGCGCCTAGAGAGTCCCATCTCGCCCGCCGTTTTGATAACGTCTAGGGGAAAAGTTTGGGTCTCGTCCCATTCGAGAACGTGCGGACCGATCTCCTTCTCCGCAAAATCACGAACGAGCTTACGGAGTTGAACCTGCTCGGCTGAAAATTCGAAATCCATAGATTCGCCCGAACCTGTGCTGAACTGGTGCAATCAGGCTATCGAGAGGCGTGGGATACTGACGCGATCTTAACACCACGGTGCGGGCGGGCCCGCAAGCTAGCAACCGATGTGGCGCGACCTAAACGCCCGTTTGAGTTACCATTCGTCGACGAACCTATGTCTGTCCTGAAACCTACGTCACCCGAGGAACTGGCGGAAACTCTCAGGAGTTCCGCAGAGGCATCGAAGACAATCAACATCCTCGGTCGAAACTCAAAGCGCCTGATGGCTGGCCCCATTCTGCCGGCAGACGTGACAGTTTCCACGACTTCGCTCAACAAGGTTCTGCTCTACGAGCGCGACGATTTGACCATCAGCGTAGAGGCCGGGATGCAGTTCAGCGCGCTCCAGAATTTTCTACGGCGCGAACGCCAGATGATTGCTCTCGATCCGCCGTTTGCAGAAGACGCGACGGTTGGTGGAGTCGTGGCTTCGAACGTGAGCGGACCCATGCGGCGAAGCTACGGAACCGCACGAGATATGGTCATCGGGATGACCTTCGCCACTCTGGAAGGGAAGCTGATCAAAACCGGCGGAATGGTCGTCAAGAACGTTGCTGGCTTGGACATGGGGAAGATGATGATCGGCAGTTTCGGGACCCTTGCTGCGATCACCAGCGTCAACTTCCGCGTCCATGCTCTTCCAGAGGGGACGCAAACGTTTCTGTACGTCTCGAGTGACCCGGACACTCTCATGGAGAAGCATCACAGAGTCGTTCGCGAAACGCAGCTCCGGCCGGTTTCGATCGATATCCTATCGCCTCCCGCAGCCGCCAGAGTTGATGCGAAAGGCTTCGTTCTTGCGATACGGGCGGCTGGATCGCCCAAGGTGCTGGCGCGGTACGAGCGCGAGTTAGGCGGCGCCCAAATCGTGAGAGGTGAGGATGAAACGGCGTGGTGGCATTCTGTCACTGAATTCCCGGCCGACTTCCTGCGCCGGCAACCGGCGGGAGTCGTGATTCGGCTGGGCACACCACTGACGGAGATTCGGACACTTCTGAAATCGATCTCGGGTACCCTGGTCTGCCGCGCCGGTTCGGGTGTTTCGTACGTCTACTTGAGCTCCTGGCGACCTGCAGCTCCTGTTCTGGCAACTGCAGCCGAGCGAGGCTGGACCGCCGTGGTTGAACATGCGCCCGACGACGTCCGTTCCGCTCAGCAATTATGGAGTCGAACGCAAAGACCGCGGGCTCTTCTGCCGCGTTTGACATGATGGAAAAGATAAAGAGAATGTTCGATCCCGCTAAACTGTTAAACCGGTCGCGTCTTTATGGCAAGCTCTGAACTCCTGGAAATCCGTGCGGATCGGGGCGAAGGCCCTGCGCAGGAAGATCTGGACAAGTGCGTTCATTGCGGCTTGTGCCTGAACGCGTGTCCTACTTACCGCGATCTCGGTCTCGAAATGGATTCGCCGCGCGGCCGTGTTTACCAGATGAATGCGGTAGCTGCAGGAGCGCCCATTACTCCCGCATATATCCAGCATATGGAGTTGTGCCTCGCATGTCGGGGCTGCGAAACCGCCTGCCCTTCGGGTGTTCCGTATGGCCGTATGATCGAGGCCGCCCGCAATCAGATCGAAGTCGCAACGAGCAGCAAAAGATCTTTTTCCAAGCGCTTGAAGGAGTTCGCGTTTCGATTGATCCAATCGCGCACGGCCCTACAGATTGCTGGAGCCGCCCTGTACTTGTATCAGGCAACCGGACTGCAATGGCTCGTGCGCGCCACCGGAATACTAAAACCCTTCGGCAAACTTATCCAGCCTCGAAGCGCTTACGCCTCCGGCCGAGATCCCTTTCTTCTTCTCGAAAATCGGGAAGACTTATCCGGCCAAAGGCGAGCGCGCGTTACCGGGTCGCTTTCCTGGCAGGATGTATCGCGAACATCTCGTTTGCGCGCCTGAACGAGGCAACCGTAAGGGTTCTGCAGGCAAACGGGTGTGAGGTCGTTATTCCAGGTGAGCAGAGCTGCTGCGGCGCCCTTCATTTGCATGCTGGCCTGAAGCGGCAGGCCGAATCTCTCGCCAGAAACAATATCGATGCGATCAATCCTGCCGAGTTCGACGCCATCCTGACTAATACGGCCGGATGCGGATCTACGTTGAAGGAGTATGGCCAGATTCTTCATCACGATAGTGCGTACGCCGACAAGGCCGCCCAATTCACGGCGAAGATGAAGGACATCAACGAGTTCCTTGCGTCGATAGAGCTCAACCCGGCCATGGGCCCGGTCAACGCAGTCGTCACTTATCAGGATTCCTGCCATCTGGCACACGGCCAGAAAATCAAGGCCGCTCCTCGCAAGCTGCTGAAAGCCGTTCCCGGGCTGAAGCTGCAGGAAATGCCAATGTCGGATCTTTGCTGCGGAAGCGCGGGCGTTTACAACGTCGTGCAGAACGAAATGGCCATGCGAATACTCGAAAGGAAGATGGCCTCGATCGACACGACCAAAGCGTCGGTCATCGTCACGGCGAACCCGGGATGCATGATCCAGCTCATAGCCGGATCCAGGCTCTACGGCCAGGGTCAGGAAGTGGCGCACGTCGTGCAGATCCTCGACAGAGCTTATTCGGCGTTACGAGTCCAAGACTGCGAACGCGAGCAATTAGCGCACATTCAGTAGTTCATCGCCGGACAAAATGCCGAACCAGTTCGTCGACTCTGCTCTCCAGTAAGTTGCGCATTGCACGCGGACGGTATTCTCTTGACGTTCAATGTGTACGGCATCATAGATCTTAAGCAGCGAAGTTTCGTTGTCTTTGGTCGAGAGCCGACCAATCGCAACCGTGCCTCGTAACGCATCATTCACGCGGGTCGCGCCTTCGGCTGAAGAACAACCAAAGGCGGCTGGAGACGCACGCCGGTTCCAATCCCGACGACTCCCTGCAGCCTCCCGACGAAACCCACGAAATTCGACAGGGCCGATTGCATGTCGGTACGCGTGGCGGCCGAAGCAAACGGCAGGCCCTTACGGCTGACCAACCACACTTGATCGCCTTTCGGCATGGAGCGGAGACGATCCGCGATTTGCTCGGGCACTTCGCCGTCGGCCTTCCTCTTCTGTGTTGATCGCCGCTCGCACCGCCATCAGGCGGATCCCATCACGAGCAACCGGACCTTTTAGCAGCGCCAGAGAATTCCGCGCGTCGCCCCACAGGGTAAAGCCTTTGTAGCGACGTTGTTTTCAAACCCTTGCTTCGGAGCTTGCCCTCGACGTCCGGCACCTCGAAACGTTCCACGAGCGAGAACGTATTGCTTTTTTTCGTCCGAAACGTAGAGCACTTGGTCAAGTCTCGGCGAAGATCGACGCCGAAATCCGTGCAGAATTCGTCCGGTCCCGGAAAGTTCAGATCGCTCTTGTACTTCGCGTAGAGCGGAGAAGATTTGCAGAGCTTCCAGATCGATGCCCGCCATCATCGTCGTTTCAGGACTGATGAGAGGTGTGAAAGCTCACATGTGACCGCGATCCCGCTCGGCGATCGGTCCGGAGCAACTTGCGATGGCAATGGTAGCAAGCCAGACAAGCACTGATCGCGACAACTTGCCGCTTCATTAGAAATCCCGCCTTTTGAAGATGTAAAGAGCAGCCGAAAGCACAGCCGCTCCAAAGATCGCGGAAGTCCAAACCGGCGTGAACCAATCGACCTCGCGATCATAGACAATGATCTGTCGCAAAGCCGCCGCCAGATCATAAACTTTCGGAACAATCCAGTACAGCGCCTGCCACAGTTCGCGCGACCACTCGGAGCTGAGCAGCCGTACAACGAGTTGCCGCTGACCCAGGATGGTGCTGATCAACATGATCGCCACCGAGACCATTACCGAAAGAGCGGCGCTTTCCGAAACCACGCCCACGAGAACGACAACACAAAGCAGTACCGAGAAGATAAACACACTCGCCGCAATCGAAAGCAGGAATCGTGCCTTCCCAGATGCCGGTCTTCATTCCGATCACAAGCCAGATACTGCAGATCAGGTAAGCGTGGTTCGCTCCGACGATCAGCACGTTCCCTATGTATCGCCCGATCAGCAGACATCGGCCGGGTAACCGGCTTCGACAGCAGAAGCGAGATCCGGCCCGGCTCCAGAACGCTCGGAATGAGACCCGACGACGCGAAAATCGCAAGCAACGTGCCCCAGATATAGAGAATCACCGAAACCCAGGAATACGAGGTGATCACGAACCGATGAATATCCACCATTCGCGTCGTTGATTCCACGCCGAACAGGGAAACAGCGCCCTCGACCAGGTCAATCTTGAGAACAAACAGGAACAGCAGGATCAGAAGGGTCGAGAGCGCAAACAATCCCCAGAACAGCCATCGAGCACGTGCCTCCTGGAACGTATCCTCGATCAGCGCGAGCAGAACGCGGCCGTTCGAGACCGGAAGCGTATCGGTCATGCGGCTTGTTCTTGGCGGGTGGCTTGAATAAAGACGTCTTCGAGACTGCTGCTTTCGCTTCTTACACTCTCGATCAGACCGCCTCCGCCTCGAATGACATCGATGGCTTCGTTCGCCGCTTCGAGACTCGCCACGCGGAGTTCGAGACTTCCAGCCGCCGTTTCTCTGGACCGCGAGAGCGCGCGCTTGAAGGGTTGTCGCCACAGCTCTCGGGTAATCTGCTCGCCGTGATGGCATACCCCTTCCCAGCAACAAGCGCACTCATCCGGCCCTGCAGAGCCAGTTTGCCTCGATGCAGGATCGCGACGTAATCACAGAAGCTCTCCACCTCCGACAGCAAATGTGAATTGATGAAGACGGTAACACCTGTTCCCGTAAGGCCGTTCAGGATGTCGCGGATCTCGCGGCGTCCCACGGGATCAACACCGTCGGTCGGTTCGTCCAGAATCAGCAGACGCGGACGGTGCATCAGAGCTTGCGCCAAGCCCGAGCCTCTGCAGCATGCCTTTCGAATACTTCTTAATCCGAACATCACCCCAGCCTTCGAGCCCCACCAGTTTCAAAAGTTCGGGAACACGTGCCTGTCTCTCTGATCTCGACTAACCCGGACAGTGCACCGTAGAAGTCGAGCATTCCCGCGCCGGTCAGATACGTCGGGAACCGGTGGTTCTCGGGAAGATAGCCGACAGGTCTTCTCGCCTCAGGTAGGCGAGCGTCCTGCCCGAAGATTCTGCGCTGCTCCCGCTGTCGGAATGACAGCCGACAGCAGCATCTTCACGAACGTTGTTTTGCCTGCGCCGTTCGGGCCTAACAGCCCGAACTTTACGCCCTCCGGTACGCACAGCGACAAGTTGGAAACGGCCGGGATCTCTCGTCCTCTCCAACGCGATTTGTAGATTTTGCAAAGGCTCTCCGCTTCAACCGCGTAGTCCGTTCCCATGTACTCTAAAGATACGTCTCCTCGATCCAATTTGTTCCTTGGCGAGCGCGATGTTTTCTCGCTGACTGTTGACATGAGCTATCTGAGAACCTTGATTCTGACTGCCGTAACAAGCTGCGTCTGCCTTGGTCAAACCGGAGCTACTGGTGCCACGACCAATGGACAGGCCTCCTCGCCGGCAGACAAAAAGAATGCACCACCACCCCTAACCACAACCGTCACAGTAGTCGGATCTCTCACCAGCGAGAGCCCCGCTTCCATCACTGTTGTCGACCAGGAACAGCTCCGGACCATTCCCGGCAAGAATCTCGATGACCGGCTACGGCAGGTACCTGGCTTCAGTCTGTTTCGACGATCTTCGAGCGTTGTCGCCAATCCTACAACTCAAGGAGTTTCCTTGCGCGCCACCGGATCCTCGGGAGCAAGCAGAACGCTCGTCTTATGGGATGGGATCCCGATCAACGATCCTTTCGGGGGATGGGTTTACTGGACGCGCATCGATCCCGCTTTTGTGGATCGGGTGGAAGTCGATCGCGGAGGCACCACTGCGGTATTTGGCGATCGGGCACTCGGCGGGAATATTTCCCTTTTCGGCCCAGCCGCACAGCAGGACCATCTCTTCGTCAACTTTCTAGCCGGCAATGCAGGCACGCAAGATGCTTCGGCGGCTTACTCAAATGTCTGGGGTCGTTGGGGGCTTACGGTCCACGGACGCGGGTTCACAACTGACGGCTATTACATAGTTCCCGGCTCGCTACGCGGACAGGCGGACAATAAGGCGAACGTCCGGTTTGCCACGGGCGACATTCATCTCGATTACCTCGGCGATTCTAACCGGTTTTCGCTGCACGGGGACGTCCTCGCCGAAGCTCGCCATAACGGTACGCAGCTGACGAAGAACTCGACCGGACTGGGCACTTTAGGAGCCAGCTACTCTCATACCTGGTCCAACGATAAGATCTCGGGCATCGCCTATCACACGCGCGAACAGTTCCACAGCACATTTTCCAGCGTTTCGTTAAACCGAAATTCCGAGACGCTCACGTCCAAGCAGACGGTCCCAGTCGAAGACTATGGGGGAGCGCTCTACTGGCAGCACCATGGCCAATCGAAGCGATACAACTGGAACGCCATTGCAGGTGCAGATGTTGACGACACGCACGGAGTCAGTTACGACTACTCCTACAACACACGCCTTCTCACACCCGGGGGTGGCACGCTGCTGAAGCACGGCGTATTCGGTCAGGCAGATATCAGCTTCGGGCCTGTCCGCTTTTTCGCCGGCATTCGACACCAGTACACCGGCGTCGCAGACGCAACCTTCGTGAGCCCTAACGGCGGCGTTGCTTACGGTTACAAACAGCTTCGTTTTCGAGCTTCAGGGTATCGAACCTTCCGCGCCCCGACCCTGAATGAACTCTACCGGAACTTTCGTGTCGGCAATGCGCTCACTCTCGCAAATCCGGCACTGCAACCCGAGGGTCTGGTCGGAGTAGAAGCTGGTGTCGATTGGGTGGGAGAGAGATCCCGGGTATCCGTCACGCTGTTCCGTAACGAGCTTTCAGATCTGATTGGGAACGGAACAATCAGCACAACACCTGCGCTGATCCTGCGGCAGCGTATCAACTTCGCCAGCGGATTCTCAAGAGGCGTCGAGGTGGGCGCGTCTCACCGCTGGCGTTACTGGACTGCGGAAGCAGGCTATCTTTTCGCCGATGCCAGACTTACAACCGGGCCGCGGCTCGCTCAGGTACCGAAGCAGCAAGGGACCGCCCAGCTTAGTTTCCGCGCCAAACGAACGATGGTCTCAGGCGGGATACGCGCCTTCGGGCTTCAGTTCGACGACGACATCAATCAATTCAAACTGCCCGGCTTTGCGGCGCTTCAACTCAGCGCCGAGCATCACCTTACCGACAAGCTTTCCGCCGTCGCTGCGGTTGAGAATCTGCTTGATCGCAGCTTCCTGGTCGCACTGACTCCCACACCGAACACAGGTGAGCCGCGCCTGTGGCGTATCGGCCTACGTTGGAGCGGCTCCTTGCGCTAGCAATTACCGGCGACTTACGAATTCGCTTTGCTCACACCGTTTGGCGCGGTTGAGAAAGCATCTTCGATCGTCTTCGTCTTAAGCGCGCCCTTCTTGTCCTGGAACACCAGGATGGTGTAGAGCTTGCCCGATTTCAAGGTCAAGTCCTTAATCGGCACCGAATTTCTTTTGCTCATCCCAGTACGCACGCTCAGCTCTGTCTCAGCAGGATCTACGGTCTTATAGTCTGTCGGCGAATTCAGAGAGGCGCCACTGACAATCGCGTCTTTTCCTCCGGCGCCATAGAGATCGATTTTTGCCATCCCGCGGGCGAGATTGATGACTCTGACTTTGGCCTTCCCGGCGTCGGGCGGGGTCAAGTCATCGTCGACATTATGCAGAGTCGTTTTGCCGCCCTTTTCTGTTACGGCGAGTAGCGTGTAATGCTTACCTGCGCTGAGACCTTCACTATCCGTTGCCAAAACCTCCTTGGCGTCGCTGTGGCTCATCAGCTTGAATTCGCGCCGTTCGGCTGGCAACTCTTTGTACGCGGTAATGTCGCGATCTCCGACTCCATCGAAGGCCGTAAGGTCTCCAAATGCGACGTCCTTCTTCTCGGTCGTACCATTCACAAACCGCACCATGGCGCGATCAGCTTGTTTGGCCGCCGCGGAAGAAGGTGCGGTTCCCTTCCCGTCTCCCCTGCTTTCTACCGCCGAGTGTTCCGCTACTTTGCTGTTATTCGAACACGCGGTCCCAAAGAACAGAGTTCCTGCTGCTGCCGCGATGCAGCACATCGTTGTGTATTTCACTTCGAACCTTTCGCCCCCGTAAAATAGATCCTGCAGAAGCGTACGACTGTTACAAATACGCAGTCCAAGATAAGTTTGGCCCCGTACTGGAGATGGTTCTGGTTTTCCGGCATCTATGCCTTTAGGAGTTCGTTATGGACGCTATCCCACTACCTTCCTATGAACTGGTTCCGCTTGATGACGTTGCTCCCGGCGTGAAAGGCTCTCGGATTCTGTTCGTAAACATCTACACCGTGCAATCGAGTGCAGGCGGCTGGACGCTCATTGACACGGCGCTTCCGTTGTCCGCGGGAAAGATAAAGTCCTGGGCCGAGAGTCTTTTCGGAAAAGGCACGAAGCCCAATTCAATCGTTCTCACCCACGGCCATTTTGACCATGTCGGGGCCATTGAGACGCTAGTCGCGGACTGGGACGTTCCGGTCTACGCTCACCGCGATGAACTCCCCTATCTGACCGGTCAAATGAAATATCCTCCGCCTGATCCCGGCGTTGGAGGCGGCCTCATGGCAGTGATTTCGCCCTTGTATCCCAGAACGTCTGCCAATCTCAGCGGACGCGTCCAGGCTCTTCCGGAAGACGGCTCTGTCCCAACCCTTCCCGGATGGACCTACCTCCACACGCCGGGGCACGCTGCGGGCCACGTGTCGCTGTATCGGGCGGAAGACAAGCTCCTTCTGCCTGGAGATGCTTTCTGTACCACGAAGCAGGAGTCATTCCTGGCAGTTGCGAAACAAAAGCCCGAGCTGCACGGACCGCCGGCGTACTACACTCCCGATTGGAACTCTGCTCGTTCCTCGGTGGAAAGACTTGCGAAGCTTTGTCCAAGGACGATTGCGCCCGGCCATGGGCTCCCAATCGGCGGAGACCTGGTGGCCGATCAGTTACAGCGTCTTGCCATCAATTTCGACCATATCGCCATGCCAGATCACGGAAAGTATGTGAAAGCGGCTTCCACTACCAGCACGCAATAAAACGGGGTGAGCACGCCCACCCGCGTGCTTTCGCACAATGGCGCAGTAAAATTGAAGCTCTGCCGGACTCGCTCGCGGTTATCGCCTGCTGGCGGGGCGCGATGGATTCATGTCCCTTGCTCAGGCGCCAATGTAGGAGACAGAGTTGAATTACCTTGAACACCCCCCAACAGGACAAAACAACGATGAAGTTTGTCCATTGTGCAAAGGCGTCGAATGGGTATTCACAGTTACCGATGGCATAAGCGCAGCCAAGCGATGCGAGTGCTTTGAAAAAAAACTGAGCGCAAAGGTCCTGCCTCAGGCCAACATACCGCCGAAATATGGGCGATGCAGCTTCGATAATTTCTCCAGACACGATGCGGACGAGACCGCCTCTGAGTCGCTGGGAAAGGCAATGCTGGTAACAAGAACATTCGCTCAGCAATTTCCTCAAAGGTCTGATCCGCGCGGCATCCTGATCTACGGTCGCAACGGAATCGGCAAAACGCACCTTGCGGTGGCAGCCTTTCGCCGCATTCTGGGAACGGGCATCGAGGCCCGCTTTATCAACTACCAAGCTCTTCTCGAGCTCATCCGCTCGGGTTACGACAAACCGTTCGGTGAGAGTCGAACAGCGAAGTACGAAGAGATTCAGCAGGTGGGTCTGCTGCTGATTGATGATCTGGGGGCGAATCGAGTCACCGATTGGGTAGAAGACACGATTACCCAACTGATTGCGTTCCGCCATGACCATCAGCTACCTACCATGGTGACGACAAACTACACTCCGAATCCCTCCGGCATTGATTACCTGGGGGACCGGATTGGGGAGCGAGCGACATCGCGGCTCCGCGAGATGTGCAAGATCGTCCCTATGCCCAACGTCACGGACAAACGCGGAAAAGACCCGCACGCACCATCTAAGCTCGTACCGATGTAAAGGCGTCGTTCGTTCCGTGCGAGTGATCTCGCCCGGAAACTCTTGAGCATGCTGATGTGGCTTGCTGCTGCATTCCACGCTCCCGAATCTCGTTGCGGCGCTTGGTCCAACCTATAATCGGAACATGATTCGCAACGAGTGGACAACGTCTCGCGTGAACGATGGCATCCGGACCCAGATCCATTACGCCCGCAAGGGTCAGATCACGGGTGAGATGGAGTTCATCGCGAAAAGAGAAAATCTCCCGGCAGAACTGATTCGCAGCGAGGTGTCTGCCGGGCGCATGATTATCCCCGCCAATATCCACCACCACAGCTTGGAGCCCATGTGTATCGGCGTGGCCTCGAAATGCAAGATCAACGCAAATATTGGTAATTCTTCGACTACCTCGGACATCGACGAGGAGCTTGCGAAACTTTCGTACGCGGTGAAGTACGGCGCCGACACCGTCATGGATCTCTCGACTGGCGGCGATATCCCGCGCATCCGGAAGGCCATCATCGACGCCTCCCCCGTGCCCATCGGTACAGTTCCGATCTACGAAGCGCTGAACCGAGTGCGCCGGGTCGAAGACCTGAACCTGAATGTCATGCTCGAAGTGATCGAAGAGCAGGCGGAGCAAGGCGTCGATTACATGACGATTCACGCCGGCGTTCTTGTCCAGTACGTTCCGCTGACCAGGAATCGCATCACAGGAATTGTCAGCCGTGGAGGAGCCATCCTGGCCGAATGGATGGTCAAGAATCATCGGCAAAACTTCCTCTACGAGCATTTCGACGAAATCTGCAAAATCTTCCAGAAACACGACGTCAGCTTCTCATTGGGCGATGGCTTGCGTCCTGGTTGTCTCGCCGATGCAAGTGACGCGGCGCAGTTTGCGGAGCTGAAGACGCTCGGCGAATTGACGAAAAAGGCTTGGGACTACGATGTCCAGGTCATGATCGAGGGTCCCGGTCACATCCCGCTCGATCAGATCGCATTGCAGGTGGAGAAGGAAAAAGAGCTTTGCTACGAAGCGCCGTTCTATACCCTGGGCCCTCTCGTAACCGACATCGCACCTGGTTACGATCACATCACCTCGGCTATCGGGGCCGCCATGATTGGATGGCACGGCGCATCCATGCTTTGCTACGTGACTCCCAAGGAGCACCTGGGCTTACCCAACCGGGAAGATGTGAAGCAAGGAATCATTGCGTACAAGATCGCTGCACACGCCGCGGATGTGGCACGCCACCGCACAGGCGCTCGCGATCGGGACGATGAACTGTCTCGCGCGCGATTCAACTTCGATTGGCGCCAGCAGTTCGCGCTGTCGCTCGATCCTGAAACGGCCCAGGCCATGCACGACGAAACCCTGCCGGAAGAGGGCTTCAAAGACGCGGCGTTTTGCTCTATGTGCGGTCCGAAGTTCTGCTCGATGAACCATTCGGCAAAGACGCAGGAGTTCACCGATTCCGATGCCGCAGAAGTCCTCGCGCAGTCGTCGGAACCCGGTCTCGTCAACCTCCAATAACGTCGGGCGGCGCTACTCCAGATTGGGCTTCACCTTCATGCCGTCCAGGAGTTCGGCGTCGCTCGGATTCACAACGCGGTCAGCGACCTCGTCTCCCTGATGAAGCCCGGAGACGACCTGAACATTGTTCACGTCGCTGATCCCTGGCTTAACGGGCGTCCAGACGAGAGTCTTGTTTGACAAGCCGGAACACCCCGGTCGCGCCTCGCAGTGTACGTAGAGCGGCTTTGGGGATGGTAAGTGCTTCACCGGCCACGCTGGTCGTGATTCTTGCGTTCACTGAAACTCCCGGAAGCAGATCGTGTTGGGGATTCTCGATGCTGGTCGTGACCTCGCCTACCGTCCGGGTGCCGAGCGCAACCACCTGGGTCGGCAACTTATCGACTTGGCCAGTCCATTTTTGACCGGGTCTGGCATCCCAAGTGATCTCAACCGGAAGGTGCTCGGACAGTCGACCCAGGTCAGGCTCGTCCACGTAGACGGTCACTTTCATGCGATCGAGATTTCCCACAAGCGCCACCAGATCGCCCGCCTGGAGGTAAGCCCCAACTTTCAGATCGAACTGATAAACGGTACCGTTTATAGGGGCACGGATTACACCGAGAGATAACCTGTGCCTTGCTGCCCCAACCGCCGCTTGGGCGTCGCGCAGTCTGGCTTGGGCAACAGCCTTATCGCCCGAAGTGACAAGCGTTTGCCGTTGCCCCTGAACGGTGGCAAGCTGCTGCTTGGCGCGGTCCAGGGCATCTTTCGCCTCTTGAACCTGCAAAGCCGTGGCGGCCTGGTTGCGCTGAAGTCGCTGGAGAGAGTCGTAGTTCCGCTGCGCTACCGCGATGGCGGCTTCTGCGCCAGCGGTCGAGCTGGCAATACTGCTTAACTGAGAAGCCTTTCCGCCCTGCTCGAGAACCTCGAGTTCGGCCCGTGCTTCCTGGGCGCGGGCTTCTGCTGCCGCCAGTTCCGCCTCCGCCGCTGTGGTATCGAGCGTAATAAGTGTCTGGCCGGCATGTACCATTTCGCCTCGCTGAGCAGACACCGTTCGCACCACCCCAGGGCTTTCCGCTCGCGCCGCCGCCCACTCGGACGGATCTACCTTTCCGTTAGTCGAAATCGTGCTTTCGATGCGTGTTTGCGCAACCTTGGCGAAATGTACTTCCGGCAATATTCTGCTGATGCGCGAAAGCCCACCAGGAAACAAGCAGCACGAATAGGACCGCAACTAACCAATACTTTTTCATTCAAACGAGCCGAAATACACGTCCACATTTTGACAAACGCACTTGTCTTACTTACACCTATGCAATGAACACTACTCCGCGGTAGACTGTTCCGTAATGCCGCGCTATCGCATTCATCGAATCAAACAAGCGCCATTGGAAAGTTTTCGCTGGGCCGCGCATACCGGAGGCTTGGCGGTGGTCAAACCTAAAGATTACGATTTTGGCGAAGAGATTGATGCGGAAACACCCTACGCGGCCTGGAAATCACTTTCTATAACCGGAAATGCCCTACGCCCGGGCGACGTTCTGGAATTCCAACCGGATAATGGAACCCCCGGCTCGTTGCTCATAACCAAGTACATCGGCTTCGAACCCGCTCAGTGGTTCGTGCCCGAACCGAAGCCCGAGAGGACTGCCAACTCCTCCGTTTTCTGCGAATCCTCGTTCGATCCCGCGCCTCAGGAACTCTGATCGAAGTTATTCCGAAATTCGATGACAAAGATGCCTGACGGTGGCTTGATCGCCCTCGTGTGTTACCTGCCCGAGCCGCTCAATACAACACTACAGAATTTCAGGCAGGAGCTACGGAGTTCGTATTCCGCCCAGCCCCATATCACCATTCTTCCGCCGAGACCTCTTCGGGGCGGCATCGAGCATGTGGAACGCTACATCGCTGAAACGATCTCTCCGTACCCCGAATTCGCGGTGGAATTGACTGAACTGCTATCCTTCCCGGCCACCAATGTACTGTATCTGGCCGTGAACTCCGGTTCTGATGCTCTCAGGCAGTTGCATGTGGCCCTGAATACCGGCGAGTTGAACTATCGAGAAGCCTACGACTTCACTCCCCACGTGACGGTTGCCGGTCCCTTCGAATCGACGGCCCTCCCTGAACGGTTGGAGCGGGCGAATGAGCTCTGGAGCGCAAGCGAATCCGCGCGATCGTTCCCGGTCCGCGAATTGGTGCTGCTCTGGACGGACAGCGACGGACACAGATGGGAACCGCTCAGCTCGTTCACCCTGAGAAGCACAACGAGAGAGTTGCTCGCTACTGCTGGGAATCGAACATAGGCAGTTGTTCTCCCGCCGTGATCGCCCCCGGCGAGGATCTCTTTGCTCGCGGCGAGCCGGCCGACCTACCACGCCCACGGCATTCGGCATCCAGTAAAGCTGAACGCGGTATAAACACCCGCTGCCGGGTTGAAGAGTTTCTTGGGGGAATCAGCAGATAGCCCTCCTGCGGCCAATCCAGGAGATTGTGGGGCAGAATGCCATCCAATTTTTCACCATCGCGGAAGGTGAACCTCGCCCACAGACCGGGCAGTTTCGGGCGGCGTTGGAACAACGGGTCGGCAGTGAACAGATCGGCCTTTCCACCCTCGGACACAAAGCAGATCGCCTTGATTTCAGAGGGGACCAGCGCCTGAAGACTACCCCCTTGGGTGATAACCTCGAGAGGGCCACCGGCAAGCGAACCGCTGGCGAAACCTTCGATCGGGAGCCGGTCGAAGCGGTACAGAAAGACTCGTTTCGCGGTGATAAATGGCAGTGAAATAAGAGTTTTAACGAGATGTTTCAAACATCTTCCGCGACATTGTATCATTGAGCAGAATGGAGCCTTCTCTTAGTCTCGCCGCGAAGAGAAGAGCTTACTTACATTTCTGCCAGACCGAAAAGGGCTTGTCACGCAACACCCTGGACGCATATCGCCATGATCTGCAGCGTCTGGAACAGTTTCTAGGCGAAAAGACGCTCGACGCCGTCGATCTCGCGACGCTTCGGAATTACCTCGACCACCTTCGCAAAAGCGGGTTGTCCAACCGTTCTATTGCACGCCAAGTTACTGTAATCCGTGGACTTTTCTCGTTTCTGGTCGAGGAAAACGTGCTCGGTGAGCAACCCCGCTGAGATGTTAGCGGCGCCCAAGCTCGGCGCGCCTCTCCCGAAATTTCTCGGCCGCGCCCGAGTCGACAGTCTCCTCGAAGCACCCGAAGCTGACAAGGCAACCGGAGTCAGAGATCGTGCCATGATCAGCCTTCTCTACGCCACGGGAATACGGGTCAGCGAACTCATCGGTCTTCGCGTTTCCGATCTGGATGAGGATGAGGGGACATTACGGGTCGTGGGAAAAGGAAACAAGCAACGTCTGGTGCCCGTAGGCCGGGAAGCGCTTAGCCGCCGTAAGTACCTATCGCCACGAGTGAGCGCACCGGTTCTTTTGAAAGGACGGGCGAGCCCGTTTCTGTTTGTGACCGCACGCGGAAAAGGAATGACACGCCAGGGCTTCTGGAAGCTGTTGCGTGTCCACGGAAAATCCGCCGGCATCTTCCGATCGCTGAGCCCGCACGTTCTGCGCCATACCTTCGCTACCCATCTGCTTGAGGGCGGCGCCGACCTGAGAAGCGTCCAGGTTATGCTCGGCCACGCTGATCTCGGCACAACACAGATCTATACACACGTTATGCAAAGCCGCTTGCGTGAAACAGTCGACCAGCATCACCCTAGAGAAGCACGAGGACGGTCAAGCGTTCGCGCAGCGTCAAAGGTCAGGAGCTAAGTAGCCATGAGTGACTACATGTTCATGCTCGATAGCCATCTCAGCGGAGAGCAGACGCAGGCCCTTGCCTGGGTCCGGGATGCGGCCGAGGAGGCCGGCTTAAACCTCTTTCTGACAGGCGGAGCCATGCGCGACATGATGGGTGGCTTTCCCATTCGGGATCTCGACTTTACTGTCGAAGGGCCGGCCCTGAAGATTGCCAAATCGCTCGCCGAGACGAGGGGTGCTGAGATCGTTTCGATCAACGATGTGCGCAAATCGGCGGAAATTCGGCTTCCCGGCAACGTGCAAGCCAGCGTCTCGATGGCCCGCGAGGAAAGACACCATAAGCCAGGGGGCAAGCCCCAGATTCAACCGGCCTCGATCCATGATGATCTGCGCGGCCGGGATTTCACGATCAATGCTATCGCTCTGTCGCTTGGCAAAGCTTCGCGCGGTCTTCTTCTCGATCCGTGTAACGGACTGGGCGATCTGGCTCGAAAGGAGCTTCGCGGCGTTACAAATCACGTCCTCTACGACGATCCGTCGCGCATCTTGCGTCTGATCCGCTTGCGCACCAGGCTGTCCTTCACAACTGACGAACGCCTCATGATGCAGTACCGGAATGCCCGGGAAGCGAAGCTCGAAGCGAAAATCGGCCCGGCGATGCTGGAGGGCGAACTTCGTCAGATCGCGGTCGAACCCCTGGCCGGTGACATTGTTAAAGCTCTTGACGAAGAGGGACTGCTATCGCTTTTCTCGCCCGCCCTTGCCGGGGCCAAGCTGAATTTCTTGTCCTTAGCGAAGCTGCAGAAAGCCTTGCAGTCCGTTCCCTACGGATTGCGGATATCTGTCGATTACTACGTCCTGTTTCTTGCTCTGCTGTTTGAAAAGCTCTCGGGCAAAGAGCGAAACCAGATGATCGCCGCCGTCGGTCTCGAGAAGATCCGTCGCCGACGCAGCGCAAAAGCTGGAAGGCCGCGCGGCAAAGTTTGAGAAGGAACTGGCTGCCGCAAAAATCAACCGGCCATCGGCACTGTATGCCTTGCTCTCCAAAGTTCCTGGCGAGGTCCTCATCTATCGCCTCGCTGAAGTCGAGCCAGCGGATCATCGTCGATCGCCTGAAGAACTACTTCCAGAAGTATCTGCCCACCGCGCAGGAAGTAACGCCTCAGGACGTCATGCAGCAAGGCGGGCAGCCCGGAACGGCTAAGTTCGACAAGATTTACAAAGAACTGATCGCCGCACGGCTCGACGCAAGACCCAAGAAGGTAGTCGTCGTTGAGGAGCCGCCACCGCCACCTCCTCCGCCGCCGGGACGGCGAACAGCTAGTAGTTTCGGCCGCTAAATTCACGGGGATTCTGCTCCCGGAGGGTAGGATTTCGTTCAATGGCGCGCTAGTCTATAGAGTAGATGGAGAAAGTGCGTCCTGCAGCGGAGCAGGCGAAAATCGACGCCCATTATCTTCGCGGTACCCTTCGTGACGAGCTGAACAACTCTGAGCAGTTATTCTCGAAACCCGCAATCGGGGTGCTCAAATTCCACGGCATCTACCAGCAGGACGACCGCGACGCTCGAAAAGCAGGTCCCAAGCAGTACTCCGCGATGGTTCGCGTGGGCGTTCCCGGCGGCGTACTCACGCCCGGAACAGTATCTGACTCTGGACCGTATGGCCTCGCTCGGAGATGACTCGCTCCGAATCACAACCCGCCAGGATATTCAGTATCATCACGTCCCGAAGAGCCGTGTTCGCGACATGATTCGCGGCTTGAACGAGAGCTATCTTGTCAACCCTCGCTGCCTGCGGCGATGTCGTGCGCAACGTGATCTCATGCCCGGCGCCATTCGAAACCGAAAGCCGCCGCGACATCCAGTCGATTGTTGCTTTCATATCGAAGAACCTGAAACCCAAGACAACCGCTTATTACGAAGTCTGGCTGGACGGGGAGAAGGTCGCGGACGTATCGGAGCCGGAGGGCGAAGTGGAACCGCTTTATGGTCCTGCTTATCTGCCCCGGAAATTCAAGATCGGCTTCGCTTTTGAAGGCGACAACACCACCGATCTGTACGCCAACGATATTGGGATCGTACCCCATTTCCATGCTGGAGAGCTTAAGAGCTTCACCATCCTGGCGGGCGGCGGAATGGGGCAAAGCGCGGGCATGAAAGCCTCACACCCGAGGCTGGCGGATGCTATCTGCACGCATTGGCCCAAGCCGTGAAGAGCTTCTTGAAGTTTGCGCCGCAATCGTAACAATCCACAGGGATTTCGGCAACCGAACCAACCGAAAGCTAGCGCGTCTCAAGTACGTTTTGGACGATTGGGGCGTGCCCAAATTTAAAGAAGAGCTTGAAGCTCGCGTCGGCAGGCCGCTTGCCCCTCCCCAGGCTCTGAACTGGACCCGTGCGGACGACTACCTCGGGTGGCACGAACAGGGTCGCGATGCTTCTGGTAAACCCGTCTGGTTCGTTGGAGTGCGGATTATCAGCGGCCGCATCAAGGATTTCAGCGCGAAACATCGGTTCCGGTCTGGGCTGCGGGAAATTGTGGAGCGGTACGGCCTCCAAGTGCGCCTCACATGCCAACAGAACATTTACCTCTCCGGCATCGACGACTCGAAGAAGCGAGAGATCGCGGATCTGCTGACCGCCTGCGGGTTAGCGGAACCGGCCACGCTGCCCCCTGTTCTTCGGTACGCAATCGCCTGCCCCGCCCTGCCCACGTGCGGTCTTGCGCTCACGGAATCGGAGCGCGTGATGCCTAAGCTTGCCGCCGAAGTACAGCGCGAATTGACCCTTGCCGGCCTTCCGAACGAGATCGTGCGCCTGAGGACAAGCGGATGTCCGAATGGCTGCTCTCGCCCCTACACGGCGGAAATCGGGATCGTGGGTATGAGTGTCGACATGTACACCATCTACCTCGGTGCTTCACCGATGGGCACTCGAATGGGTAGCGTTTATGCCCAGGGCGTACGTGGCGCAGATATCGCTTCCCAGCTACGACCCGCGTTTGAACTCTTCAAGGCACAAAAGCTATCGGGCGAGAATTTTGGGGATTTTTGCTCCCGTGTGGGAGTCGGAGCATTAGCTCAACCTGCTACGCCGGTTGGCTCACCGGCGTAACGAACTGTCTCAGTCAGTTCCGTAAGAAACCGTGTTTTGCTGCCGTTTCGTGCGGCTCACCTTTTCGAGGTGAATAACCGGACTGATCCGGTTCATTACCGTCATCACGTTAGTCGCGTATTCTTCGTTCGGGTTGTAGAGGTGAAGTTTGGCTTCAACATCCCGGTGCCGGTAGAGCGGGCTTCTGCCCAGCTTGTACGCTACTTCGTGAATTCCAGCTTTTAAGGTGGTGAACAGGTAATCGCCGTTTGCCCAGCCGAAGATGTTGTTGTTCTTGTAGGCCTTGCCGCCGCCTGATTCAATCACCGAAATGCTGGGGAGAAGACGCCAGTCGAGTCCATTGTCGTCAGCAGCACGAACGAAATCGGCGGAAAGATAAGAGATTGGGCAATGAAGACCCGCGAAGAAGCTCCGTAGCCGTTGAGTCCGAGGATCGACTTCGGGTGTTGTCGGAGAAGACGCGTTCGCAACTCTCTTTGGCTGGCGGAGTACTGCCCGCTTTTTCCAGGCAGACACTCATCGGAAGAACGAGTAATGCGAGTGCAACTGTCATCTGCTTGGAGGCAAATGGCAGCTTCATTCCGGTCCGTCCATAACCGACTTTCATGGCCCTATTGTACCAGCTTTATACACTATTCCATTGAGGGGTAAGGAAATCCCTGAGAGCACCGCGGAGCTACTTGCAGCTGAGAACTGCGCCAAAAGAGTCGCGTATACCGGCTCGCTAGGCCGCTGGTGAAAACACCGGTGGAGACAGATGCACTCGACGAGCAAACTGACGTGGAGATATGAAGCGCCGCCCTAGGCGCTGCGTTATGACTTCGCGGCCGGAGTATTGGCTTCGGGAACCACGGCCAATGTGGTGCGGGGAAATGCGAACTTGCGCCCGAACTGGTCGATGACGTTGATCTGGCAGTCGTACTTGCCCGGTTTCAACTTCGATACCGGAACCTGGAGCCAGACGGGCAACGTTCCAGGCCGCTTCTCGTTCAGGCGATTTGCACGTACGGCTGGCGTTTCAAATACCTTTTTGTTTTCCTGATACAGCGTAAGGTTCGCCTGTACGTTTGCTCTCCGAAAATTCTCCGGAAGAAAGTCCGGAATCATCGGATCGTAAACCTCCAGGTAGACCAGCATGTTCTGTCCGGGGCGGAACACGCGCGTTACGCTCGGTACGAGTTTCTGACCGTTGTCGATGAGCGGATTCACGGCCAGGGCTTTCTTGTCGTTCTTCACGCCCGCGACTTGCTGTGCGACAGGCTCGCGCTGGCTACTGAGTACCACCGAACTGACCTGGAGCGTTTTGCCGGCCGCAAGATCCGGAACCGTAAAAGAGCCCTCGAAGGTTCCGACTTTTCCCTCACCGTTTTCTCTCGCGACAAACCGAAGCTTGTATCGGCCTGGCGTGAGTGTCGCCCCGGTGTCGTATTGAATGCTCTTTCGTACCACCTGGCCGGCGACATCGCTCGCGACTTTCAGGGGTATGGTGTCACGCACGGTAGATGCCGGCCGGTTTCGGGCATCGAAGACTTCAGCGATGAAGTCGAGTTCAGTAGCCTGCTTTGCGCCTTTACTATGGAAGGCGAGAGCTGATCCCGGAATCTTGACCGAAATAGGGACGAAGTACTTCGTCTTCTCCAGCCGGAAGTAATCGATTTCAACTGATATCGGCAGATCAGTCACGGGATTGTCGGAGATCAGCGCTTGTGACAGCTGAGATTCCTTATCCACGTCACGCATTCGCGCGAATGTCGTGGGTCCGTAGTAGCCCTGCCGGTAATCGAGTTTCGCGTGAAGCTCCGCTGCTTTTGCCGACAGCTTGACCTGGATCCGTCGATACCTTCCATCTTGCGCCGTGTTCGTGCTGGCGTAAGAAAGCACGTAGTAGCTCGAGAAGTCCTGCTGGACCTGACGGATGCCGCTCGTCAAATCGTTTGAGTCAAGCAGAGCCTTTCCGCCCGTATCCATGGCGAGCGAAGCGAGCGTCTCCTGCTGGTTGTTGAAGTTATCGCGCTGCGATCGCTGACCGGACCCGTTATATAACCCGTTTCCGGCGGCTCCCGCCTGGGTAGCGTCGCCGCCTGGAACCAACGCCGAAAGGCCGCGCGCATCGATCGGATAAAACGCCACATTGGAGCGAATCGCCGTGTTTACCGTGGCACGCAGCTGTGATTGGTTATCGACGCCGCTCTTCTGGATACCGCTCGAGATGTAAATGAGCGCTTTCTTCTCCGGATACTGTGATAGCTTTCGCGCAGCATCTTCGAGGGCCGCTAGTTTCAGATCCGCGTTGAAGATGTTGAACTCAGTTTCGTCGGCCGTAAAGTCACCGCTGGTGTCCTGAGCATCAGCACCGGCGCTCGCTGCATCGGCGTTCTCGCTCGACTCTCCAATCCGAAACTTATTGATTGTGGCGATGAGCAGGTCTCGATCGGACGTGAAATCGAGGGCGGTCTTGAGTTCGCTTCCGTACGTCATGATCGATACCGTGTCGCTCGCGGTCATTTGCGTACTCAGAAATTTGATCGCCGCATCTTTAGCCCGAATCTGCTCGGCAGGCTGCATCGATCCGAAATCGAACAGGAGGATCATCAATCGCCTGTCCTGATACTTCGACAGCATGCTGCTGCGGATCGTCGCCTTTTCGGCATCGGGATTGTAGCCCTTCGGCGCGGGAGGTTGGGCCTGCGTTTGCTCGACAGGAGGAAGAACCTTGGACGTCAGGTGCTGTAGATCCACCGCCTGAAGGCGCTGAGGTTTGCCATCTTCGGAAACTTGGAAATCGTCTTTGGTCAGTGTTTCAATTGGCTTTCCGTTCCGGTCCAACACCGTGACATTCACGACGACTACGTTCGTCGTCGTCGAGAACGTCGCGCGCGGGGATTGCGTCTGGCCCAAGACCGGCTGCAGAAGTAGCAGGAACGAGAGGAAGGACGAAAGCGGTTTCAAAATCTGAACCTCAGGACCGCATCCAGGGTGCGCATAGAGCCCGCCGCACTCGGCAGCCCATAGTTCACTGAATTTACGACGGTGTAGTAGCTCGTGTAGTTCACGTGGTTGAGCACGTTATTGGACTCGACTCGGAACTCGATCCGGCGTCTCTCGGAGAGATTGAAGGAACGGGCAAATGCAAGATTGAGATTGAACGTTCCAGGCCCGGGAATGGTATTTCGTCCCGCGTTTCCGAAGGTTCCCGATGCTGGAAGTGTAAACGCGTTCAGATCGAACAGGCCCGCGCTCGTTTCTATCGGCAGACCGGTTGCCTCGGCTCGACCGCTGCCGGCTCCTCCGGTCTGCGCCAGCCTTTGAGAGTTACCGAGCACTCGTGCGGTCAGCGGATTTCCGGTTTGGGCAGTGATGCCGCCGCTGATTTGCCAGTCCTTCAGCAATCGGCCGGCAACGCTGTCGGCCGCCATGTGATTCCCGGGACCCGCAACCGGCGAGGTCCACACAAACGTGGAAGAGAGCTGGTGACGCACGTCGAAGCTTGAAAGCCCGCGTTCAGCCGAAGTATCCAACCAATTCTGCGCAACCGTGTTCCCTGCTCCGCCGAATGTCGAGGAGTCGTCGATCGACTTTGCGTACTGGTAGAACGCGTTCAGCGAGATTCCTCTATTAAAGCGCCGTACCAGCCGTACGTGACCGGAGTGGAAAATCGAGTTGCCCTCCGATTGGTCGAAGGTGAAACCCACAGCATTGCCTAACTGATTCCGCTGGGCCAGGGTAATCGTACTTCCCTGGTTCGGAGTGGTTCGCAGGTCGAGGCGAGTTCCCTTCGTACCGAGATAACCAATCTCAACGAAGAAACCACCCGCGAGATCGCGCTGTATGGAAGCATTCCAGGTTCCGGCATATGGCGTACGATAATGCCGGTCCACTGCGAATGTGTTAGTGACGTCAGTCGGCGTCACAGCAGTGAATGGGTTCAAGATTGTTAGCGGCCGAGTGGCACTGGTGTTGATGCTGCTCGAAACCGCGAACGGCGGCTGCTGCGCCAGGATATTCGTGAACTGCGTATAAATCTGGCCGTTGTAATAGATTCCGTAGCCGGCGCGGAATAGTGTGGATCGCTTGAACGGGAGCTTCCAGGCAAGAGCAAGCCGCGGCGACCAGTTATTGCGGTCCGGGTCAATAAGGCCGCTCGGGAATGCACCGGTATAAAGGCCGGGTATTGCCGGCGTCACTTGTGAAACATTCGTGTAGCCCGGTGCGATGTCGAGATTCGCGGCACGTCCATACTTTTCGGAAAACGGCGAGAAGTATTCATAACGCACTCCCAACAGGAGTGTCAGATTCGGCTTCAGCTTCCATTGATCCTGCACGTAGAAGTTCACCTGATTCTGTTGGTAGTAGTTGCTGTACTGGCTGTATTGGATCGAACTCGACTGCGGCGAGCCAAGCAACAGGTCGGCTAAGTCATAGCCGGTTCCGGTGACAGGCTGCCCGTTGCTGGCAATCTGACTCGTTGCCAGACCCGTGAAGTTCAGGGTTCCGCGTCCGTTCGAAGACGTTTGTGCACTCTGGTCTGCGCGGGAATAACCGTATCCGAAGCTGAATGAGTGCAGACCCTTCAGCCAAGCTGAGGCTCTGGCTCACGCCTTGCGACTGATTTCGATTCAGAGTTGGATTGCTGTCAGTCAGCGATCCGAAGTTTGTGAAATTCAGTGTCGGAGGCCCCGCATTGAGAGGATTTGTCGAGATTCCAGCGATGTTCAGTTCAGCCGCAACGTTCGGTATCAGAGAGAAGTACGGAACGATCTGGTTATAGTTGCGGTTAAACCGAACTTGCGTCGTCAATACAGACTTGGTTGTTAGATTACGCGTCCACTGGAGTTGCGTATTCAGGCCATATCCGTTCGTTTCGTCAGAGTAGCCGAAGGCCTGCGCTGTCGTACCGTCTCGGCGCTGGTACTGCAAATTGAGCGCCAGCCTGTCTTTCGCCGTCACGCTTCTCTGAAGTCTGATTCCGAGGTTATCGGAGTTCGATGCCTGTGCAGTTTCGTATTGATAGTTGTTGGTGAGTCCGGTCTGGTTCGGCGGACGGAAAAACTGCAGCAGACGCAATGCCGCCGGGCTTATACGACTGGCAGGGATCACGTTGCCAGGGAACTGACTGCCGTTTGTCGGGTCGAAGATGCTGACCGGCACGCTCGTTGCCGACGTCCCTAGCGATTGAGCCGAGTGTGAGAAGTCTCCGTTTCGCTGATAGAGGTCCGGAACCGTTTGTGTGAACAAACGTGGCGTACGAGCTCGGGTACCGAAGTACGTGACGAAGAATTGAGTCTTCGAATCGTGGGCGAGCTTGGGGATAATGAGCGGCCCGCCCACGATCAAGCTGAACCTGCTCTGTGCATACGCCGCTTGCGGTATGTCGAGACCGTTGATAGAGAATGGCTGGGCGTTGACGGCGGAGTTTGTCAACGTGAATGACGCTTGACCGTGAATGCCCTGGTTCCTTCTGCGCCGGTTCCCGAAAGTCGCGCCCGCCACCTGCCCCGGACGCCGACCACCTCTGGCTCCCGGCCCGCCTGCTCCTCCTCTTCCGCCAAACCCACCGGGTCCACCGCCGAAGCCGCCTCCCGGTCCTCCGAAACCGCCGCCGCCAAATCCACCGCCGCCTGGGCCGCCGGTCCCAGGAACACTTGCTTCCCCGGGCTGCCCCGTTTGCCCCGCAGTGGCTCCTGCGCCAAACTGTTGCCCGGAACCGCCGAAACCGTTCGGATCGCCCATGCGCATGTCCGGACCCGAGTCGGCCAGATTACCGGGAGCCATCCCGGGGCTGAGGCTACCCGAAACCAGGAATGACTCGTTGCTGCTCTCCCCCGCGTTGGTCGCAGGGGGCGCTGCCGGGTTTTGCGCATTTAACTCGTTCTGTAGTTCCTGGTCGAGGGTCTGGTTTGAAGTGTCGCCGGAGCTCCGCGCACGCTTGCCCTTGTTGACCGCCGATGGGCGTCGCGCGCACCTTGACCATTCGCACCCGCCGCGCCCGTTCCGCGAGCAAAACCTCCGCCCTGCCGCTGGCCCGAGCCGCCCGGACCAGCCGCTTGACCCATCCGACGCATGAACTGCGGTTCTGCCAGTTTCAGCTCAAAATTGAGCGGCGCCGGCAGCGGTCGCGAAATCGACATCCTTCTTGAATGTCTCGAAGCCGAACATCTCTATTTGAAGGGACCATGTCCCGGGCGTCAGCGTGCCGAAAGCGTAATGTCCATCGGCATCCGTGATCGTCGACACTGTTTGGGATCCCTGGGTCGCAGTGATGGTTGCGCCCGGAATTGGTTGAGCGGCGGATTTTACAAATCCGCTCTGTCCGAAGGCTGTCGCAGCGGCTGCCAATAAGAACAGCACGACGAATGAACAAGAACGATACAAAACAGGTAATCTGCTTTCCGTTTAGTTGTACTTTGTACGATGTCCCCCGCTCGGACGAGGTTACTGCCACGCGGGCTTTAGGACTGCCAGTGCCAGTGAAGAAATGTCAAGAACGGAGAATCTGATACGGTGAAGCGGATGGCTCTTGATCTTGAATCGCTCAGAGCGGAGATCCAAACCTATCTGGACGCGTCCGATATACCTGTATTTTTTGGGTACCATCGCGCAATCGACACGATGACGCAGATCGCTTGGGATGTAGAGAGTCATCCCGATTTCCGCGAGTTTATCGCCACCGGCCGAAAAGCGGGCGCAAAGCTTATTGTTTTCGCCCATCTCGCTTTTTCCTTAGACCAGATCGACGAAGCCATGGAGGAGTTAGAGGCGAGCGATCTGACGCGCGAAGAGAAACGCAATTTCGAGACACGGCTGCGGCAGCTGCAGGCCTATGAAGGCTTCACCTGCTCGGTTGAGCTTTCGTTCACACTCGATTCCCAGATCTACGTGTTCGAGTTGCACACGGACTGGTACAAGTCGCTAAACGATATCCTGGCGGAGCTGGAGATCGCTACGGAGGAAGAGATTGGAGACGACGATCCCTTGGGCGGCTACTTCTCAAAGAATTGACTATCCCGAGTACCACGCCGTCGCGCTGGGTGCGACCATCCGCGCGCTGGATCATTCCCGATCCCTCTGAGTCAACCGTCTCGCAATTGCAAGCAGGCCTCGGCATCGCACGTCTGGCTGCAGAAATACTTGTCAACCGAGGCTATGGCGATCTTCACGCTGCGCGTGAGTTTCTGTCTCCCGACGCTTCTCCTCTACACGACCCGCTCCTGCTGCGAGACATGGAACGTGGCCGTTGAGCGCCTGGCGAAAGCCGTGCGCGAACGCGAACGGATCCTGATCTATGGCGATTACGACGTAGACGGAACTGCGTCCATCGTGATCCTCAAGAAAGCCATCGAGATTCTTGGAGGAATCGCGGACTTCTACATTCCGCACCGATTGACCGAAGGCTACGGGATGAAGGCCGAAGTGATCGAGCGCGCGGCCGAAACGGGAGTCACGCTGGTCGTCAGCGTCGACACAGGGATCCGCGCACTCCAGGTCGTACGTCATGCGCAAACAGTTGGAATCGACGTCATCGTCACCGACCATCACCTTCCCGAAGCCGATCTTCCGCCGGCATTGGCTGTACTCAACCCGAATCGGCCAGACTGTGCAGTACCCGTTCAAAGACTTATGCGGCGCCGGAGTAACGCTGAAGCTTGTGCAGGCTTTGCTTGAGCGCAGCGAGCTATCGCCGAGCCGCCGGGCGGCCCTTCTCGATTCTTTTCTGAAGCCGGTCGCGATTGCCACGGTGGCCGATATCGTTCCTCTGAATGGCGAGAACCGGACGGTGGTCAGACGAGGCTTGTCAGGGCTGCGAGACGTACGTAACCACGGTCTGCGTTCACTGCTTCGCGTGGCCGGTCTTGACGAGGGCGAAGTACCTTCGGCTCATCAGATCGCTTTCCGGCTCGCTCCAAGAATCAATGCCGCTGGCCGGATGTCGACTGCCCGCGATGTGATCGAACTCTTTCTCACAACCGACAGCGCCCGCGCGCAAGCTCTCGCCGAACAACTGGATCGTTCAGAATCGCGAGCGGCAGCAGGTTGAAACCGCGATTGTCGAAAGCATCCTGAAGCAGTGCGAGGAAGCGGCATTTCAACTCGATGCTCCCGCGCTCGTCTTTTCGGGAGAGAACTGGCATTTAGGCGTTCTCGGTATCGTGGCCAGTCGATTGGTCGAGCGCTTTTGCCGTCCCGTCTTCGTGCTCAGCAACGGGCAGGACGGTCCCGGCAACGAGCCCTGCTTCACAGGCTCCGGGCGCAGCATCCCGGCGTTTCATCTTCTCGGCGCGCTCGAAACGATGCCCGAGCTATTCACAAAGTTCGGCGGCCATCGTCAGGCGGCGGGTCTGACACTCCGCGCAGCGGACGTCGCCGAGTTCCGCAAGCGGTTTGCCGAAGTTGGATCCCGGCTTCTTACTAGCGATCATCTGCGACCCCAATACACGGTAGATGCGACAGTCGAGTTTTCCGGAATTGACAGAAACTTGTGTGGCAGACGTGCTTTCGTTGGGACCGTTCGGTTTCGGGAATGCATCGCCGATCATTGCCGCGTTTGACGTAACTGTGGCGGGACCGGCGCGCACACTGAATGCGGGAAAGCACTTGAGCGTTCCACTTCAGCAGCCAGGGGCGAACTCTATTCGCAAAAGCCTGGAATTTCGGCGACCGCGCCCATCTGTTCGAACCGAAGAATCAGATCGACGTGCTGTTGCAGATTGAAGATGATCCGTACTCGAAGAAACGCGGTTACGGATCGTGGTGCTTGTCTCTGAAAGACGCACGCCACTGCGCAACTGAGCGGCCGGCTAGCCTTCGCCCTCGCGCTATCATTTGCTGAAAATGTCGCGCGCCATTGTCAGCCTTTTGCTCTCTTACGTGCTGTTGCTCCAGCCAATCGCAGCGGCACCAAATGGCGATGGAAAGTTTGCGCTCACCATCGACAACCTGATGCGGGGCCCAAGTCTGGTCGGCACGGAACCGGCACAGGTGCGCTGGTCGGGCGATAGTTCCAAGATTTATTTCCAATGGAAGAAAGCTTCCGATCCGGTGAGCGCGCCTCCCGATACCTACGAAGTCAATCGCGACGGCTCGGGCTTGCGGAAGTTATCGGAAGAGGAGGCTCACGATGCGCCACCAGCTATTGCGTTGATACCAATCGGGATCACACGTTGAGCGTCTTTTCGCAAGACGGAGACATCGTCGTTCTCGAAAGCGCAACAGGCAAACGGCGGCAACTGACGAAGACGTCGGATGCCGAGGCGAATCCCCGATTCCTCCCCGATGGACATCACATCACCTTTCAACGCGGATTGAATCTGTTTCGGCTTTCGCTGGACGACGGCGATCTGGAGCAACTGACGGATATCCGGCCTGCTGCCGCTCCCGGCGCGCAGGCGTCCGGGTGCTGCGACGGGCGCTGGCGGGGGCGGTGGCCGCGGACAGACGAGGTCAAGGCGGTTCGGCGGCAACGGCGGATCCCGATGCGCCTCCGAAAGGCACCGACAGCCAGGAATACCTGAAGAAGGAGCAGGCCGAACTTTTCGAGACGGTTCGTAATCGGGAGAAGCTCGAAAAAGAGAACGCGGAGCGGCGGAAGAAGCTGAACCCGCGCAAGCCTTATACGCTGCAGGCACGCCAGAGCTTAACGCAGATGCAACTTGTCGCCCGACGGCAAGTACGTGTTTGCGGTCGCGCGTGACTCCGGCGCCGAATGCCAAGCCTGATAACGTTCCGAACTGGATCACTGATTCGAGCTTTCCCGAAGAGATCCCCGGCCGCACGCGCGTGGGTGACGATCTGGGACAGCGCCACCTCACGATCATCAACGTCGTTACGGGCGAAGTGAAGACGGTTGATCATGGAGATCTCGGAACGCCCTGCTGCCGAAGTTGAGGACGGAGGCGCTTGCGCAGGACGGGGCGGTGGTTTTGGTCCCGCTGCATTTGCCGCTCCGCTCGTTGCCTTTTCCGAGGACGGCAGCAAAGGCGTCTTCACCGCTCGCGCGCAGAACAACAAGAGCTGCTGGATCTTAGCGCTTGACCCGAACGCGGCCAAGGCGCGCCTCCTGTTCAAAGACGAAGATCCGGCTTGGGTCGGAGGACCCGGCGGCGGCCAGGGCTGGCTCGCCGACAACCAGACCTACTACTTCACGTCTGAGAAAGACGGATTCAACCATCTGTACGAAGTCCCTTTCACCGGGGGAACACCCAAACAACTGACTTCCGGTAAGTTCGAGATCGACAAGGTCGAGCTTTCCCGCGACAAATCTAAGTTCTACTTGACCTCGAGCCAGGACAGCGACTATGCCGAGCGCAATCTCTGGTCGCTGGACGTCAACGGAGGCGAGGCGACCAGGATCACCAAAGTCCGTCGGTATGCACGCTGCGACCATCTCGCCCGACGGTCAATGGATCGCGGACGTCTACTCGTACACGAACAAGCCACCCGAGCTGTACATTCAGCGAAACGAAGCCGGGCGCGACCGCCACGAAGGTCACCACTTCACCTGCGCCTGAATTCAGCAACTATGCGTGGATTGATCCGCCGATCGTGAAGATTCGCGCGCAGCGACGGCGCCGAAGTTCCCGGCCATCTCTACAAGCCCGCCCATTTCCGGAAAGGCGGCCCGGCCGTGATCTTCGTGCATGGTGCCGGTTATCTGCAGAACGTCACAAAGGGATGGTCGAGCAGTTACTACCACGAGTATCTGTTCCACCATTTCCTGATGGATCACGGCTATGTTGTTCTGGACATCGATTACCGCGGGTCGAAGGGTTATGGCCGCGATTGGAGGACAGCTATTTACCGGCACATGGGCGGCAAAGATCTGGACGACCAGGTGGACGCGGCAAAGTGGCTTGTCTCCGAGCAAGGGGTCGATCCGAAACGAATCGGCATCTACGGCGGTAGTTACGGCGGGTTCATCACGCTGATGGCGATGTTTACGCAGCCCGATGTTTTCGCGGCCGGCGCGGCGCTGCGGCCCGGTCAGCGACTGGGCGCTTTACAATCACGGCTACACGGGCAACATCCTGAACTTCCCGCAAAAAGATGCCGAAGCCTATAAGCAGTCGTCGCCCGATCTTCTTTGCCGATCGCCTGAAAGGTGCGCTCCTGATCTGCCACGGCATGGTGGATACCAACGTTCATTTCGTGGACACCGTGCGGCTGGTCGCAGCGCTTGATCGAGCTGCACAAGGACAACTGGGAACTGGCCGTGTACCCGGTTGAGGATCACGGATTCAAAGAACCCGCGAGCTGGACGGACGAATACAAGCGGATCTACAAGCTGTTCGAGACGAATCTGAAGAAGTAGACGAGCGCGATCTAAAACGAGCTGTTCCAATACGCGTTCTGGCCCTTGTAGTGGTCGTCCGGCAAATATTTCAGAATGGCTCGTTTCACTTCGATCGGGTCCATGGCGCCTTGGCTGTGATACAGCAGTTCGCCATTCATCCCGATCAGCACGGTATAGGGAACGGCGCCGGACCAGCCGCGCATTGAAAGCAGGGGCAGCTTCGGCCGCATCATTGCTGTTGAAGAGCAGATTCCGGTTGAAGGCATGCTCTTTCTTCAGGAACGAAAGCACCATGTCTTTTTCATCCGGCGCGTTGACACTCAAGGTGACGATGTTGATCTGACGCGCCCGGAACTGCCGAACCATCTTCTGCAGTTCGGGAAATTCGCCTACGCATGGCCCGCACCACGTGGCCCAGAAATTCACAAGCAGAAGCTTGTCCGTACCGGCGTTCTTGCGGATGGTCTTCAGTTGCTCGGCGGAGGTGAGTTCCACGTTCACCGGCTCCGCAGCTTCCTTCGCAAGCTCCGCTTTTGTGCCGGCTTCTTTGTAAGCCCACTTGGTTGAGCAGCCCACGGCGGGCGTGTGCTCGACCGCCACTGGTTTACCTGCCAGCAGCGCTTCGATAGCATCGCGCGCCTCATGCTTCGTGGCAAGCTCTTCCCGCTGGTTGCTGTCCACGCGTCCTTCGTACCGAAGCTTCCGGTCTTTATCGAAGAGGAAGACGTGAGGAGTGGCCACCGGGCCGTACTTGAGAGCGACTTTCTGCGTCGTCGCCGTCCGAAAGATACGGATAATTCAAGTGCCGGTATTGAGCGCGGATCTTCATCTCGGCCAGCGTGTCGCCGAGATCGGTATAGCCCATCTCTGACAAGTGGACCGCGTTCGGCGCATTCGGATTGATCGCGACCACGGTCACGCCTTTGTCGCGGTAATCGGAAGTTAGCTGCTTAATGCGTTTCTCGTACATCTGCGCCACGGGACAGTGATTACACGTGAAGACAATCGCCAGCACCTTGGCCGACGCATACTCTTTCAGGCTGTGATTCTTGCCGTCGATGCCGGGCAGGTTGAAGTCCGGCGCCGCAGAGCCGATGGCGAGAACCGGCGGAGTATCGGGCGGCTTTGCCGTGACGTCATCCTGGGCCTGAGCCAGCCCAGATGCAAATAGCAGGCGCCGACGAGGAGAAAGGAGGAAAACGGGCGGACCGGAATAATTTCACACACTGACCTCGAGGCAAAATTCGAACGGAGAATTACAGTCGGACTATACTGCCGGGCGCGTCAGGTTTGTCAAGCAACGTCAGTGCTGGGGCGCTTCGCAGGGGACGTTTCGGCGGGCAGTTCGGAGTGCGCGCTCCACTCCTGCCATGAGCCGTCGAACATGCGCGCGTCGTAGCCAAGGTAGCGTGCGGCAAAGTACGCCAAGGCTGGCTTGCTGCCCGATATGGCAGTACGTGATGACTTGCTGCGCCCGGATGCGCGCCAGCCCGCTCGAACTTCGCTCGCAGGGCCTCAATCGGCAGCAGACGCCCATTCTCGTCCAACAACGAAGCAAACGGAATGTTGATCGCACCGGGAATATGTCCGGCCCGTCGCTGCGATGGAATCTTCTCGCCCGAGTAGAACTCCGGCAATCGCGCATCCACAATCGCTGCATTCGGTTTGCGCAATTGAGAACGGACGTAATCGAGATTCGCAACAACGTCGTTCTGCGGACAAAGCTTCAACTGGACCCGGTCGCAACGGTCGTATATCCTGCGTCACGGCGCGGCCCTCGCGCCGCCAAAGCGGAAGACCGCCATCCAGCATGGATGTGGACGCGCCCAGGCCCATGGCGTCCAGCGTGAGATACATCCGAGCGGTCATCGTGGCATTGTCACCGGTTGAGTAGAGGACGATGCGAGAGCCGTTTCGAACGCCTGCTTTCGTCGAGGACGTCTCCTCGCGCTGCTCGGGAGGCGGGAAGCTCAAGGATCAGAGCGTTACTTCCCGGACGCGGCGTGGTCGTGCGCAGAGTCCGCGGAGTCCAGAGTATCCCGGAACCCGGGATGTGAGCCGGCCAGCGTACTCTTCTTTCTTACCAACCGCCAATACAGCCACATCTTTGTCATGCAGATGCTCCAGCAGCCACGACGCCGTTCAACGAGCATGCTTTCGCGCGTTCCATGATCGCCGCACGTTGCAGCCACGGACGCGGTGAGAGCGCGACAGCAGCGACCAAAACAATCGGCAAAAAGGCACGAATGCAGCAACTTACACCCCGCTAACAATTGTTTGCTAATCGCTGATCCTAAGAACTTGATCTTATGCCATAATCCAGTAATCTGAAAACCCGTCGTTCCTCGCTGAGGTCCAGGTAGGGTTCCGCTGCTATGTAAGCGTCGGACCGCGACATGGTGATCAAGTCAGGGAGGGGTCATGGCGCGTCGAGCGCATCTCGTTCTTATTTTTTGCTTTCTGTTGATTGCAGATAGCGGCTTCGGTCAGTCGGTACGAGGAACAATTCTGGGTACAGTTACCGACAGTTCAGGTGCCGTTATCAAAGGCGCGCAAGTCACTGTTCAGCAGACCTCCACAGGCTTGACGCGAACAGAAGTGACGAACGAAGCTGGCGAATATTCCATACCGCAGCTTCCCGTCGGTCCCTACATCGTTAGTGCCGAACAGACCGGCTTCAAGAGGACAGAACGCACCGGGGTAGAACTGCGTGTCGATGATCGGCTTCGCATCGATCTCGTGATGCCGGTGGGACAGCTCACGGAAACTGTTGCCGTGGAAGAGACAGCTCCGGTTGTCAGCACGGATTCTTCGACCTTAGGCAACGTTGTCGACAACAAGAAGGTCACGGAGTTACCACTCAATGGCCGGAACTTCCTGCAACTCAATCTTCTGGTTCCTGGCGCGAACCAAGGCGTCAAGGGTTCCCAAAACCAGACGCAAGGCGGGTCGATCTCGGTGAACGGTGCGCGCGAACAGTCCAATAACTTCCTTCTCGATGGAATGGACAACAACGACCTGGCGATCAATCAATATGCCGTCGCGATCTCAACCGAAGCGATTCAGGAATTCAAGGTGCAAGCGAGCACTTACTCGGCAGAGTTTGGCCGAAGTCCCGGTGCACAAATCAACATTGCCACCAAAGCGGGAACAAACAGCTATCACGGCGTGTTGTACGAATATCTTCCGCAACAGCTCGCTAGATGCGAAGAACTTTTTTGACCGCCCCGGACCGATACCGGAATACAAGCGAAATCAGTACGGTGCTTCGTTCGGCGGGCCCATCAAGAAGAACAAGACTTTCTTCTTCGGAAATTTCGAGAGCACACGCATCCGCCAAGCAATTACGAAGGTCGGCACAGTGCCCACGGCGGCGATGAAGAGCGGCGACTTCTCGGCACTTTCGACCATCATCTACAACCCGGCATCGTTACACCGCAACACTGCCGGAGTTCTGGTACGAGATCCGTTCGCCGGCAATATCATTCCGGCAAATCAGATCAGTCCAAGTCGGGCGTAATGTCGCAAACTTGTATCCGAATCCGAACGGCGCAGGCAGTTCATCCGCCAACGGGCTATTCACATCGAGCCCGACGAAGAGAGACGATTTCGATCAGTTCACGGTGCGGCTTGACCATCGCTTCAACGACAAGAACTCGCTGTTTGGCCGTTACAGCTTCAGCAAGGAAAACAGGTTCGATACCTTCGATTCTTTCTGTGCGGGCGCGAACAACCTGCCGGGCTATGGCTGCAACACTCCGAATGGTGGACATCAGGGCGTGCTCGATTACATCTGCTTTGCTTGGCCCCAACAAGGTGAACGAAGCGCGCATGTCGTTCACGCGCGTTCGCGGCGGCATCTTCCAGCAGAACTCGGGAAACGACATCTCGACCCAGCTCGGAATTCTCGGCACATCCCGAAATCCGATCGACTTCGGCGTTCCCGTCATCAATCTGACAGGTTACGACCGCATCGGCGAAGCGACGAATCTCCCGCAAGATCGCCACGACAACACGTACGAGTGGGCGGATGCTTTTTCGTGGACAACGGGCAAGCACACCTTCAAATTCGGCACCGAAATCCGGCGATTCCAGGAGAATTTCCTCTTCGATTCAAGTGCAAGAGGAACTTTAACCTTCAATCCGTTTTACACGGCCCAGGTGGTCACCTCCGCCACTGGCGTGGTGAACTCGGTGGCGAATACGGGCAATGCTGTCGCTGATCTGCTGCTCGGGTATCCTTACACGGCAAGCGTCAGCCGTTCCTTTGCCGGCATCGCCGCGAGTACCGTAGCTGGGCTTCGACAGACCTCAACCAACCTCTACGCTCAAGACGATTTCCGTGTGCTTCCGAATCTGACGTTGAATCTTGGCGTGCGCTGGGAGTACAACGCGCCGACGACGGACAAATACAACCACCTCGCGACATTCGATCCCAATTTCCCGAATTCAACGCCGCTTCCCTATTTGCGGATTTCGACTGCCGGACAGCTCCGAGCATCTACAACTCGTCCAAGCGGGAATTCTCGCCGCGCTTCGGCTTTGCCTACACGCCTTTCGGCCCGAACACCGTGTTTCGCGGCGGGTATGGTCTGTTCTGGGATGTCAAACTGCTGAACGTCATTCTCAATTCCAACCTAACCGCGCCGTTTTTAACCGGTTATTCGGTGAATCAGAGCACGACTGGCGTGCCGAACATCAACATCGCCAATCCTTACGGTGGAACCTCTGCCGGCGCTGCCATTCCCAGCGCCTCCTGGGTAGAGAATCCGTTCCGCGACGGTTATGTCCAGCAGTGGAATTTCAACATTCAGCATCAGTTGCCTTCTGCCATGGGCTTGACGCTCGGCTACGTCGGGTCGAAGGGCACTCATCTCGATCGTTCCTACGACTACAACGCACCCGGACCAACAACCTCGTTCACGCAGTCGCTGCGCAAGTATCCGAACTATGCGACTATCAACGTCCGCTCTCCCAGCGCGTCCTCCATCTATCACGCGCTGCAGGCCAGTGTCGAGAAACGCTTCTCGCAAGGGTTGAGCTTCCTCGTCTCCTATACCTATTCGAAGGCAATCGACGATGCATCGTTATGGAATAGCGGAGTCGTCGACGTGACGAATTTCCACCTGGAGCGGGGTCTATCTACCTTTGACGCGCGCAACCGTTTCGTTGCGAGTTACACTTACGATCTGCCGTACGGGCATGGCCGCCAGTTCGGCTCTTCGAGTCCGACATTCATGAACGCGGTATTCGGCGGATGGCAGACAAATGGAATCGTCTCGATCCAATCCGGAAATCCGCTCGATCCGACCACCGGATTACAGCTCTCCGGCACGCAAACCGGTACTCGCCCGGATGCGATCTGCAATCCGAACGACTTCAACCACGATCCGTCGCTCTGGTTCAATACTGCCTGCTTCACCAGCAACTTCTCAGGGCGTTACGGAACCGCCGGACGAAACATCATCATCGGGGCGCCCACGCACAATTTCGACTTTCGCGCTGCTGAAGAGCTTCACGCTTGGGGAAAGAAACTCGGTTCCTGCAATTCCGCTCCGAGATCTTCAACCTGTTCAATCATCCGAACTTCGATAATCCCGAACGTAACCACCAGCAGTTCTGTGTTCGGAAAGATCACGTCGGCCGGCGTACAGGACGCAAGAGCAAGTTCGCGTCAGATCCAATTTGCTCTGCGTCTGGCATTCTAGTCTGAGTTCTCGGATGAAACGGTTCATACTCTCTGCGGTAACGGCAGCTTGCCTGTCCACCTACGCGCCAACAGGCTTGGCGCACGGCACAGGCGAAGAACGAAAAAGGAGGCGAAGGCAGCCACGCGCTCCGGAGCCTGCCAAGCTTCCTCCGTTTAACGTGGTGGAGGCGTCCATTCCCGACATGCGGAAGGCGATGGAGACCGGCCGTGTGACCTCGCACGAGCTGGTGGTTCAATACCTGACGCGCATCGGGCTGTACGAAGACAAGCTTCACGCCATGATCACGACGAATCCCAATGCTCTCGCCGAAGCGGACGAACGCGATCGGGAGCGGGCAGCCGGGACGAATCCGCGGACCGTCTACACGGCATTCCGATCGCTCTCAAGGACAACATCCTGACGCACGACATCGTCACCACGGGAGGGGCTCTCGCCTTTGACGGCTACATGCCTCCGTACGACGCCACACTCGTCAAGAACTTGCGCGACGCGGGAGCCGTCATCATCGCCAAGACCACGCTTTCCGAGCTTGCAAACTGGGTTGCGGGCGGTCCAACGCCCATGCCCGCCAACTACAACGCCGTGCGTGGTTTCGCGTATAACCCTTACGATCCTCGACGTGATCCCCGCGAAGCAACCGGCGATGGACGACCGGTTCTTCAGACGGGAGGATCCAGTTCTGGCGCGGGCACGGCCGCGAATTTCTGGGCGGGCAACGTCGGGAGCGAAACGTCAGGCTCCATTCTGAGCCCATCGAATCAGAACATGCTGGCGGCGGTGAAACCAACCGTTGGACGAATCAGCCGCTACGGCGTCATCCCGATCACGGCTGACCAGGACACGGCCGGACCCATGGCCAAGACAGTAACGGATGTGGCGATCATGCTGGGTGCTCTCGAAAGCCCGGCGCCTGATCCGAACGATCCCGCAACCAAGACCTGTACTCCGCCGCCCGGTCGTGACTACACGAAATTCCTCAATCTCGACGGTCTGAAGGGCGCTCGCATCGGAATTCCACGCGCATTCTTTTACGACCGAGTCAATCCGCCGGGTGGGACCGGCGACAGCCGATGCAACTCCTCGCGAAGGCACTGCGACCGGCGGCCCTTCGACGCGGGTACCTGGTGCGCCGTTTGGAACGGGAGGCGGATTCGGACGGCGCGGCGGAGGTCTGACGCCCGAAGAAGCGCGAGTGATGACCGAAGCCATCGATATCCTGAAACAGCACGGCGCGGTCATCGTCGACCCGGTCGACATCCCCAGCGTGTCGACGAAAGATATGGACAAGAGCTTTCTGCAATGGGGCCAGTGCTCGGGTGCCGCAAACGTCAAAGGCAAGGACGCAAACTGCTCCGTCGTTCTCAAGTACGGCATGAAGCGCGATTTCAATAACTGGCTGAAGACACTTGGGCCGTCAGCTCCGGTCAAAACTCTTACGGAGTTGCGCGAATGGAACATCACGCATATCCAAGGCGGAGCGATTCGCTTCGGTCAATCGAATCTCGACATCTCCGACGAGATGGATGTAGATGCCGATCGCGCCCGCTACGAGGCGGATCGCGCGAAAGACATCCAGATCGCGGGTGCTCAAGGGATCGATGCGGCGATGAAGGCGAACCAGCTGGATGCTCTGCTCTTCCCCGGCGCAAGCGGCGCGGCTATTGCAGCGAAACCCGGATATCCGACCGTTCTCGTTCCCTTCGGCATGATTCCGAATTCGCTCGACTCCGCCTCCTCCGGCCGGATTCGAACCGAAGCCTGCACCCTTCGGCGTGGCGTTCACCGGAATGGCGTGCAGCGAGCCAAAGCTCCTCGAGCTGGGATACTCATTTGAACAGGCGACAAAGCGCCGCGTCCCACCGCCTTCGACTCCGTAGCCTAGGCGCCCTGGTGATCGAACTTCACATTGACTCTGAAGGCGGCAAGAAACTGGCGTATGGCGTTCTCTGCGTTGTGCTCCGCGCGGTCCAATATTCCCATGTTGATTGCTGCCTTCCGGATTTCGTCGAGCGCCTGCAGGCGAGCGCGGTGCTCCAGATCGGGACTATACGGCACCCACGGAGTCCACCATGTCACGTGCCGGTCCCATACCTTGGTCTGGCTCTCATCGAGATAACTGGTCAACACCTTAGGCGGAGGTAGACGAACGGAGGCGTGCGTGCCCGAAACGGCAACGTCGTCCGCTCGTAAGTCCGCGAGATCCACTCCGGCCTGTACATCGCCCTGCACGATGAGCAGAATCGATTCTTCTCCCAACGGGACCTTGGGTTCCGTCAAGCCCACGACTCGCTGAATACTGAAGCGCACGGTCGCAAGCTGGTTCAATTGCCTGATTTGTGTGAGAACGGCGGGTGTGGAAAGGGATTGCGATACGCCAGGGCAAATGCAAGCCCGGACCGGAGCAGAAGTGCGGCCAGAACCAGCAAACAGAGGACGACTAACGGTACTCCGATTTTGCGCTTACCCATTCCCGTGTCGCCCTTCCTGCCAGACCAGCGTAGCGAACCGCAGTCAGGATAGGTGCGAGGGAACAGGGAAGCCGAGAGCGCTCCCTGTTGTATTGTGACGCGAGAAGAGAGAGCGTTACGTCGCTCGAAAAACTTTTTTCAAATTAAATCGGGTGCTTCGATGCCGGGCGAGCAATTCGATCAGGCAGCGGCCCGCGGTCTCGTTTCGTCCAGAAACCTCCGTAGCACGCGCTTGGCACGATACAAGATTACTCGGACATGATCAGCCGAGGTGCGCGTCACCTTGCTGATTTCATGACGGTCACGTTCTTCCCAATAAACCATCCGCAGCAGGTCCCGATCTCGCTTACGCAGTTTCAACAGAACCTTACGCACATCTGCAATGTCCTCTGCTATTTGTGCAGCGGCTTCGGGATTCGGCTGGCCGTCCATTTGTTCGGTCAATTGCACTGCCTCTCCTGCTGCTTTTCTCCTACGCCAATACTCGAGCAGTACGTTATTGCAGACCGAATTCACGAAGGCGCCGAAGCGCTCGGGATGTTTCAGATCCTCTTTCGTATAGACGGCTTCGAGTACTCTCACCAACGTTTCCTGGCAAATGTCATCGGCGAGATCGCGATTTCTCAGCCTTCCCCATAACTTGGTTGCCAGGTAAGCAGGAGAAATATGCCGCGAAGTGTGCCTCGGTTTGTGGATCCCTGCGCTTGAGATTAACAAGATATGTGGGACCGAACTCTGCCTTTAATCTGCCGGCACGGGAAAGCATGGCGTGAAACCCTCTGCGACTGCGACAGCAATCGGGCCGCCATCTCCAACGCTATGCCAGTTCCAATCCTTTCTAGGCAAACTGCTCCTCGGTTGTGCACAGCACATTATCTTTTTTGATCTAGTACATAAACCATAAAGCTGCGCTAAGGAGCGGAATGTTGCATGCTACAGGAATGGAGCACTTCACCGTTCGAGACCATTGAGAGCGCAGAGGAATTCATGCATCTCCTGCACGGTGAAATCGAGAAGGCCCAAGCTGAGATCGAGGGGCTGCTTGCGGCGGACCAGACCGACTCTTCCCGGCAGGAGGAGGCACTTCGACTCGTCGTCCACAAACTGATAAGCTGAAGGGCCATTCCGAGGCGAGCCAGCGCATATCTGCGAGATCTTCGTACGTTGCGCAATCTTCTGCTGCGGTAACACCGGACCTTCGAGTTCGCTCATCTTCTATCATTGAAGTTCCGTACGACAGATGTCACAGCAGCAGGACCGTTTACCTTCCGCGATCGTAGGAACGATCGCTCAACAACTCACACTTCCGACCCAGAGCGTAGCTGCCACGCTTGCTTTGCTTGCCGAAGGCGGAACCGTTCCCTTCATTGCCCGATATCGGAAAGAAGCGACCGGCAACCTGGACGAGGTCGCGATCGGCGCCATCGAAGAGAGAGCAGCGTACTTCAGAGAACTCGAAGAGCGGCGCGCGACTGTTTTGAACAGCATTCAGGGAACAGGGCAAGCTGACGCGATGAGTTGAAGGCGCAGATCGAGAGCTGCGCTCGAGAAGAGCGTGCTGGAGGACCTCTATCTTCCGTACCGTCCCAAACGCCGCACCAAGGCCTCCATTGCTCGTGAAAAGGGACTGGAGCCGCTGGCCGACTACCTCTGGAACCAGGAGGCTCGCGACGTGCCTCTGCGCGCATACGCCGAGCAATTCGTCAACGCGAGAAATGGCGTCGCGTCCGTCGAAGAAGCGCTGGAAGGTGCGCGGCACATCATCGCTGAAAGGATCAGCGAAACCGCGGAGTTCCGCGGCCATCTCCGCCAGATGATGTTGTCCGAAGGGGTTGTGGTCAGCCATGCGGTCGAAGGAGCGGAAGATCCCGGACGGCAAGTTCAAGATGTACTTCGACTACCGGGAACCCGCCGCCAAGATTCCCTCGCATCGCATGCTGGCCATTCGCCGCGGCACGAACGAGAACATCCTGTACTTCCAGATCGAACTCGATTCAGCTCGCGCAGCTAGCGTACCTGAAAAGCAAGATCCTACGAACGCCCGGCGACTGGACGCCGGAACTCGAAGCGGCAATTGAGGACTCCTGGAAGCGGCTTCTCAACCTCTCGATCCAGACCGAAGTTCGGCTGGAGCTGAAGGAACGCGCGGATGCCGAAGCAATTCGCGTGTTCCGCGAGAATCTGCAGAACTTGCTGCTGGCGCCGCCTGCCGGCGCGCTGGGCGTGATCGGTCGTCGATCCCGGCCTGCGCACCGGTTGCAAGATCGCCGTCGTGGATGAGACCGGCAGATTTCTGGACCACGGCGTCATCTATCCGCTCGAGCCGAAGAACGACGCTGAGGGCGCTGCGCGACTGCTGAAGTCCTGATCGTCGACAAGTACAACGTGCGGGCCATCGCGATCGGCAACGGAACCGGATCGCGAGAGGCTTCTGCCTTCGTCACGAAGTTCTTGCGCGACGCCAGCCTTCCGGCCGTTTTCAGCGTGGTAGTGAACGAATCGGGAGCTTCCGTCTACTCTGCCTCCGAGATCGCCCGGCAGGAATTTCCGGACTCTGGATCTTACCGTACGCGGAGCTATCTCCATCGCGCGGCGGCTGCAGGATCCGCTGGCTGAGCTGGTCAAGATCGACCCGAAATCGATCGGCGTCGGCCAGTACCAGCACGACGTCGATCAGCGGCGGCTCGGCGAAGCCCTGGAAAGCACGGTCGAGACCTGCGTGAACCGCGTCGGTGTCGATCTGAACACGGCTTCATTCGCGCTGCTGCGGCATGTTGCCGGAATCAACGAAAGAACCGCTCAGAAGATCGTCGAGTTCCGCAACGAAAACGGCCGCTTCCGCTCGCGCGTCCAGCTGATGGCCGTCTCCGGCTTCGGGCCGAAGACCTTCGAACAGTCCGCTGGATTTCTCCGCATACGCGATGGTGAGAACCCGCTCGACATGACCGCCGTTCACCCCGAGTCTTATCCGATCGTCGAGAAGATCGCCGCTTCGCTTGCGGGTGAGCGTTGCCGAGCTCGATCGCCCGGCCCGTCTCTGGCCGAAACGGTCAAACTCGAAGGCTTCCAAACCGAGAAAGCGGGCATGTACACGCTGCGCGATATCCAGGAAGAACTGCGGAAGCCGGGCCGCGATCCGCGTCAACAGTTCGTCGCGCCGCGGTTCCAGGCGGGTATCGACAAGATCTCCGATCTGGCTCCCGAGATGATCCTCGAAGGCGTCGTGACGAACGTCACGAATTTCGGCGCATTCGTGGATGTCGGCGTTCACCAGGACGGACTGGTCCACGTCAGCGAACTGTCGACGAAGTTCATCAAGGATCCGAACGAGGCGGTTAAGGTCGGCGAGATCGTGCGCGTGAAGGTGTTGTCTGCCGATCCGAAGACGAAACGCATCGCGCTCTCCATCAAGGCGCTGCAGGCATCCACGTTGCCAAAGGTTAAAAACGCTCCGGCGCAGCCACCTGCCGCGCCAGAAGCCTCGCTCGAAAGCAGTCTCGCCAAGTTGAGTGATCGCTTCCGCAGCCGCTAGTCGCGGGCTGGCTAGTCGCGCCTCGTGCTTCATGGCGGCTTCGACCTCATCGGCAGTATGAGGTAGTGCGCCGGTCAGATTGATCAGCTTGCCGTCTGGATCGACATAGAACGTATCCTCGATCCGGATCCCGATCTTCTCTTCCGGAATGTAGATACCCGGTTCAATCGTGAACACCGAACCCGGACCAAATGGCTTCTCAAGCTCATACGGATCATGCACATCGATCCCGACGGAATGTCCCAGTCCATGAAGCCAATATTTTCCAAGCGGTGCACCGTGGAGATCCTTGCCGTGCGTATTCACGTAGTCGTACGCGACGTTGTTGAGGGAGTCCGGGTCTTCCTTCTTCGGATTGCTGCCCATGTACGAGTGGCCCGAAACGAACGCCGCTACCGCGGCACGCTGGGCTCCTAGAACAATGTCGTAGATCTCTCGCTGCCTCGGCGTGAAGTGGCCGTTCACCGGGAGCGTGCGGGTGATGTCGCTTGCGTACATCGAATACTCGCCGGCTGCATCAACCACGACTAATCCGCCAGCTTCCATCGTGTTCTCGTCTGCCATGTAGTGCAGTACCGCGGCGTTTGCGCCCGAGCCGACGATAGAGGGATAGCTCGGCCGCTCACATCCGTACTCTTTCAGCTTGTAATCGATGAGGCCGCTGATCGATCTTTCAGACACGCCAGGCTCGATCGCTTTGAGAACAGCACGGTGCGCAGCAACCGACGCTTCAGCCGCTTTCTTCGAGAAGAGCAATTTCACCCGGCGACTTGGTGACGCGAAGCTCCGCCGTCAGTTCTCCGGAGGTCGCGCGGTAGCGGAGCAGAGCCGATCCGATCGTACTCCCAACCAGATCCAGGGAGGCTTTCGCTTTCGAGTCGTCCGCCGGAATAGCCAGCTTCGAAGCGCGGCGCGAACCGGCTTGTCTTGTCTTCGGAGGAACGGTCAGGCGGACCAGTTCCGCTTGTAGATCCGTCATAGGCCGGACTTCATCGACGCCTGCGAGTTTTGCCGACGTCGGGCGTGGTGGCGTAGATGCCTGCGCCCTTGTAGACTTCGAGCCGCGGATTGCGAGCGCGCAGAAACAGGATTTCGCGATAAGGTTCAGGCGGAGCAGGCTGCACTGTTCTGTTCCCGCTGTTCTTTCTTTGTCGGGTTCGGTTGCAGCTTCCACCAGCAAAGCCGCACCGGGCTCATTCCACCCCGTCAGATAGTAGAAGTCTTCGTCCTGCCGCCAGGACAGATAATTCATCTCTGGCTCATCCGCCGAAAAGATCAGGGCGGCGCCGCCATCCAATTTGGCAGCAAGCGCCACTCGACGCGCATGGTATTCCGAAGCCGGCTGCTTCTCCAGCCCCGCACCATGCGACGGCGACAGCCAGGCAAACGAGGCAAGAAGAGAAGGCGATCGAAGCATAGGAAACCTCATTGGAATAGGAAAGCTGGCGCGTCTCGTCATGGCTCGAGCGGCGGGCACTTCGTCCGCCATGCCGAGATACTCCCAGCGTTGCAGGGATAGCGGTACATTGCCGTTCTTCCAGACGTAGTCGTGAAATGCCTGCAACCGGAACGCATTGCCCTGTTTCGTTCGGGCATCTGCCAGAAATCGCATGATCTGGATTTTGCCGATCTGGTACGTAATCGCCTGGCCCGGAGTGGACGCAAACAGACGAGCTTCCTCGTGGGCTGTCTCGGCATCCATCGGAACAGACTTCGCCAGGTATTCCGCGCCTTGGTCGATGCTGAACTCGCCTAGCGCAAGCTTCACGTCCACTTCGACCCGCAGCGCCCGCAGCCGCATGAAGTTGTAGATGATCTCGCGGCTGCGCGGGCTGTCGTCAAAAAGACCTGCCTGCAGCATCATCTCTTCTGCATAGAAACCGATGCCTTCGTTGGCGCCGGAATCGTAGTAGGCGCGCCTGACCGGATCGGGATTCCGCCACGAAAGACTCATCTGGAAGTAGTGCCCGGGAACGCCTTCATGGATGATCAGCGGGCCGTGGATCTTTAGCCGTGGCCAAGCGCGAAATACCCGAGCTTGGGAGAGGGTCGGGAGTCCAGCGCAGGCCTTCTTCTTTCAGCCGCGTCAGCGATGTGAAATCGTCCAGCTCTCCGAAACCCTCCAGGTACGACAGGTATTTCGGAATCGGCTTTACGACATAGTGCGGAATATCGGCAGGAACGGTGAGGATCCCTTTCTCGTTCAGGAAGCGCCGTATCGACTGTTCTGCCGCTTGTGTCTTCTGGCGCTGATCCTCGAAACTCGTCGCGAGTGGAAGGTCCGGCTTTCCCATGTCGCGCTGATGTTCATACTGTTCGAAGGCGACAGCGCGCGACCACTCCTGGCGGCTCATCGCGAGCAGCTGTTCAGGCGTATAAGGATTCAGCGCAACTTTGCGCAGGAAGAACAAGTAATTCTCGCGTCCGACAGCGCTTTTCGCCGGATAAGACGAAAGGTTCTTTTCCAGCCAGTCCCTGTACGCTTCAGCAGCATCCGCCGCATCCGCGGCCGCCTTGGTCAACTCGGATTGCAACGCCTGCTTCGATTTGCCGCCGCTCGGCAGTCAGCATCGGCCCAACTTCTTTGGCGACACCCGATCAGCTTCGGCCGGATATCGCGAAGCTCGCCCAACGCGAGTTCGGCAAACGGTTTGGCAGGATGCAGGTTCGCCATGCCGTCCCGGAACACCGACGGGATGTTCTCCATTCGCTCCAGGATCTGCTGGCTTCGCTGCGCAGTGAAATGGCGGCGGCGCCAGCAGAGCTTCCAGCACTCCCGTGATCGCCTGGTCCACGTAAAAGGTCGGGTCTCGCTCCCAACGCTTATTGACTTCGAGCTCCCAATGAACCCGGGCCAGCGCTGAACCGAGCAGTCGGTAATCGACCTGTTCGGAAACCGGCAGATTCTTGTGAGGCAGATGCTTCCAGCGCTGGTCGAAAGCCCTCAAGCTCCTCGCGTTGCTTTGCAATCGCGCCGGCCGACCAGTCCCGCTGTCCTGAAGGATGTTCCACACGCGGAATGTCGTCCTGCGAAAACGGCTGATACCGAGAGCGCCATTTCCAGAAATCGTTGGAAAGCGAAACTATCGAATCGCCCTGGCCAGCGAAGCTCGGCATCGCCATCTGCCAGCCACCGACGCACGCCAGCAGAACAACCGCTGCGGAACTGCGCAGACCGGAGCAAAAACGCAGGGATTCCTTAGGCACGATTTCTCCCACCCTAGCATCGAGGCATTTAGAACAGAATTCGCTCTTCTATCCGGCTCCAATGATCGATGTGTAAGAGGTGGACACCTTCCCGACCTCCCTCGGTCCGATTAGATTCGACAGACCGGCGGGTCGCTTGCACGGGGACGACTGCCTCACTTCCGTTCGTATGGCTGAGGTGGTGTCCGCTCTCTCTCATGCGCTTGATTTGAGCACGGGGCAGCCGACCGGGCACTCCGTTCGCGCTTGCATTCTAGGAATGCGAATCGCGAGCGAAATCGGCCTTTCGGGTGATCCGCTGAATGACCTGTATTACGCTCTGCTGCTGAAAGATGCGGGCTGCAGCAGTAATGCGTCGCTCATTTTCCACACTTTGAACGCGGACGACCTGAAAGCAAAAAGGGATGTCAAGACGACGGACTGGAGCAGGCTGGGGTGGGAAACGCTGCAGTATGCCCTGTCTCATGTGGCGCCCGGCAAGCCGCTTCTCGAACGAGTCCGCACTCTTGTTCGTGTTGCCGCCACCCAGAAGCAGCACGCACGCGATGTGACTAAAATTCGGTGCGAACGGGGTGCATCCCTGGCGCGTTTGATTGGATTACGCGAGGCGACGGCGAACGGAATTGGCAGCCTCGATGAACAGTGGAGCGGAGCTGGTAATCCGGAAGGTTTGAAAGGCCGCGAGATCCCGCTTCTCTCCCGTATCATGCTGCTCGCCCAGACGCTGGAAGTTTTCTTTACCGCGCATGGTCCGGAAACGGCGGTGCAAGTCGCCGTCGACCGCAGCGGCCGTTGGTTCGATCCTCGACTGGTACAGGCTGTTACCTCACTCGCCTCTCGCAGCAGCCTTTGGACGGGTTTCGATTTCGGCGACGATTTCGCACTGGCTCTGCAGATGGATACGGAAGAGAAAACGATGCTTGCCGGCGACGCTACCCTCGACTCGATCTGCCTCGCATTTGCGGGGGTTGTTGACGCAAAATCACCTTTCACGTATAACCACTCGAACGGGGTCGCGAACGCCGCGGTCGCCGATCGCCCAGACGCTTGGATTTGATCGGGAGCGGATTCTCTTTCTAAGGCATGCAGCCCTCCTGCACGACTTGGGCAAACTCGGCGTCTCCAATAGCATCCTGGAGAAACCGGGCAAACTCGACAACGACGAGTGGCAGTCGCTCCGGTTGCACCCGTACCACACATGGAAGGTGCTCAACAAGATCTCCGGCTTTCACGAATTGAGTGAAGTAGCGGCTTCTCATCACGAGAAGCTGGACGGGAAAGGGTATTTCAGAGGTCTCACCGGGGACCGCATGTCCTTGGAATCGCGCATCCTGGTTATTGCGGACATCTTCGACGCCCTCTCGGCCAAGCGCCCCTACCGGGACGCGCTCCCGAATGAGAAAGTCTTCGAAATCATGCGCCAGGACACTCCGCACGCTCTTGATCCCATGTGTCTGGATGCCCTTGAGCAATCCGGAATCGGCTGTAATCAGACTTTTGTCGATCTTCAGACACTAAGTCGTCGCATTTCGAATTCGGAATCCGCCCGTTTTCGAAACCAGACGCACAAACGACAGATTACGTCGGTGTTACAGGCTCTATTAAGGGCAATTAACTGAGTATCCTCAAAGCTTTCCGTTACATTTTTTCCTCCCGGAAGTCTCACGAGTAAGACGGAAGTTACGTTTGGGGTTCGAATTTCACTTCGGGTCAAGCGAAACGCAAAGGCGCTCTGCGTGGCAGAGCGAAGGAGAAAAAATGCGCAAAATTCTTGTTTCATCTGTTCTGGCCGTCGCTCTATCAGCTATTCCCGCACTGGCCCAAGGCGGCGGCACAATCCGTGATGCACAGCAGGCTCTGAAGGACAAGGGCTTTGATCCCGGTCCGGTGGATGGGGTCAACGGGCCGGCAACGAGAGCGGCCGTTAAGAAGTATCAGGCACAGCAGAACATCTCTGCCGATGGACGTTCTGGGGCCGAAAACTCTTGATGCTTTGGGCGTAAAGCACGAGGAGAGCCAGGAGCAGATCGCTACCTCCGGTGAGAATGTCAAGAAATCTTACACCAAGGGCGGGAAAACGGTCGCTGAGGGAACCAAAGACGCCGGTACTGATCTCAAGCACGGCGAAGTGGGCGAAGGTGCTGTGGACTTCGGCAAAGGCGTCGGTAAGGGTGTCGCCAAGATGGGCGAAGGAACCGGCCACGCCGCTAAGAATGTTGCCAAAGGCGTAAAAAACGCCGTTGTTCCGAACGACAAAAAAGTAACTCCCGACAAAGATAAGTAACACTACTGTCAACACTCACAAAAAGGGACGCCCGCTTCGCGGGCGTCCCTTTTTTTGCGTTCAGGTTAATCTCGACGCGCTAAGTCATGAGAGCAGCAGAACCCGATCGGTTACAGTGCCGGCTCATGCGGCTGCGTAGTTCCGAACGTGCTCGCAACAGGCGGCTCTTCGCCGCTGCAACAGAGATGCCGAGCATTGCGGCGACTTGAGGCATCGGAATCTGTTGTACATCTCGCAGCAGAAACACGTTGCGAAGCAAGGGCGGAGTCTTGCGAATTTCCTGAAACAGGACATCCTGGACCTCCGATTCGCCCATGACGTCTTCAGGCGTATGCCTGCTCGTCCCGCAGTTCGAAGTTTGCAAAGTCGTCTCCCGGCTCGCGTCGCCAATATATATGTGTTGAAATTTGCGCGTGCGCCGAAGCTTCATCAGACACTGATTCACGACGATCCTGGTCAGCCAGGTGGAAAACTTCGAATCACGATTAAATTGCCCGATGTGCTTGTACGCTTTCCAGAACGCGTTTTGCACTTCATCCTCGGCATCCTGGCGGTTCCTGCACGATAGAATAGGCTACTTTTAAGGCTGTTGGGTGATGGCGTCTCATCAACTCGTCAAAAGCGTTCTTCGTCTCCGTTCGTACAATTTGCGACCAAGACGTGTCGTCGCTCAAGCTGTTGACGTGTAAACGGTTTTGCATCTGCGCTCGGTCGTGAGAATCCATCCGAATGAGCCTCTATGGACAACTCTAAGGCGGGATCGCTGGAATTCTGTTGCTCAGAATGAAAGCGGTTTAAGCGAGACGAAAATCGAGCGCTACCGGATTAAGCTAGATTGAAGTGAGTTTGAGGGATGCTGAAAATGGCGACGAGATGATCCGCCGGATCATCGGCAACTACGATATCGGCGCCAAGCTCCGCCATCTCCGACTGCGAAAGAAGATCGCGCTGGTGGACTTGGGAAAGCACACCGGGCTGTCTGCGTCCATGCTATCGCAGCTGGAGAACGGAAAGCTGATTCCCACGCTTCCGACCCTGGCCCGAATTGCAACCGTCTTCGACGTCGGCCTCGAGTTTTTCTTCGGAGAAAAGCGGCAGAAGAAGAGCTTTTCCGTTATCCGATCTGCCGGACCGAATCCGCTTTCCCGAAGCGCCCGAAATCACGCTTCCGACCTACTACTTCGAAGTTTTGGCATACGGCGCAACGGAGAAGAACATCGCCGCGTATCTTGCCGACTTTCCCTCCGTTCTCCCGGCGTTCAGCCCGGGAGCATCAGCACGAGGGCTCGGAGTTCGTGCACGTGCTCAGCGGCACGCTCGCGATAAACTATCAGTCGAACGAGCACATCCTTGAAGCCGGAGATAGTGTTTACTTCGACTCTTCGGAGCCGCATTCCTACCTCGGGAGATCGCAAGAGGCGGCTCGGGCGATTGTCGTTACCACGCCCATCGCGCTCGTAGAAGCGTTCCTGGTCTCTGCCGCGCGTTTTCGTTCTGCGCGTCGCCGTCGAACGCAGCCCACGACAGCTGGACCGAACTGAATATCGGTCCCTTTTACGTCGATACGCAGGGCGACGTTGGCCACGCCAGAGATATCGCTGACCCAACTGGAACAGGCCCGGTGGGTACTGGGTGGCTTACTGGAGCAGAAAGAGCTGGCGGCGGCGTGGCCGTTCCGCATTGTGGTCACGGATGCGCTTGGGAAAGGCGCAAATTGCACCTTTGTATCCCGTCCGGCTCCTGAAACGCCGGCGTGCGCAGTCCTATAAGCCGTTTGGGTTCGTATCGCAAACCGAAGAGCCTATGTTTCAATGGGAGAACGCGCTCGTTCTCCACTCCCAATACACTCTGGTCTGCCCGACAGGCGGCAAAGGTGCCTTTGGGCCAGATCGCCGGACTCATGCTGGACGCAAACACGGTTCGACTGCCTCCGGAGGTGGAGTCGGGTTTAGCCCAGCTGTTCGACACTCTGGAGGCAAACGGCAGCCGAGTGACCTGGGGCGGAACACCGGCCCACCTCGACCTGGCGACGGCCCGCATGGAGCTGTTTGCGACCAAATTCGAGTATTCTGCCAGCTTCCATATCTTCATCGCAGCGCTTAAAGGGCGGCAGTTCCTTGCGCTCGGCGGAAACGAACGCGTTCGGCCGGCCGACAGACGAACTGGAAAAGGAAGCGGCGGCGATCGTTGCTTCGAACAAATGGCCGTCGTCCTCGGTTTCAGGGCGGCCTCTGAACCCGAAGCGCGATTTCGGAGAGCACTCGGTTTCTGATGCCGAGATCCAGGTCTACCTGGCCGATGCCAAGCTGCCGGGCGACGCAGAAGGGCGCGCGCGTCGCCTACCAGGCTGCGATCGACGCGGGCGGACGACGGTTCCTCTCGGTTATGAAGGGTTGGCGCAGCTTGCGACTGCTCGAAAATGCCGACACGACTAAATATCTGGACGCCGCGGCGCAGGCGGGAAGCCGCAGCGCGCCTGTGTATTTCGCTTCGGCCGAAGACTTACCGACCGAGCGCATGATTGCGCTGCTGAAGAAGGCAGAGACTCTGAATCCGCGCTGGGCCGAGCCGGTTTTCCGCCAGGCGCAGGAAACCGAAGACAAAGGCGGAACGCGAGGCGCTGATCAAGAGAGCTACCGAGATCAATCCGCGTGAGACCAGGTACTGGATCGCGCTCGCGAAGGCCCAGATCGCGAACGGTCACGCGGCCGTCGCGCAAGGCAGTTGGCTGCGAGCCGAAGAATCGGCGCAACTGAGAAAGGGCGGGAAGAAATCCACCAGATGCGTCTGGATAACGAGGCGGCTCGTTTGGATGCGGCCGAAAAGGCTCGGTCGCGACGAACGAGACGCAGCCCGTAGAGCGGACCAGCGGGCGCAACAATCTCAGGCTGACCGGATCAAAGCGGCCGAGGCCAAAGCCAATGCTGCTCTTAGACGCAGAGGCGGGCGGAAAACGCCCGAGCGAAGTGGTTCCCTGGAATCAGGTGGTGCCGAAAAAGGAACTCCGGGGCCAAATGCTCCGGGTTGAATGCGTGGGCAAGAACGCCCGTCTCAGAGTGAAAGATACGCACAATCGCGAATCGACGCTTCTTCTCAGAAATGCCTCCGAAGCAGGGCTCAGTTGCGGCGACCAGAAACCGAGCCATTCCCGTACGGTGACTTACTCGGCCCAGCCGGATGAAGTCGTTGCGGATGGACGGAACGGTCGTTAACGCTCCAGACAAGGCCTTCTCGTTGATCAGGGAGGCAACCGAAGCAGACCTGAAACAACTATGCGGAAATTGAAACTGAGGCTTTTCCCCGATCGCCCTGGCTCCCGTCTGACTTTCTCCGATATCAGTGCCTTGTGGCGGAAGAGGAGGGCAAGATTTAGGGATTCCTCGTTTCCCGGCAGATTGCGCCTGCAATCTGCCGGATATTCCTGCCGAACGCGAGATCATCAACCTGGCGGTCAGAAGCGGCTTTCGACGCCGGGGCATCGCCGCTTCCCTGCTCCGGCAGGAAATGCAAAAGCCCGGAATCTTCTTTCTGGAAGTCCGGGCTTCGAATATTGCCGCAAAAGCGCTGTACAAGAAATTAGGATTTCGCGAACTCGGATATCGCTTCGATTACTACGAAAACCCGAGGGAAACCGCCATCGTCATGACGACTCGCCCCGCTTTAGGGCTTGTCGGGCGATGTGCTGTGCTGGTCTGGATCGCTGTGTGTCGGACGGCCGCCTCTTCAGCTTCGGACGATCGTCATCATCACCCTTCGACTTCTTGGATGGATCGGTCTCGTCCTCAATCGGAGCGTTCGAATTCGGGTTGCGGCGCAGGGTCGGCTTGTTCGGATCACCCGTGTCCTTATCGGGACGGCGTTGATTTTCGAGCATCGCCAGACGCGATTTCACATCGTTGAATTCGGAAGTGGTGACCACATACTCCGGACGAGGCTTCAGATCGTTGATCTCTTTCTGCGTTCTTGACGATACGGTCGTCGGTCGGCGGATGGGTGGAAAAGAGCTTCGAAACCGTTCCGGGTTTCCGCTTCTCGAGCGTCTCGATCTTCTCGAAGAAGTCGACGAATCCGTTCGGATCGTAGCCCGTTTTGTACATGTACTGCAGGCCGAGGAAATCGGCTTCCGCTTCCTGGCCACGGCTGAATTTCAGGAACGTCAGCGGGACCAGAAGTCCCGAAGCCTGGTAGATGCCGTAAGCCGCCGCACCGCCCATGAAGATCAGCGGGATGGTGGCAAGCTGGGCGATTTCGCCCCGGGTCGCCTGACGTGTTGCATGGCGGGCGGCTACGTGAGCAATCTCGTGAGCCATCACGCCCGCCAGTTCAGCTTCGGTATCGGCCTTCAGGATCAAGCCCGATTGAACGAAGAAGAAGCCGCCGGGCAACGCAAACGCATTCACGACCGGATCCTCGATCACCTTAATCGTGAAAGGAACCTTAGCATCGGAATTTCGAACGAGGTTCTGGCCGACCCGATTCACGTACTCGGAAACGACCGGGTCGTTGATGACCTTCGATTGCTGCTGAACCTGCTGGGCTAGCTGCTTGCCGAGCGCGATTTCCTTCTCGAGAGAGTAGAAGTTGACCTTCCCGCTGACGTTCCGGTCTCCGATGTCGTCCGGATCGTTCTTGCTGCCCTTCTTCTTGGAATCGCTGCTCGTGTCTTTAGTGTGTCGGTCGTATCTTTGTCCTTCGGAGCAGCGAAGGTCCCGGCGGGAGCCAGCAAAAGAGCCGAAAGGACAAGGCTTATGGAAGATCGAAGGAAGGAAAAGCGACGCATTATGACTCCTCTGCCGCGGCACGTCTCAGATCAGTGCTTAGCAGTCGCAAACAGAATTCGCCTGCACCCAGTATAGAACCAAAATCGACGAGTTCTGGCATTTACGAAGACGCACTGGGTCCTGTGAACACTAACGTATGCTCGGAGTGATGGGTTTCGAAGAAAGTTCGAACGCTTTGCTCGACGCCGGCCCCTCCTCGATTCAGCAGTTTAGAGAGGAGTTTCCGGTTGACGGAGCAGCTCATTTACCTGAATCATGCCGCGGTCGGCGCCGCTTGAGCCGTAGAGCGTCGAACGCCATGAAGGAGCTGACGGAACAGGCATGCCAGTTCGGATCCCTGCATTACACCGAGTGGATGAAGTGCTACAGCGATCTGCGCCAGTCGCCGCAGCCCGCCTGATCAACGCCGGCCAAAGATGAGATCGCAATCGTAAAGAACACTTCGGAGGGCATTTCGTTCATCGCCGAGGGCTTCCCCTGGAAGCCAGGAGACCAGGTGATCGCCTTCCGCGAGGAGTTTCCTGCGAATTACTACCCTTGGCTTCGTCTCGAAGCGCGGGGCGTGAAGCTGAAATGGCTTTCGATCTACGATCCGCTCGAGACGATCGCGGCGGCCCTGCCCGGCACTCGCCTTCTGGCGATCAGCTATCGTCAATTACCTGAGCGGGTACCGCGTCGATCTGCCCGCAATCGGTAAGCTCTGCCGGGAAAACGGCTGCTTTTTCTTCGTCGACGCCATCCAAGGCATGGGCGTGTTCCCGCTCGATGTGAGGAGTGCGCAATCGATGCTCTGGCCGCCGACGGGCACAAATGGATGCTGGGTCCCGAAGGAAACGGGATTCTGTACGTCCGGAAGAAGTGGCAGGACACGATCCGGCCGGCGGAGTTCGGCTGGACCAATCCGGCGAACTACTTCGATTACGGCAAACGCGACATGACTCTGCGTCCGGACGCCGGGCGATACGAATGCGGAACTTTGAACACGGTTGGGTGCTATGGCCTGCGGGCTGCGCTCGAGCTGATTCTGGAGGTCGGCGTGCCGAATATCTCGGCTGCGGTCGACTCCCTGGTTCAGCAGGTCGAGGAAGGCGTTCGCGAGCCGAGGCTACGAGGTCATGGTTCGCCGTACTCGCGCCAGCGGCTCGGGAATCGTCAGTTTCCGGCACCCAGCGATGGACAGCAGCGCGATCGTCAGCGCTTTTAAGGCGCAAAACATACTCGCCACGCCTCGCCAAGGGTGGGTTCGAGTGTCGCCTCATTTCTACATCAGCCCCGAAGAAATCGACCGCGTGATAGCCTGTCTTCCGCCTGTCAACTAAATGAAAGCCTTTTACATCACCGAACCCGGAAACTCGGCACTCCGCGATCTTCCCGAACCGTCTCCGCAACCGGGCGAAGTTTTGCTGAAGACAAGGATCATCGGGCTATGCGGAACCGACTTGAGCACATTTCGCGGCAAGAATCCGCTCGTCAGCTATCCGCGAATTCCCGGCCACGAGATCGCGGCGACCATCGTTGCTGTCGGCGAAGGTGTGCCCGCGCGAATTCAAACCGGGACTCGACGTTACCGCTTATCCAAACACCAGTTGCGGCCGCTGCGCTTCCTGTTTGCGGGGCCGGATGAATGCCTGCAAGTACAACGAGACTTTCGGCGTGCAGCGCGACGGAGCGATGAAGAACTTTTTCACCATCGCGCTGGCAGAAACTCGTGACATCGGCCGGACTTGTCGCTCCGCGAATTGAGCGTCGTCGAACCATTGGCCGTCGGCTTTCACGCTGCCGCTCGAGGACGAGTGGAAGCTTCCGATACTGGTGGCCGTCATCGGCGTGGGAATGGTGGGATTGGGCGCAATTGCGTCGGCGGCTGCCACGAGGCGCTCGCGCCATCGCGATCGACCTCGACGACGCGCAAGCTGGCCCTGGCCAGGAAAGCAGGCGCTGCCCATGCTATCCACTCGAACGCTCAAGATGTCCACGCGGAACTGATGCGGTTAACCGACGATCGCGGGACCGGATGTCGTGATCGAAGCGGTCGGTGTTCCGGATACCTACCGCCTGGCGGTCGACGAAGTCGCGCACACGGGGCGCGTCGTTTATATCGGGTGGGCGAAAGAACCGATCAGCTTCGACACCAAGCTGTTCGTACACAAGGAACTCGACATTCTCGGTTCGCGCAACTACCTCGACGAGTTCCCGGGAGTGATCAGCCTGCTTCGAACGGGCAAATTTCCGGTGGAAGCGACCATCTCCAAAACAGTTCCTCTCTCAGATGCCGGCGATGCGCTCGCCGAATGGAGCCGATCGCCGGAATCGTTCACGAAGATTCTGGTTGAAATGGATTAGCCGGGCGCTACTCCGCGCCCCAGTAATACCGCACGCCAACGAATACTCCGGACAGGGTATCCGACCATATACATCGCGGATTTCGGCGAAGTCTTGAAGTGGAATCCTTTCTCGCCGCAGATGAGTTCGAACTGGTTGACACGAACGGCAGCCAGGGCTTGAGCATCCCAGATGTCTCCCACGGTGAGGGAGGCCGAAGCCCGGAACCCTTTGCTTCCCAGCGGAAGTATCTCCCGAGTTTCTGTTCGCCTTCAAATCCGAACGTAGGCAGAATCAGGTTACTCGTCCCATGCGCAGTGTTGTCGTTTGTGTTTCCGCTCGAATCGGTGGTGACCTGCTTTGAACGGAGCGATCGCATTCACGCCGGCATTCACCAATTGCACTTCGTAAAGAGTTTTCAAACGAATGGCGCCAGGGGATTTGTGCCACGTATAGGACAGGTAGTCCCAGGAGATCTTCGCTCCCTGGATCAGGTAGTTCGCATTCAGATAGTCACCTGCCGAGTAAGGCTTCCGAGTACAGAGTCGTGTCTTTCGCAAGCGTGGCGTCCGTGAGCCCCTGGATCCGGAAATACGAGAAGCGCAGCGTGTTCGAGTGTCCGGTTGGAATGCCGATCTCACCGCCAATGCTGGCGTTCGCGTCTCCCGTGTAGTTGAAATCTCCGAGCGCGGTCGCGGCTGCGCCGCCGTGCACCCTCGGTTGAGCGCGATTGAGCCAGTAATTCGGCTGGATGGAGAATCCGCCGTCCTCGAGAATTGCCGGTTCTTGCGGAGGCGCCGGCGTATTCACGATCGTGGTTGTTGAAGCCGTTCCGGTCTGCTGCGTTTGGGGGGAAGTATCGGGCGGCGTAGAAGACGATTGCGCAAAGCAGAGCGAAGCTGCAGACAGCACAGAGGCAAAGACCAGCGTGGAAAGTATTTCTGAAACATTTCGAAGGGAAAATGACGGGCCATGAACCCGACTGCGTTTGTAAAGAAGCGCTAAGAAGGTTTGCGCAGGTGCGATGTTGCCGGACCGATGATGCGAGGATGTTAGTTCTATTAATTACTGTCCGGTCCCGTTTCCGGTTACTCGCCAAGTTGCGTACACGCCCTGTATCTTTCATTGAGGAGTCTCTACTTGCACAGACAGCTTGGCCGCGCTGCATGGCTGCCGTGCCTTTTTGTTCTCGCTTTCAGTCTTCTGCCGCTTCGGCGCAGCAGATGGATGACGAGTTCGCGAAATCAGTAAAGGAGTGGACCACTCGGCCTGAGTTCATCAGCCCTCTGGTCGATCACCTGCCGAAGTCCACCGATGTTCCGTCACCGAAAGACGTCCTGGGACACTACGTCGGCGCACCGAAGAAGCTGACCTACTACGCCGATCTGACGCGGTATTATCGGGCGCTCGCCGCGAAGTCGCCGCGAGTGAAGGTACTCGAAATAGGAAAGACCGACGAGGGCCGCGAGTGCATTGTCGTTTTCATCGGCTCGGAAGACAGCATCCGAAATCTCGAAACATATCGCGGCTATCTTGGCACAACTCGCGGATCCGCGGAAGATCAGCGACGCTCAGGCTCAGGAGATCATCGCGAAAGCAAAGCCGGTTTATCACCTGATGGGCGGCCTGCACAGCGGAGAAACCGGGCCTCCGGAGATGTTGATGGAGTTGGCATATCGCCTGGTGACGGAAGATAGTCCGCTCGTACAAAGGCATCCGCGACCACCTCATCGTGTCGATCACGCCGGCCGCTGACCCGGACGGCCGCGACCGTTACGCCGACTGGTACTACCGCTACAAGATCAATGAAACGAAGCGAAGCAGGACAACTTAGGCGGGCCTCCCTACTGGGGCAAATACATCTTCCACGACGATAACCGCGACATCAACTTTTCGCAGCTTCCGATGCAGCGGCTCCTCGCCTGGTATCTGCAATGGCACCCGCCGATCATGCATGAGCTGCACGAGTCGGTTCCGTTCATGTACACATTCAGCGGGCAGGCTCCGCAGAACCCGACGCTCGATCCGATCCTGTTCGGCGAGCTGCCGTGGTTTTCGAACTTCGAGATGGCACAGATGATCAAGTACGGCATGCCGGGCGTCTGGACGCATGCCTACGTCGACATGTGGTCGCCGGGGTATCTCGGCTTCATGTCTTCGAACCACAACGGGATGCTGCGCATGTACGAGACCTTCGGCAACGGGGGCGCGAATACGATGCACCGGCGCGTCACGGCGGGTCCGGGGCGGCGGCAATCCCGGCGGATGCGGAACGAGGCGCGCCAACCGACCGATCGTGAATGGTACCGGCCGCTTCCTCCCTACAAGGAAGTCGACTGGTCAATGCGAAACAACACCAACTACATGGAGACAGGCGTTTTGACCGGATCTGCAGTTGGCTTCCGCTTTTCCGCAGGTCGTGCTCGATAACTTTTATCACAAGAGCCGCAACTCCATCGAGGCCGGCAAGAAAGAAGCTCCGTTTGGATTCGTGATTCCTGCAGGTCAGGCTGATCCAACCCGAGTCGCTTTCGTCGTCAAGATCCTGCGCATGCAAGGTATCGAGATCGGGAAGACCTCCGCCGAACTAAAACTGAGCGAGGGCACGTTCCCGGCCGGTTCGCTCGTGATCAAGCGCGATCAGCCATACGGCCGCCTCGCGAAGATCCTGCTCGAAAAACAGACCTACCCCGACAACAATCTCCGGACTTACGATGATGCTGCCTGGACGATGGGTCTGATGACGCACACCAAGATCGTCGAGAGCGCCGACAGGTCGATCCTCGATGCAGGCGTGCAGCCGCTCACCTCGTACACGCCAGAAGCGCACGTGCCGAGCGATTCCCGGGCGGGATGGTACGCGGTGGCGGATCACGGCTCCGCCGACATGATCACATTGCGATACCAGCTGAAGAACGTTCCTGTTCGGATTGCCGAGGAGTCGTTCAAATCAGGAGATCAGAGCATCCCGGCAGGATCCTTCATCGTTCCCGGGCAAATCGTTCGCTGATCTGAAATCTGCAGCCGGTTCTCTCGGTTTGAACGTGTTGGCATTGCAATCGGAACCGGCGGTGCCGATGCACAACGCAGATTTGCCGCGCGTGGCGATGTACAGCACCTGGGGCAGCACGCAGGATGTGGGTTGGGTACGCTACGCCTTCGATCACTACGGTATTGCGTACGACTTGATCTACAAGGAGCGCGTCAAGCAAGGGCGATCTCCGTTCCGCTTACGACGTGATCTTGATTCCGAGCCAGGGGCGAACGGCCAAGGGTTTGGTCTATGACATTGAACCCAAGAAGCAGCCGCTTGCCTACACGAAGACGGACCAATTCAAATTCCTGGGCGACTACGGCTCATCACCGGACATCACGGGCGGCATGGGACTCGAAGGCGTGGTCGCCCTCGAGAAGTTTGTCCAGGCGGGCGGAACGCTGATCACGCTTGGGGTAGCGAGCAACTTCCCTCCTGAGTTCGGATTGACGCGCCGCGTTGAGGCAGCGCGAACCAGCCCTGCAGTTTTACGCACCCGGACCTATCGTGAAAGCCGAGGTGGTTCGACCGACTCATCCGATCTTCTACGGATACACGGAAAAGACGCTGCCGGTACGCTGGGCCAGCGGGCCTCTGCTGACGGTTCAGCAGAGCGATCGGGACGAAGTGCTGATGCGATTTCCCGGAGGGGATGACTCGGTCCTCAGCGGTTTCATGAAGGGCGCCAACGAGGTTCGAGGGCGGCCCGCTATTGTCGATGTTCCGGTCAACTCCGGGCGCGTCCTGCTGTTCGCAACGAATCCCTGCTATCGCTGGCAGAATCTCGGTGAGTTCAGGATGTTGTTCAACGCCATCCTGAACTACAACGATATGGAGCGGAAGCCCGCGACTTCCGCCTCGCTTCACTGAGCCGTAGCACTGCCTTGGTGGTGCGCAGGTTCGGCTTTCCCGGCGTCCAGGTCATTCCAATTCAGGATGGCGTTGAAGCCGAGGAAATACGTCCCTTGAGTCTGCCATCGCCAGAAGGGTCGCAACGCGAACATGACGATGTGGCCCTTGCCGAGCGACGCATCTACTACCAGTGCTTTGCGCGAGAGCGTTTGGCCGCCGGCCAGCATACCCGACAGCAGCATTTCGTTGGGGTTCGCAGGAAATTGCATGACGACACGCGGCCTTGCGCCTCGACATCTCCGCCGAACGCTCTCATCATCTGACGCATACTCTCGGCCTCATCGATGGGCGCCGTGCCTTTGCCGCCGGCAACACTGTTGATCCTTCGTAAGGCGAGATCGGGACGGGTACTGCATTGGGCGTGACATTCTGCCCGAAGCCTGCCGCCTGTCCACCGCGCAATCCACCGCCGCCTCCGCCAAATCCGGCAGGCCCTCCCGCGCCGACCGCGAGCACAGGATCCTGGCTGAAGTAAACGGGCAGGTCTTTGCCGTCGTAGCCGTACATGATCGGGCTCTTGGCATCCGAAATCATGCCACGCAAGATAGTTCCGCGGGCTGCCAGTTGTTCCGGATGCTCGACCGTTACTCCCGAGGCGAGACCGTAGTCAGCCATGAGAGCCGCCGTCGAGCCTTCCGTGATCAGGGTTCCACCCTCATTGACAAACTTCGCCAGCTCCTGCATGCCCTCCATGCCCATACCGCCTCGAATGTCGTCGCTTTGATCGACATAGCCGAGATTCGGCGTGAGTTCCGATTTCTTGTACGGAATGGGATCGGGACCGGTCTTCGGGATTCCATTGACCTGCGACTGAGAGGTGCCGCCGACATGCGGAAAGATGATCACGTCGTACTTCGAACGCAGATTCCCGTCGCGCAACTTCTGGTCGGCGAAGTAGGTATACGGAACGCCGTAGTGGTCCAGCGCAGCACGCACCCAACCTTCATCCTGAGTGCGAGACCACGAATGGACATACCCGATGCGCGGGATGTCGAGATCATGCGATTTGACCGACGGAGCGGACGCCGTTCCGTATGCGATGCAATCCGAATTCTTTCAGAGACGGTTGCAGCTTGCCGCGGTCCGCGCCTGTGATGATGAATGAGCCCGCGGCGAACTTTCGTCCGTCCAGCTCGAAAGGTTCATCGGCCGCAGACATCTTGACGTCTTTGTTTTTGTAGCGAAACGCCATCAGGTTGTTCTCGGCGGTGTGGTTCAGGACAAGAACATCGCCCGCACCTTCGATTGAGCCCGTCGGCAGCGCATCTTGGGTCAACAACGACATCGACGCGCGTCAGCACGGATTTGTCGGTCACGGTCGTCAGTTTCAGATCGCGCATGTACTGCATCGTCCAGCCGGTGTCGTCGTAAGGGCGTGGATTCGCGACCGGGTAATTCTGCACAGCCAGGTACATATCGGCAAGTTCGCGATAGGGCTGGTCAGCTCGAATGATGTAGTCGCCGGCCGCGATTTTGGCCGAGCCGGCCTCGAAAGCGGTGTTTGCCTTGTGAATCTCTAATCCCTGACGTCGCAGCTCGTTTACCATGTCGGCGGCATCACTGCGGCGCCGCTGTTCTGCCGGAATGACCCATGCGAACACAGGACCATCTTTGCCCTTGTCAACCGAACGTTTGGTCTTGAGCCAATAGTTTTGAAGGTAAAGCTCGTGTTCATTCGCGACTTTGTTCAGTGCGAACAGAATCGCTGACTCCTGGATGTTGGTGTTGTTTCGCGGCCCCCAGCTGATGGACGGCAGTGGAGGATTTGGCCGGAACCATTCGCGGCTGGTGGTTGTCGCCGGGAGCTGCAGGTTTTTGTTGATATCAGGTCCGTAGCTCTGCACTTCATAAAAGCGCCCGAAGGAGTTGTGAGTGACGGCGATCCAAAAGAGATAATTAGGAACCCATCCGTCGTAAAACCCATAAGTCCACACGCCCGGAACGCCGCGTTTGGCCATCTCCATCACTTCGGTCTCGGCCAGCAGCCACCATTCGTTCACCTGGATCGGATCGAGCGAATTGTTGTAAGGACCGGTGCCGGTTGAGACATACAAATACGATTGGGCTTCGTGAAGATCGTGCAGGATCGTCGGATGCCACTCGAGCATGCTGCGAGTGATGTTCTGAGTGAGCTTCAGGTATTGGCCCATGCCGTCGCGATTGTTGTCGTGCTGGACATATTTGCCCCAATACATGAGCGGCGGCCGCGGCTTACCCGTTTTCTTGCCGTAATAGTACGTGTCCACTTCCTTCTCACGCCCGTCGACCTCGATGACGGGAGTGATGAAAGTGATCATGTTATTTCGGATTGACTGAATGAACGGCGTCTCTTCGACGATCAGACGATACGCAAGTTCGATCAGCATTTCCGGCCCGCCCGTTTCCGGAGAATGGATACCGCTGTTGATCCAGTAAATAGGCTTTCCGGTTTGAGTGATTTTTTGGGCTTCTGCCTCCGTCGTCTTGCGCGGATCGCCTAAGAGAGGCGAGCATGTCCTTGTAGCGATCCAGTTGTTGGATCGTTTTCTCGTCTGCGATGGCCAGGATCACCTGATCGCGTCCCTCTTCGGTTTGACCGATTTTCCAGAAACGCGCACGCGGCGAGGCCTTCGCCAAGAGCCTCATAGTAGCGGTAGATGTCTTTTGCGTAGGTCAGTTCACCGGGCGTACCGGGAATCCGGCCGAAGAACTTCAGGGGAGTTGGAACGGTAGCGGACGCAGGAAGATGATCCACAAGCTCGGTCGTGACGCGCGGATCTTGCAGATATTCCTTGATCAGTTTTCCGTACTCTTCGTCATTTTTCTGCGGTGCTGATTTGGAGGCAGGGGGCGGGGCCGCGAAAGTTGAACTGATGAAGATGATTGCGAAGCAGGCGCTGGCGACGGGGGCAGTCCACAGAGCGGACAAGCGGTTTTTCATAGGGAAGCTAAGCCTCCGATTGTGACCTCCGCCCGAGCGAGTGTCAATCGAAATACGCCACCGCCCTTCGCAACTTTCTCGCCATAGAGGTCACCCTGGCGTTGCCCTGAGGACTGACGGTCGGGTAGACTCGAAAGACGCCCCTGTTTCGGCGCGCTCCATCCCTGTCCGACCCGTTCGCAGCGTTTCGCGAAGATCTCTAGATTTTTCGAGTCAATTCGACTCCTACGCGAGGCGCGACTGTGTCATTACGCTCGTTTCGGACCGCTGGTCACGTACCAACTCTTGTTTCGGCATTCCTGTATTTTGACGTCAGTTTCATGGTGTGGGTCATTCTGGGCCCGCTTGGACCGTTCATCGGCGAGAATCTACACCTGTCGGCATCTCAAAAAGGCTTTCTGACGGCGGTGCCTTTGCTCGGAGGATCATTCTTCCGGCTGATCCTGGGCGCCAGCACAGAGCGATACGGCGGGCGGCGAACGGCGTTGGCCGGTATGGCCCTGACGCTTATACCTCTCCTCGTAGGCTGGAGATTTGCGTCCACATTCGCCGAGTTTCTCGTAGTTGGCTTAATGCTAGGTATTTCAGGCGCCAGTTTTGCTGCTGCGCTGCCCCTGGTAAGCGAATGGTATCCACCGGAGTATCAGGGCCTTGCTCTGGGGATCGCGGGAGCAGGCAATTCGGGCACATTGATGGCCTCTCTATTTGCTCCTCGCCTGGCCCAGGTATTCGGCTGGCGAAGTGTATTCGCTTTTGTCGCGCTTCCGGTCATTGCCGTCTGGATCGCGTTCTTCTTTCTGGCCAAGGATGCTCCCGTCCGGCGTTCAGCCAGGAAGTGGAAAGATTATGCTTCGGTCCTCCGGATCGGCGACTCGGCCTGGTTTTGTTTTCTGTACAGCCTTACATTCGGCGGCTTCAGCGGGTTCGCCAGCTATCTGTCCATTTTCTTCCGCGATCAGTATCACGTCAGTAGAGTGACTGCGGGAGATCTCACGACATTCGTGGTCCTCTTTGGGAGTTTCCTCCGTCCGGTAGGTGGGGTCATGGCCGACAAGCTCGGCGGCTATCGCATGTTGCTTGTCCTTTTCTCGACGGCGGTCCTTTCCCTGGCATTGTTAGCCACTCTACCTGTGACAGGAGTTGCGGTGGCACTCTTCGCTCTTCTAATGGCGGCGCTCGGCTTGGGAAATGGCTCTGTATTCCAGATGGTGCCTCAACGCTTTCCTGGTCGCGTCGGGGTAATCACAGGTCTAGTGGGAGCCGCCGGAGGCTTAGGCGGGTTCGCCCTGCCGTCTCTCATGGGACTACACGAAGGACAACACAGGATCCTTCTCCGCTGGCTTCACCATCATTGCTTGTCTCTTCGTCTCCGGCCTCCTCGCGTTGATCTACCTGCGCAATATTTGGCGTCAGACCTGGCCGGCAGCGGCAGCCGAGCGTGCCGGACTAATCGCGACGCAACCGTCCATTGCCACTGCCTATGCAGCCGAGTAGCACACTGGGAGCGGTCCGAACTGCCGACACTCATTGCCCTTATTGCGCGCTGCAATGTGGAATGACTCTGCGGGCTTCGGACGATGATGTGCGCGTTGAGCCACGTGATTTCCCGACGAATCGCGGCGGGCTGTGTCAGAAAGGCTGGACCGCGGCCGAACTCCTCAGGCACCCAGACCGGTTGACTTCGCCCTTGGTGCGCGACCGCAAAGGCGGGCCTCTGCGCGACGCCTCATGGGACGAAGCACTTGACCGGATCGCCGATGAAGTCCGTCGCATCCAGTCCGAAAGCGGTCCCGATGCTGTCGGCGTTTTTGGCGGCGGCGGGCTGACCAACGAGAAGGCATACGCGCTCGGTAAATTCGCTCGCGTTGCGCTGCGCTCCTCGCAAATCGACTACAACGGCCGATTCTGCATGTCTTCTGCAGCTGCAGCGTCAATCAAGGCGTTCGGCGTCGATCGCGGCCTTCCCTTCCCCGTCGCCGATATTCGCATTCGCAGAAACGGTTCTCCTGATCGGAAGCAACGCGGCGGAGACGATGCCGCCCGTTATGCAGTATTTCCAGGCGCAAGGAAAAAACGGCGGACAGCTCATTGTGGTGGATCCGCGCTATACACCGACTGCGGCAGCCGCTGCGCTTCACCTTCAGATCACGCCTGGTACAGACCTTGCGCTTGCAAACGGACTCTTATACATCGCCCTCAAGGAGGGATTTGTCGATGAAAAGTTTCTGACCGAGCGGACGGTCGGGTTTGAGCAGGTGCGCGCATGCGATCACACGCTATTGGCCGGATCGTGTCGAGCGCATCACAGGAATCCCGGAAAACTCGCTTATACAAAGCAGCGCGAATGCTCGGGAACGCCGGCACGGCGATGATACTGACCGCACGCGGACCCGAGCAGCAGAGCAAGGGCGTCGATTCCGTTCTGGCCTTCATCAACCTGGCGCTCGCACTCGGCAAAGCCGGCAAACACTTTTGCGGATACGGCTGCCTCACGGGGCAAGGCAATGGTCAGGGCGGACGCGAACATGGCCAGAAAGCAGATCAACTGCCCGGCTATCGCAAAATCGACAATCCGGACCACCGCTCGTACATCGCGAGCGTTTGGGGCGTCCCCGAAGCAGCGATCCCCGGACCGGGCAAATCCGCCTACGAGATGCTGGACCGGCTAGGGACAGAGGGCGGAGTGCGCGGGTTATTTGTATTCGCTTCCAATCTGGCGATTTCCACGCCTCGCGCAGGCCACGTGCAAGCGCGGTTGGAGTCGCTCGACTTCTTGTGTGTTTCGGACATCTTTCTGTCGGAGACTGCGCAGCTTGCCGACGTAGTCTTACCGACAACGCAGTGGGCGGAAGAAGAAGGCACGATGACAAATCTCGAAGGCCGGGTAATCCTCAGGCGACCGGCGAGCACGCCACCGCCGGGCGTGCGTTCCGATCTCGAGGCTCTGCACGCCATCGCGGGACGGCTCGGCATTGGGCATTCGTTTCCTTCGAAACCGCGCGAGGTGTTTGACGAACTTCGGCGCGCCAGCTCCGGCGGGCCGGCCGACTACTACGGCATCACCTACGAACGCATCGAGCGCGAAGAGGGCGTGTTCTGGCCTTGTCCCGATGAAGATCATCCGGGTACGCCGCGCCTGTTTCTCGATCGCTTTGCAACACCCGACGGCCGGGCTCGTTTTCATGTCGTGGAGCACCGAAGCGCGGCGGAAGAACCGGACAACGAGTATCCGCTGTATCTGACGACCGGCCGCGTCATGCAGCAATATCAGTCGGGCACGCAAACGCGGCGTGTCAAGCAGTTGTCGGAGGCGGCTCCCCGGTCCTTTGTTGAGATACATCCCTCGATGGCCTCTTCATACGGGATCAATCAGGGAGATCAAGTGCGGATCACCACGCGTCGGGGCGTTGCTTCTGCGTCGGCGCAAGCTCACGCCCGCGATCCGCATGGACACAATCTTTATGCCGTTTCACTTCCCTGGCTCCGGGCGAGCCAATCTGCTGACCAACCCGGCTCTTGATCCAATCTCGCGCATGCCCGAGTTCAAAGTTTGCGCAGCACGCATCGAGAAGGAGATCGCATGTTAGAAAAACCCGTGTTCCTCCAAGGACTGTTCCCGTATCGAGGAATAGGCTTAAACAATCCGCAAACGTTCACACCGGAGTTGACTTACAAGGTCCCGGATGACAAGCGAGCGCAACTGGTCTATTTCCGTGCGGGAAATCCGTTGAACGAACTGGTGTACGTGCTTTTCAAACGAAACGGCAAACCGATGCGTTACTTTCCGGTCGGCGCGAAAGCGGGCACCCATGTCGAGCTTGCAGTGGTGGAAGACCTTGATCCCGGGACCTCGCTCGAAGTGTTAATCGCTGCCGGGGAGAACGTGTTTGCGTCACTGTTGCTGGATATCGGACTGGTGGAGATAGAGGCTTGAAGAAAAACCTTGTAGTGATTGGTAACGGCATGGCCGGCGCGCGCGCGGTCGAAGAAATTCTGGCCCGCGGTGGCGACGACCTTTTCAACATCACGATGTTCGGAGACGAGCCGTACGGAAATTACAATCGCATTCTGCTCTCGAACGTGCTGAACGGGTCGCAAGGCGAAGAGGAGATCTTCCTCAATCCGATTGAGTGGTACCGGGAAAACAACATCACCCTGCATGTGGGTGTATACGCCGAGTCCGTGTTGCGGAAATCGCGCTGCGTTCTTGGCGCGGACGGCACCATCGAGCCCTACGACAAGCTGATTATCGCGACCGGCAGCCGCTCTCACGTCCCTCCAATCGACGGAGTCACGCTGCCGGACGGTCAGGACAAGCCCGGCGTGTTTGTATTTCGCACTCTAGATGACTGCCGTGAGATTGCGGAATATGCGAAGGGTTGCCGCGGCCGCGCGGCCATCATCGGCGGAGGACTGCTCGGTCTGGAGGCGGCACGCGGGCTTCAGAATCACGGGGTCCAAGTGGATGTGATTCATCGCGGCCAGCAATCTGATGAACCAGCAACTCGATCCGCAAGCCGGCGCCATCCTGAAATCCACCATGGAGGGCATGAGCATCGGCGTGCTGCTCGGTAAGAACACGACGGCGGTGCTCGGCGAAGATCGGGTTACCGGCATTCGCTTCGCCGACGGAAGCGTGCTTGCCGTGCGAGATGGTGGTTATGGCGGCCGGTATCAAGCCGAATGTCGAGATTGCCAGCCGCTGCGGACTTCAGGTTCAGCGCGCCATCGTTGTCGATAATCAGATGCGATCGGTGACGGACCCGGACATCTACGTTGTCGGCGAATGCGCGCAGCATCGCGGGCACGTGTACGGACTGGTCGCTCCGCTTTGGGAGCAGGCGAAAGTATTGGCGGACCACATCACGGGTCAGAATCGTGAACGCCGCTTATCACGGGTCGAAAGTGGCAACGAAGTTGAAGGTCATGGGCGTCGAAATGGCCGCCATGGGCATCATCGAGCCGGTGGAAGAGCGCGATGAGATCGTTCAGTTTACGGAGCCCAAGAAGGGACGCTATAAGAAGCTGATTATTCGGGACGGCCGCCTGGTCGGTGGCATTCTGCTTGGCGATATCAGCAAAGCCGCTTACCTGATGCAGGCATTCGACCGGGGTACTCCGCTGCCGGAAGAGCGGTTGTCCCTGCTGTTCGACATCGGTGCGCCTTCGAAGAAAGTCACCGTCGAAGAAATGCCGGCGGACATGCAGGTCTGCAACTGCAATGGCGTGACGAAAGGTGCCATCTTGGCCTGTGTGAAAGCAGGCAAGCGCAGCCCGAAGGCAGTGATGGAAGGCACGCGCGCCGGCCTTGGCTGCGGGTCATGCAAGAGCATGGTCACCGAGATCGTCGAATTTGCCTGCGGGGGTGAGCTGGAGGAAGATCCATCTGTTCACTACTACGTGCCTGGAATTCCACTGGCCAAGCCAGAACTGATCAAGCGCGATCCGCGAAATGGGCTTGAAATCGGTTTCCGCTGTGTTCAAGGCGTTGGCCGACGGAAAAGAGGACCCGGCCAGTAAACCAGGTTTGGCCTCCCTTCTCAGCACGATCTGGGCGGGCGAATATATCAAGGAGCCAGATGCCCGGTTCATCAACGAACGCGTTCACGCGAATATTCAGAAAGACGGTACGTTCTCCGTGGTTCCACAAATGGCCGGCGGCGTCACAAGTCCCGACCGAGTTGCGGCGTATTGCGGATGTGGCGGAGAAATATCATGTGCCGATGGTGAAGTTAACCGGCGGTCAGAGGATCGATCTGCTCGGTGTGAAGAAAGATGATCTTCCGAACATCTGGCGCGATCTGGGCATACCTTCCGGCCACGCCTATGGAAAGAGCTATCGAACTTGTAAGAGCTGCGTCGGTACTGAATTCTGTCGCTTTGGAGTCGGGGACAGTACTTCGCTTGCGATCAGGATTGAGCATACATTTAAAGGCATAGACACTCCCCACAAGGTCAAGATGGCGACGGCCGGCTGTCCTCGCAACTGCTCCGAAGCCATGGTGAAGGATATCGGTGCGGTCGCGGTCGAGGGCGGCAAGTGGGAAATCTACATCGGAGGTGCTGCCGGTGCTCACGTGCGGAAAGGCGATATCCTCTGCGTCGTCGATATCTCATGATGAGGTGCTCAAGTACGCGGCGCGATTCATGCAGTATTACCGCGAGAATGCCAAATATCTCGAACGCACCTACGGCTTCGTCGAGCGCATAGGAATCGAGAAGATCCGGGCGGTTGATCGTCGATGACAGCGAAGGCATTGCAGCGCGGCTGGATGCGGCGATGCAAGCGTCAATTGATGCCTATCAGGATCCTTGGGAGGAAGCGTACAATGCGTCGCGTCCTGCTGAGTTCGCTTCGCTGATACCGGTGCTCCAATGAGCAAAATGAACGGGGATGTCACGTTGGGTCCGGTGACCCTGATCCCTCCGGGAGAAGGACGAAACTTCACATTGGGAAGCGAGCGGATCGCTGTATTTCATACGCGTTCGGGTGAGCTATTTGCGACGCAAGCCGATTGTCCTCACCGGAACGGTCCGCTAGCCGACGGCTTAGTTGGCGAAACGACGGTGATCTGCCCGCTGCACGCCTGGAAATTTGAGCTTCGCACCGGCGAGTTGAGCAGGGGGGGATTGCAAGCTCAGGACTTTTCCTGTGCGACTAACCACGGACGGGCTGATCGTGTTGACGGCTGATGTCGCAGAGTCGGTAACTTCGACCTGAAGGCGCGCCTCGAAATTCGTCGTCACGCGCACGGTATAGTGAAACGAAACGTTGCGCCTTTGCCACGCTCTGACTCTACCCAGATGCGGCCGCCATAACGATCTACGATTTTCTTGCAGATCGCAAGTCCGATTCCAGAACCAGGGATCTCTTTCCCGTGCAGACGCCGAAGCGGTTGAAAGATGCGCTCCGAATCTCCGGGATCCATACCCTGCCCGTTGTCCTGAACGGACAGCACACATCGCGTCCCGCTGCCGTTCGGCCGAGATCGAGATTCGCGGCGCCTCATCAGGTTTTCGATACTTTATGGCGTTTCCTACCAGGTTCTGGAAAAGCTGCGTAAGATGAATCGCATCGGCATCAATGGTAGGCAAGTCACGATATGAGATCTCCGTTTGTGTTTCGGCGATCTCCGCCTGCATCGTTGCCCGCACGCCATCGATTACATCGGAGAGCCGAACGGCATGTCTTCCGCTCGCTTCATCTTCGTCCAGCTCGGCGTAGCGGAGCAACGCACGAATGAGTTGCTCCATGCTCCTCGCCGAATCGACAATGAACGTCAAGAATTCCTGTGCCTCGTCCTCAAGCCGCCCGCCGTATCGCCTGGCGAGCAGTTGCGAGTAGCTCAACAGACCTCGCAGCGGTGTCTGCAGATCGTGTGCAACGGTGTGAGCAAACTGCCCTAGCTCCTCTTGAGAGCGCAGCAGAGCCGTTTCCGCTTCTTTCCTGTCCTGGATGTTCTCGACGATCCCGATGATCTGAGAAGGCCGTCCCTCTTCCCGGGCGATGACCGTTGCTGTTGCGCGAACCCAGACGGATCGCCCATCCTTTCGGATGTACCGCTTCTCTATCTTGAAATTTTGGATCTCTCCAGACAGGAGTTGCCGGTGAAGCTCTCGATTGTTGGGGATATCGTCGGGGTGTGTAAGGACGAAGAAATCTCTGCCGCTAAGCTCCTGGTCGGAATAACCAACGATTTCACAGTACGCTGCATTGAAGTGGAGAAGCTGGCCTGCGGGGCCCGAAATAACAATGCCGACAGCCGCGTGGGAGAATGCCTGGCGGAACCGGCTCTCGCTTTCGCGTAAGGCGTCTTCCGCCTGCTTGCGCTCACTTATGTCAAGGATGAACTCAACACCTTCGTGTTCGTTGAGCATTTTAGGGGCGAATAAGCCCCACCAACGCGACCCGTCCTTTCGGATGTACTCCTTCTCGTAAGGGGTGGCTCTGCCAGTCGTGGCAAGCTGCTCTTTTCTATCGAGTGTTACGGGAATCCACTCTTTTGGGGTGAGAACGTCCCACCGGAGTGCCCCCTTGTCAAACTCTTCCCGCGTATAGCCGGACATTCGCAGGAACGCGTCGTTCGCCTCCTTGATGTTTCCTTCAAGGTCGAAGATGATTACAGCGACAGTTTCAATCTCCAGCGTCCTGCGAAACTGTTCTTCTCGCCGACGAAGAACCGCTTCGGCATGCTTGCGTTCCGTGATGTCGCTGATCACGCCGAACATACGCTGGGCTTTACCATCTTGGCCTGGGATGGCATGCGTGATACTTGCAACGTGACGGAGGCGTCCGTCGGGAAGCACGACGCGATACTCGGTCTCGAGACGACTGAGATGTTCACGCGACCAGTTGGATTCTGCGCTTACTCGTTGAAGGTCGTCGGGGTGAATGCGGGCGGAGACCTCAGCTATCTTGCATCCTTCGCTCGGTGAGAAACCGAAGATCTCCCGACTGCGCGTGTCACAACTCACAGCGTCCGTCAGAAGCTCCCACTCAAATGTGCCTAGTTTTGCGATCGATAGTGCATCTTTCAGACGCGCTTCGGTTTCTCGTGACGTCCATCCCACGCCTGTGCCTTCGGCTCCACGGACGGTCTTGCTCTGCGATTCGGAATCCGCCATTTATCGGCTTACCAAGGCGAGCCGCACCATGTTGGCCGAGATGACCTCAGACCGTAAGTACTTTGCGTTTGAGGTCAAAATACTAGTCCTCGGGACTATCTTGCCACAGGCCTGAGCCTCTTACGACCGAGGGAAAAGACGCGAGTCGGACTGTGTTGGATCGGGAGGCAACTGAATCAGCCGATGAGCCGCAAAGGCCTCATCAATTAGGGTCGACAGCAACTCTGAAAACAGCAACGGCTCGGCGGAGGCTTCCCAAAGGAAATAGCCAAAAGATCCGGGACAAGGGTTTACCTCGTTGAGCCAGACTTCACCGGTCTTACTGTTACAGAGGAAATCGATGCGAGGCGCACCCGTGCCGTACACGGACTTGAAGCAGACCGTAGACCATTCACGAATCCTGCCCTCAAGTTCAGAGGGCATTGCCGGGTTGAGTTCACGCGTGAGCGACAACATACCCTGGCTGATGGCACCCGGTTGCTTGCTTCCGGATTTTGAACCGGCGCCGCCAGCCAGGTACTTCGCTTTGAAATCGAGTAATTCCCGGTCGGACTTCGGGCGTTCGACGGCAGAGGTTTTTATCTCATCTTTTCCGTTTCGAACGGCAACGTTGTACTCGACCAGATTGTCCACGAACGGCTCAACAATGGCGTGAGTGTCCAGCCGAAAAATGACGGACAGGGCACCTCGGACATCTTCTACGGTTGTCGCCCGGGCAACTCCGATACTCGAACCGAGATGCAGAGGCTTAACGATAACCGGGAAATTGAGCTCTCGAAGCTTGCGCTTCCACTTCCGACATAGGGGGCAAAAGACCGGTGCCAGGCCGCTCCAGGATGACCGATGGCAGCAGCGCTATTCCAGTTCCTGAAAGCATGCGCTTCGTCGCAGCCTTGTCCATACAAACGCTCGAAGCCAGCGTCCTCATGCCGGTGTACGGAATGTTCGCCAGCTCGAATAAACTCTGAATCCGCCCGTCCTCGCCGAACAGGCCGTGGAACGCGAGCAAGGCAACGTCAAACTCGATCGGCTTTGGCTTGGAGAACATGCCGGCCTGCTTCACCGGAAGCAGACGACCGCGCCCTTCAACGCTCGGCCAGAGATCTAGCGTGACGCCTTCAAGAGTTTTTAAGCGTGTTCTCACGAGGTATGTATACCGCCCGGCTTCGAAGGGCGTCGCCAAGCAACCATTTGCCATCGGGCGCAACGTAGACTGGGAAAGAGCTGAAACGATCTCCGTCCAGAGCTTCCAAGGCCTGAAGACCGGTGATGACGCTGATGTCGTGTTCGGGGGAACGACCGCCAAAAAAGACAGCCACTCGCGTTTTCATAGTGGGCGATGTGAATCGATCGAGTATTCACAACAGGCAAGACCTGCGGTAAATCGTCGAATTTCTCACTCTAGCAAAGCATTGAATGCATTCTGAATCCATCCTCCGGCAATCTGAACGGCTTGCCGTCATCGAGACGCCTGGTTCCAGGCCTGCGAATCTGCGCCTCATATTCGGGCACGGCTGGGGGCAATCTTCGGCCGCATTTTTGCCAATAGCAGAAACGCTGAAACCGTTTGCACCCTCTTACCTGATTGACTTCCCCGGTTTCGGACAATCGCCGGCCCCGCCGCAGAACTGGGGCACAGCCGAGTATGCGGACGCCGTCGCGGATTGGATGGCTACCTTGAAGCCTGAGCCTTCCATCTGGGTTGGTCATAGTTTCGGCGGAAGGATCGGGCTCCAGTTAGCGTCGCGCCATCCGGAGTTACTGAAGGGCATGGTGTTGATTGCTTCGGCAGGGTTGCCCCGCACCCGCACGCCGCTCGAGAAGGCACGTATCGGTTTGCGAAGGATGTTCTTCAAAACAGCGCGGCGATTACTGAAGGAAGGTCCGCAACTGGAACGGCTTCGCAGCCGAATGGGAAGCGCTGACTACCGCGCGGCAGGCCCGCTCCGACCGGTCCTTAGCCGAGTGGTCAGCGAGGATCTCAGCCCAGTCGCATCGGCCGTGCGGTGTCCCACGCTGCTCCTCTACGGATCGGAAGATACAGAGACGCCACCAGAGATCGGCGAACGGCTTCATCGACTCATTCCGCGGTTCAGAGTTCAGCCTCCTCGAAGGGCTCGGCCATCTGGACATCCTGACGAGCGGCCAGCACCAAGTCGCCTTGCGCATTCGCAAGTTCATAGAGGCGCACGCGCAATGAGGTATCTGCTTCTGCTCGCTTACCTGGTGTTCGCGTGGCGCAGGCTCTCTACTTACTTGCACATCTTTCAGCAGGAAGAGTATCAGCCGGTCCGGTTCATCCGATGGCTGTTCAAGCACACGATCGGTCGACTTGCGAGTCTCGATCGTCATTCTCGTTGTGGGTGCGCTTCAATACGCGATTCGACTTGCGTACGATGTTGGAGCGATCTTCATCGTTGCAGCACTCTGCTAGGCATTGCTCTTTACGAGAAGAACCTGCGAGCAGCTTCGAAGAAGCGGCTCGTGATGACATCCCGGGCAACACGGATCTACTGGGTCGCCTTTTCTTTACTTGCCGCTGATCGGATTGCTGTATGCCGCCACTGAAGCTCCACTCATCTCTTGGCTTATTCCCGTACACGCTGTTCCCTTTGCGTTAGCGATGGCGACATTGCTTCTCTCTCCGCACGAGAAGTCCGTTCAGAAAAAATTCTGGAATGAAGCGCACCGCAAGTTGAAGGCCCTCCGTCCCACAGTGATCGGCATCACCGGTTCGTACGGAAAGACTTCCACGAAACATCTTCTTGGCCACATCCTGGAGTTGCAGGCGCCAACGCTGATCACGCCCGGGCAGCGTGAACACCCCAATGGGAGTATCTCGAGTGATTCGGGAACAATTGGGAGCCCATCACCGGTTTTTCGTCTGCGAGATGGGCGCATATGGTCCGGGATCGATCGCCCGGTTATGTCGGCTGGCGCCGCCCGATGTCGCGGTGATCACGGCGATCGGTATGGCGCATTACGAACGCTTCAAGACCTTGGATACTGTGGCAAGTGCGAAGTTCGAACTCGCCAACGCAGCGGCCGCGAGAAACGGCGAAATCATTCTGTCCGATTCCGTGCTGAGCTTTGGGACAGCTCGTGATTTCGAAACCAGATTCCGGGCGAACACTGTTACCGTCGGCCCCGATTTCGAATCGGAGTTCAGGATTGCGAATGCCGAGTCAAACAACGGACGGCATTATGGCGCAAGTCGTGTGGCGAGACCAACTCTACACCTTACGAGCACCCATCTTCGGTGAACACCACATCGGCAACATGGCGCTTGCGTTTGCGACTGCCTGCAGCCTCGGCATCTCGCCCGAAGACGCAATCCTGGCGCTAAGTTCGGCCCCGCAGATCACTCATCGCCTGGAAGTTAAGCAAGGTCCTGCCGGTTCCCGGCTGATCGACGATGCTTACAATTCGAACCCCGTGGGTTTTGCCTCGGCATTAAAGCTGCTGAACGCTTTGAAACCCGAGGGAGGCCGCAGGATACTCGTTACTCCCGGCATGGTGGAGATGGGCACGGCCCATGACGAGGAACATCGGCGGATCGGGCTTATCGCAAGATCGCTCGTGGACATCCTGCTCCCGGTAGTTCCGGAAAGAATCGCATCGCTCATTGCAGCTTTCCAGCTTGACAATCCTGGCGGCATGGTGGTTCCCTGCGCCAACTTTGCTGCGGCCCAGGCATGGATGAACGCAAACGTCAGTCCTCTCGATATTGTGTTGCTGGAAAACGATCTACCTGATCTCTACGAAAAGAAGCTGTCGCTCTAAGCGGCTACCTCCTCGCGCTTCAAGCTGTTTTTGGATGTGTTGGCTAAACCCCGGATAAATTAGGCCTAATCCCATCCAATTCTTCCGAAATAGCGCCTCTATTCCTCGTTCTATTCCCTTGTGGTTTAGTACAGGACTGACGAGACACAGACTGTTTCAAATGCCAAGATGCTCAAGTAGCCGGGAGCATTTCCGGCCGATACCTCGGAGGAGAGATTAGCAAGATTATGAAGTTAAAAGGTTCTCTGTTCGCCGGCCTTCTGGCGACAGCAGCTTTTCTTTAACGCCACTTCAGCACGGGCCGCTGCCGTGACTGGACAGGCGAATATCGCTGGCAACGTGAGCGTTGATCTCACCAGCATCGTTTTCAACCCCACCTTCACCAACACACCTGGTGCGCTCGAGACCGGTTCTTTCGCCGGACTGACGGGCGGCACCATCATGTCGCTGACGGGTGGGCCCGCCACCGGAACAGTAAACGTTCCGAATTTCATTTCATTCAATGCGGGTGTTGCGACTCCGATCACTTTTGATCTGACGTACATCGCGCCCGGCGTTGGTACCCAGGCCGGTTGCGGTAGCAGCACTCCTGGTGCCCTTTGCACGCCGAATGGATCGCCCTTCACGCTGCTGCAGCTGACGAGCAGCACTGTTGTGGCCTCCTTGCAGCTCAACGGCGTAGCCTATACCGGTAGCGCCGCAACCGGTTCATCCGCGACCACCGGCGTTTTCTCGACGCAGACAGTAATCGGTGGCACCTTGCCGGCGATCATCGCTGCTCTGAATTCGGGTCAGGCGATCCGGGGTATCACGTACTCTGCTTCGTTCGTGTCTTCCCCGGTTCCTGAGCCAGCTTCCATGCTCTTGATGGGACTTGGGCTTGCCGGCGCCGGTTTGATCGCCCGCCGCAAAGCAAAGGCTTAATCGCGGGCGGTTCGCCGCCTGATATAAGCTGTCGAAAGACCCATGCGCGTGAATGCGTATGGGTCTTTTGCTGTTTTGAGGACCAGAAGTACCGATTTGGAACCCGGCCTGAAACGATCAGCCACTTCGGCACAGAGATCGGGGCCTTCTCTCGCGTCCTAATCATTCATTCTCTTATAGTTAGCTACGCCAGGATTGTGGTGCAACGACTGCATTCCTGAATGGCGTGATTCTAACCTTTCTCTCCTTTCTTTCCCTTCTGATCTTTTTCGTCGCCTTCTGCTTGATTCGAGTCGGAAGCGCAGCCGAAAACCAAGTCTCCGCGCCTCAGTCGGAGAGCTAAGGTGCGAGTCTACACGAGCGACACGCCTGCCTGGGCCGTTCCGGTTTCCGAACCGTTGCATGTTTTGCTGCTCGCAGGCATCGGAATCAAAGACTCCTGGAAGCTGTGGCGCGGCGGGCGCGTCTCTCCTTTCGAGCAGTCAAATGTTCTCTTTCGAATCAAAATCGCTCGTTGGAAACTGTGGGTTGGACGGGATTTCTTGAAGAATCTTGTCACTTTGCCCACGGCTCTTTGGGGAACTCGTTAAGTCTCTGCCTCTTCCACCTCCACAACGGCTGTTTTAAGCTAGGGTGGGCGCCGCGTCCGCGAATGAAATGGAGGGCTCGGCGGATGAGAAAAGGAGATGATCCTTGTATTCCAGACGTGATCTCGGGAAATTAGCGGCGGCCGCGCTACCGCTTTCTAAATTGCTAGGGCAAAAAGTCGACGGCGTTCAACTCGGGGTATGTACTTATAGCTTCCGCTCCATGCCTCGGACTGGAGCTGATTCCGTCGACGATGTGATCCGGGCAATGAAAGCTTGTGGAGGAACGGTATGCGAATTGTTTTCGCCGCAGCTGGAGCCGGAAAATCCGACCGCCTCGACGCCGAACAGAGCCGGACGAGCTAATCCTGTTCCAGATGGTCCGTCGGGTGATCCTCAAGCGCGAGCCGCCGCGATGCGCGCCCGACAAAATAGCCCGGAAGCGAAGAAGTATCGGGAGGACGTTCGCGCCTGGCGCTTAAACACTCCTGCCGATCATTTCCGCGCGATTCGCAAGAAATTCGACGATGCCGGCATTGATATCTATGCTTACACCCTCAATTTCCGGGAGGACTACACAGATGCGGAGTTGGACAAGTGTTTCGAGCAGGCAAAGGCGCTTGGCGCAAAAACCATTGCGTCGTCCACGCAATTGACGGTAGCTCAGCGCCTGGCCAGATTTGCAGAAAAACACAAGGTGTATGTCGCCCTTCATGGGCATAACAACACGGCCGATCCAAATGAATTTTCGTCACCGGAAACATTCCAGAAAGCACTGGATATGTCCGAATGGTTCCGGATCAATCTGGATATAGGCCATTTCACCGCGGCCGGCTTCGATCCCGTGTCGTATATGCAGGAAAAGCATGACAAGATCACGCATCTTCACATGAAGGACCGGAAGAAGAACAATGGGCCAAATGAGCCTTTCGGCGAAGGAGATACACCGATCAAGCAGGTACTCGCGCTGTTGAAAGAGAAGCGTTACGCCATCCCGGCGTTGATCGAGTATGAGTACAAGGGAACGGGCACCCCGATCGAAGAAGTCAAACGCTGCCTGGACTATGAACGGGCTGCCCTGGGGGCTTAAGCCTGTGTTCCCAAACTCCTAGAGCGGCGTTCGGCGATGCAAGCTCACAAAGCACGCTGCCAATAGCCCACGTCGATCCACTTTCCGAACTTGAAGCCAACCTCCGCGAAGTGTGCCACCTTTCGGAATCCAGATTTCTCGTGAAAAGCCACACTCGTCTCGTTCGGAAGAGAGATGCCGGCAATGACAAGATGCATCTCCCTGGTCCGCAAAGCGGAGAGAAGATGGCGGTACAACAGCGAGCCAGTTCCGCGCCCCGTGGATGCAGCGTCGATATAAGCGCTTACTTCCACGGAGAAGCGATAAGCAGACCGGGCTTTCCAAGGTGTGGCATAGGCATACCCTAATAAGTCCACCCGATTTCTCAGCAACGAACCAAGGCAGAGACGCAGAGTGAACCGCGTCAATGCGGCCGCGAACATCCGCAGTCGTCACGGGCTCTTCTTCGAATGTGATGATCGATGTCTTGACGTAATGATTGTAGATACCGGCAATTGCCCGGGCGTCGCCGTGTCCGGCATTACGAATTGTTATTCCGTCGTTAGTGTGTCGGGCACTGTCTAGTGTAACGTGTCGCTCATCATTTCACCAGCCAGGTGGACTGCTTCGATTGCGCAAGATTCGCGACGGTGTTGCTGTCGCTCAGATCTAGAGAAGGGGTGAATGCTGGAGCCGGGTGCGAGGATCGAACTCGCGACCTCAAGATTACAAATCTAGCGCTCTACCAACTGAGCTAACCCGGCCTAATAGGCTACTTGGAACCCATTGTAGCGTGCACCTTATGCCGGCCCGCGGCTCTCGCGCACGATGCTTTTCTTGACTCAGTTGCCCTAGAACTTAGATGGAGAAAATGCATTGTTGCCTGCCGGCCAGCCTCCTGAATCGAACGTAGCGATTACGCGTTCGACATTCCGTTTTGCCTGTGAGCTCGAACTACCGCAGTGTCGGGCCGATTAGTATGGAGTCAGCACGCTCTTGTATAATCCTCGCTCGTAGCGTGCGATGGACAACAGCCTTCAGTCAGGGACCAAGTCAAACCCCGACATATTAGTTCTCGCTGATGACTTAACGGGAGCTCTCGAAGCAGGAGCAGCCTTCGCTCAACGTGGCATGGAGAGTGCCGTCATGCTTGTCAAAGCTGAATGGAATGGCAAGCCAGTGCTCGTCATTGACACCGAAACCCGGCACCTTTCCGAAGCCGAGGCTGCGGGTCGCGTCCAACAATTGGCCGTAAGCGCAAACGCCCGGCTGGTCTATAAAAAGACCGATTCCACCCTCCGGGGTAACATCCGTGCCGAGCTCCACGCACTTTCGCTGCTCGGCGAAGTATTGTATGTACCTGCATACCCACAACTAGGGCGCACGCTCCACGACGGATGCCTTCACGTTCACGGCGTACCGGTCGAGCAAACGCCTTTCGCGACGGATCCGCTTCGCCCGGTCCGCAACGGAAACATTGCCGCTCTGCTCGCCGGAACAAGCAACATCAGGGTGTGCGAGGAGAACACTGAAGAAGGTATCGAGGCTGCGGCGCGTGAGTGGATCGAAGCAGGAGGTATCGCGGCTGGGCCATCCTCTCTGCTGCATGCCGCGGCCAAGCTGCTCAGGCCACAAGGCCTCCAGGTCCGATTCCCTGCTGTCGGGCGCGCTTTGGTCGTCTCGGGAAGCCGGCACGACACCTCTCGCCAGCAGATCGCGGCTGCGTTTGAGGCGCTAACGAAGTGCGGCTGGGATTTCCTTCTGCCTCCCAGCGAGCACCAGGGTGATTCTCTGGCCTTCGCCGCGCGGTTCGGATTAGAAGCGATAAGAACGTTTCCAGTCAGATCGCTTTGACACCATAATCGTATTCGGAGGCGATACGGCCTTCTCACTATTGAAAGCGATGGACATCGACATGATTGAGCCGATCGGCGAGGTGCTGCCCGGTGTGCCGGTTTCCCGACTGCCAAACAACAAGACTCTGATCACAAAGGCCGGCGGATTTGGCGTTCCCGACCTGCTTCTTCGGCTTCGCGAAAGGCTAAGCGATGAGTCTCATTAACGCGGAGCGTCCGTACGGCATCACTTTAGGCGATTCAAGCGGCATAGGCCCGGAGATCCTTCTAAAAGCGTACTCGGAGGATGCACTTCCCCGGCCTTTCCGCGTCTTCGGCGACCGTAGCGTTCTTGACTATTACAACGAAAAGCTTGCCCTGGGTGTGCAAATCAATCAGCTCGATGTGCAGGATCCAGGTCTGCTGAGAACATCAGACGTGCAGCCCGGTCGGCTTTCCAAGCAATCTGGCGCGGCTGCCCGGCAATATGTTGTCGACGCAACCAAGGCTGCTCTTGCCGGTGATATCAGCGCCATGGTCACGTTGCCTATCAACAAAGAGGCGACCCAGATGACGGACCCGAACTTCACCGGGCACACCGAGCTGATCGGCGAACTCTGCGGATCGGACGACGTCACGATCATGCTTGTTTCGGACCAGCTCATTGTGACGCACGTGAGCACACACGTGTCTCTCAAAACGGCCATTGCCCGCGCCAAAAAAAGCAGAGTGCTCAAAATCATCGAGTTAACCAGTGCAGCCGTGAGCCGTTTGCGATCGAATCCAAGAATCGCGGTTGCAGGGCTAAATCCGCACGCGGGCGAGAACGGACTCTTCGGAGATGAGGAGATACACGAAATCAAACCTGCAGTAGACGCTGCAAAGGCGCAAGGCATACCTGTCGAAGGTCCGTTGGCGCCAGATACGCTCTTTTATCTGGCTGTTCGCAAGAGAAGGTACGACGCCATCGTGTGCATGTACCATGATCAGGGCCATATTCCGCTCAAGCTTCTCGATTTCGAAGGCGGCGTTAACGTAGCGCTCGGGCTTCCGATCGTTCGCACGTCTGTTGATCATGGCACTGCGTTTGACATCGCCGGCAAGGGAGTCGCATCGACGAGCAGTTTGCTCCAAGCGATAGAACTCGCACGTCGGCTCACCGCTGATGCAACCGGTGACAAAGCCGTTGTAGCGTAACCGGTCAAGTCATCCATACGAAGCAGTGATCATGGGCGAAGTTCCGGCCGGGCGGGATCTTACGGAGAACGGATTGCCCAACGCGGAAGCAACCTCGCCCCAAACGGCTCATCTCACAGGTCCGGAAACGGAATCGAGCGCGCCCGTGGACGAGTCGCACCGTATTTCGGCTCTGGACACTGTTCGCGGGTTCGCCCTCTTAGGTATCCTCCTGATGAACATCGTTGCTATGGGCATGTATGGCGCGGCTTATAACGATCCCACCGTAACGGGAGGCTCGACGGGACCAAACCTCTGGATTTGGATCGTTATGCACGTCTTCGCCGAAGGCAAGATGCGTTGTTTATTTTCGATGATCTTCGGAGCCAGCCTGGTGCTTTTGACTTCGAGGCTAGAGTCAAGGCGCGACGCCGCTGACATCTACTATCGCCGCACGCTTTGGCTGCTCTTGTTCGGTGTAGCCCATAGTTACTTGCTTTGGGTAGGGGACATCCTTTACCCTTACGCACTCTGCGGCTTGGCTCTTTATCCATTCCGGAAGCTACCCGTCCGGAAATTATTGACCATCGGTGCAGGCTTACTAGTCGTGAGCGTCGGCAGTCATATCGAGACAGGATTCGAACTGCGCGACGTCATCGACAACGGCAGAGCGGCGGAGCGACTCGAAGCTAAGGGCGTGAAGTTAACCGACGAGCAGGAAGAGGCCTGGAGCGACTACGAGCAATGGAGAGAGCAAATGAGACCTACCAGGCAAGAGCTCGAGAAAGACAAGCAAGGCTGGACAAGCCGTAATCCTTTACGCGTAATCAAGACTCGAGCGAACATCACCTCCGTGCTTCACAGCACTCCTTATTACGGATCCGGATTGATCGATATCTGGTGCATGATGTTCATCGGAATGGGCTTGCTCAAGAGCGGAGTCATGAGCGGACAACGGTCCGATGCGCTTGTATGCGTTCTGTCTTCTTGCCGGGTATGGAATTGGTATCCCAATCAATTCCGTTACCGCTTACCTGATCGTGAAAAGTCAATTTGATCCGTCCACACAAGCATTCGCCGGATCGACGTATGACATTGGCCGCTTAACGATGGCGCTCGGGCATCTCGGACTGATCATGTTGGTTGTGAAGCTCGGCCTTTTCCGGCGGCTCACAGGTGCTTTGGCCGCTGTAGGACAGATGGCGTTGAGCAACTACATCTTACAGTCGCTAGCCACCGTCGTTATATTCACCGGAAGCGGTTTCGCGCTCTACGGCAGCTTGCAGCGTTACCAGCTCTATTACATTGTGATCGCCATTTGGGCTTTTCAAATGATTGTCAGTCTGATCTGGTTACGGCATTTCCGATTCGGCCCGCTCGAATGGTGTTGGCGTTCGCTGACGTACTGGCGGAAACAGCCGATGAGGCGATATCCTCGGACGCAGCTCGGTTCGATTCCAACTCTACCGGCGGCCTAGCGCAACAGGGTCACGAACAGTTTTCGCGCTATCTCTTTGTTGTCGTCCCGGTCAATGTATTCGTTATAAACCCATGGGTCTCCGAGAGCGAAGACAAGACCTCGAGACTGATGCACGAGAGCCATCACTGGCGTGCCTTGGTACTCGAGAAGCACGTCAGTGCCAGGTTGTTTAGTAACACTCAGTGGCGCAAGTTCAACTGCGTAAAAGCGAGGCGCTCCGTCGAAGATAGGCCCTTGTCCTTCCGTTCTTAGGATGCCCTTGCCAACAACTTTGGGAATTGTGTCTTCGATGAACTGTATGCCGAATGGAGCGGCAAGTTGGTTGAAGTGCTCAAATTCCGCATTGCCCTTATCATTACCCAGCAAAACAAGGCGACCGCCCCGATTGACCCAGTCGACAATTGCCTTCACTTCCGCTTTGGAGATATAGTTCGGATGGTCGGATTCCTTTGGCGTGTCCGGATCTACTATGATCAGGCAGCCAACACCAGCAAGAGTGCTCGCGTCGATTGCCTCGACGGTCGTTCGTAGTTCGGCGCCCAGGCCTTTGAGAACGTCACCAAGTTGGGAGAAGCCTCCATTGTCGGTCCCCTCCCAGCGGTAGTGGAGAGGAGTTTTGGTTTCCTTATTGTGATAGCCATCGAGCAAAACGACGCGGTGAGTAAGTTGTTGAGAGCTGCTCAGCGCCGCCAGCAGTAAGCCGACGAGAAGTCGCATCAATTGTGCACCGCAGCAGAGATTGCGTCCTTCCACACAGGGTTGGTGAAAGCGCCGTTTCCGGCCGCATCCCAAACCGCCACACGCGCCCATTTCCAACCTGGCGCTTTCTCCGTCCAGGTGAACTTCTGGTTCCCGAACTCACGCGTCGTCGAAAGGGAAATCGTTTTGCGATGAGTATTGGTCCCGTCGCTCCAGACGATTTCCGCGATCTCGAGAGGGAATGTCCACTGGACGTCTGCATTCACGGAGATGTTGTCGCCATCTTGGTCTGCAATTCGGATTGAAGGCAGCAATACCTCTCCCGTTGAAACAAAATACTCGCCGCGCGCTACAGCATCGAGGAGCGTTCCGTAATCATTGAAGGATGGCAATTTCGGGAGCCGAACGTAATTGACGTTCATGTGACCGTACAGCTCGTGCGTGGCATCCAACTGGAATACGTCTACCTCGCCGATCGCACGCTTGCGGAGCCCCCAGTTATTCATATCGTCCAAGATGCGGAAGGCCCGCTCTCCGAGGCGGGGAGATGAAAGGTCCGAGGGCATGGCCTTCCAGCCGGTACCCAAGAATCGGGGATCGCGGAAGTAAAAGGTGTCCTTTATCTTGTCCGGATAACCGGTAGAACCCTTCGTTCGCGGGTGGGTCTGATACACATATCCGCTCTCCTGAGACACCATGGTCCAGATATCTTCGGCACTGTGCACTCGCCAAACCGAAGCGTATTCCCCCTCGCTGGATTTCAACTTTTCCCCGGGTTTCCGGTCCATGAACCAATAAACGGGCTTCGGAAACACAAGCGCCCAGTGTCCTCCCAATACGGTGTTCGCCTCTTCCGCGGGAATCAGCAGAAAGCTGGAGTTTGATTGTGCACGGCACGCTTGATAGAAAGCCTTCAACTCTTGGAGACGCGTTTCGGTGAGATCATTCGGATGTCCATCGCCATGGAAATCCATAATCATTGCCGAATCGATTCCAACGCTCTTCATCACGGGTATAAACGGAGGCTCCCACGACATTCCGTGTTCCATAGCTTGTACCGTATACGCCAAGTGCCAATGTGGTGCGAACGTCTGATACCCTTCGAGTCTCTCGAACCGGTCACCATGCGTATAGCGTGTAACTGCTCGGAGCGTCTCCTCGGTTGAGCCGGTTCCCAATGATAAGAAGAGAGACATCCGCTGCTGCGTTCCGGGAGGTGCATTCATCCAGGGATAGAACGGTGAGTTATCGTCAGGCAACTGCCGGATGCCAAGCGATCGCAAGCCGCGCCATGATGTGTACCAGACGTAACCCATGTTGGTCGTGTAATCGCGCGCGAAGAAATATCGATGTGGCGGAGCGAGTACAGCCAGACTGCCGCCTTCCGTACGCGCCGCGATCGATCGATATTTCACAGCTACGGGGTGGCGTTCAGATCCGTATGGCGGGGTGACTGTCTGAAAGGCGCCTAACGGGTCGAAGTAAGCGATTGACGAAGCCATGTTTCCGCCGGCGGTCCTGTCGCGGTCTGCGCCCATCTCTATACCGGCGTCGTAGAAGTACGCGGTATCCGGCTCGGCGTTGCTCAAAACAGCTGCCTGTTCGATCAAACGGCTGCCGGGGAAGAACTGGTATCGAAGAGAACCTGAGAAGATACCTACGCTCATGCCGTCGAAAGACAGTTCTACGCGATCACCGATCGATTCGACTTGCACGTGACGCGGATGAAAAACGCCAAGGAACGATCGCGTTCCGTTCGGATGACTGGGCGGGAAGTCAAAGAACGCATCCCATCCTCCTCGTCTTTTCCCTGTTGTCGCCGAATATACTGGGCGGCCTCGCTCCACCACCGTTCTCCCGGCGGTACGAATCGCCGTAATCAGAGGCTTTGCCGTCTCCAGACTGAACGTAGCGGTCCAGTCCTGGTTGCCGCCGTCCTTCCAGGTCACGTCGAGTGAGTCGTCATGGGTTTCAACACGGATCGCGCCGCTTCGGAAACGTGAAAGATCAACGGAAATGCGACCAGGATCGCCGACTCTTGTCCGTCCGCTCTAAACGCAAGCATCAAGACGAATACGGCGGGCCATGCAACGGAGCACCAGATGTAACTCTTCATGTCAATTCTTCAATAGCTCAGAAAAAGCCAGGCGGTCCATCGTGAGGTGCCCGTAGTTGCGGGCGATAACACCCATGGGACTAAATTGAAGTAGAAGTATATCTCGGGATACGGATCCGTAAGTCATGCAGCATCCGGAACCAACGTATCAGAGCGGAGACCGCAACTCGATCTTGTACGGGAGCCCTCCCGTTTTACTTCTAAGATTGTAACTTTATTGCGGTTTAAAGCTTCATCTACATAGAAGTTTTGGTTCTTATCGTGACCAGCATGACTCCGTCGCCACGCAGTCCCGCTCAAGTTCGAGTACTTCACAAGACGTTAGACATTTTGGAAGTGCTCCGACGGGAGACATCGGGCGTGAATCTCGCGTTGGTATCCCGTTGGGTTGGTATGCCGCAACCTACGGTCTATCGGATTCTCAACACTCTCAAGATCAGAGGGTACGTCGACCGACATTCAGACGGGACTTATCGGGTCTCAAGCAAGCTGTTCAGCCGTCGCCATCAGAAATCCCGGGAAGAAGTTCTCCTCGAAGTGGCCAAGCCGGTCATGGTAAACCTGAGCGTGATCTGCCAGGAAACAGTGAACCTTGCGACTCTGGATGGATCTGAAATGGTGATCATAGGTACAGTCGACGGTCCCCAATCGCTCCGGCTCATCTGCAGAGATCGGTAATCGACGCCACATACATTCAACGGCTCTGGGGAAAGTATTCGCAGCTCACATGGACGAAATGGATGTGAAGGATGTGCTGCAGGCTCGAGGCATGCCTCGTCTTACACCCCAAACCATAACGAGCCCAACGGCGCTTCTCGCGGAGATGAAAAAGATTCGCCGTTCCAAGTTCGCCATCGATAATGAGGAGAACGAGCCGGGCGTTCGTTGCATCGCTAGCGTGATTGAGAGCCCATCAGGTGAGCCGATCGCCGCTCTCAGCATTTCCGGGCCGGCCTTTCGCCTACTGCCCCATCGCCTTCGCTCGTTTCGCTCCGCTCTTCGCGAGAGTTGCTCGCAAATCTCGATTGCGCTTGGGAGTCGCAGGGTGGCTTAGTTCCCTGCTGCGCCCCTTCGGCAGTTGACAGCTTCCGAAGACTTGTGATCTACATAGTGGACCGGAGTTGCCATATGCGCTTGGCCCTGTCCGCTAGATTAGTCTTCGCGTCATCCCTCCTTTGTTACCCCGCAGTAGTTCTCGCGCAGTTTAATAGTTCAATTGAGGGCGTGGTAACCGATCGATCTGGCGGAGTCGTTCCAAATGCCTCTGTGACGGTCGTGAACATAGAGACAAATGTTCCTCGCCGAGTAACTACCTCAGCAGCTGGCTTCTATCGCGTTGTCGATCTCGGTTTAGGCACATACAACGTCCTGGTGGAAAGCCGCGGGTTCAAGACTACCGAACAGAAGTCGGTGCAAGTGGCCGCCGGCCAAACCGCTCGCGTTGATGTTGTACTCGATGTCGGTTCACTAGGAGAGAAGGTAACGGTAGAAGCCCAGGTGCCTCAGGTCGAAACAGATCAGGGCCGCGTATCGGGAACAATCACCACGCAGCAGCTGAAAGGACTTCCTCTCAACGGGAACAATCTGTATAACCTTCTCGCAATCCAACCTGGTGTAAGCGGCAGGGGACTCGCGGCAACCTTCGGCGCTGGTGGTGGCGGGGCGAATAACGATTCATTCGCTGCGGAAAACCAGCCCGAAATCAACGCTTCCGGTCAGAGAGTCGAATCGAATGGCTACTCGCTGGACGATAGTAGCGTAAACTCGGCGGCCCGCGGAGGCGTGGCCAATATCACTCCCAACCCTGATTCCATCGCCGAGGTACGCGTTGTCGCAAACAACTTTTCTGCCGTGAACGGACGGAGTAGCGGCGGTCAGATTGAGATGGTGTCCAAATCGGGCACGAATGAGTTCCACGGCGGTGTGAACGAACTGTTCGAAAACAACACGATCGGCGACAGAAATGAATTCGAGGCTAGCGTTCCGGTATTCCGCCGAAATCAATTCGGCTACTACGTCGGCGGACCCATCCTACGGAACCGCACCTTCTTCTTCACGTCGTTCAATGGCCTCCGACAATCGGGTGCTCGAGGGCAAGTTTATACCGTGGAAACAGCACAGCTCCGCAGTTACGTCGTCCAGAACTTTCCGAACTCCATCGCGGCGAAGCTCATGGCAAACTACGGACCAGCGGTGGACGCGAACTACGGGTTTCGGGTCCTTGCGCCAGTTGCCGGAGGCCTTTCGCTCCCGGCTAATCTCCCTGCGCTAGGGAATGTCCGGTTTGCTCCCGCGGCCTATCGAAACGGCCAGCAATTCAGCGGACGCATCGATCACCAGCTTAGACCGGGCAAAGATAATCTGTATGTGAATTTCTACCGCACGTGGGCGGAGACTCTGAATGGGGGGATTCGTCCCGCTTTCGACAGGCCTGGGAATGAATACGGTACCTTCATCAGCCTGAATGAAATTCACATCTTCGCTCCGAATCTGCTGAATGAGTTTCGGGCCAACATGATGCGCGTCGTGGGAACCAGCGTTTTCCCTCCCAACGCGCAGGTACCCGCCATCACGGTTTCCGGCATTACGGGATTTAGCACCAACGGGTACCCTTCCGGATACTTTCAAACGAATCTGAATTACAAAGATGTTTTCTCCTGGGTCCGCAACTCCCACACCATCAAGGCGGGCGGCGAATTGCGTCGTGTGCGCGCGAACTCAATCAATACGAGTAATTTCATCCCGAGCTATACGTTCTCTAACGTTCTCACCTTCGCAGCCGATAACGCCACACAGCAGACGCGCCTTGTAAACCCGACTACCGGACTGCCTGCCGTGAACGAAGTCGGCCTGCGGAACTGGGAATGGGCGCTTTTCGTCAATGACGATTGGAAAATCAAGCGCAATTTGACGTTGAATATCGGCCTCCGCTACGAGAACTATCAAAGCCCCACTGAGATCAATAATCTACTGCGGAATATTGTTTTCGGGAGCGGTACCGATTTCAACTCACGCCTGGCAAGTGCTCGGGTGGACGTGGTGCACAACTTCTTTCCGGGCGACGGCGGGAATTGGGCTCCGCGTATCGGCTTTTCGTGGGACCCGGGCGGAAGCGGCAAAACCGCGGTCCGCGGTGGGTACGGCATCGCTTACGATCGTCTGTTCATGACGCCACTTCTGGAGTTCCGGAACGATCCGCCGTTACGGGCTACCGCCACTCTTGGCCCTGCATTTGGCACATCGTTCACCTACGCCCTCGGTGATGTCTCGAAGCCGTATCTGGGGTTCCCGATTGACCCGGCTTTGCAGCTCGGGTTCGACTCACGAAATGGCATCCGGGGAGCTCGGGTCACGCTATTGGCGGTGGATCCGAATCTGAAGCAGGCGTACACACACAACTGGTTCTTCGGATTACAGCGCGAGGTTCCGGGAAAGATCATCGTTGAGGCTGATTACACAGGTTCGGCAGGGCATCACCTCTATAACAATGCCAACATCAACCGGTTCACAGGCGATCTCGTTCCGACCGGTGTCTTTCATGGTTTCAACCCGAGCTTTTCGAACGTGAACTTCATTTCGTCGGGTTCGAATTCGATTTACCAGGGAGCGACTCTTCACGTGCGCCGCTCATTTCAGCGTGGCTTGTCGTTCCAGGGCTCTTATACGTTCTCCCGGGTGCTCGACGACGCCGACACTTTGACGAATCAGGCCACCTATCAAGACATAGCCAACAGAAGACTCGATCGTGCCCTGGCAGGCTTCGACGTTACTCATCGGGTTGCTTTTAGCGCAGTTTGGGAAATGCCGTTCCTGAAGTCCAATCGCAGTGTCATTGGCTACGCATTTGGCGGATGGCAGTTGTCAGGGTTCGGAGTGCTCCAAAGCGGGTTCCCGTTGAGCGTTACGAATACATCGTTCCCGTCGGGCGACTACAACGCGGATGGAACCGCGGCCGATCGGCCCAACGCTCCGTCTTCATCGATACCGCGCAGCGGTTTTTCTCGCCAACAGTTTTTGTCCGGTATCTTCCCCATCTCTGCTTTTCCAATACCGACAAAAGGTACAAATGGCACCCTCGGCAGGAACACATTTCGCGGGCCAGGGTTCGTCGAAATCGATCTCTCCATCGCGAAGACTTTCAGAATGACCGAGCGCATTCGCCTGCAGCTTCGGGGGGATGCATTCAACGCTTTGAACCGTGTCAACCTGAACAGCCCGATCTCCGACCTTTCCAGCACCGCCACGTTTGGCCAATCAACCTCAGCGCTGAGCCCGAGACAATTTCAAGCCGGCGCCCGATTGGAGTTCTGATGCTCGAAAACCAGCAAAACGTCTCGCGTCGCGCTTTCATTGCATCGATTGCCGGTGCCGTCCCGCTTGTATGCGGCCCGCGTCAACGAGCCTCCACGGATCACTCGCATTCGCGTCTCTCAGGGAAAGGGTCGGTTCGCGAAGTTCGTGGCGATGAACTCGCATGACACGGCGCCCAAAGGCGAGACTTACGAACACACACTGATACGCATCGAAACGAACCGAGCCGACCTTGAGGGCGTGGGAGCTGGTGTTTACGCAAAGCCGGACGAGCAATTCTTCACGAGTGTTCGTGGCCTGCTAGGAAAAGATCCGACGGAATTGTTCAAGACGGAGAGCGGTAAGATTCGACGCCCCTTCTCTTGAACTCGAACCCATCCTCACTAAGTACCCCTTCCTTGACGGACCATTGCTCGATCTGGTTGGGAAAGCGAAAGAGAAACCCGTATGGCAGTTGCTCGGCACCAGTGTTCGAGATCGCGTGCCGGCGTATGACGGCACGCTCTACTTTGCGGACGTGATTCATCCCGATCGCGGGGTCACGGCCGTAACGGAGGAGTGCAAGGAATCGATGGGTGCCGGGTATACGGGTTTGAAACTCAAGCTGGGACGGAATTTCAAGTGGATGTCACCGCAAGCCGGCCGCGCTCGTGACATCGAAGTCGTTCACGCTGTCCGTCGGGCTGTTGGGTCCGAGGTAATGGTTATGGCTGATCCCAACAACGGTTATGCAAACGACTTCAACGCCGCTTGGGATCTCCTTGAAAAGACAAAAGAGGATAACCTTCACTGGATTGAGGAGATCTTTCCCGAGAGCGTGGACGGCTACTCACGCTTGAAAGACAAGCTCCAGTCTGCCGGGATGAAGACGCTGATTGCCGACGGTGAAAATTTATCACGACCGGAACAGTTCCAAGCCTATCTACGGCCCAGGCGTCTCATCGATGTTCTCCAGCTTGATATCAGGCGTGGCGGATTTCTCGGCAACAGAGAAGCTGCCCGACTCGGGGCGCCTGTTGGCGCTCAGGTAATCCCGCACAATTGGGCTTCGCAGATCGGCGTACTGATGGCCCTGCATCTTTCGAAGGTGACCGAATCAGAACCGCTGATTGAGGACGACCGCTCGACGTACCCAGCTATCATTGCCAAAGGATACAAGTTCTACGATGGCGCCTACTCCGTCTCCGATGAGCCTGGTCTGGGTATTCAGATTGACCCGAAGGTTTACCGTGAACAATGTGAAGGTAGCGAACGAATCGTCTCTTGAGACATCCGGTCAAGCCGTTTGATTCTCGAATCTTTCCGGCTGGACGGACTCACCGCACTGGTGACCGGCGCGTCTCGAGGTCTCGGTGCTGCGATTGCCCGCGCACTTTCCGAGGCGGGAAGTGCTGTCGTTTGTCATGGAAATTCGACGTCTCCTGACTGGATCGTTCAAGAGTTACAATCCGCGGGCGGAAAAGCCGCGGGTGCCGTAGCCGACCTGGCTCAGCCATGCGCCGCGGTCCAGCTGTACGAACAAGCGATGTCGACTTTCGGCAAAGTCGACATCCTGGTGAACAATGCGGGAGTGATCCGGCGCAAGCCCGCCATCGAGTATTCCGAGGAGGACTGGTCGTACATTTTGCAGGTCAATCTGACGGCCGCTTTTCGCTTGTCTCAGCTTGCCGCGGCGCAGATGGTATCGCGCAAATCGGGCGGGAAGATTCTGAATGTCGCATCGCTTCTTTCCTTTCAAGGCGGGATCACTGTTCCAGCGTATGCGGCGGCGAAGGGCGGCTTGGCCCAATTGACTAAAGCGCTCGCAAATGAGTGGGCTGCGGAAAGCATTAATGTGAATGCTATTGCTCCCGGATACATGGCCACTGACAACACGGAAGCTCTTCGGCGCGACGAAAGGCGTAGCCGCCAAATTCTTGATCGAATACCGGCAGGTCGCTGGGGCACTCCGGACGATGTGGCCGGAGCCGCCGTATTTCTTTGCTCAAATGCCAGTCGGTATATTCACGGCCAGATCCTCGCTATCGATGGAGGATGGTTGGGAAGGTAGAAGCCGCGGTCGTGTCGTATATGCTTGATCGGAACGGGTTCCATTGACAAGTGATTGGCGAAACACACGAAAGCTCAAGTTCCAGACCTGAAGCAGGCCTAAATGGTTCGAACGGAAAAACCGGCGATACGAAGATTCGCTGGGTCCTGATTTCCTGGATATTCCTGATTAGCGCTGTCGCCTACATTGACCGGGTAAACCTTTCGATAGCCGGACAGGCGATCGCCGCCGATTTCCATCTCACCGACATCCAGCTCGGGTGGGTGTTCAGCGCGTTTGTTCTGGGATACGCCTTGTTACAGGCGCCGGCGGGCCTGCTCGCCGATCGTTTCGGGCCACGTCGCACCTTGGCTTTTGCCGTGATCTGGTGGGCTGTGTTTACGGCCTTGATTACATGGTTATCGCCAGCAGCCACATTCGTTATCCCCTTCTCATTGCTATCCGGTTCACGCTGGGAGTAGGCGAAGCCGTCATGTATCCAGCCTCAAACTGCATAGTTTCCGCCTGGATACCTTCTCGCGAACGAGGAATTGCCAATGGAATTATCTTTGCCGGGGTAGGATTCGGCGCTGGTGTGACCCCTCCGTTCATCACGTACATCCTTCTCCACTACGGATGGCGCGCTTCCCTGTGGGCCAGTGCTCTGCTCGGCCTGCTGGTGGGTAGCGTGTGGTATGTGATCGCGCGAGACAAGCCAAGGATGCATCCGTGGGTCTCAGTCGAAGAAAGGGAGATGATCGAAGCAGGATTGCCTGGTGGAGCTGCCCTCGCGCCTTCCGGGTCGAAGCGGGTTTCGCTCTCATCCATTCTGAAGAACACTGATGTACTGGCGGTTACGTTCAGCTATTTCGCTTACGGCTACGTCGCTTACATCTTCTTCAGTTGGTTCTTCATTTACCTGAGCAAAGTCCGCGGCATGAATCTTCGCCAAAGCTCGTATTACACAATGCTGCCCTTCTTCGCCATGGCCGTTGCATCCCCTCTCGGTGGTTGGATCAGCGACCGGATCGTTCTGCGCTTTGGACCCCGGTTGGGAAGGTCGGCCCTTGGCGCGGTTTCGTTGGCACTCACGGCACTGTTCCTTGCGCTGGGCACGCGTGTGGAGAACCCGCAATGGGCGAGCGTTGTCCTGGCAGGAGGGGCCGGGAGCCTTTATCTCTCGCAGAGCTGTTTCTGGTCAGTGAGTGCGGAGATTGGCGGAGATTCCGCCGGCTTGGTCTCCGGCGTCATGAACATGGGAGGTCAGTTGGGGGGCGTCGTCACTGCTTCCTTGACCCCGGCACTTGCGCAGAGCTATGGCTGGAACATGCCCTTTATTGTTGCCGCTTGTCTCTGTCTCCTCGGCTCTCTCACCTGGTTGCCTGTACAACGGCACGTCAAGTTCACGCCTAAAAACGCGAACGTCTAAAAGGAAACACCAATCATGAATTGCAACTGGCGCGGCGTCCCCGTTCCTACGGGTGTCGTGTTCACGGTCGACGTGATCGCGCCGAACTGGCTTGTCATGAGCGTTCCAGAGGGTTGACCATACTGCGCCCGATTGAAGATGTTGAAGGCGTCTGAGCGGAACTGCACACGAAATCGCTCCTTTATGGATATGACCTTCGCCAGCGATAAATCGAGTTGATACAGGTCGGGTCCTCGGGCAATGGAACGTCCAGCGTTACCGAATGTCCCGGCAACCGGAATCGAAAACGCGGCCGGATTGATCCAGAGCGCAGGTGTCGAGCCTCCGGCCGGTATCAGCGGCACGCCAGGTACGAGGTTCGGCCTCTGGTTTGTGTTGTATCCGTACGGAGAGGATCCGGCCGAGCGAGCGAATGTTATGTTCACAGGCAAACCCGTGTGCGCCGTAGCAATCCCGCTGAGCTCCCAGCCTCCCAGGATTGTGCGTGCGATACCTGGTTGAGACAGAAAGCGCTGAGTTGCACCGAACGGCAAAGTGTAAACAGAGTTCGCACTGAATGTCTGACGAATGTCCTGAGCACTGCTACCACGATCACATGCACGACAGAACGGGTCTTGCGGGGAAATAATATCGGCCTCACCCCCTCCAAGAGACCCATCATTGATGGCGTGGGACCACATGTAATTGGTCCCCAACACCCAGCCTGAACGAAGCGATCGCTGGGCCGTAGCAATCAGGGCGTGAAAGTTGCTGTTACTGTCATTAGTTCGATACTGCACCTGGCCGTATTGCGGATAAGGCCGCCGTCCCGTTGCTGGATCGAGGAGATTGGCGTAAGTAATCGTCTGAAGGTCGGTTCCTTTGTTGCCCGCGTATGAGATGGTGGCAACGATGTGGGACGGCAACTCCTGCTGAACGGAAAAGCTCCATTGCGCGCTGTACTCGTCTTTCCGGTTGCGATTTTGTGCAAGCGGCGCTAAAGTTCCAGGAGTTACTGCCAGGAGGTTACCAATAGGGTACGCGAGTGACGGGATTTGACTCGACGTGAAGCTATAACGCGGAACGTCATTTGAAGCAGGCAGGTTCTGGTCCTCTAACTGGCCGTCACCGTGATAGATGCCGAACCCGGCACGAACTACGGTCTTCCCTCCGAATGCGGCGGGGGACCAGGCGATCGCCACGCGCGGGTCAAGGTCGTTTGTTCGAGGTGCTGAAAATTCCGAGCCCGGCGCACAGAGCCCGCTACACGTGGCGAAGTCAAACGGAACGGCACGGCCCTGAGTCTCGTGAAAGACATTGAAGAATTGGTACCGCAAGCCCAAGTTCAGCGTTACATTCGCAGCCAACTTAAACTCGTCCTGGATGAAGCCAAAGGCTTGCGTCTTCCGCAAACGCTTCATAGGAAGGACGGCCGTGATCGATGCGTTGTCTAGTTGGTTGTTGAGAAACGTGGTCGCATTCGTGTAACTCAACGTGCCCGAGCCGGAGCTGCCGGGATTCATGAACACCCGGCGGCCTTCCACGCCCGCGCGGATAGTATGGCGACCGTGTGTAAACGAAAGATTGTCCAAGACCGATGCGGACGTGTCGTCTTCCTGGCGCTGCTGGGCTCCATTGACATTGCTGAATCCAGATACTGCAAGCGTATACGGGAGAGGTGTCAGATTGTTCGTTCTTGAAAACACCTGGTTGAATCCGATTTTCGTCTCATTCAATAGCGTCGGCGAGACTACCTGCGTGATACTTACAACACCGTTGATGGGACGGTTGTCAACTACTGTTCGGTCTCGAAGATTGTTCAACGGCGTGTCGCTTGTTTGCTCATCGACGTTGACTCGCAGCATTGCGCTGATCCGGTCAGTGAAACGATGGTCAAGGCGTATCATGCCCGAACTTTCATTCGCGCGCTGCGGACTAAGCCCGATAAAACGATCCGTGTTCGCGTCGTTCGGCTGCGATACGTTTCCCAGCGGGTAAGCCTTAATCAAGGGGGCGAGTGTCGGACTCTGCAGAAGCAGATGGGACCGATAAGTAGCGCTCGGCGTGAATCCCACGACAGCTTGGTCCAAACTCTGTCTATAAGCCTCGAATGCTGCAAAGAAAAAAGTTTTGTCGCGTTTCACTGGCCCTGCGACATTTGCACCGAACTGATTCAATCGAAACGGCTGTTTTCCGGATGCGAACGGGTTGCGCGCATCGAAAACATCATTGCGCAAATAATTGAAGAGCTCTCCATGGAAGCTGTTCGTTCCTCGCGGAGATGCGATGATGATCTGCCCACCTGTACCGTCGGCCGAGTCGACCGTATAAACCGATGACTCCACCCGAAACTCCGAAACCGTCGAGGTCGGAATGGCGAGCCGTATCCCCGTCTTCTGCGGCTGGTTTGAGATGCCTGTGGCGTCCACGCCGTCATATGTGATGTTGTTGTCATCTCGTCCGTGTCCCGCAAACCGGACGCTCCGCTGGTCGGATGTTCCCGGATCTGTAGCACCTGGAATCAGCGGAAGAAGTGAAGCCCAATTGCGGCCATTGATGGGTAACTCAGCGATCTGGCGCTCCTCGAGCCGGGCTCCCACGGAGGCAGACATCGGATCGAGCTCGCTTATTCTGGCCGCGACATCGACCCGCGACGACGATCCTGAAACTTCGAGGGTGAAATCAAGGCTTCGGGCCTGACCCACATACAAGCGCACTTGACTTGCGAAAGCGCGATTGAACCCGGGCTTTATAACCGAAATCTCGTAATATCCTAGCGGAAGACCAGTCGCGTTATAGGCGCCGCCGTTACCCGATTCGGTATCGCGACTGAAGCCGATGCCTTGTTGAACGATAGTAATTTTTGCGCCTGGAAGACCGCGACCGCTCACGTCTGCAACGGTGCCTGTAAGCGAGGCCTGAACGGTCTGAGCCAATGCCGGCGCGCAAATCAACAGTCCTGAAGTCAGCCAGCTTCGGATCCACACAAGCCGGGAATGGATTGGGAGCATTTTCAATCCAAACTACCGTTGGGCGGTTAACTTCTGATGACATTTAAGATGCAGAGTCTGGTGGGACATATTTTGCAGCTACATCATAGTATGTCGCTAAGTCGATTTCCGCTTAATCAACTAGGTTGATCTTTTCCGTTCGCAATTGATATTACTGTAACTTCCGCTCCATATCATGCGAGCATGCCTCGAAGCTTGCTCCTTCTCGTCCTGGCAGTTACAGGATCCGCGGTGCTCGGCGCCGCTCCGCTCTATGTATCTGTCAGTGGACGGTTCTCGACCGCCGATCTGGCTGGCCCACTGGTCAGCCCCGGCGGTGTTTTCTCTCTCACTTTCGCGATCGACGGTAACCCGACTCCAATTGCGGGAACAGTAACGACGCTCGGATTTGACGCTCCGATTTTAGATTTCCACTACACCTTGAACACTATCGATCAGCCCGTGCTACCGAGCGAGATTCGATTCAACACCTTGTCGAACGGTGGACTTTTTGACGTGACATTCGGTTCGGGGCTCAGTGCTTCTGAACTTAGCTTTACCGGTGTGCAAGCCTTTTCCGGCTCGACATTTTCGCCAGCATTCGCCCCGGCCAATACAGCCTTTCAACGTGGACCTTCTCGGATCCGAATAATTACGATTCTCAGAGCCCACTTGGCGCGAACGTGACGGTGATGCCGGTTCCCGAACCCGCTTCCATTCCGACTCTACTCGGAGGACTGGCAGGATTAGCTTGCGTGCTTCGACACAGAAGGAGCCGAACCGTTTAGTTTCGGCCTTAGACATTTGCAGGTGACACGATGAGAAAAGACCTATTCAGAACTTTTATTGGCGGAATCCTAGTCTGCGCCTCAGCACTGGCCGAAGTACCGGTCGCGCAGGTGATGAACATACCGAATACGGGCCAGCAGATTACACCGCTAGCTCCGCGGAACGCACGGTTCACGTATTTGAATCCTGGATTGCCCGCTTATCCAGACCACGTGGTTGGACAAGCGGTCACCGCAGTAAGCAGTCCGGACGGCAAGACGCTTCTTGTGCTGACGACCGGAGATTACGGTATCTACACGGCTTCAGGAGCGCATGACACTGCGGCCTCAACAGATTGGGTGTTCGTATTCGATACAACCGGACCCGTTCCTGTCCAGAGGCAGGCGATACAGGTTCTTAATACATACAACGGCATTGCGTGGGATCCTACCGGAACCAGATTCTATGTGTCTGGTGGACGTAATGACAACGTCCACGTATTTTCATTGGGCAACAGCGGGCTTTGGTCCGAACAAGCCGGCAGCCCCATTGCACTGAACCACACAAGTCAGTCCGGTGGTGTTGTGCCGGAAGCAGCAGGCCTTGCGATCACGGCCGATGGAAACAAGATGGTAGTCACCAATTACGAAAACGATTCGGTCACTCTCTTGACCAAATCTGGTAATACTTGGGCCAAAGCCGCTGACTTTGATCTCCGGCCTGGTGTGATCAATTCGACGCAGACCGGAGTACCTGGCGGGGCGTTTCCATTCTGGGTGACCATTCGCGGGAACACTACCGCCTACGTCTCCAGCATTCGCGATCGGGAAATCGACGTACTGGATATCACCGGCACAGTTCCAACCCTGACGACACGGATCAAGCTTAAAGGTCAGCCTTTGAAATCCACGTTGAACGCAGCTCAAACGACGCTCTACGTAGCCGAAGAGCAGACGGATTCGGTCGCCGCAATCGACACCGGCACAAACATGGTGACTGCCGAGGTGAGTGCGGCAGCGCCGGCCGGTGTCATCCCGTCCTCGCGCCTAGCACTTTCCGGAAACAACACCAACAGCGTTACCGTCAGCCCTGATCAAACCACGCTTTATGTCACGAACGGTAATACGAACAACGTGGCTGTTTTGAGCGTCGCTCAACTGAACAGCGGAAATCCTGTACTCGGTCTTATTCCGACCGGCATGTATCCGAATTCTGTTGTAGCCAGCACGGACGGCCGATTTCTTTATGTCGTAAACGGCAAATCACCGGCTGGCCCTAATCCCAAGCACTGCAAAGGCGGAGGCGTCATCCTTCCTAATCTCACAGCAGCAGCGTGTAACGCTTCCAATGCCTACAGCCTTCAGTTGACGAAGGCAGGACTTCAGTTCATGCCGACGCCCACCCTCGCCCAACTGAATGCTCTGACCAATCAGGTAGCAGTGAATAACCAGTATGGACGCGTCGAAAGCCCCTCTGACGCCGCCACCATGGATCTCGTTGCCAGCAAGATCAAACACGTCATCTACATCATCAAGGAGAATCGCACGTACGACCAGGTACTTGGGGATTTGCCGCGTGGAAACGGAAATCCCGACCTGACTGAGTTCCCGGTAAGCGTCACGCCTAATTTTCATAACCTCGCCCAGAAATTTGTCACTTTGGACAACTTCTACGACACGTCCGAGGTCAGCTACGACGGTTGGGCTTGGTCTACCGGCATGGTTGCGACGGATGTAGTGTTGAGACAGACTCCGGTAAACTATTCGTTCCGTGCCGGGCTGTCCTACGATTCTGAGGGCGACAATCGCAACATCAACCTGGTGTCTCGAACGGGGACGAACGCATCCGATCCGAACGTACTTCCTGGAGGAACGAACTTTGCCGCTCCGGACGGACCCAGTCACGAAGTGAATACCGGTTACATATGGGATCAGGCAATCCGGGCTGGACTAAGCGTACGGAACTATGGCTTTTTCGTCGACAACATCGGAAGCGCCGTTGCCTTTCCCGCAAACACGAACACGGTGCAGGTTCGCCCGGCTAACGCCGCTCTTGCCTCGAATACAGACCTGTATTTCCGCGGGTTCGACCAGAACAACGCCGACTATTATCTGTACCAGGAATGGGCGCGCGATTTTGACACCAACTATGCACAAGGCGGCTTCCCGGCTCTCAATCTGATCCGTCTACCGCACGATCACACGGGCAACTACACGACTGCGTTAGCCAAGGTAAACACGCCGGAGTTGCAGGTCGCCGACAACGACTACGCTGTAGGCCTGGTGATCGATAAAATCGCGCATAGCGCCTACGCTAACAATACGTTGATCTTTGTCATTGAAGATGACGCACAGAATGGTGCCGATCACGTGGACGCGCATCGAAGCACAGCCTTCATCGTCGGTCCCTACGTAAAACAAGGTGGGGTTGTCTCGACTCAATACAATACGATCAACTTTCTGCGCACGATTGAGCGAGTCTTGGGACTACAACCGGCTCACCTGACCGACGCGATGGCTTTGCCGATGGCGGATGTTTTCGACCCGAGTCAGGCCTCCTGGACTTACTCCGCTGCACCTTCGGCCATGTTGTACAACACGACCCTACCGCTTCCGACCAGAACCGCAGGCTTGCGAATTCCGAAGCCAACCCATAACGCTGAATATTGGGCCCGGGTAACCAAAGGATCTGGACTTCTCGAAGGAAGACCGGGTAGAACCGAACAACTTCAATCGGATTCTTTGGCAGGGCTTGAAAGGCGGCCGCATGTTTCCGACAGACAAAACCCTGTCCGAAACACGCCAGCACTACAAGCAGGCTTTGGCCGCGAACCACCTTCCCGCACAAGGCGACGATGACGACGACCGATAACGCGTAGTCACGCCCTTCCTTGAGTGCGGGCTGGAGATCGACGTTAAGCCCGCACTCTCATTCCGGTCTTCGAGCTAGCCTGGCACACAACCAGGTGAACGAAATGCAGCTTAGTCACGGCGCGCCCCGGTAGTGCAAAGGGATAAAAGTCAGGTTGTCCCATGCTCCGGCAAAGCTCATTCATGACCGCGGATAGCTTCAACCAGGAATTCAGAAACGATAGGAAACGTTCAGCATCGTCGTTCGGTTCCGCCTCCCAAAGCACGTCGGCTTCGAAAGGATCGAACGGCATAGCGATCGAATCAGGTTTCAGACCGAAGCTCATTGCCGTGCCAAGCGTGTCGATCATGTGCATGTAGTGAGCCCAGGTCTCCGCCCAATCTTCCCAAGGATGAACGCTCGCGTACGCGCTTACGAAGCTGGATGCCCAAGCCGGATCGGGCCCATGCTGTAGTTCTTCTGCAGTGCGGCGTTGTAGTCGGCGCGCTCGTCCCCAAACAGAGTTCGGAAACTCTCGATCCAGCTTGTTCCCTCAATCAGCCGATCCCAGTAGTAATGTCCGATCTCATGCCTGAAGTGCCCGACCAGTGTTCGATAGGGCTCATGCATGGACGTCCTCATCTGTTCCCGTTTGACGTCATCGGCTTCCTCGATATTCATCGTGATCAGCCCATCGTCGTGACCGGTCAAAATCCGCGGTCCATTCTCCGGCGAGCGAAGCAAGTCGAACGCAAGCCCGCGTTCCGGATCTTCGGCGCGCGACGTGATTGGAAGTCCGAGCGCAATCAGTGCTGAGATCACCGCGTCTCTTTGCGTCTTCAATTTTGCCCCAGAGAGTCCCGTTCTCCGGCTGAGAAAGATCGGGGATTGTACGGTTCAAGCGGCACGAGAGGCAGAACGGTTGCGGATCATCCTTTTCCACGAGCCAATTGCAGCCGCGCAGGAGTACTTGCATTGGCGCAGCGACGATATAAGTCGTATTGCCCGTCCTGAACGTATGGACCAGCAAGTTGCCAGGTGTCTGGCTTCGGGACCCGGGTGCAAGGGAGAATACTTTGCCCAGTTGCGGCTCGTACCCGAGCGGAGTATCGCAATTCAGGCAATGGCTGTTGCGAAAGAAAACTGGCACGGCTGCAGCGGCAACCGTAAGAGCGCTGAAGAGCCGATAGGGTGTAGACGGATGCAGCTCCGCTCTGCTGTGCCTGCAACTCATCAAGTAAAAATTTCATTGGATGTCGCGCGGTTCTCGTGCGAATCGCTGCACTATAACGGCTTAGCGACTCGAGCTAGATTTGGCGAACGCGCTACTTCAGGATAGGCAATTTGAGGACCAATGTCTCAGCTTTCGATTGGCTCCACATCGACCGAGACCTTCAGCGAATGTTCTCGACCGCCCAGTATCAGACCCCGCAGCGGACTTACATCACCATAATCCCGACCCCACCCAAGAATCACGTGATTGTACGAGGGAACGACGTTATTCGTTGGATCGACATCAATCCAGCCTGTCTCCTCAGAGTAAGCGGATACCCAAGCATGTGAAACGTCGGCGCCGACAAGGCGTGGGTGACCCGGGCGCGGAAAAGTACGCAAATAGCCACTTACATAACGCGCCGGAAGCCGCAGTGAGCGCAAACAAGCAATCTGAAGATGTGCAAAGTCCTGGCACACGCCGCGGCGGGTTCTCAGAACCTCTTCTGCAGGGGTACGCACGCTTGTGGCTTTGGCGTCGAACTTGAAGTCTCTGATTGATTCGAGCCGTTAGGTCGAGCAGCGCTTCGGCGAACGGCCGCCCGGGCCGAAACGAGACAGATGCATACGACGCGAAGTCCTGGCTCCGTCGTATACGCGGCGATTCAAAAACGAATTGGTAAGCATCAAGGCCCGCGTCACTACGAAGTTGCGGGACGGATTGAGCAACAGCCTCCCACCGCGGCGAGTGTTCGGGAGTGTTCGCGATGCTCCGAGGATCTTCACTTCACTACGCGCTTCCACTACCAGTTCATGGTGCGGTTCTTCTACCGTAAAGAAGCAAAGCTGATTACCGAAATAATCCCGGCGTTTTCTGCAAACTCGCCTCGGGAGTGATCCGAATCTCATTCTTCAAACAACGATGGTGAGAAAGATTGCGGGGAGTCAGACACGCGACATGATCTCCGAACGAGACCGCGGACTTGTACTTATACGTCGTTTTGTGGACGATTTGATAGGTCATTCGCCTATGGTGATCGGGAGAGTCCGCGCGTGGCTGAAGTAAGTATTAGATAAGTTGTTCGACCACGAAGGAAGAAACTTCTCTAACGCTTTCAACGATCTTTTCAGTCGTGCGCGTTCTTTCGAATTGTACTGAGCGGCTGTTACTGGCTTGCGCGAGTGGGGCGAGTGAAGATCGAACCGGCGCAGCAGCTTCAGAGCGGTTTGTATGCTGCGCAGGTCCTCCGGAATGTGGCGAGGAAACTTCCCGTACAGATCGACAAGGTGCTCTAGCTGGAAGGCGAGCGATCGGGGATTTGTTTCATCACTCATGAGCACATCGAATACGGCGAGAGGCTGGAGGGTGGTGTAATAGCGCGAGCGGTATGTAATCGAGCTATCCGCCACTTCGAGCAGATACTCCCAGAGCGACCAGTCGGTTTCAGCGAACGACTCGCTCAGTTCTCGCAGTTGACGTGCCAGGTAAATTGCGCGTTCAAGCCGGCGCCCCAGACTGATGAAGAGCCAGCCCGGTCCACGGGTGATGTTTTCCCGCTCCATTCCTGAAAATGCGGAAAGCAGCTCAAGAGTTCCACTCAAAACGGCTGAATACTCCGCAAACAACATGTATTCTTCGATTCGTGCGGAGTCCCCAATCTGGCCCAAAAGGCGCATCATGTCCGAAGACAAACGGTTGCGCACCCGAGATCCTACGTGCTGCACGTCCTCCAGGATAGAGATGAGGCTGTCCGGTCGTTTTGGGTCACTCATCAGCGAAATCAGCTCCGCTTCGAGCTGAATGGGTTTGGGAAATTCTTTTCGTCGGCAGCTTGCTGTGGCGACTCTCGAAACAACTGTGGAGTCGAACCAGTGACTTGAATTCACCCTCATGAACGCGCCGCACTCGTCCCAGGCATGTACGAAGAAGCCGGGCTACGTTCTCTGCTCGCTCTGCGTAACGGCCCAGCCAGAAGAGATTATCGGCGACACGACTGGGCAGGTCAGTCGCGCCGCGCCGCAGCTCGACGGGCTGGTTGCGCGGCCGGAGGAGACTGAATGTTTCGACAACGCTCTCGGACAGAACCCAGGCGTCCTTGCTGTGGCCTCCCTGCTGCATCGATACGACCGGGCCATCCGAGCCGGCAACTCGCACCAGCCCGCCGGGCATCGCGATCCAACCCGAGCCCGTATTAAGAACGTATGCTCTGAGTACCATGCTGCGGGAAAGCAGCGAGCCGTTATCCCAAACAGGCGCCTTCGAAAGAGCTATCTCCTCCTGAGCGACAAATTCGTACGGGCGGGATCGCAAGCTGATCCGCAAACCGCTGCTTCTCACCTTTGGCAAGCTGAGCGCCGAAAACAGGTTCCATCATGCGTGAAGGAAAGGCTGGCTTCACGACAACGCCTTCCAAGTGGTCCAGTACCCAATTCAGCGCATAGTCCTGCCCACACCACCACGTCGCCACAGAGGGCAACCGCAGGGGCTCACCCAGCAGGTGGCGCGTCAGCCCGGGTAGGAAGGGCATAATGGCCGCCGTTTCAATGAGGCCGGTTCCCAGAGCGTTGGCCACGCGGACATGACCTGCCACGACTGCTTCGACCAGCCCGGGAACTCCCAGGTAAGAATCCCCTCTCAACTCTAAGCGGATCACAAAAGCTGTCATCCACGCGCCGGAGAATGACATGGACTTCTCGCAGCCCCTCGACAGTTTTTAAGTACACACGCCGATCCCGAACCGTGAGATCCGCCACCTTCGACGAGCGTGAATCCGAGATAGCGAGCCAGGTAGGAATGTTCGAAATACGTTTCGTTGAGCGGTCCAGGGGTTAGTAAGACAACTCTCGGCTGTTCGCGTCCGGACATGCCGTGCCAAAGCTTCCCTTTGCGCCCGGAAGAAGTGCGCGAGCCGATGTACGTTCGAACTCTGGAAGATTTCAGGTAGTACGTCCGCCACAAGAGTGCGGTTTTCAATTGCGTAACCGGCACCCGATGGAGCTTGCGTCCGATCTGCCAGAACCCACCATTGCCCATCGGGAGAGCGTGCCAGGTCGACTGCGATCAAGTGCAGGAAGCTCCCGTGTCCGTTCTTCATTCCCGCCACGGGACGCAGGAACGCCGGGTTGGCAAACAGAAGCTCCGGCGGAACGCGTCCTTCCTTCAGCAACTCTTGCGGCCCATACAGGTCTGCCAGCAAGAGTTCCAGCACTTCAGCGCGCTGAATGATGCCAGCTTCGATGAACTGCCATTCATGGGCGGGTAGAAGAAACGGGATTAGATCGAGCCGCCATGGGCGGTTCGCTCCCAAGGCATCGCCGTAGACGTTATAACTGACGCCGTTCTCCCGAATCCGGCGCTCGGCCCGAGCCCATCGCCTGCCAAGTTCTTCGGGACCAATCAGGCGTAGTGACTCAATGAGCTGCGTCCAATGCGGTCGAGGATCGATACCGTTTTCGGACAGTTCGTCGTAAACACCCTCTTCTCGAAGGGAGCCTTGGAGGAGATCTCCGATCATAGGGCGGGCGTCACACCACCTTTGCCTTCGGGCTTCCCTTCCTCGGACGGCCACCGAAGGTCCAAGGTCATCGGAAAACACGGATTCAATTGTTCATAGGGCAGCTTTATTGCGCCTCGGGTAGACCAGGTAGCGGTCGAATCGCTCCGCTCGCCGCGCTTCTGCCTCGGCCGCGTTTGCCGGCCGGCCCGGATAGATCGTACCCTTCGGATGGAGCACGTGGTACTGGCATCCGCCGACCGAGAGTTGATTCCAGCGATCAACCACATCGAAAGACAGCGGGCTATGCACAGGGATTGTGGGATGCAAGCAGGAAGGTGGCTGCCACGCGCGAAAACGGATGCCGGCAACAGCCTCTCCGGGAACACCCGTCGGGTGGAGGGGAACAGGCCGGCCATTGCAAGCGACACCATATCGGTCCGTAAGACCCGATACTTTTACTTGTAATCGCTCGAGGGACGAATCCACGCTGCGGGCCGTCCCGCTTCCACTGGCTTCTTCTCCGAGCACATGCCAAGGCTCGAGTGCCTGCCGCAATTCCAGTTGCACACCCGAAGCAGCAATCGATCCGATCTTCGGAAAGCGGAACTGAATGTGTGGTTCGAACCATTGCCGTTCGAACGCATATCCGGACCGCTGTAGAAAGCCGATCACTTCCTCGAAATCCTGCTGAACAAAATGAGGTAGGAGAAAACGGTCGTGCAGCGCGGTTCCCCAACGCACGAGCCGATTCTCGTACGGTGCCTTCCAAAACGCCGAGACCAGTGCTCTGACAAGTAGCAACTCCGCAAGACCCATCCTGACATGAGGGGCCATCTCGAACGCTCGCAATTCGAGCAAGCCGAGACGCGAACCGGCGTTCTGTGGAGGATATAACTTGTCGATACAGAACTCGGCGCGATGCGTGTTCCCGGTCAAATCGACGAGCAGGTTTCGGAACAAACGGTCAACCAGCCAGAACGGACACTCGCCCGAGGGCAACTGGGAGAACGCGATCTCAAGCTCATAGAGCGAATCGTTGCGAGCCTCGTCCACTCTGGGGTACTGGCTGGTGGGGCCGATGAAGGCACCCGAAAACAAATACGACAACGAGGGATGATTCTGCCAGAAAGTCACCATGCTCCGCAGCAGGTCGGGCCGCCTTAGCAGCGGGCTGTCCGAAGCTGTAGCGCCGCCGAGCACGATATGATTACCACCTCCCGTTGCGGTCTGCCGGCCGTCGTAAGTGAACTTTTCCGCGGTCAACCGCGCGCGTTGCGCCTCTTCGAAAACGAGCGTGTTGATCGATTTCAGCTCGTCCCAATTGCCCGCGGGCGGAAGATTCACTTCAATGACACCCGGATCCGGCGTGACGCTGAAGTTGCGAAGCCGGGAATCAGAGGGCGGCGGGTAGCCTTCAATCCAGACCGGCTGATTGAGTTGAACGCACGTGTGTTCCACTGCCTCGAGCAGTTCCAGGTAGTCACTCGCCTTCAGAACGTAGGGCATGAACACATGAAGCCTGCCCTCCCGTACCTCAACGCAGAGCGCCGGTCTCAGTAATGATTTCGATCCCTCGCCCCCAATTGGATCCGCCGGCAGCGGATCACTCTCGGGAACGAAGTCGAAAAGCTCAGGCTTGAAGCTCTCGCGTGCCGGAAGTGCGCCGTCGTCCGAAAATGGATCTTTCTCGTACTCGAATTCCAGATCATCGGGCGCTACCCACGGAAGGGAGTCCAGCGGCACCCGGTACCCGATCGGCGAACTGCCCTGCAACAAAAGCAGGCGTTCGGGCCGAAGAAACCACAACTGGCTTGACCAGAACGACGCGGCCTTTGTATTGTCTTCGCCGGATGGGTAGAACATACCCGACCGCTTCGCCGAGACCGCGCTCGAAGACTCGAGCCAGATCTTCCCGCTCCCTTGAGCTCAGCAGCTTCGAATCAAATACGTCCACGTTAACGGGGAGGCGCCGCTCTCGCCATACGTAGTAAAACGCGTCCTCATACGCAGGGATGATGTTAGACGCGTCCACCCGCAGGCGGCGAGTCAGAGCACTCATAAATTTCAGCGCGTCTTCTGTGCCTTGGCCGTAATCACGATCCTCCTCACAGATGAGATCCGGACGTTCCCAAACCGGAACTCCATCAGAACGCCAGTGGGAACTCAAAGCCCAGCGAGGCAGAACTTCACCCGGATACCACTTTCCCTGTCCGAAATGAAGCAGTGCGCCGGGCGCCCATTTCTCCTGGATTCGCCGAATCAGGGCGACCGCCCGGGTCCGCTTTAGCGGTCCCATAGCATCGCCGTTCCATTGCGGACTATCCGGTTCGTCGATCCCGACGAACGTCGGCTCACCGCCCATCGTCAGGCGAACATCTTCTGCATCCAGATCCTGATCTACTTTTCGGGCGACTTGCTCTACCGACGTCCACTGCTCGTCCGAATACGGCTTGTCGCAGATCGGAGCTTCGGCAAGCCTCCGTACGGCCATGGAGTAGCTGAACGCAACACCGGAAGGCTCGACCGTACCCGTGATTGGGGCGGCGTCGGGCGGTTCGGGCGTGCAGGCGAGCGGGATGTGGCCCTCCGCCGCCAAGAGACCGGACGTTGCGTCGAAGCCAATCCAACCAGCTCCGGGAAGGTACGCTTCCGCCCAGGCGTGCAGGTCAAGCGAGTCTTCCCTTCGCACCTCACCGCCCGAGGGCTCCGAGGCGAGCTGGACTAGATAACCCGAAACAAAGCGGGCTGCAACTCCGAGGTGGCGCAAGACTTGCACCAGCAGCCAGGACGAATCGCGACAGGAACCTGTGCGGCTTGACAGAGTCTGCTCAACGCTCTGGATGCCGGGCTCGAGCCTTGTCGAGATAGTCGACATCGTCTCTGATCCTGCGATTCAGATCGACTAGAAAGTTTAGGGTTGGCTGAGGATCGACAGGGAGGCGATCGATGAACTTCTGAAAAAGAGGTCCGCCCGGCTCCAGCCCCAGATACGGTTCGAGACTCCTCGCCATAGAGGCCGGATACTCAAACGGGTACTGCTCGGCAATCGGCTCAAGGAAATAGTCGAACGGATTGATCGGAGAAAGATCCGCAATCAGATCGACGTCTACCGAAAATTCATCCGTCTTGTCAGAAAAAAGGAGACGCGCAACATAGTTTCCATTGGGATCCTGTTGCCAATGGAACGAGCGAGGGTTCGGCGAAACCCTCATCGTGTAGCTAAGAATCGGAGTCCTCGAATGGGGCGCCGGACGCAGCCGCGCTGTCTGAGGTCCAAGACTTACGGGTCGGTCGTATTTAAAATTGGTCCGATGATTTAGCGAAACTTTGATTGCCAATCTGTAAGTACCATCCAAGGCGTTCCATGGCGTTGAAACAAACGGGAACTATTCTGGACGCCAGCTACAGACAAGGAAGCCAGCCAGTAAAGTTTCTCCAATCTTATCGGATCCAAGCAAGATGAATACCAGAACCGGAAAACACCTGAGCCAAGGAGAGACGAACGGCTTCAGACTTATTCGTAAACGGCTTCTCTACAATTCGCAAGCGCCCGTAGCGGCCACAATGAGTTCAAACTGGCGCATCATCTCTCCAGCCATGACGCGGCACTTGCCGCAACCCGTCAGGTGAGCTTCGATTTCGGTACTTTCGCCTTTGGGCAACCGGCTTAAAAGATGGAGTTCCAGTACATCTAAGCTCGGGTGAAGTTCGTTGTTCATCAGTAAAGATATCGGCAGAAAGGCATCATTCGCGGATGAAGGGAATTCCGATCGGAATCCGAATGGTCTTACCTAAATCCGCACCGCGAAATATGTTTGATCTTAGACACAAAGACGGTTATAGTAAACGCGTCGTCCTGGAGTACTCTAAAGGAGGGACTGCTTACTCGAAGAGCAGTATTTAGCATGGATCGTTCTGGTGATCGCGTACAGGATCTAATTAGGGGTCGCCGCGCAGGATTGATCAGCCTGAAAGAGTTTGAGACCCGGATCGACGACTTCTCCCATCAGGAACTCGCAGAGTTGGCCGCCGCCCTTCTCGAGACCGATCCGATCCGGCGTCGGCAGTTAAAGCACGAGCTTCTCCTCGTTGCAGAAGGCGCTTAGTATCTCGCAGCGCGTCTCTCTGCGACGGGATTTCTTTCGGCTTGGAAATCAACGTCATCGGTCTTATCGGATTACGATCACTTGGTGGTCCCGCACCGAAGGAATCTCAAACCGAGTCCAACCATTTGCGGCAACGGCAGAGATCTTCTCTTGTGAGACGAGGCTGTGCGCTGAATGACCCGCTAAGCCGGTCGGAAGTTTCACGCTGACGGTGAGAGGTCCAACTGGGATAAGTTCCTCGACGGGCGCTTTCCATGCGGCTTCGTTGCTCAGGTTTACAACGTGCAAGATCAAGTTGTCCTGTTGCGCATAGAGGTGGCAGTCGAGTAAGCCCGGACCTTGTACGTCAAGAACCCTGTTGTCCCCTGCTGCCCATCGTACGGCATTCGCCAGCAAATTTCCGTGATCAGGCAGATGATCCTTGCCGTAGCGGCTGTCGATCTCGGCCGGGAAGTAGGCGATCCTTGCAGCCACCTTTTTCTCTGAGAACCAGCCCCGGAATATCGGTCTTCGGCTGCCGCATCCAGGAGACTTCTGGAGGAAAGCCCGGAAACGCAGGAATGAACGTCAGAGGCACTGTTACATCGCTATCCAGCTTCAAGGCTTCGAGTTCCCCGCCGAACGGCAGGATGTCCGTTTCATCGAAGCCCTTGAGAACCGGGTGCCGTGCGCCGGAGGCCTGCGGTTCGTCGCCGGCCTTCGGACCCCAGACTTTGCCTCGAAGTTCAGGGGTGATGCGCAGATAAGTATGAATTGAGTTCCCGGCCGGTTTACGCCTGTTTCAGCAACTCGGACGCGTGCGCACCAAACAGGTCAGCAAGAGCGAAGTCGTCTGCGGGTGTTTCCCCATTCATCGAACAAGCTGGTGGCTCCGGTCGCGATCAGAGAGCCGCCGCCTTCGACGTGCTTCCGGATAAGCGCGCACTGGCTATCGGAGAGGACCCCGATGTTGGGCAGAATCAGAACAGCGAACTTTCCAGGCTCCTTCGCCACGTCGTCGGCATGAACTGGCAAATAGGGAATACGAGCACGAAGCAAAGCTTCCGTAATGCCGAAGTACGGAAGATCGACCAGAGTGCGGGCGGCGTCTCGCCCAAAGTAGTCCGTGTTGCGTTGAGACCAGACCACGCCAACTTTGGCGACCGGCGTTCGGTTTATAAGGTAGCGTTCGTTGGCCTTATGCCATTGAAATACCGGCTGGGCGGTGTTGTACATGCGCCGGTCTTCGTGATAAGCACCCACGTGGTGCCACCAAGGCTGAATGCCCCCCGCGATGCCTTCGAGCATCCACATGCGTGCCTCAAGAGGCGGTTTGCTCGACAGACGGAAAGATACCTCGCCAGGGAAACTGGGCGCCTGGTAAAGCGCCATTGACTCCGGCAGGACCTTGTCCCACCCGATCATCTCGCGGACAAGTTTGCCGGCGTCCCCATTTTGCTGAAAGCCAGTAGACTCGGTGCGTGACTGATGATCGAGCAAGAGCATATCGGAACGCTCGCAGATCCGGCGCAAGTCGCGGAACGAATTGGCTTCCGAAGTTATGGATCCGCTGTTCATTCCGAGCCACAGACAGTTCGGCCCACCAGCGGCTTTGGTTGTGCGATTGTTCAGATCCCAAATCTCGATGCGTCGATCATAGTTCCACTCGTTCCAAAGCCGATACGTCTGGTCGTCCCAATCCTTCTTGCGAGGAAGAGGCTTGCCATGCTTGTCTTGGAACTTCTTCGCACAGTTATCGCAGTAGCAGATACTTGCACGCGCAAGCCCGGCCCAACTATTGTCCGCGAACCCGTCAGGGTGACTACGTTCAACGATCTCGGTTAGGACACTCGGCAGGTAGTGCTGATAGTAGTCACTGTTTACGCAAGTGACATATTTGTCATCGGCGCGGTAAGGTTCGCCCGATTGTTGTCGAGCGAACCAGTCCGGATGAGCTTTGAAGAAGTCCTCTGTGGTTCGATTCGAGTCCATCCGAGCGATCACTGCAAGGCCGTCCTGCCGCGCTGCCTGGACAAGCTCACCGTAGAGATCGCGCCCGTTCAGGAACTCCGCACGATGTTGAAGCGGAAACTTACTCGGATAGTAAGCGACAATACCGCCCGCGTTGATGATGACGCCTTGGATAGCCGTTCGCTTCCAATAGTCGCGCCACCACGGAATGTCGTAGCGCGTAGGGTCGCGTTCCGTGATGTTGGTCTGGCCCCATCGAACTGCGGTCCGGTACCACGGAGCTCCACTCTGCGCTTTCCCGGCGCTGGCAGCCGTAGCGGCCGCCGACTCACTTCCAGAAAGGTTCGTCTTGTCAGCATTTTGGCGTGTTCAAAAGATGTATTTCAATGCAAGTTGAAGCTGGCGAGAGTCGTTCGTTTTGCCTGTGACCCTGCCGAATGAGCCGCTCGTGGGATCCACAATCGGATTGCTCCAGTTTGGATGGTTCAAAATATCGAACATCTCGAAGCGAAACTGAAGCGACTGAGTCTCGTAGATGCGGAAATTCTTTCGCAGGCCCATGTCCCAGGCGCGAAATCCCGGGCCTCTCAGAATATTGCGCGGTTGAACGCCATAGGTTCCCGCAGCAGGCTTTGCGAAAGCCGGCGGCGTTGAACCATGTGGAGAAATTGGTGAAAGGAGTCGGTTCGAGAGATGGATCGCCCACGAGATTATAGAACTGGTTTCCGCTGCCTAATCCAATGCCGGCGATATCTTCACTGGTGCGGACCGACCAGAGGAATGCCCGACTGAAACTGGTTGATGCCCGAGATCTCCCAACCACCCAGACGCCGTTCGCAGAAACGCATTCCCCGTTTTAAAGAACGGTAGGTCGTACATGTAGTTCGCTACCACCACATGAGTGCGATCGAAGTCTGACAACCCGTAGTAAGCGTGCGCATCGTATGCGTTCGGAAGCACATCGGTCAGGCTCGAACCGTTGTCGGTGGAACGCGAGTAGGTATACGCCAACCCAAACTGAAAGCCTGAAGAATAGCGGTGCTGAACATTCAGTTGCAGTCCGTTATAACGGGAGTTGCCGGCATTCTCCGAAATGTCGATAACGCCATACCCGACGTACGGCCGCAAATAGTTGGTGTTGATCCCAGGGTTCGCTTGCAAAGTGCCCGGCAGCAGCTGATTGATGTTTCGCTTGATCTGATTGTGCAGACCGCGGCGTCCCACATATCCAAGCTCAACGGTAGTCCCAGCGAAGACTTCGCGTTGAAACGTCGCGTTCCACTCCCATGCGGTCGGAACTTTGAACAACGGATCCTGAATCGTCTGAGTGAACGGAAATACGCGTTGCGTCGCTCCGCCCGGTTGGTCGACTAACCCATTCACAACACTCTCTTGAATTTGAAATGGCGCGTTCCCTCCGAGCGAGGTATCGCGGTTGATCATCGTACGATTGGCAAACGAACCCACACCGGCGCGGAACGACATCTTCGGCGAAAATCCATACGCCACACCTAAACGCGGTTGGAAAACATCCCAATGTGTCGGAGAGAGACCGTCCGGCAGGCCATGGTAAAGCCTCGTAAACTGCCCCGAGTGCAGCGCAGGCACGCGACCGCCTTCCGCGTCCGGCACGCCGTTGCCAGGAAGAACAATACCGTTGTATTGATCTCCGCTGATGATGTACCCGCCCCTCGGATCGACGACAGGAGCTGCGGCACGATTGTAGAACTCCGGCAGAAACTCAGAAGGTTGCCCCATTTGCTCTTCCATTGCGGCCAGATCGACCAGCGTACTCCATACTCCAAGGTCAACTTAGGAGTGACCTTCCAGCTATCCTGTACGAACAGGTCTAGCGCGTTCGCCACATAAGGCGTATAAGCCTTGGCGCCAAATTCTGAATACAGATCGAAATTGCCGAGCGCCGCATTGGCAATCGCCAACCCTGATGTGTTCGGATTGCCGGTGTCGTTGAAAGTGAAGTCGCCGTTTTGATTTACCGTTGTACCTGAACTTGCCGTTGTGCCCTGGATGAAGTCGTTCTGCCCGGAGTGCTCGAAGTAAGCTCCAAACTTGATGGTGTGGGTGTTCAGAATCTTTGTGGTCGTATTCGTATAGCCGTATACATATCCGGACCAGGCGCCTGGATACGGACCTGCATCCAGCGCGTCAAACCCTGAATTCGTATGCTCGGAACCTTCTCCGGCGCAATCTTCGTGCCGGGAAACAGGTAAGGATAATTCAGTCCGTAAGAGCTGCGAAGACAACTCGTACAGTAACTCCCGAAATCGATGGTTCCCTTCCCGTCAGAGTTCGCGGAAAACGTGAACTCGTTCAGGAGAGTCGGCGAAATGGTGCTGGTCAGACTGACTGCGCCGATCCTGTTCGGCCGGGACCAGACTTCCTCCATACGCCCGAACGTATCTTCAAAGGGCGTGTTGAAGTGCCATGGTGTGTTCGTGCCCCTGACGGACAGATGCTCTGTCTCGCTGATGAGGTAGTCGACTTTGAACGTATCTTTCCGCAAATCGGAATGCGTCGATTTCGTTCCGATCCAGTTCGATGAACCTTGCTGGAACCCGGGAACGGGCTGCGGGAACGTATTCAGCAGTGCCACGCCATTCGGACTGAGTCGTGACGCCGGGATGATGTTGCCTACAAATGGCGCGCCCGTGGTCGGATCGGTGATCATGCGGACGCGGCCATAGAACGTATTCGTAGACCTCAGCAGTTCGCTGAAATCGCCTTGCCGCATTGCCAGACTCGGCACAATACCAGTGTTCGTTGTGTCATAGCGGCGCTTGATCCATTCCTCGGCATAGAAGAAAAACAACTTATTCCGCTCTTTGTTGAAATGATTCGGCACAAAGACTGGACCGCCGACATCAAATCCGTACTGGTTAAAGCGGTATGGCGCAGCGCCGTTGGCAATATTGGCGATTGCACTGTGATTACGGGTCCAGGTGTTTGCATCGAGAGCCGAGTTCCGGAAATTCTCAACCAGATCGCCGTGGAACGAGCGCGTGCCGCTTTTCGTCACAAATCGTATCTGCCCGGCGGATGAGCGGCCGTATTCTGCCGAGTAGTTTGCAGTCAAGACCTGCACTTCCTGCACAGTATCGACATCTAATGCGCCCAGCATGGAACCTGATGAGCGTGTCCTGGTGGCGACCGCGCCATCCACGGCAACGACATACTCGTCCGCGCGTCCTCCATTGATGTTGAAGCTGCCATTGCTGACGCTGTCCGGGTCAAATGTTCCGATACCCTGGCTCCCGACAACACCAGGTGTCAGATGCGGCCAAGTAGATCGGGTTCCTGCCGTTCAGTGTGAGATTTTGAATCTGTTTGTTCTCGATCGTCGCACCGACCTTTGCCGAGTCAGTTTGTACCTGAGCGCTCGATGCTTCCACTTCTACCCGTTCATTGAGCGAACCAAGCGTAAGGGCCACGTCGATCGTAAGCTTTGACTGAGCATCGATCGTGATTCCTTTTTGAGCGAAGGTTTTAAATCCGGCCTGTTCGACCGTGAGGGTATATTTACCAACGAAAAGCTGGGGGAAGATATAGTACCCTTCTCCGTTGGCAGTCACTTTGTGGACTTCGCCGCTTCCTTCATTCGTGGCAGACACATTCGCGTTTGGAACGGTTGCCCCGGACGCATCTCGAATGAAGCCGGAAATCTGGCCCGCGTCGAATTGTGAAAATACTGGGGAACACGCGCACAGAGCTATGAACAAGACAAGGTATTTACGCATAGTGACTCCTTTCAACTTGGGATCGGCAAACAATCTCGGCGTAATCTAAACGCTGTTGTCTCCGGTCGGGATGCGACCGATTACGGCGCTTTCGACAACCCGAACGTAATCAAATTGGTTCCAGATGCGATCGTTACGTATTGATGGCCGTTCACCCCGAATGTCATGGGTGAAGCATGCAAATTACTTCCTGTGAAAAAGTGCCAGAGAGGTTTTCCGGTTCGCGCATCGAATGCGGCCAGATCCCCATCGTCATCGGCTGAGAACACGAGGTTACCGGCTGTGGCAACGGTGCCCGCCCACATGGTTGTTGGGCCTGGCATCGGGAACTCCCACCGCAGCTTTCCTGTCGACGAATCAAGCGCGCGTAAGTAAAACTGACCTGGCCGCGCGTTCAGGATATTGTGCCCGGTTCCGCGGAATCCGCTATTCGCAACCGGTTTTTGGCTCGAGCTGTAGTACAGCTCGCACTGTTCCAACGTCACCACATAGAGCAACCCAGCTCTGAATTCAGAGATGGAGACCACCAGTTTGTCGCGCCGTGAACCGAGGGGCATGTCAGTGTTCCGGCAGCCGAAGGTTCGCTGTTCGGGCGAAGAATGGGCCGCCCTTTCGATCTAAGCCCGTGGCCCAATTCAGTTCTTTGACGAATGGCGTGCCCGTCAGGAACTCCCCGTCTGCCGGTCCAGGACGTAGTAGAAGCCATCGCGATTCGCCTGAATCAACAATTTGCGCATGCCGGCCACGAAAGTTCATGTCCACCAGGATCGGCGTTTCATTCGCGTCCCAATCGTGCGTATCGTGCGGTACGAATTGGAAGTACCACTTCATCTTTCCCGTATCGGCATCGACGGCGAGAATGCAGTCCGTGTAAAGGTTGTCGCCAGGTCGGTCGCCTCCGTGAAAATCGGGCCATGGATTGCCGGTTGGCAGATAGATCAGGTTCAGATCCGGATCATAGGTGCCGACCGTCCACATCGGCCCGCCTCCCTGCTTCAACGGGAACTGACCCCAGGTTTCTGCGCCCGGCTGTCCCTCTTTCGGCACTGCCCAGACTCGCCACGTTTCCTGGCCGTCCTCCGCAGATAGAGCCGCTACGAAACAGTTGATCCCTGAAGAAGCAACTCCGACGAGAATTCTTCCCTTCACTGCAAAAGGAGCGCCCGAGCAGCTGTACCCATCAGCTTTCGAAGCAAACTCGCGATCCCACAACACAGCCCCGTTCGTGCGCCGGAAACTGAGCAGATGACAATCGGACGTGGTGAAGAAGAGGCGATCTCCCCACATCGCGGCGCCGCGGTTAACGCCGCGCCCCTGGGAATTGGTCGAGCGGTAGTGCCAGATCTCACGCCCCGTGATTGCATCCAGCGCGTATAGCTCGTTGCCGCGGTCGTGTACATGACACCTTCATAGACCAGCGGAGTCGCCTCGAGATCTGAGTTGGTATCGAAGTGGCGGATCCATTTGGGCGTCAGGCCGGCGACGGTGTCCGTGTCGATCTCGCGCAGCGGGCTGAACCGCTTCCCCGCGATAATCACCGTGATAAGTAAGCCAATTGTCGGCTGGACTCTTCAGAAGATCTTCCGAAGTGACTTGCGCGTTAGGAGCGAGAGAAACACAGAAGCCGGCGAACAGTAAAGCGCTGCTCGTTCTCATCGCGCACCTTCCTTCGGCGCTGAACGATCTTTTGAAGGTTGGGTCCGCGAACCGATTGCCGGCTCAGAAAAGCCACCACATCCGTCAGTTCCTGCGGCGATAGATTTTGGCGAAGTCGGCTGACATCCAGGACTTTTGCCCGAAGACAAGTTTCCGCGCATCCTCTCCGTGAAGCAGGTGGAGTCCACCGGCCTCGTCCAGAATCTCAGCGGACCAATAGGAGGAGTGTTTATCAACAGCTCGGAGACGCTTTCCGTCAGCGCCAGTGAAGTAGACCGGCCGGAAATCCGGGCTCGGCTTTCGCTCGGGTTGATCAACGATTCCCGCAGTTCGCCGAGCCGCCGGGTCGCACCAATATCGGAAAGATCGGGCCCCAGGTAACCGCCGCGTCCGCGGATCATATGGCACGAGGAGCACTGTCCTTTGCCAAAGAAGATTGCTTCGCCCGCTTGCACATTGCCGGGAACGGGCAGGCTGATCGCAGGCGCATTGAGGCTTCGCACGAAAGCAGCGAGTTGGCGAATCTGTTCTTCCGGAAGGGGAACGCAGGCATAGCGGTACCCTTTACGCCGTTTTTGATGAACCCGAACAACTCCTGGTCTTTCGCGCGTCGTACCTCCCAACTAGTGGCAAGATTCGGTCCCTGACCTTCGCCCTGGCCGCCTTCTCCGCTGCGCCCATGGCAGCTCGTACAGTACTGCCGGAAAAGATTTGCGCCTGCTTCCACCGCGCCGTATCCCGAGCCAGTGAGTTGCCCGTCGTGGGCGGTCCGGACCGGTCGAGCTGAGCCTGGCTGTCATATGGATGAAACGCGACGGCAGCAGCGAAAACCATCACCACACGCGCGACGCGGAATGCTTCATTGCACATCGTCAAAAGTAGAGTTTCAAAGCAAACTCAAGAATGCGATTGCTATTAAGCGTCGATGACACCTGGCCGCCTGACGCCAGATTGACCGTCGTGGTCGGCGTGTTAAACACCGGATGATTCGTCATGTTGAACGACTCGGCGCGGAACTCCAAGCGCCTGACTTCAGTGAACAGAAACTCCTTCATGAGCGAAACGTCAACTTGCGTCAAGTTATCGGCACGAAGGATATTTCGCCCGCCGTTTCCGTACGTATACTGCCGCGGCACAGTGAACGTATCTGTCGCGTTCGGAGCTGCTGCCCGGCAGCTAGGATTGGTCGACACATAAAACCAGCAAGAAACATCACCGACGAGCAGCGGTTGTCCCGCCGCATTCGGCCGCTGTGAACCGACCCCGCTATTGGCCACGTCTCCGTTGATGGTCGGTGTGAAAGGGAGGCCGGACTTCAGCGTTGCTACCGCTGAAAAATTCCAGCCGCCCACCGTGTATCGCAACCAGCGCGAGTTCGCGTTCAGGAAAGCTTTGCCGGGCCGAAAGGCAACGCGTAGTTGAAGCTGACGGAGCTCGTGTGCTTCTGGTCGAAATCACAAGGGCCATAGTTCGTCCCGATCAGCTGCGTGGCTACCGGACCGCTTTCATCAGTGCCATCGTCAAGGCACTTCGACCAGACATACGAACCCATCAGAGTCAGTCCGTGATAGTCGCGGAAGTTAACGGACGTTTGAAGAGCGTTGTAATTCGCCATGTCCGCCCCACTCCTGCAGGCCGATCGCGCCCCATTGCGGATAGGGACGTCGCGATTGTATGGCTCCCGGACCCGGAGGCGGATCGTTGCGCCGGATGCCCTGCTGAAGGTGCAGGTTTTATTGCCAACATAAGCAAGCGTGCCGACACACGTGAACCAATCTGCCGTTCGAGCGAAAGGTTCCATTGCTGCGTGTATTGCTGCTTGAGATGGATCAGGCTCGCCGTGATGCCTGGGAGTATCGCAAGAGCTTGCAACGAAACCGAATGACAGGGTTGCCCGGGATTCGGATTTGGCGTTGCAATCGGCTGACCTTGGAAAAAGTTGGCAAAGGTGCGAGTCGGAACCGCAGGGGGCCGATCGTTGAAGACAGTAACGTTGTCGACAAACGGCACCGTCACAACGGTGTTATTCATCAGATTGGTATCCGGGAAAGTGTAGAAGATGCCATAGCCGGCTCTCACGGCAAGCTTCTGTGAACCCGCAGGACTCCAGGCCATGCCGATGCCTGGGAGCCCAATCATTGAGCCGGGGGCGACACCGACGGCGGAAGTCCGAGATTGTCCGTATAGAGCAGGCGATCTCCAAACAGCGCCAGCAGTTGAGGCGTCAAAGGCTGAGCGTTCGCCGGAATGCCGCTCGGAACAACAATCTTGCCGGTCTGAAGATCGAAGCCGCTTCTCGTCTTCCGAATGCCCTTGAAGAAAGGATTGATCTCGTATCGCAATCCCAAGTTCATCGTCAGATTCGAACTCACGCGAAAGTTGTCGTTGAAATACCAGGACTTGAAATCGTCATAGTTGCCTTGCAGAGTTTGGAAAGCGCTGCGCGTGACGTTGTCCGGGTATCCGAGCAGCATGTCGGCGAACGCATCGCCTGAATAAGTTCCGACAAAGCTGAAATTACCCACGGAGTTTTGCCCGATGATGAAAGCATCCCGGCGATGCAGCCACTCCATCCCAAACTTCAGTTCGTGACGGCCCAAGGCTGTATGTCAGCGAATCGCTGAATTGCCAGGTATGGATGATGATGCTCTTCGGTCTCTGATCTGACGGAGAGCCCTGGAACCCCTGATAGCCCGACAGGTTGATGTTGGGGAAGCTCTTGACTGGCGTGATCAAGCGGATCGTTAAACCCGAGCACACCGGCCTGCGACTGCAAATCAAAGCCCGCCAGCACCGGTCCGAACAGGAAGGGCGAATTGTAGTAAGAGGCCTGGGCAACGTTGAGAAGCTTTGGCGTGAAGATGTGCGTCCAACGCAGAGTCGTATTCTGCGCCTGGCTGTGAAGATCGGTGCCATTCAAGGCCGGAAACGGATTCGGGATTGAACTCGCGGTTATCCGCGATCGAATATCGCGCCATCAGCAGGTCACTCGTTCGGAGATTCGCGTCAATGCGGATATCGCCCTCTTTGGTGTCGAGCGGCGTTCCGGTTGAAAATGCAGCGCGGCTGGTCGTCCCTGCAACACGTTCGGCTGGGGCAGAGAGAGGCGAAATAACTGCCTTGCGGCGAGATGCGGTTCGCCGGGATGATGTTTCCGGCAAAAGGCAGCCGAGTCAGAGGATCGATCGAGCCTCTTCGGCAGCAGTTCGCTGAAGTTTCCTCGCCGCTCTGCCGGGCTGGGAATGACATAGTTGAATGATGTTCCCTGCCGGAGCGCTGTATTTTGAAAATCGGCAAAGAAGAAGACCTTGTCTTTCCAGATCGGGCCGCCAACCGCGAACCATACTGATTGCGCTTCAGCGGGATCGGGTTCGCCAGGAAGAAATTGCGCGCGTCAAAACGATCATTCCGAAGATATTCGAACAGGTGCCGTGAAAAGAGTTGCTGCCGCTCTTGGTCGAGGCGTTGATCATGTTCGGCGTGTGCCCGTACTCGGGAGACATGTTGCCGGCAGCGACGCTGAACTCTTGAATCGCGTCGACGTTCGGTTGGATCAACGTTCCGCCCAGTTCGAAGTTCGTGACGTTCGCGCCATCGAGAGACCAGCCCGTGAAGATGTAGCTCTGTCCGTTCACCGTCACATTCACGCTGCGCGCGCGTATTTCGCTGCCGTTGTATTGCGCGGTTTGCCCGCGCGGAATGAAAGTCGCGCCTGGCGTCAATTGGGTCAGTTCCCAGAAGTTCCGGCCGTTCAGAGGCAGCTGGGCAACCTGAGACGGAGGCACCAGATGGCTTACTTCTGCGGAGGCGACATTCACCAGCGGTACCGCCGCATCGACCGTAATTTCCTGCGTCGCGGCACCCACCTCAAGCTTGGCGTCGTAAGTGGATTGTTCACCGGTGTGCAACGGAAGACTCTCGACCACAACCGTTCGAAAGCCGTTCATACTGACGGTCAGCGAGTAATCTGCAGGCGTGAGATTGGGAATCGTATACTCGCCGGACGCATCGCTTGTCGCGGTCCGCTGCGACCCCGTCCCTTTATCCTTCAGCGTGACCGTCGGCACCGACGACGGCCGCACCGCTTGCGTCCTGAACAGTTCCTTTCAAACCTGCCTGGCTGATCTGGGCAGACAAACGAAATGCAAACAAAGACAGCGCTGCAAACGCCACTCGAAATCGGCTTACTTGCATTGAGAGACTCCCTGCGAACGGAAATTCGATTCCGCGTCTGCTGTTCAGGGAGTATATAACGGGTTTCTATGTCGTCCCGCACAGTGGGACGAGAGCATCGCGAAGCCTACGCCAATCCTAGGAAACGCCGTGAAGCCGATAGATAGAGATCGTTCCACTTCAACTCTTTCTTAAAGTCACGAACCGTGGTGTCGCGGTCGATGACCAGAAACTCAAGTCCGGCCATCTCGGCATAATCTTCCAGATGTTCAACGGTGAGGGAAAGACTGAACCCGGTATGATGAGCCCCGCCGGCGAGGATCCAGGCGCCTGCCGCGGTCTTTAGATCGGGTTCGGGAATCCACAGGGCCCGAGCTACGGGAAGTTTCGGAAGCGGCTCGTCGGGCGGGATCACGTTGACCTTGTTCACGATCATCCGGAAGTGATCGCCCAGATCAATGATGGAGGCATTCACTGCTGGGCCCGACTGGGATGTGAAAACAAGCCGCACAGGATCAGCTTTTCCGCCGATCGAAAGCGGATGAATTTCGGCGGTCGGCTTACCATCTGCAATGCTGGGGCAGATTTCGAGCATGTGCGCTCCCAGGACCTTCCCGCCGTCTTTCAGATGATAGGTGTAGTCTTCCATGAAGGACGTGCCGCCGTTAAGCCCGGAGCTCATCACCTTCATCGTTCTGACCAGAGCAGCCGTCTTCCAATCGCCTTCGCCGCCAAAGCCGTATCCGTCTGCCATCAGCCGCTGCGTCGCGATCCCCGGTAACTGCGGAATGCCATGAAGATCTTCAAAGGTGTCCGTGAAGGCCTTAAACCCGCCGTCCTCCAAGAAATGGCGCAGACCCAATTCAATGCGCGCGGCGTCTTTCAGGGATTGTCGCTGCCCGCCACCCTGACGTAGAGACTCGGCTAGGACATAGCTCGCCTCATACTCCGCCACGAGTTTGTCAACTTCCGCATCGGTGACCTGATTGACGCGATCGGCGAGATCGCCGATGCCATAGCCATTGACCGAGTATCCCAGGCGGATTTGCGCCTCTACTTTGTCACCCTCCGTGACGGCAACCTGTCGCATGTTGTCGCCAAACCGCGCGACCTTCATGCTCTGCGCGTCGTGCCAGGCGCAAGCCGCACGCATCCAGGTGGCAAGTTCGCCGAGAACATCCGCATCCTGCCAGAAGCCCACCACGACCTTCCGGTTCAGGCGCATCCTTGTCCCAATGAACCCGAACTCGCGATCTCCATGAGCCGCTTGATTCAGATTCATGAAGTCCATGTCGATAGTCGACCAGGGAAGTTCGCGATTGTATTGCGTATGCAGGTGCACGAAAGGCTTCGTTAACGCTCTGAGCCCCGCAATCCACATCTTCGCCGGAGAGAAGGTGTGCATCCACAAGATCAGCCCGATGCAGTTCTTTGTGTTGCTCGCTTCCCGGCACAAGGCCAGCATGGATTCGGGCGTCGTCATCACCGGCTTGAAAACAACCTTGACGGGAAGTTCAGGTGCAGGCGCCAAGCCCTTTGGCCATCTCCTCCGAGTGCTTCGCAACCTCAGCTAAGGCCTGTTCGCCATAGAGATGTTGACTCCCGGTGACAAACCAGACTTCGAGGGCTTTGAAATCGATCATTGGAGTTTGCGCGTGTTCCTATCAATTACGCGGCTTTGGCCGGCTCGAGTGAGTTGATCAGAGCCACGATGCTTCGCGGCGACTTTATCCGCCGGTATTTTCAGAACTTTGCGGTCGTACGTCATCAGCCCGTTGACTTCGCCCTCGACATCGCTCGTTTGGGTATAAACCGCAGCCGCAAGGCCGCTCTTCACGAGCGGTTCAAGCTTTTCAATCAGATTCTGATAAGCGGATTCCAATTCCGCTTGCGACTGGTATGTCCGATAACCCCAGTTCCGCTTGTTTGTCCACCAAAGATGGCCTTCAATCGGATAGCCGAGGCCGCCGAATTCACCAAGCACAGAGGCGCGATCCGGCTGCGTCGGAAACATGTCGGGGCCGGGATACGACGTGCATGTCCTTCATATCTCCGTACCCGCGATCCTCCCATCCACTCGGACCGTTCACCAGGCGCGAAGGATCCATCTCCTTCACCATCTTCAGAATGCGTTGGTGTCGTGCTCTCCCCAACCCTCGTTGAACGGCACCCAGGCAATAATGCTGGTCGTGTTCTGCAGATTGTGCACCAGAGCCTTCAGCTCGCGATTGAAGTTCGCGGCATCTTCCGCCGGAAACACAGCATCCGTCCGGACTGCCCTTTTTCACTCCCATGCCGCGATCGCCCCGCATCGCACTCGGCATGTCCTGCCAGATCATCAGCCCCAGCTTGTCGCACCAATAGTAATAACGCGCCGGCTCTACTTTCACGTGCTTACGCAGCATGTTGAAGCCGAGACTTTTCAGCGTCTGAATATCGAACTTGATCGCTTCGTCGGTCGGTGGCGTGTACAGACCATCTGGCCACCATCCCTGATCGAGCGGACCAATCTGGAAAACGGGATGGTGATTCAGGAACAGCCGGTTGTATCCGGCCGTGTCTTTCGCTACTTCGATCTTGCGCATGCCGAAGTAGCTCTTCACCGAGTCGCCCGATTTCAACTTGATCTCCAGGTCGTATAAGGTCGGCGAATCCGGAGACCACGGTTCAACCCGGTCGAGACGCAATGGAGGTAGCCTCACCGGCCTTCCCGGAAACAGCGCCAATCTTCCTGCCTTGCAAAGTGGCAGTCGCGGTGAAAGTGTCGGAACAAGTATTCCGGCCCTGAGCTTCCTCCGGTTGCACAACTCACGACCAATTGCAGTCGCTTACCGTCGAGGTCGGGAGTCAGCTTGAAGCTCATTGATATAGGTCGCCGGCACCACCTCCGTCCAGACCGTTTGCCAGATACCCGTCACGGCGGTATACCAAATGCTCTTTGGATCGAGCGTTTGCTTTCCCCGCGGCTGCAGCCCACCGTCAGTTCCATCCCAAACGGACACCGCGAGTTCTTGTTCAGACGCGTCCTTCTTCAGCGCGGATGTGATGTCGAAAGTAAACGGATCATAGCCGCCCTGGTGCTGTCCCACAAGCTTTCCGTTCACGAAAACCTCGGTCCGCCAATCCACAGCGCCGAAATGGAGCAGAACATGTCCATTCCTTACCTTTGGCGTTCGGAAACTTCTTCGATACCAGAGCTTTTGTTCCGGGGTGACGGGCTGTTTCACTCCTGAGAGACTGGACTCGACGGCAAACGGGACAAGGATGCTACCGCTGAATGTCGCCGGCTGCTTTCGTTCCTTGTCCTGAATTGCGTAGTCCCACAATCCGTTTAGATTCGTCCATTGCTTGCGGACCATCTGCGGGCGTGGATATTCCGGAAGAACATTACCGGGACTGACGTTTGCAGTCCACGGTGTGGTCAGAGTGGATTCAGCTGGCTTCCAGTCGGCGCCCGAACGAGGAGAGTGCCGCGGAAAGCAGGGTGACCGCAAGTACCGAAATTCCATTTAGTTTCGCTATCATTCGCCTCGCATATCGGTAACAGAGTGCCGCGCAATGTACTCGCGTGCAAGGCCATCATACTTCGTGCCGCGAACTTTGGATATTTACAGAAAGCGGACGGGACAAGCCGGATTGGAACGTGCGCGGGTTGCGAAGGATTCTTGGATCCTGTTGGAAGTCGAATATCGAAAACGGGAGGAGACCCGGGCGGTGCATCTGGAAACGCGCACCGGGCGTCAGTTTCTTGGGAGTACGCAGTGCGCCTTGCGCTTCTGTCGGGTTCTAGGCGGGAGGGACTGGTACCGGCGCGGGCTCGGCTGATGGTTCAAGCATCTGGCTGCTTGCTCGCCCAGTACGTGCACTTCTCAAGCAGGTAATCGAGCTTGATGGGTTTGGTGATGAAGTCGTTCATACCGGCCGCCAGACAACGATCACGATCATCGGTGAAGGCACTAGCCGTCAGAGCAATGATAGGCACTTCCTTCACGTTGCTTCCCAGACTTCTGATCTGCTTGGTGGCTTGCAGTCCGTCTAGCTGTGGCATGTGTAAGTCCATCAGCACAAGATCGAACGGATGGGCCTGGACAGCTTCAACGGCTTGATTGCCGTCATCCACCGCAAGGACCTCACATCCAGCCTTCTGGAGCATAATTCGGACAATCTTCTGATTGATGGCATTGTCTTCAGCTACCAGAATTCTTACCCTGTTCAGGGTTTCGACCATTCTCGAATTCTCTCCTTTCGCTCAAAAAAGCCCAGAACCGTAAGCCAGCTATCCTCTGCCGATGCAAAAACACTATGCTCCACGGGCTATTCTCAACAAATAGTGGCTGGAAACACCCAGGAACTCTCAGCCAGTATCTTTTTCAGATCGTGAGGAGTGTAAACCTTCTTCTCCCAACAATACTTCCGACGTAGCAGGCGCGTACATCGTGTACCGATCGCGGAACCCTGCCGCTTCTGACGAGGCACTTCCCAACATCCAAACCAAGGCACCCGCCCCGCCTCCAGTCCGCATCTGGTCGGTCCAGTCGCGGTAAATGGAATTCCGGCACTCGTCCGTATATCCGGGACCCTCGTCGTCGGCCAAGCCAAACTCCTCCAGGATCACTGGCTTGCCGGCGTTCTCTCCGGCCTCTATGTGATCTCGGATCCATTTTCGGGCGAAATCCGAACGGGCCGACTCGCCCCAGTGTTGAAGGTACAGGTGAAAGGTCCCGAGATCTATCGTTGGCAGGGCGAGAATAGCCTCAAAATCTACACCGTACGTTCCGTTGTAAAGGTGGGATCGTTGCTCTTCGAGCAAAGAATCCCTCATCACCAGTGGCGAGCAGGTGATTTGAATCTCGCGCTCTTGCGAACTCGCTCATCTCGGCCGATCCAATCGAGCAAGCATCTGGCGTCCGCCCGCTCCCTCGCACCGGGGCTCATTGGCCAGCTCCCAGGCAAGCACCGCAGGCTCTTCGCAGTAGAAGCGGCCGGTGATCAGGTTACGCCGGTTCAAAACGTGGTCGATCCATGTCTGGAAAGCTTGCCGCGCGCGGCCTGAACGATAGAACTCGGTCGGGTCTTCCTTCGACAGGCCGAGCCAGTTCAGATACATGGGCATTCCGCCAAAATCCGGCCAGTAGTTCACGAGTGGCAGGATGAGTTTCAGGTTTAGCTCTTCCGCCGAAGATATGAGATGGTCGAGCCTCGCTAAACCCTCGGGACCGTCGTTCTGCTCGATTCGGTTGCCGTTCAGGTATTGGAACGACACCTGTTCGGATGCCGGCGCAGACGAATCCAGAAAAGCCCAACTGCGGATGGTATTGGCACCGAGCTTCTTCGCGTCATTCAGAGTTGCCCGCCGGACCGCATCTGAACAGAACGGCGAGAAAGTAGCAATTGAATCCGGATGCGAAGAAAGGATCGCCGTCAAGGATCAATCGTGTTCCGCTCCGGCGCACGAACACGCGGTCCTGTTCCTAAACCTTGTGGTGGGTCGTTCTTCCGATTGAATGTGGTCGCTTGGTGAAACGCCAGACGGTCGCGGGTGGGAAATTCATCCAGACCCGCCCAACGCATTCGGCTTCAAGTCCCAGTCGTCTGCTCGGAATGGGACAGTTGGGGCCGTACGTGAATTGAATTATCTGTCCCTTTCCGGTTAACGTGCTGATCATGGCGCGGAAGATTTCCAGTTGATCAGCTTGAGGCAGATTCCTCAGGGGAAGGCTGGAAACGATGGTGTCGACCGGCCCGACTCCCGCACCGGAGAGGATGTGGTGTGCGTGCGCCGCTTCTCCACAGCAAATTCGGACGCGCGGGAAGTTCGTTTGGAGAAAGCCTGAGAGCATCGGATCACGCTCGATAATGAACAGGCGTTCCGGCCGGATACCGCGCCGCAGGAGAGCTCGCGTAATAGCACCTGTACCAGCGCCGATTTCCAGCACTGAAGACTGGGAAGGATCCACTCTTGACGCGATGAGCCGGGACAACTGTGGCGAACTGGGAACTAACGCACCCATCTTGCGCGGATCGTTCAACAAGGAACGGAAAAAGAGTAGCGAAGCCGGGAGGTCGTTGCTCATGTCCTAAATGGGAGGATAACGAACTGCAATAGTCTGCATCATCCGAATAGACCACGAAAACTGCCGAAAACAACCGAATTTTCTTACGGTTACGGTACCAGCGGTTTAGTGACCTCGGCCGGCATTCGGCTGCGAAATGGCCGTTTAACTCAAGGGCTGGACGTTGTCTAAGAAATAGGTACGAACACATGGTTTTCACGAGTGTTATCTCGCGCAGGGCCTTCCAGTCGGTCGTTCTTCCGGCTGTTCTGCTTCTTTGTTCGTCTGCCTGATCGAGGCGGGTCCAGTTCCCAACGGCACTTATCGCGCGACGGCGTATGCGCAGTCCGGCATCACAGCATCAGGCGAACTTACTCACAGGCACGTGGTGGCCGCCGATCCCGACATTCTGCCTTTAGGATCAAGGATCAAGATCCGCCGAGCAGGCAGGTACTCGGGCGAATACGTTGTGGCGGACACAGGTGCAAAGATCCAGGGACGGCGTCTCGACATCTACATGCCAAGTGAGAAGGCCTGCGTAAGAAGTTTGGCACAAAGCTGGTCCGAGTGAAAGTCATTCAGCTCGGCGATGGCACGCGCGCCGCAACAAAGCAGGCCGACCAGGTCGTGAAGGAGGAAGTCGCTCAGCGATGTGCAGAAACAAGCTGTCGGGAGTGCAGCGACCGAAGAAGACTGGGCAAAAGCTAAAGCGCAGGAACAGCGGGTACTCCGCCGAACCCCAATCCCAAACAACCGGACCGATAGCGGATTGGCCCGCGAAAACCAGAAATTCTGACCGCAACCATTCGGCCGGTGCAGGTGTCCATACGTAGGAAATCTTATGGACCGCTTAGAAGAACTTAAGAACAAATACGCAAGTGTATTGGAGACCATCAAGCAGAAGGGTGTCAGTCTTGTCCCACCTGCATGTTCAAAACAATAAGCTGTTCATGCAGGGAGCGGCCCCCTCCGAACAGGCGAAGAACGACGTCTGGAATCAGATCAAGGCAGTCGACAGCTCGTACAGCGATCTTACCTGCGATCTGACCGTTGACACGAGTCTGCCATCGCCTCAGCCACAGGCTGCGGCAGCTTCGGCCGGAGCGGCAGGATCGAGCAACAACCTACACGGTGAAAGCCGGCGACACGCTGTCGAAAATCGCGAAAGAGATCTACGGCAACGCGAACGAGTATCAAAGAATCTTTGAAGCGAACCAGGACAAGCTGCAGAGCCCGGACAAGATCCAGGTCGGCCAGCAACTCGTGATTCCTAGCTAAATCCGGCTAAATCTCAGTCACACAATCGCATACCGGGACGGAAACCAAGCAACGGGGGCTTTCGTGATTTATACTGGGTTCGGAGCTCCCTTTGCATTTCCGTCCCTTCGTGCGCCTTTTCGCGCACATTCAGCTACTCCCAGTTCTTGAGAATGGCGAAGAAACAACGCTGATTGGCGGTCAGGCTGTGATGGAAGGCGTGATGATGCGCTCTCCTCACAACTATTGTGTTGCGGTACGGCGGCCGGATGGTGAAATCTCCATCCAGGAAGAGCCTTTGCCGCGCGTCACCGACCGGCATCCCATCTTGAAATGGCCCTTAGTGCGAGGGCTCGCGACCCTCGGCGGTGCCATGTGGCTAGGGATGAAGGCGTTGAAGTTCTCGGCTGATTGCGCGCTGGGTAAAGATCCCGACGAGAAGGGGGACGAGAAGTCCTCCGGGCGTGGCGCCATGGTGATCCAGGTGCTTTTTTCACTTCTCTTCATGATTGGTCTGTATAAGCTTGTACCTCTGTACCTGGCCACTCAGCTTGGAAAGCACTTTGAAGCGGTTAGCAGTCGTTTTGCGATCAATTTCGTTGACGGGCTGATCCGGATCGGCATCTTCCTCTCGTTCATGTTCCTTCTTTCCCAGATGAAGGACATGCGCCGTCTGTTCCAGTACCACGGAGCTGAGCACAGAGTCGTGTTCAACTTCGAGTCGGGGAAAGATGTCACGGTGGAAAACGCACAACGGTTCGTGACTTGGCACCCACGCTGCGGTACCAGTTTCCTTTTCGTCGTCCTGATCGTTGCCATGGTGATCTATGCGTTTCTGCCGATCGACAGCTTTGTCATGAAGCTTCTGGCCAGGATTGCTCTGTTCCCGCTGATCGTAGGAATTAGCTACGAGATCATCCGGTTTGCGGCTCGGAAGCGGAACGGCCTGCTGGCCATCCTGACCACGCCGGGCTTGTGGCTGCAACGCGTAACAACTAAGTCTCCTTCGGACGACCAGACCGAAGTCGCTATCTGTGCCTTAGAGCATGCTATGACGCTCGAAAGAGCTCAAGGCGGTCAACTCGTTATCGCCTAGCTCTCCGGCATAGACCGCACTCACACTTCGAACGACTGGCCGGAACAAACAGAATGCAGTATCAAGATCGATTAAACGAAGCCGAAGCGCGATTTAGCGACCTGACAGACCGGATGGCTGATCCGGCCGTGATCAACGATTCGGATCTTTACAGGAAGACTGCAAAGGCCCAGAGCGAGCTCTCTGAACTGGTCGCGAAGTATCGCGAGTGGAAGCGTGCGGCGAAAGAGTTGGAAGACGCCCGCGCAATGCTGGCGGAGACAGATCCTGACCTGCAGGAGATGGCTCAACTCGAGGTCACGAGATTGGAACCCGAGATAGCAGCTATGGAGCAGCAGCTGCAGCTCCTACTCCTACCGAAGGATCCCAACGACGAGAAGAACGTAATCCTTGAAATCCGCAAGGGCGCGGGCGGAGATGAAGCCTCGCTTTTTGCCGCCGAAATGTTCCGCATGTACGGACGTTACGCCGAAGAACAGGGCTGGAAAGTAGAAGTCACCTCCCTGAGCGAGTCGTCCGTTGGCGGATTAAGCGAAGTCATCGCCATGATCAGCGGCAAAAAGGTCTACAGCCGCATGAAGTACGAAAGCGGTGTTCATCGCGTGCAGCGCGTTCCCGCCACCGAAACACAAGGCCGCGTTCACACCTCGACCATCACAGTTGTCGTCATGCCTGAGGCTGACGAAGTGGATGTTCAGATCGACGCCAAGGACATTCGCATCGATACGTTCTGCTCATCGGGGCCAGGCGGCCAGTCGGTGAACACCACCTACTCCGCTGTTCGGATCACTCACCTTCCCACGAACACCGTCGTCTCCTGCCAGGACGAGAAATCGCAGATCAAAAACCGCTCCAAGGCCATGCAGGTCTTGCGTTCTCGCCTTTATCAGATGGAGCTCGAGAAACAGCAGGCCGCCATCGGCGCTGAACGAAAGAGCATGGTGGGCACGGGAGATCGAAGCGAAAAGATCAGGACCTATAACTTTCCGCAGAATCGAATCACCGATCACCGGATCGGCCTTACTCTCCATCAGCTCGATCTCACGATGGAAGGAAGGCTGCAGCCCGTCATCGACGCCCTGACGAGCTACTACCAATCCGAACGGCTGCGCGATCAGGGCCAGGCCGCCTGAACCGATATCTGCCCTAAGTTCCGCGCAGCGGACATCTGACCTCCCGGTGACCCTTCAAACTGCCCTCCTCCAAGGCACTTCGATTCTCGAGAAGGCCGATATCGGTGTTCCCAGATTGACCGCGGAAGTGCTGCTTTCGCACGCGATGCGCTGCGACCGAAGCTATTTGTATGCACATGGGTCCGATGAACTGACCGAGCTTGCGTGGATCCATTACGGCCGCTATCTGAACGAGCGCCTCAAGGGAAGGCCCACTCAATACATCACTCACCGGCAGGAGTTTTTCGGCCGCGATTTCTTTGTCGACGAACGGGTTCTGATTCCCCGACCGGAAACGGAGCACCTGGTGGAAGCGGCGCTAGCCTGGCTCGCCACTCGGCCGAGCGCTACTGTTCTCGACGTGGGCACCGGGTCCGGAGCAATCGCCATTTCACTTGCCCTTGAGAGCCGGCGTGAAGTTCTCGCGTCAGACCTCTCGACCGATGCCCTGCAAGTGGCGGAACGAAACAGACGTACACACAACGCCCAGGTCAGCTTTCTTGCTTGCGACCTTCTCGCGCGCCGTGAAGCCGGCGACCGTCGATCTGCTGGTATCAAATCCGCCGTATGTGCCGGGCGAGGACGCAGCCAACATGCAGCGGGAAGTGCGCGAATGGGAGCCTCACGTTGCGCTGTTTGCCGGCGACACGGGATTCGAAATCTATCGCCGCCTGATTGCACAAGCCGCGATCGGTCGTGCGGCCAGGGGGCAGGTTGCTGATGGAGCTTGGTTACAGGTCGCTCGACGGCGTCCGTGAGATGCTGGCAGACAGTTGGATTGACATGGATGTCCTGTCCGATCTGGCTGGACTTCCCCGCGTTCTCGGAGCAACCAGGGCTTGAAGAAGTGGGCTCATGCAGCGGCTTATCTGTCACCTCGACATGGATGCGTTCTTCGTTTCCGTCGAAGAACTGTTCGATCCCTCGCTGCGAGGCAAACCGGTCGTAGTCGGCGGCAAGCGCGACCAGCGCGGTGTGGTTGCCGCGGCTTCTTACGCAGCGCGCAAGTTCGGCATTCATTCGGCCATGCCGCTGCGCGTCGCTTCACGCTTATGTCCGCAGGCGATCTTCGTTCCGGGTCACCCGCTCGCGATATCGTGAGTATTCGGAAAAAGTCTTCGCCGTACTGAATCGCTTCTCGCCTCGGGTGGAGATGGCGTCGATTGATGAAGCGTATCTCGATCTCACGGGTACCGAGCGTCTCTTCGGACCTCCACTGCGTGCCGCGCATGCTCTTCACGAGGCGATCCGCGAAGAAACAAATCTGCGTTGCTCGCTCGGGCTCGCGTCCTCGCGCTTAGTTGCAAAGGTCTCGTCCGATCAGGCAAAGCCGAACGGCGTGCTGTACATAGTGCCGGGCCAGGAAGCACGATTTCTCGCCGGCCTGGAAGTACGAAAGATTCCGGGCGTCGGCAAGAGCACGGAAGCTTCGCTCCACGCTTGGGTATTCGCCGCGTTGGCGATCTTGCCAAGCTGGACGAAGGATTCCTCGCCAGCCACTGGGGTAAGTGGGGCTTGGCGCTTGCGGGAAAATCGCGAGGTGAAGATGCCGGAGCCTGGTTCGACGCGCCGGTGGGCGAACGGGACGATCCTAAATCCATCAGCCACGAACACACCTTCGGAACGACACTGCCGATGGCGAACGTCTGGAAACCACCCTTCTTCGCCTGTCCGAGATGGTCGCCAAGCGCCTGCGCGAACACCGGCTTTACGCGCGAACGATACAACTAAAGTTCCGCCACGAAGACTTCACCACGTTCACGCGCGCGATCACTCTCGACCACGCCACGCAGCTTGATCGCGAAGTCGCGGGCGCCGTCCGTGCAACTCTTCCGCCAGTCCTGGGACGCAAAAACCCCGATTCGCCTGCTGGGTGTTCACGCCGGATCATTGCAAGCAGTCCGAAGGACAGATGAGCCTGCTCGAAGAACCGCAGACAGAGCACCTGCGGAGAGCCTTTCGCTCCGTTGACCACATTCGAAACCGGTTCGGGGAAGCTAGTATTTCGCTCGCGAAGACGCTTGACTCCGGCATTCGCGAACGAGTGCACGAGAACCCGTTCGATCTTCCCGGCAAATCGGCGAAAGCGAAAAAGCCGGAAGGAAAGCCTTAAGCCGCTGCACGATCTTCGAGAAAGACTGCGGATCCAGGCTGGCGCCGCCCACCAGAGCTCCGTCGATCTCGGGCTCGGCCATCAGTCCCTGGATATTGTCCGGCTTCACGCTTCCGCCATAGAGAATTCGGAGCTGCCGGGCCGCATCTTCTCCGAAACGCTTGTCGGCTTCCGAGCGAATCAGCTTGTGAGCTTCCGACGCAATGTGCGGCGTTGCTGTCTGCCCGGTTCCAATGGCCCAAACCGGCTCGTAGGCGACAACAATCTTCGCAAACTGTTCTTCCGTCAACCCGGCAATACCGGCTGCAAACTGCCGCACCAGCACCTCCGCCGTCTTCCCTTCTTTGTGTTCTTCCAGTCGCTCGCCCACACAAACGATCGGGGTTAGACCGGCAGCGATCGCGGCGTGAATCTTCTTCAGAACGGTCGCGTCCGTCTCGCAGAAATACTGCCGGCGCTCACTGTGTCCGATGAGCACCCAGTCGCACCCGCGGCGCGCAGCATCTCGGGCGACACTTCGCCCGTGAAAGCGCCTTCGCGCTCCCAAAAGACATTCTGGCCGCCGATGGCGATCTCGGTATCCGCTGCGGCAGCAACCGCCGCCGGGATCGCCAACGCCGGTGGGCAAACAACGACTTCACATTTCTCCGCAGTCGGCTTCAGCTTGTGTCTTGAACTGCTCGAAGAAGTCCGTAGCATCTTGGGCGGTCTTGTACATCTTCCAATTGGCCGCCATAACTCGCCTTCTCATAGGGCTGGAGGAACTGATTTATCCTTTCTGAATCTCGCGGAGGAAACTTGTACCGGCCGGGATCTTGCCGGCCCCGAAGACTGCGGCTACAGTCTGTCCAATGTCCGCGAGTGAATTTCTTACGCCAAGCGGAACACCCGGCTTCGCTCCCGGACCATAAGCGAGCAGAGGAGTGTACTCGCGCGAATGGTCCGTCGAGGGCGTGGTCGGGTCGCAGCCGTGATCGGCGGTCAGGATGAGCAAATCGGTATCTTTCACCGGTAACGATGGCAACCAGCAGTCAACCGCTTCGAGTGCCGCCGCATAACCCTCCACGTCATTCCGGTGCCCGTACTGCTGATCGAAATCGACCAGATTGACGAAGATCAGGCCGCTCGCGCTGCGCGTGCATGGCCTCAACCGTCTTCTCCATGCCGTCCGCATTGCTCTTCGTCTTTTCTGAATGCGTGATCCCGCGTCCGAGAAAAATATCGGAGATCTTGCCGATCGCGTACACCGGAACGTTTGCGGCGGCGAGCTGGTCGAGCAGCATCCCTGCGGCGGCGGCGTCGCGTAATCATGGCGATTCGGGGTACGTACGAAGTGGCCGGGCTCACCCGTGAACGGCCTGGCAATCACGCGACCCACTTCGTTCGGTCCACGAAGAATCTCGCGCGCTTTCTCGCACATGCGGTACAGCTCGGCAAGAGGGATGACGCTTTCGTGCGCGGCGATCTGGAAGACGCTGTCTGCCGACGTATAGACGATCGGGAAACCGGTCCGAACGTGTTCGGCTCCCAGTTCCTGAATGATCTCGGTGCCGGAAGCGGCTTTGTTGCCAAGACACTTCCGCCCAATGGCCTGTTCGAACGGAACCAGCACTTCCGGGGGAAATCCGTGAGGATACGTAGGGAAAGGCTTCTGGCAGAATGATTCCGGCCATTTCCCAATGTCCGGTCGTCGTGTCTTTTCCCGGCGAAGCGAGGGCACATTTTCCGAACGCCGCACCGGGCATGTCGGAGCGCGCCAACCCTGCCAGCGGCTCGATATTGGCTAACCCCAGGCGGGACAGATTCGGAAGCCGGAGCGGTCGCACACGCGCCAGATTGCCCAGCGTATTGCTGCCCGCGTCGCCGTATGCTGCGGCGTCCGGCATCGCGCCAATACCGACGCTATCGAGAACAATCCAGACTACCCGCCGGAAAGTCGAACTCATAACAGGCGCCCTATAATTCCAGAACACTCAACGGATGCGACTCACTTGGCTTTTCCATCGGTCGCAGCGGCAGGACTGGTCTGCGGAACCGTGCCGGTAAATTGATCCTTCAATCTGGCCGCGCGTTCACGTGCAAGATGCATAAACGCGGGTCGCGACGAAATGCGATCGAGCAGCGGCACAAACTGCAAGGGAGCCACAAGCTGTTTGCGGAGCCAAAGAGACTCTATCTCGGCTAGCGCATCATTCACACCCAGCTTGTCGAAGTGGACAGTTCTGTCGAGATCGATGTATCCGCGCTCCGACGCAGCGATCTGTTCGAATTTCTCAAGCAGTTGCTGGGCATTCACATCGAGAGAGTAGTTGAAGACGGCTTCTGTCGGCGCGCCAGTTCCGGCTCATACCGAAACGTCTTCTTTCCCGTGTTCGCGACCTTCAACCCCGATTCGAGCGCGCTCTTGAAGTACCCGAGCTTTTCGGCCAGAGAAAACAATGCGGCAACGTTCGGTGTTCGGAAGTTGAGCCTTGACCGGCTGTTCATCTTCCTTTTGGGACTCCTTGTACTCGAGCGCTCCTCCCTTTTCGACTCCTATCCACACGTAGTCCGGAACACTTCCCGGAAAGCTCTTGGTGAAGATCAGTCGCGGCGACGTGGCAAAGCACGACATGCGCAGCACAAAACAGCGCAGGAAGGGCGGCTCTCACCTAGCTAGCCTCGGCCGCAACTGGGAAGTTCATGCGCGCGCCGTGGCAGATAGCCACCGCCAAAGCATCAGTCGCGTCATAGGAGCTAAATTGCCGATCGATTCCGAGCAGCGAGTGAACCATCATCTCCACCTGATGCTTCTCGGCTCGCCCGTATCCGACCACGCTGATCTTTGACTTCAAGGGGTGAGTACTCGCTGACCGGCAAACCGGCTTCGGCCGCCAGCAGCAACGCAACTCCGCGAACGTGAGCCAGCTTCAAAGCCGATTTCGTGTTGACCGAATGGAACACCTCTTCGACCGAAACGACTCGCGGATTAAACGTCGAGATTACGGAACGGAGTTCGCCGGCGATCTGCACCAGCCGGTGTTCAAGAGGATAGTTTGCCTTCGTTCGGATCACGCCGGCTGTGATGAAGCGGTGTGATCGCCCATCGGAATCGATGACGCCGTATCCGGTTTTCTCCGTTCCGCAATCTATTCCGACAATCCGCATTCGAGACATACTGCGGCTCGCTTACACGCAAACGCAGGATGAAGAGGGCTCTACGCGAGCACTTCCTCCTCATCGAGCTCGTGATTTCCGTACACGCTCTGCACGTCATCATGCTCTTCGAGAGCGTCATACAGCTTCTGCATGGCGGTGGCGTTCTTGCCTTCGAGCTTCACCGTGTTCTTCGGGACCATGGCGATTTCCGCGGATTCGGTAGGAATTCCTGCCTGCTCCAGCGCCTTCAAAATCGCCTCGTGTGCTTCGGGCGCCGACAGAATTTCCCAGGCGCCTCCCTGGTCGCGGATATCGTCGGCGCCAGCATCCAGAAGAATGCCCATGAGTTGATCTTCTGTAGCCTTCTCGCCGTCGACGAATACCTGGCTTTTGCGCTCGAACATCCAGGAAACACTTCCCTGCTCGCCCATGTTCCCGCCGTTTTTCGAGAAGAGATGCCGGACCTCGCTCACGGTTCGGTTGCGGTTATCCGTTGCGACGTTAACCAGCACAGCTGCACCGCCGGGACCGTACCCCTCGAACATGATCTCGTCGATTTGACCACCTTCAAGTTCGCCCGTACCGCGCATGACCGCGCGTTTGATGTTGTCAGCGGGCATGCTGACAGCTTTGGCCGCCGTAATTGCGGTCCGAAGTCTAGCATTCGAATCGGGATCGCCGCCGTTCCGAGCAGCGATCATGATTTCCTTGATGAGGCGCGTGAAAATCTTGCCACGCTTGGCATCCGTGGCCGCTTTCTTGTGCTTGATTGTGGCCCACTTACTATGTCCAGACATGCGAAATCCTAATTCTTCCTGACCTTCAAGAATATCAAAGAGACGGCCCCCGGGGATTGTTACTTTGAAGGCGCGAATAGGGTGAGGGAACGCGCGTGCGAGCGCCACCGAAGCCGAACCACGGGCGAGTCCTTCCGTTGAACTCAGACGTAAGTCAACGAGGTAAGTTCGTAAGTGGCCGCGATGAATCACCGGAGCAACCCTGCATCGGCTCGCCAGGCTCGTCCAGATATCTATATCAGATCAAAATGTACGGCAATTATCAATTAAATTAGTAATTAATTTCAGGCTAATTAGAAGTTTAATTTGCTGTGATAATTTGGCATATAGCAGGCGCCATATTTCTAGTAACTCTAACAAAACACAAGGTTAGTCCAGACACTTACTCCAGACACTTAGACGAATTACACGACAAATGTGAACTAATTACTTGGTAAATACTGCTTGCAATTAGCATTAATTACGGTGTATTTTTTACTTAGACCTGTAGAAAATGCATATCCCAGTAATTCTCGACACCATCACCTCTCTCGTCGGTCTCCTCCTCGGTTAGGGCTGAGATTAACCTCGCTGCTCAGGCGAGACATGCGGCAGCCTTCCCGCTGGACGGTGCCCCCGCTTTCGTGAGCTGACGTGAACTGCTCAGCAGCGTCAGTAATGAGACACGCAGGGCAAATGCGGATAGCAAATCCTATGGGAAAGCAAATCCTAATTGATTGGAACGGGAATTGGGAGAAGTGTGACTCTGGCGGAGAGGGGGGGATTCGAACCCCCGGTAGCGTTTTTGACACTACGACGGTTTAGCAAACCGCTGCTTTCGACCACTCAGCCACCTCTCCTGGCACTTCGGCGCGAGCAAGAGCTGCGCACCGAAACACTGGCAGTCTCCAGCAATCGTAGCACAGGGAAATACCCCTCTCGACGCTTACGCCGAGAGCTAAAAACCGCGCTGCATCGGCATGGCAAGCGGTGGCTCCACAAGAAAATCAGCCGACCTGATGTCGAGCACAGCCTCTCGGATAGCCTGTTCTCGCGCCGGTTCTGTCGTGACCACGAACGGAAGGTCCCGCCAGTCTTCCCGGGGCAGTTGGAGTACCGCGTCGATCCCGATATTATGCTTCGCCAGGATCGTTGCCAGGGTGGCGATAATTCCAGCCTTATCCTCAACCCGGAACCGCAGGTAATATGGCAGCGTCTGCGTTGTCAGCGGAAGCGGTTTGTACTCGCCCAGACGCTCATGTGCGAATGGACTCACGCGGCTGGGATTTCCGCAGCGGATCTCGCGGGCAACGCGCATCAGGTCACTGACAACGGCCACCCCTGTCGGCTTTGAACCTGCTCCACGGCCGTAGTAGAAGGTGTCTTCGCCATAGCTGCCGCGCACCCAGATAGCGTTATACGCGCCCTTGACGTGGGCAAGAATGGCATCCTGCGGGATAAGGCTCGGACGGACCGAAAGCAACAAACCTTCTTCCGTCTGACGAGCCAGACACAAGAGCCGGATCGTATGTTTCAGTTGATGGGCGTACTGGAAATCAACGGGCATGATCCGGCGGATGCCTTCGGTTGAGATGTCGGAAGGCGTCAAGCGCTCTCCGAACGCAAGTGCCGCCAGGATGGCCAACTTCGAGCGTGCGTCCAGTCCGTCGACATCGGCGGAGGGATCGGCTTCGGCGTAACCCAGCTGTTGTGCTTCGGCCAGAACGGCATCGAAGGCGGCATTGCTCCTTTCAATCTCCGTCAGGATGAAGTTGCTCGTGCCGTTCAGAATCCCGTAGAGTTCTACGATCCTGTCCCCCGCGATTCCCTCGCGCATCACCGTATGGATCGGGATGCCTCCGGCCACGCTCGCCTCCATGGCGATGATTGACGCTATTCGCATTGGCTAGCTCCCAAAGCTCAGCGCCCTTTAAAGCCATCAGCTCTTTGTTGGCCGTGACCACGGACTTGCGGTTTTTCAGCGCCTCTTCGATGATCGCTTTTGCCGTTGCTGTTCCGCCAATCAGCTCCGCAACTATGTCCACCTCGGGATTTGCGACCAGATCGCGCCAGTCTTGAAACTTGGAAATCCCGTCCGGAAGCGCCGCGAACTTTTTTGTGTGTACAGTCCGGCTGCAAATCGCCTTCACCGTCAGCGGAAACCCGAGCTTCTCTTCCAGGGATTTCGCATTTTCCGTCAAGATTTCGAGAGCACCCAAGCCCACGTTTCCCAAGCCGATCAGGCCAACGCCGACCGACTTTCTAGCCATTCCGCCCCGCCATGTGCTTCATCACAAGTGGCTTATCATAGCAACCATATGGGCCGCACACGACGCACCGCGTTGCTGACGTTTACTGCGCCTTTGCTTGCGGCCGCCGCTCCGCAATTCCCGGACACCAGGCCTCCGCAACACGGTCCTCCGGACTTACATAAGCCGGACGAAGATACCAAGCTGCCAAACGGGAAGTCACAAAAAGATGCAATCGCGAAACAGAACCATGAAGCGGCTCTGAAAGACGCCTCTGATCTGGTCGAGGCTGCGAAGAGTCTGGAAGACGAATTGAAGAACGCCGGAAGCTACGTTGTGCCAGTCTCGTCCGTGAAGAAAACCGAAGAGATTGAGAAGCTTGCGCGTCGGATTCGCTCGCGGCTCAAGGCGTAAGATTCACATGCTAATCTGACGTGACGGCGTCCTTCCATCGCGACGGCTGTCCCACATCAGCATGCCGAGTGTTCAAGAAAAAAAGCAGCTCATGAGCGCGTCGGAAATCGACCGTACGCTGGTTCGCCTGGCTCACGAAATCCTGGAAAAAACGAGCAATTTGGACAAGCTCGCATTCGTCGGCATCAAGCGACGTGGAGTTCCTCTCGCAGAGCGGCTGGCCTCGAAAATCGCAAGTCTTGAAGGGCGGGAAATTCCTGTCGGCATCTTAGACATCAATCTCTACCGTGACGATCTTTCAACAGTTTCGGAACGTCCCGTTCTCAACGACAAGCAGATCGATTTTTCGATCGTCGGGAAAGACATCGTTTTAACGGATGACGTCCTCTACACGGGGCGAACAATTCGTTCCGCTCTGGACGCGCTTTTCGATCATGGGCGACCGGCGCGCGTGCAACTGCTGGTTCTCATCGATCGAGGCCATCGTGAGTTGCCCATTGAGGCTCGCTACGTCGGCCGAATGGTGCAGACAAGTGACACGGAAATCATCGAAGTTAAGTTCCAGGAAATCGACGGCACGGAAAAGGTGCTTCTGGTCGAACGCGTAGACGAACCGGCCAACACATCGACCCCGGCTTAATCCCCGCCAGGATTCCGCAAATGAAACGTAGAGGACTTCTGGACATCGAGTCTCTTTCGCGTGAAGAGATCGACGCCATCTTGCTCCGTTCGAAAGACTTTCAACCCGCTGCGGGAGAGACTTTCAAGCGCTCCGACACCCTCAAAGGCAAAACGGTAGTTAACCTGTTCTTCGAGTCGTCCACTCGCACCCGTATGAGCTTCGAGATTGCGGCGAAGCGCCTCGGTGCGGATGTCCTCTCGATTGCGGCCTCCGGTTCAAGCGTTTCGAAAGGCGAGTCGCTCGTAGACACGCTGAACACTTTAGGTGCGATGAGGCCGGATGCAATCGTGATGAGACACGCGGCATCCGGTGCACCACATTTTCTTTCGCGGTATCTACCGATTCCGTTCGTGAATGCCGGCGACGGCACGCATGAGCATCCTACACAAGCGCTACTCGATGCGCTCACCATCATCGACCGGCGCGGCAGTCTGGAAGGTTTGCGCATCGCAATCATTGGTGACATAGCGCATAGCCGTGTCGCGCGATCGAACGTTTTCCTTCTTTCGAAATTCGGAGTGCAAGTTGTTCTGTGCGGCCCGGCTTCACTCCTGCCGCGGGAAATGGGACAGATTGCCCCGGGAATCGAGTTGACCAGCAATATGGAAGAAGCCATCCGAGACGTCAACGTCATCATGATGCTGCGCGTTCAACTGGAGCGGCAACACGAAGCGGCGTTTCCGGCAAATGAATATTTTCAGTTCTTCGGGTTACGCCCGGAACACATGGAACTCGCTAAGCCGGACGTGATTGTGATGCATCCCGGACCGATCAATCGCGGTCGTGAAATCTCTTCCGAAGTGGCAGACTCGCAACGGTCCGCAATCCTCAACCAGGTTGGAAATGGAATCGCCGTACGCATGGCGGTACTCGAACGGGTGCTTGCCGGATGAGCCGGCTCCTGATCCAAGGCGGCCGTGTCATCGATCCGGCTCAGAATCTGGACCGCGTCTGTGACGTTGCGATCGAGGACGGTCTGATCCGGGAGATTGGCACGGACATTCAGGACCCAGGCGGAAGCGAGCGCTTCGACGCCTCGGGAAAGATTGTTGCGCCTGGCTTTGTCGATATACACGTTCACCTCCGTGAACCCGGCTTTGAGCATGCGGAAACGATCGAAAGCGGATCGCGCTCGGCCGCTGCAGGCGGCTTCACATCTGTCTGCTGCATGCCGAATACCCAGCCGGTGAACGATAACGCCACGGTTACCAGCTACATCCGCGAGCAGGCCAATCGACACGCGATCGTGCGTGTTTACCCCATCGGAGCAATTACGAAGGGCAGTGCTGGCGAGGAACTCTCGGCTATCGCTTCCATGAAGAAGGCCGGCGCTGTCGCGATCTCGGACGATGGCCGGCCAGTGATGAATGCAAGAGTGGTTCGGCGTGCCATGGAGTACTGCCGGTCGCTGGATCTGCCGCTGATCGAGCATTGCGAAGACCTCCATCTCAGTGCCGGCGGCGACATGCACGAAGGACTTGTTTCTACCAGACTCGGCTTGCGCGGGATTCCGCGTTGTTCGGAAGATGTGATGGTTGCGCGCGACCTGATCCTTGCTGAACTGGCAGGCTGCCGCTATCACGTCGCGCATATTTCGTCTCAGTATTCAGTCGAGATGGTTCGATATGCGAAGGCGCGGGGCCTGAGCGTTACAGCCGAAGCGACACCCCACCACTTCGTTCTGGCGGACACGGATATTCATCCGTATGACAGCAACTTCAAGATGAAGCCGCCAATTCGAGAGAACCGGGACGTACGAGGAGTCTTGGAAGGGCTTGTCGATGGCACAGTCGATGCGATTGCAACCGACCATGCTCCGCATGCCGGCGCCGAGAAAATGCAGGAGTTTGAGAGATGTCCGTTCGGCATCATCGGACTCGAGACTGCTCTCGGCTTAGCGCTCGAGCAGCTTTACCATCCCGGCCACCTGGATCTCGCCTCGCTCGTCGGACTGTTAACGCACAAACCTGCCGCTATCTTGTCACTGCCGGGCGGAGACCTACGCGTCGGTTCTGCGGGCGACGTGACGATCTTCGGGACGGATCACGAGTGGACTTACGACGTGAATCGATCGCCGTCGAAAAGTCGCAATACACCGTTCCACGGACGGACGTTCCGCGGTGGACCTCTCGCCGCGATCGTTGCCGGACAAATTGTCTGGCAATCGGATCTGCTTTAAGCGATCGCTTTCTGCCCTAGTACTTGCTTCAAGTAACGGCCCGTATATGATCCGGGCACGGAAGCGATCGCTTCCGGCGTCCCTTGCGCGACGATCGTGCCGCCGGCGTCTCCGCCCTCCGGCCCCAGGTCGATGACCCAATCGGCGGCCTGAATCAGTTCCAGGTTATGTTCGATCAGCAGAATGCTACCGCCGCTTTTGATTAGCCTTTCGAAAGCCTCGAGCAGTTTTGCAATATCGTCGAAGTGCAGGCCGGTTGTCGGCTCATCGAAGAGGAAGAGCGTGCCTTCACAGCTTGCTTGAGCCAGATGCGAGGCCAACTTGACGCGCTGCGCTTCACCGCCGCTCAATGTTGTTGCCGATTGCCCAAGACGCAGATACCCCAAGCCAACGTCCGCAAGAACCTTGAGCTTGGCAGCGAGACGTGGTGTATCGGCGAATACTGAGAGGGCTTCTCGAACGGTCAGCTGCAGCACTTCATGGATGCTCAACGACTTGTATTTGATATCCAGGATGGACTGCTTGTAGCGTGTGCCCTTGCATTCTTCGCAGACCAATTCCACGTCTGCCAGGAACTGCATTTCAACCGTGACAGTACCGTCACCCTGACAAGTTTCGCAGCGGCCACCCGGGATATTAAACGAGAAATGGCCGGCTGTGTAGCCGCGCCGCTCTGCTTCCGGGGTGCATGCAAACAGGTCACGAATCAGGTCGAACGCCTTGACGTAGGTGACTGGATTCGATCGTGGAGTTCGCCCAATCGGCGACTGATCGACCATAACAACACCAGTAAGGAGATTGGCGCGCTCGACACGCTTCAGGGTTTGTTTGCGCGTGGTACCTTCGCCTTCCGTGTCGTTCTTTTTCTCACGCTCCTTGTTCACGATCCCGTCGAGCGCAGGATAGATCACCTGGTGCACTAAGCTCGATTTCCCTGAGCCCGATACGCCCGTAACCGCCACCATGATGCCGAGGGGAACTTCAACGTCAATGTTCTTCAGGTTATTGGCACGGGCTCCAAAGAACCGAACCGTTTTCTTGCTGTTAACCTTTCGGCGTTCACGCCGGCGTGCGACAGCCAGCTCACCACGAAGGTACCGGCCAGTCATCGAAAGCGCTTGGTCGCGGTCTTTGCCGGATGCTGGCGAAAGTAGTTGTTCATATGTGCCGGCAAACGTCACTCGACCGCCATTTTCACCCGCACCCGGCCCCATGTCGATGATGTAATCTGCTTCGGCCATGATCTCCGGATCGTGTTCCACAACGATGATCGTGTTGCCGATTTCCCGCAGGTTCTTGAGAATGCGAACGAGACGCGACGTGTCGCGGCTGTGAAGACCAATCGAGGGCTCATCAAGGACATACACGGCGCCGACCAGCCGCGAACCCAGACACGTCGCGAGTTGGATACGTTGCGCTTCTCCGCCCGAGAGAGTTGACGAGAGCCGGTCGAGCGTGAGGTATTCGAGCCCAACATCATTGAGGAAGTTGCACCGTTGCTTGATCTCGTCCAGAATGCGATCGGCGATCTCAGCCTCCTCCGGGCTCAGTTGCACTTCCCCGAAGAAATCGCGCGCTCGCGCAATGTTCATCGCCGAGACCTGCGCAATGTTGCACTCGCCCAATCGCACCCACAGCGCCTCTGGCCGGAGTCTCGAACCTCGACACGCGGGACACTGCGTATACGCTCGGTAGCGGCTCATGAACACGCGCACATGCACCTTGTACTTCTTCTTCTCGACTTCCTGGAAGAAGCGGTACACGTGTTTGCGGACGAACTCTTTCTCATCCGCCCGCAGTTCGGAATAGGGCTTGTCGCAGCGAACCTTGCCGCGGGCCTTCGGCTTGAAAGCTTCCTCGAAATACCAGGAGTATTGCGGTTTCGTCCAGGGATCGACCGCACCCTCGTTGATCGAGAGAGTTGGATCGGGGATGATCAGGTCGAAATCGAAATCGATGGTATTTCCGAAGCCCTGGCATACAGGGCATGCGCCCATCGGGTTATTGAAACTGAAAAGCGTCGGCTCGGGTTGCGCCGCGGTCTGCCCGCAAACCTTACATGCAAACTTCTCAGTGAAATGAAGTCTAACCGGCTCTGCAACTGAGGCTTGCTCAAAGAAGACTTCGCCGCCTTCGCGGTAGCAGATTTCTACCGTATCCACGATTCGGCTGTGCAGATCCGGACGGATCACGATGCGGTCGGCCAGGATGAATACCGGCTGGGCAAAATCGATCTCGAGCAGCGACTCGGGCGTGGAAAATTCGAACGTCTGGCCGTTCTGAAACAGCCTGCGTGAAACCTCGTTTGCGCAGGTCGAATAAGCGATCTCGCAACCCGGACACATCGACCGACGGCACTGCGTTTTCGGTCGGCGGCTGACCGGGAACCTTGACGGGAAACAACGCGTACCAGCGCGATTCTTCAGGCTGGTTGAGCATCGCATCGGCTACCTGGTCGACAGTATCGCGTTCAATGCGAGTGCCGTCATTCGGACAATACGTGCGGCCGGCACGAGCCCACAACAAACGCATGAAATCGTAGAGTTCTGTCGCCGTCGCGACCGTTGATCGCGGATTTCGAGTCTGATTCTTCTGCTTGATCGCGATTGGCGGAGCAATGCCTAAGATCTCGTCGACATCGGGCTTCTCCATGCGTTCCAGAAACTGGCGCGCGTAAGCGGAGAGCGATTCGACGTAACGACGCTGGCCTTCAGCGTAGATAGTGTCGAAGACGAGCGACGATTTACCCGAGCCGGACAAACCGGTAACAACCGTGAGCAGGTTGTGCGGAATGTCGACGCTGACATTCTTCAGGTTGTGAACGCGCGCGCCCCGGACAGATAGTGCAGGCTGCGCTTCGACGGTGCCGGCTGCGGGCGTGTCCAAACTGCAAAAGGGTAAGCTGGATGTTTCTGGCATGTCGCCGAAGGTTAGAGGAGCCCTGCTCCACTGACCGAGATTACGGTGCGCACTGAAGAGAGGCTACTCCTATTATAAGTCGCCCTCGAGACCTGATTCGTCCGTTTCCCTCGTGCTATCTCAAATCGAAAATGAGCTGTTCCGATGTCAGCTCCTCCAGTGGTTCTCGCAACACAAACGTGACCTGCCCTGGAGGCGCACCCGGGATCCGTATGCCATTTGGCTCTCGGAGGTGATGCTCCAGCAGACGCGCGTGGCAGCCGTTATTCCTTATTACCAGCGCTTTTTGTCCCGATTTCCGGACGTCAATTCACTTGCCGTGGCGTCCGAAACAGATCTCCTGGCGCACTGGGCCGGGTTGGGCTACTACTATCGGGCTCGCAATCTGCAGAAGGCTGCTCAGCGTGTGAGTGAATCGGGCGGCTTCCCGGCCAGTCATGAAGGTATGCGGTCCCTCCCGGGGATCGGAGAGTACACCGCAGCCGCCGTTGCCAGCATCGCGTTCAATCTGCCGCATCCCGTGGTGGACGGGAACGTTTACCGCGTCCTCAGCCGCGTGCTGAACGATCGCACAAACATCGCGTCCTCCAGTGCACGGAAACACTTCACAGTTCTGGCGGAATCAGTCCTCGATCGCGAACAGCCTGGAGATTTCAATCAGGCCATGATGGAGCTCGGCGCCACCGTGTGCCTGCCGAAAAAGCCACTTTGTCTCGTTTGCCCGGTCTCGGAGATTTGTAAGGCGCGAAGTGCCGGCATCCAGGAAACGTTGCCGGTGAAAATTAAGCCTCGACGGAGCGTTGAAGAAACGAGAATGATCCTTTGGATTGAGAACGACGGGAAGCTGCTTCTGTGGCAGCGGCCTCCGTCAGCGCGTTTGATGCCCGGATTCTGGGAATTACCGGAGCCGCAACACGTCCCCGAGCGCCAAAACAGGGACGATGCTCGGTTCTTTTCAGCACGGGATCACCTTTCACAACTATCGCTTCGAGCTCCACGTCGCCTCCGTCGCGAAGGCGTCCTGAACAGTGCCAATGGGTCAACCTGGGCGAGCTTTCAAAGCTACCGATCAGTACCGTACTCAAGAAAGCGAGAAAACTCGTCAACATAGTACAGTCGCAAAGTCTTGGGTCTGCCAGTAAAACAGCCAAATCCGGTCGTTAACAGCCGTTCAAAACGCATTAGACTTGAGAAAGGAAGTTCCGCATGCTGAAAAGCTTCGTCCCGTCGTGTTTGCTGGTCACATCGTTGCTGGGCCAGGATTCGCCAGTTCCGCCGCAGAAACAGGCGCCTCCAACTTCAGCCCAAACTCCCGACGGGCTCAGACAGCGAACTGACCCGGGTCCAGGCAGCTTCAGTGTTGCACCCGGAACACGGATCTTGCTCAGCATGATCAATAGCGTGAGCACCAAGCAGGCGCTCGTTGGCGATCGTATCTATCTCGAAACCGCGTTCCCCGTTCTGGCGAACGGCAAAATCGTCGTGCCGCAAGGTAGCTGGGTCACGGGCACCATCACGGAAGTAAAACGGCCGGGAAGGGTGAAGGGCCGAGGTGAATTGCAGGTGCGATTCGATTCTCTGACATTGCCCAATGGCGTTTCGAGAGACTTTCGTGCAGACCTGGGAGCGATCGATGCACGGGATGATCAGAAATTGAAGCGTGAAGACAGCAAGATCAGCGGGCCGGGAGACAAGTCGGGCGATCTCGGGAAGGTAGTAGGTGCGACGACCGCAGGGACAGTGATTGGCACGGGCGTTGGCGCGGCAGCGGGCAATCTGGCGCGCGGCGCCGGCGTAGGCGGCGCAGCCGGGGCCGCTACCGCACTTGCGGGCGTGTTGCTGACGCGGGGACCCGACGCAACCTTAACCAAGGGCTCGACCGTTGAAATGGTGCTGGATAGGCCCCTGGTTTTTCAGGATTCCGAGGTTGATTTCAGAAATGCTCCGCCGCGCAGTCCCACTGTTCAGGGCAGCACGCCGGCCCCGCAAACTCGCAGAGGCTGGTCGCCGATTCCCTTTTAGCTTGGAGCCCGAAACCGGAAGACGAACTCTTCGAGGTGCCGATCACAGACGTGTTCGACCTTCACCCGTTCGCGCCCCGCGACGCCAAAGGCGCTTTGGAAGCATATCTTGAAGAGGCCACGGTTCGCGGCTTTCGGGCGCTGCGCATTATTCACGGACGCGGAATTGGAGCGCAGCGAGAGATGGTACGCAAAGTCTTGGCGCGAACCGAAGGCGTGATTGATTTCCGCGATGCCCCAGCCGAAGCAGGCGGCTGGGGCGCCACGGTTGTGACCCTGAATCCGGAGAAGGACCGGAGTTAACGGACTCAGTTCGAATGAACGGGAGCGACTTCGGTCTCTGCCGATTCTTCGGCCGACTCCGATGAGCCTGGTCCGCCTTCGACCGCGTAGTAATCGTGATAGTAGCTATATTTGCTGTACAGCTCACCGCGCCGTGCGCCGTTCACAACTACGCCGAGCACGTTGTTTTCGCAAAGAGACTGCATAGCGCGAGTGACAGAATCGAAGGTCGTGGTTCCGATTCTGACCACCAGGATGGTGCCGTCACACATAGTGGAAAGCAGATTGCCGTCGGCGGCGAAAAGCAGCGGCGGGACTATCGAGAATCACCCAGTCAAAGTGATTCCGAAGATCATCGATCAGAGTTCGGCACTGCGCCAGGTTCAGCAGTTCGAGAGGGTTCGGTACTGAACCGCCCGCGGGCAGAATGAACAGGTTGGTATCTGTGATCTGAAAGAGAATATCGCTTAGCGACGCTTTCCCGGTCAGGTAGTCGGTCAGACCAAGTTGACCAGGAATCTGGAAGACCGAGTTTACGGTCGGGCGTCGGAAATCGAAGTCTGCCAGGAGTACCCGCTTGCCTGCCAGTTGCGCCTGAGAGATGGCCAGATTCGCAGCCGTGAAAGATTTGCCTTCGGCGGGAGAAGCACTGGTGATAACCAGCGTATGTAGGGGCTGGCTCGATTGCAGGTGGTTCAGCCGGGTACGCAGCGTCCGGAATTCTTCGGCCGGAGCCTCCCGAGGCTGCATGATGTTTACCACCAGGGCATCCTTTTGCGGGGTATAAGGGATGTTGTGAGCGGCATGAATCACCGCCTCCATGTCCTCTCGACTGACCTCCACATCCGATCCCATGTGCATGGGTGAAGATGAATGGGACGGCAACGATGGCGGAGGCAGAGCTGGCGGAGGCGGATAGTTCGGCGTCTCCGCTTCCGTCACCCCGACCGGCTCGTCCATCCGGGGCTGAATCCGCTCCGTTCGCGACTGCCGAGGAGGCACCGATCTGTCTTGCGATGCCCTGCGCAGCGCGTCATGAACACGACTCATATCTCTGTTATCCCTTAGCCAAGTAGTAGCGCGCCACCGACGCTGTCATAATCGCCAGGCCGGCTAACGTGGCTGTCGTCCAGCCAACCCAAATCATCTGCTTACGCCGCTGGACGACAACGTCGTTTTCGAGCAGCGGGACACTTCCCAGAATGTTAAGTTGCGTATACATCCGGGCATCTTTCAGGTTCTTCAGCGATGTGTCCTTCATTTCGCGGACGGCAACAATGATGATCCCGAGTACAAGCCCGATCACCGCTCCGATGGGAAGCATTGTGGTCCGCTTGGGAGCGAACGGTTCGCTGGGGAGACTGGCTGGATCGATCAGTTCCAGATGTTTCGCCCTGACGCCGCTGCTCGAGGTGCATAGCCACGGTGGAGCGGGCGCGGTTTGCAGCCAGATCGAGATACTTGGCGCGTGCCAGATCGCGATCGCGAAGCAGATCAGCATATTCCTTCTCGCCTGCAGGAATACCTTGTAATCGGGTTTGGAACTGACGAATGGCAGCATTCGTCGCCGCCATGTCGCGCCGGTATTGTGCCGCTTCCAGAGAAAGGGCCTTCATCTGCGTATTGATCGGCAGTCAGTTGGTCCTGTGCGTTCATCCGCTCTGGCGTTGCGGTCGCAGGATCGTAGCGACGAATCGCCGCGTCACCTTTTCCTTCGCCAGCGTATCGTGCTGCTTTTGAAGGAAGGCCAGGCGGTCTCGCGCCGCTTGCAGGTCCGGATAATCATCCGTGTACCGATCTTTCATGGACAGAATGTTGAGTTCCAGGTTCTCGATTTGGCGATTCAGTTCCTGGATCTTGTCGTTATGAGCCGTAACTTGAGGACTCTTCACGGCGGACATGCGGTCTTTCGCCATGTTGAGCTGCGACTCCAGAATCATCCGCTGCTCGTTATTCCGGTTTAGGGCTTCATTGATGGAGCCCAGCCGTCCTTCGAGAGCCGTCATCTGCTGGAGATTCATCTGCATCTCTTCCGGCAGTCGGCCCGCATTCTTGGTCCGGAAATCAGTTAATTTCTGATCCAATTCGTCCAACTGCTGCTTGGCTTGCCCTAGTTCGTCCTGGATGAACGAATGAACGGCCTGGGTGCTTTCATTCATACCCTGGCTGCTCGCATCAATAAACCGAGATACCAGGTCAGCACAAACCTTTTGGGCCAGATACTTATCCGGATAGATGAACGAGATTTGCATGGCCGGCATCACGCGGCCTGAGGCAGCGATGCCCTCGGTAGGACGAATCGGAATGGATTGACGCATCTTGTCGATGACGTCTTCCATCGGCTCTTTCTTCAACTCGGCCTTATAGAGCCCGAAGTTGTTGATGATGCTGGTCAGAGTGGCGCGGCTCAGAATGCTCTGCGCCATGCCATTGATCCGGTCTGCCATGTCCTGAGTGGTCAGGCTCTTTACAACATCGGAGGATACTTGCTGAGGTACAACGCGAATCGAAGCAGACGAGATAAATCGGTCTTCCTTCGAATAGGCGATAACGGTTGCGATAACGAGGCCGGCAAAGGCAGGCGCCAATATCCAGCGCAGGTTTCGCCGCAAGATATCGATGTAGTCCTCGATATCGTAAGAACGCCGGGGAACAGAAGCGGTGTCAAACATAGGAATTCCTAATCGATTTGGTTATGGAACGTAGACGTGATCGCCAGGTTCCAGCAGAATGTTTTGATCCATGTTCTTTCCTTGGTGCACGTCCTTGTAGTTAAAACGGATCTTCTTATTGCCGCGGAGAATGTAGATCTTCTTGGTGTTGGCAAAGTCCGACAGCCCGCCTGACTTGTCGATGGCTTCAAGAATAGTGGTGGGAACAACGAGCGGATATTCGCCCGCGTGTGCCACTTGACCGACCAGATAATATTTTTTGCTGCCGACATCTTGAACAGTAACGGTGACCAGCGGCTTCACCACCATCTTTTTCAGTGCTGCAGCGATGATGTCCTGGATCTCGACGGGTGTCTTTCCGCCCGCCTGCAGGTCGCCGACCAACGGAAGCGTGAATTTGCCGTCCTGGTGCACTGCAACAGGACCAGAAAATTCCGGCTCGCCCCAGACGCGAATCGACAATACGTCAGACGGCCCAACTTTGTAGTCCGTGGAACTGACGGGAGCACCACCGGCGGGCGCGGGCCGGAGCGTTAGCAGCCTTACCTTGAGCGCCTGGCGGAGTCGCCGGAGGCGTTTGCGTCTGCTGGGGATTAGCAGTGCTCTGTCCCTCGCTCGATTGTGCGGGATGGCCTTGCAACAACGTGCAAACAAAGAGGCAAAGCAGACCGGTGCTTACAAACGTTTGGCGGTGCCCGGGAGAAAATCTAGTCATGAATTTGAACGGGTAACCCGTCGGCGGGGATATACATGATTTTACATGCTTTTGGAGGTTTTTAGGAAGTTCGCTACTTGCCCTCAACACGATGCTCCGCGGCTGGGGAGTGCCTGGACAGGCCGCACCTGACGGCTCTGGTCGGCTAATCGGGATCCAGACTTCCATAGGAGACGGTTCCCGATTCCCGACCGTGTAGAACGGGATCAACGTCAGCGTTGCTGGCCGTTTCGCGTGGGAGCTAATCGAAGCTAAAGGTTGGTAGAGTGATTCCTCCACATAAGTTTTTTCGGCTGCTTGACCGGAAAACTTTAAGGTAGTGATTCCACCCAGAAGGTCATGTCGGACTTCAAAAGTACTGGGTCCGTTAGGACGGATGGATAGATCGGGCAGCGCAATGCCAGCCTGATCCAGCTGTTCGGCGGCATAAACTAGCGGTCCGCGCTGAATCGCAACTCGGCCGAACGTATCGTTGACACGCGGATTTGCCACCATCGGCACAGCCTGCATCGGCAAATTCAGGGTAACGACGTCACCCTTCTTCCATCGGCGCGAAACCGGAATATAGGACCCTCGGGTCGCATTTCCAGTTGCAATGCTCTCGCCATTCACCTGTACATCGGCCGATGCGGCCCAGGCGGGCCATCGAAGGTTTAGCGTGAAATCCGCTGTATTCTCCGGATTGACGACTAAACCTCATATCTCCCGTCCAGGGATAGTTCGTAATCTGGCTCAATGTTAAGGCGGAACCGTCCTCGAGTCGCCAATCGAGTTCAGAGCTCCCATAGAGATTTACGTAAACTCCATCCCGACTTGTTGCATAAAAATATCCGGGAAGGGATTCAAACAGCCGCTCAATGTTGGGTGGACAACAAGTCGTGTCGTACCAGGGATTTCGAAGCTTTTCGCCATTCGAAGCCAACGGATTCCGGTAGCAGTACAGCGTGCCCGAAAGCGACAGACCGGAATTCACGCCATTGTAAAGAGCACGTTCGAGAACGTCCGTATACCGCGCATCGCCTGTCATGCGAGAGCAGGCGAAAATTCCACATGACGTTGGCGATGGCTGCGCATGTCTCCGCGTACGCTTGTTCGCTCGGCAATTCGTACGGATCACCAAAACTCTCCCCTCCTGACCGTGAACCCACACCGCCCGTGATGTACATTTTGCGAGCGGTCAAGTCGGTCCAGAGAAGGTCAAGAGTCTTTCTGAACGCCGGGTCGCCGGACTCTGCGAAATAATCCGTCGCGCCGGCAGCAGCATACAAGGCGCGAACCGCATGTCCCTCGAATTCAGTGCGGGAAGTGAACGGCTTTCCGCTGAACATGTACTTGATTTCTGAGTCTTTTAGCTTCAGCCGATCCCGTTCTACGCCGCTAAACAGATAGCGAGTGAAATCCAGGTACTTGCTCTCTCCGGTGGTCCGGTACAGCTCGACCAGCGCCATCTCGAGTTCCGGGTGTCCGGTGACGAACGGCCGCTTAGTGGGCCCAAAGTTATCAACGATATAGTCGGCAAATCGTATTCCGGCATCGAGCAGCGTGCGCTTGCCAGTAGCCCGGTAGTACGCGATGCCTGCCTGGATCAGGTGGCCCGAGGCAGTAATCCTCGTGCGAGCGGGTCAATTCCGTAAAGCGGAGTTTCACTTTGTCGCCGACGTAATACGTATTCAGATAGCCGCTCGACTCCTGCGCGGCGACGATATCCGAGATCAGGCCGTCGACTTCGCCCCGGAATTTCTGCTTATCCGAGTCGCCCGTCTCGTTTGAGGCGATGGCCCAGGCCGCTGCCTCGATCCACTTATAGACATCGGAGTCAGTGTAAAGAGGCCCGCGCCTGGGCACATTTTTACGACCCGAAAGGCGGCGGAAATTGTCAATCGCCCCATGTTCCTCAAGCAATGCCAGCAGCGTAGGAAGGCTGCGTTCAGTCGTCACCTTCCTGCGGGCGCCCCAGAAACCGTCGGTCAAATGAACGGCTTGTACCGGAACGGGATGAAGCCGCGCGTTCAAGGAATTGGCGAGATAGATCACACCTTCGCCGTGCCAGTCGGCTTTTGGCTGCGGCGCACTCAGAACCAGGTAGCTCGCAGCAAGACCGGCTAGGGCTAACAGCGAACTCTTCATAACGGGTGTGACAGCGACTCAAATGTAAGTAGACGAGTGAAATCGGCAAACCTACCACGTTGTGATAGTTGCCTCGGATAGACTTCACAAATCGTGAGGCACGGCCCTGTATGGCGTAGCCGCCTGCTTTGTCCATCCCCTCCCCGCTTCGAGTGTACTCCTCAATGTCGAGATCCGACAGCGGCAGAAACTCCACTTCCGTGGTTGCAATATCGGTAATGGCCCGGTTCTCAGAGCGAAGACAGATACCCGTATGAACCAGATGTGTACGCCCAGAAAGCTTGCGGATCATGCGTTCCGCGTCGGCCGGGTCCAAGGGTTTGCCGAAGATCTCACCCTCCACGCAGACGGCCGTGTCAGCGCCGAGCACCACGTCTTCACCGGTCGACGGCAATCGCCGTCGCCTTCTCCACCGCTAGACGGATGACGAAGTCCTCGGCCGCCTCATCTGGGTCCCGCAACTCGGGAATATCCGCGGGCGTGATGACATGATCGATACCTGCCGCAATCAAAAGTTCGTGCCGCCGCGGCGAAGCAGATGCAAGAATGAGCATTCCGTTCCCGAGATACTGATCTTTTGATCATGTCAAATCGGGATCACGTGAGGCGAAAATGTGTCCTGCGTCCGCTTGACCCCACACGAACCAAAGTCACCTCTTCACGAGCCGCCTGATGCCGGGATCTGCGGAGTTCCCGAGAAAAGGTAAACCAGCCCTTCCGAGAATGTCGGATGAGTGAAAATCGAGTTCCCTAATGCGGTGTAGGGCAAACCGTTCGCCATCGCGAGTTGAACCGGAGCGAGCATTTCACCTGCGGACGCGCCTAGCCCCGTAAACCCAAGAATCGAATCACTTTCACGATCGATCAACGCCTTCAGAAATCCGTAAGTCTCGCCTACCGTCCGACTTCTGAGAACGGCGCTCATGGGCAGTCGAAGCAATCTGTAGGCAATACCTTTCCGCTTCGCCTCGCTTTCGTTCAAGCCGACGCGTGCCAGCTCCGGATCGGTAAAGAGACACGAAGGAACGAGCCGATTCGCCGTCGTGCGCAGATGGCCGGCCAGGTTGTCGCGCACCACGCGGTAGTCATCAAAGGCAATGTGAGTAAATTGAGGACTACCGGCGCAGTCGCCCACCGCGAAGACACCGGGGGCCGTTGTTTCCAGCCGCTCGTTTACTTGCACGAATCCGGTTTTTGTCAAAGCGACACCAGCCTTCTCCAAACCGATTCCCTGTGTGTTCGGCGTCCGGCCCGTTGCGACCAGAAGATGAGAACCGGTCACGTTAGTGGTCCCGCTATCTTTGGTCAGATGAAGTGTGACTTGCTCGCCGGAATGACCCTTCACCTCGGTGACCCGGGCTTCGGTGACAAGCTGGATACCTTCCGAGGTAAGCACCTGGGTAAGAGCGTCTGCCACGTCCTGGTCTTCACGCGCAAGCAGCCGGGATCCGCGTTCCACTATCGTGACCCGGCTGCCAAAGCGCCGCATGATCTGGGCGAATTCCAGACCAATGTATCCGCCGCCCAGCACCAGAAGGTGTTCCGGCACAACGTCGAGTTCGAGCGCTTCGACATGAGTTAAGGGTTGGGAGTCGCTTAGCCCGGGAGTGTCGTCGATGGAGGCACGAGATCCGATGCTGATGATGACGTTGGTTCCCGACAACGTCCGGATTCCACCGCTTTCCAGCATCACTTCGATCGTTTTAGGGGCGATGAAATGACCTTCGCCCCTTACGAGTTCGACTCCGTTGTCGCGAAACCGCTGTTCATGCAATTGAATCAGGCCCTGCACCATTTCGCGCTTGCGACGGCGCACGACTGCCATATCGACGCCGGGGGCACCCGGATGCAGCCCGTAAGAGGAGGCATCCGCGGCGAGATGAGCTACTTTCGCGGAATGAACGAAATTCTTGCTTGGAAGGCAAGCAATGTTCGGGCAGGATCCGCCGACGTACCGGCGTTCCACGAGTGCAGTCTTCTTGCCGGCAGCCGCCGCGGTCCAGGCCAGATACTTCCCTGCCTCTCCACTGCCAAGAACCAGAAGATCGTACGGCTCAGTTTCGCGATCGAGCTTATCCATTCTCTCGTCGCTCTAACTCTGGAGGAACTGGAGCAGATCGCGATTGATCTGGTCAGCATTGATAATCGCCATCCCGTGAGCGTGGCCTGGATAAACCTTCAATTGAGCGTCCTTCACCAACTTGGCCGTCAACGAGACCGGCATCGGCAATCGGAACGATCTGGTCATCATCTCCATGCATCACGAGAGTGGGTATGTCGATCTTATTGAGATCTTCGGCGACCTCCCCGCCACCCCTGGAGTGCCCCACGATGACGACGCTCTTCAGGTCGAGGGTCTCGAACAACGCAGCTAGATCGTCGGCATACGTATCCATCTCATTGCCATCCCATGTTTGCTCTGACCGCCCGCGGCTGCGCCGGTCATGTGCGATGACGCGATAACCTCGCTGTCCCAAGGAGAGCATCTGCGGATCCCAGGCATCTGCATTCAACGGCCAACCGTGCGAAAACAGGATAGCTCGACCCGAACCCCAATCCTTGCAGTAAATCGTTGTTCCGCCTTTTGTTCTGAAAGTATTCATGAGAGCTCGAACCGAGGTGTTCCGAGTCGGCGTCGTCCCGATTAGATGCAACACTCGACGTCGAGAGTTCACCGCATGTAACGGCATAACACGTGAAATCGCGTCTCTAAGCGCGTAACACTGTTACACTGATCCGATTCCATGCACACCAGGCGCATCATTGGCCGCTGGACTATGACTGCGCTCGTGGTCAACACCATTATCGGAAGCGCCATCTTCGGCGTGCCTTCAGAGGCCATCCGCCTGGTCGGCAACCGAAGCCCGAGCGCAATGATCATCGCGGCCCTGTCCATGGCTCTCATCATGTTGCCGGTAGCGGAAGTTGCCTCGCGATTTTCAAACCCGGGAGGATTGTATCTGTATGCCCGAACAGCGTTCGGTCGATTGGTAGGTCTGCAAGTCGGATGGTTTTGGTTACTGGCGATCGTTGGAGGAGGCGCGGCAGCGGTCAACTTGTTCTTGACTTATCTGACTCCATTCTTCCCCTCCATCGCTCATGGTCCGTCTCGTATTTTTGCAATTTTGCTACTTATCGTCGTGCCAACCGTAGCGAATTACTTAGGCGTTCGGCAAGGCGTTCTTTTAAGCGTCGTCTTCACTGTTGCAAAGCTCCTGCCTTTAGTTCTCGTGATTGGTCTGGGCACGTTCAAGCCATCGAGCTCGGTGGATCATCGGGCACTCGTTGCGCCAGCCTGGATCGCCTGGCCGAAAGTGTTGCTGCTCCTCCTCTATGCATTCAGCGGATGGGAGGATGCGCTGCTTCCAACAGGTGAAGTGAAGCAGCCCGCGAGAACGATTCCGTTTGCACTCCTGACGAGTCTGGTGGTTTGCGCAATCGTCTATAGCCTGTTCCAATTCGTTATTGTGCAAACCGTCGGGGCGGGGCCCTCCGAGAACGCCGTAATAGATACGGTGTCTGTTCTGCTCGGTCCGAAGGCCGTCCCGCTGCTCTCCGTTGCGGTGATGATGTCCACTTTCGGGTGGCTCTCCGGCGCGTTCCTGAATGCACCTCGTTTCCCGGTCGCCTTGGTGGAACATGGGGACGCTCCCGATTGGTTGGGAAGAGTGCATCCAAGATTCGGCACACCGTACATCGGTGTCTTGGCTTATGCTCTCGTCGTATTTATGTTGGCTGCGACCGGTTCTTTTATCTGGGCTATCGAGCTAACGGCCGGAGCCCTCACCATCTTCTACGGTTTGACATGTGTGGCCCTGTTTCGCCTGCGGAAAATAGGCTCCTCCACGGACGTGTTCCTCCTCCCGTTCGGACGACAGTTCGCCGCTGCGGGAGTTTTGGTATCGGCATCCTTGCTGACACAGCTTGAACTGCGTCAGTTGGGTCTCATGAGTCTCACGTGTCTGCTAGCAGCCGGGAATTGGTTGTGGGCTCGACAACAGACGGTATCATCGCCCGCTTAGAAATTGTACGTTGCTCCGACCGTAAGTTGGAAGGAGTTCTTCTTAAATGTCGGCGGCGGATTATTCAGGAAGTTATCGATAGCGCCAATGGTAAGACCAAAGTGATGATAGACCGGGAAAGTAAGGCCGGCGCTGGCAAACGCAGAATAAGCATCTGTGTTATTCCACGCAGGAGTGATTCCGGCTTGCTCGTTAAAGAGAATGTTGTGAGCGAACGTCCTCGTATATGTCTCGCTGAAACTGGATCCAATGAGCTTCTGGTTCAGGCTCGCGATTTGAAAGCGCTGGTCGATGTAGTCGATGCTGGCCTTGAAATCAAGCTCCTGATTAACGCCCTTCAGAACAACGAATCCCAAGCCGCCGCCATACCGTTGTTGCAGATCGAGGCCCTGGGAGAAGCTATGGTCAAAAACAGCCTGCCCGAAGGCGAAGAGACGCGGGTTTAGATACCAGTCCTGCTCCACACCGGCATGAATCAGATCAGTTTTGACGGACGGTACATTCGGCTGGGTGAGTTTGCCATATGCTTGAGCGAATTCGATCGTTGTCCGGCTGCGTAGATTCAGCCAGTTCTCGGCCGGGAACGGAACGAACGAAATTCAACGCCGAGCTAATGGTCTGGTTCTTCTGCGTTGCTTCCGTCAGCGAGATTCCTAACGTTGCCCCGCCTTTCCAATTGCTAAAGAAGCTTTGACGCCGAAATGCGTTGTCGAAGGCTGCTGCGTTCACTACATTGCTGAGATCGCCAACTGGCATCCGCTGCGGAGCACCTTGCGGGCCAGTCACTTCAACCTGGTTGTCCTTGACGCCGATCGTGCCCTTCGCCACATTGGCCGTATCGTTTGACCGACGGATCGTCACGCCCTTTGGAATGACTGCGAACTTCTCGGAAGTCTGCAGTTCCTGAACTTTGGTCCACTCCACCGTGACCACGCCGGCCATCTCGCTCTTAAAAGTGACGGTCGAGCCGGTGGCACTCTGTAACTGCCCCATGAACTTCTCGCCATTTTTGAAGAGAAGCACGTCTGGAGCTTTGGAGTCAGGAGCAGCTTTCGCTTGAGCGCATAGTGCGCTCGCATCCATCATCAACGAGAGAACCATTACCGAGATTGTTGTGAAATTTCGCATAAGTTGACTGACCTCAAGAAAGCGTGCACTTCGCGGCCGTGTAGGATCCCATTGCGACGTTCCGGTCTCCAGACAACAGTACTCCAAGTCGGAACATTAGGCTTTCACGCCAGACTCTGGCTGCCGGAAGATGACCGATACTCCGAAGACCTGACGATTAAGGTAGCTCTGCATGTTACTTTAAGGGCTGAAATAATGGCGTGGTTCACACGACAGAAACCGTCCCTCGAAGGAGACTCACTCAACGACAGTGAGAAGAGCGTTCGAACCGAGGGGCTTTGGCAGAAATGCGAGTCTTGTGGGCAGATCATCTGGCGAAAAGCAGTCGAAGAAGGCCAGGAAGTTTGTCCGAAATGCGGGCACCATTTCCGTATTGGCGCGGCGGAACGCCTTAAGCTTGCTGTTTGACGACGGCATCTACACAGCACATGATGCCGATTTGCAATCGTCGGATCCATTGCACTTCGTGGATTCCAAGCCTTACCTTCAGCGCTTGACGGATATGCGGAGCTTCTACTCAACTTCCGGACGCTGTGATTTGCGGGAGCGGCGTGCTGAACGGCCGCCCGGTCGAGATTTGCGCTTTGGAGCTGAAGTTCATCGGCGGCAGCATGGGTGCCGTCGTGGGCGAAAAGATCACCCGATCGATCGAACGTTGCCTATCCAACCGAACACCCCTGATCATTGTGTCCGCTTCGGGCGGAGCTCGCATGCAGGAGGGCACCATCAGCTTGATGCAACTCGCTAAGCTCTCCGCTGCGTTGATGAAGCTGGACGAGGCAAAGCTTCCCTACATCAGCGTGCTCACTGACCCTACAACCGGCGGCGTCACCGCCAGTTTCGCGATGCTCGGAGATCTGAACATCGCGGAGCCAGGGGCGCTCATCGGTTTCGCAGGGCCGCGTGTCATCGAACAAACGATCCGGCAAAAGCTGCCCGAAGGCTTTCAACGCAGCGAATTCCTGCTCGAGCACGGCTTCCTTGACGCCATCGTGAAGCGAACCGAGTTGAAGCAATACATCTCGAACGCCCTGGACTTTTTTCTGGTTTAGCGAAAATAGTTGTAGCGATGCTGCAACTCACCGGCGCCGGCAAGCGCTTCGGCCATAAGATCCTGTTTGAAGATCTCGATTGGCTCATCACGCCCAAAGAGCGTGCCGGCCTGGTCGGCGGCAATGGGACGGGTAAATCAACTCTGCTGAAGGTCATTGCGGGAGTGGAACAGCTGGATTACGGTTCCATTTCCGCCATGAAAGGCATCCGTCTGGGCTATCTTGCCGCAGGACGGGCTTATCGGTGGTTGGGCGAACCGTTTTTGCCGAAGCGATGAGCGTTTTCGCCGGCGTGAAAGAGCTCGAAGAAGAGCTCGAGAGCCTCACGGCCAAAATGAGCGAACTCGACCCGGCAAGCGAAGAGTACATGGCCGTGGCGAATCGGTTCGAACAGGCCGACAGCGAATTTCGCGCTCGCGACGGTTACGCGATCGAGGCGCAAGTGGGATCCGTTCTCGCCGGTTTAGGCTTTCGCAAAGAAGACTGGACCCGGCAAACGGAGGAGTTTTCCGGCGGCTGGCAGATGCGACTAGCGCTGGCTAAGTTGCTGCTTGAAAAGCCTAACGTACTTCTTCTGGACGAGCCGACGAACCATCTCGATATCGAGGCTCGCGACTGGCTGGAAGAATACCTCAACAACTATGAATTCGCTTATATCCTGATTTCGCACGACCGTTACTTCCTTGATGTCACGGTCAAGAAAATCGTCGAAATCTGGAACAAGAAAGTTCACTTCTACACCGGCGGATACGAGAAATACCGCACGCAAAAGGCAGAGCGGCTTGCTCAGCTCGAATCGGCATACAAGAACCAGCAGGACAAGATTCAGCAGCTCGAAGCATTCATCAACCGCTTTCGAGCTCAAGCAACCAAAGCCAAACAGGTACAAAGCCGGATCAAGGAACTCGAAAAGATCGAGCGGATCGAGCTTCCGCCCGAAGAGAAGACCATCCACTTCACGTTCCCGCAACCAAAGCCAAGCGGAAGGATCGTCGCGCAATTCAAGAACGTTTCGAAGAGCTTTGGGCCGAAGCTGATCTTCAGCGGCGTGGATTTCACGATCGAACGCGGGCGATCGTATCGCTCTCGTAGGCGTGAACGGAGCCGGCAAATCAACTTTGATCAAGTTGCTCGCCGGTACCGAGCCTCTGTCGACCGGCGACTACAGTCTGGGCCACAACGTGGAGCCGGATTACTTTGCGCAGGATCAATACAAAGAGCTGGACATCAACGCTCGCATCCTGGATGACCTGAGCTCTGCGGCGCCCAGAACGACACAAACCGAGTTGCGTAATCTGCTTGGTTGTTTTCTGTTCAGCGAAGATGACGTTTTCAAGCGAATCGGCGTGCTTTCGGGCGGCGAACGAAACCGTTACGCTCTCGCCCGGATGCTGCTTCATCCATCGAACTTTCTGCTGCTCGATGAACCGACAAACCACCTGGATATCCGCGCAAAAGATGTGCTGCTCGAGGCGCTCGAGAAGTTCACGGGGACGATCGTGTTCGTCTCGCACGATCGGTACTTCATTGAGAATCTCGCGACGCGCGTGTTCGAGATTGCCGACGGAGAAGTGCGCGTGTTTCCCGGCAATTATCAGGATTACCTCTGGCGCAAAGCCGGGAAGCACGAAGAGACACCCACGCTGAGCGACGTCCTGATCGGGGTTCCTCCGGCTGTCCCCATCCCCATGCCCCCGCCCGCGGCCACTGCGAAGCGAGTCAATCCGCTGAAGTTGAAACAACTCGAGGATCAGGCACGAAGCTTAGAGGACCAGATAGCCTCACTCGAGAGCCAGATTCAGCAGTCGGAGACAGCACTTTCCACCTTCGTCGGAGCTGAAGAAGCTCTTCGATTATCCACACTGCTCGCCGAGCAGCGCGAGCAACTGGAGAAGGCGATGTCCGAATGGGAGCAGGTAAGCGGGCCAAATCGAGGCCACAGCTTGATGTCGTTATTCCGGCGGCACTTGCGTCTCGACCGGCCTTCGTTTCTGGACTTCGTCCCAGCGCTTGATCAACTGGCGCCACTGATCCATCGTCAACACGCGCCGAAGCTGAATGCTCATCTCGAGAAATACTCGCGCAGAAACGGCCCTCGCGTCCGCTACACGCTTGATCACGGATTCGGCTCCCTCGGTAACGCTTTCAGGGTCGTTCAGAAGATCCTCGAGATCACCTTCGGCCTTCCCCACGTTGTTGCGCGCATCCAGCAGTTTCGGACGATACGAGCGAACGATTTGCCGGATCTTCTGACGTCTGAGCTTGCGACAGGCCAAGATCGGTCACAACCGGACTGTTCCACCACGGAAAGTTAGCCCGGTTCTGGGCGAAAGCCGTCGAGCATGCGAGGAGAAGGCAGATAGCCAAGGTCACCCGAAATCGGCCGGCCCTGGAATAGGTCTTCACTCAAACAATCCCTGCAAGAGGCGCCGTGGGCTGCGCCTGCCACTCTTGCGACATTCTGCTGACCTCAAGTGCGAGTTGCGCATCAGAGACTTGGGTGCTGAGCCAATTGCTGCATGTGGCGTTCCTCGTAAATCGCGGCTCCGCCTGCGAGTAAAGCTAAGGTCAGCGTTATCGGAGCCCACCGCCGCCAACCCAACATCGACTTCCAAACCGAGGGTGCTGTCAGCTTTTCGTACACGGCCCGTCGCTGAGCAGCCAGAAACTCAAAACTCACGCCTTCATCAACAGCCCGCACCATCTCCGAGGCTCTTCTGTTAGCTACGAGAATCGATCTGCGCCGATTGCAGTCCGGACATCGATCGAGATGGCCATTCTCCGGTCCCACATCATAGAGGCTCGCGATAATTTGCTCATCGGTCCAGTGGACGTCTGTCAACGACGAGCCGGGTCTCACGATACCTCCCGAGAGCGGCTGCCTGAGGCGTCAGGACGCGCTGAACTGTTTTTCGCAGGCGAATAGAGGTCGTGCAACTCTGATCGCAGTTTGGAAAGGGCTCGAAACAAATGAGCTTTCACCGTTCCAGTATCGAGATTCAGCACATCCGCTATTTCGTCGAGCGGCATGGCGTCGAAATGGCGCAGGGTAAAAACGGCACGTTGACGCGGCGAGAGTTTCAGCGAGCGCCTGCTCTAAGCGAACAGGATTTGCTTCGACGCGATCTGGCGCTCGGCGTCGGGCTGAGAGTCAATCTCGGTCTCGAGAATGAGCTTCTCTTCTCGTGTGCGCGGCCGCCGTCGCCAAAGCTCTCCAGGCCTTCGATCGTAAGAGATCTAAGCACGTATTTACGGCAATCCGGGTAAGCCATTTGTCAGGGTACTCAAGTTCGACGAAATCTTTCTGCAACTGGCAGATAGACTTGATACGCTTTGAGAAATACTTCCTGAGTAGCTGAGTCGGCCTCGTCGTGATCCCCGAGCATCCGGCGGCAGAGCAGGAAGATCCGCCGCTGTTCCGACGCCATCCAACTCGCAAACTCACCAACGCTGATTCCGACGTGGACTCTCCCGCTCAGTTGTGCCGCCAACGTTCCCGTCATAGGGCTACATCCATTTAAACGGAAGCAGCGTCCTTTTGGTTTACGCGGGCAAGAAGCCCAAATCACCACCGCCGGTACTAACGCAAATAAAGGTACTGCTGTGGGCTCGGCAGGTTACATGTCGTGCCGTTTGCGAGCGGAACCGAGTTTTCACCCGTCTACGGCTCGGACCCACTTCGTTTCAGACTTCCCGTTTCGATCTTTGCAGGAGAGCGGCAGGTCTGCCGTAAACGATTCGTCTACTCGGGAAATGACGAAGCCCCACTCCTTCCGGGATCTGTTTTCACTTCGATGTGAGGGATTCCGGTGCCATAGACCCAGGTATCGAAGAAGATGCGCAGATCGCGGTCGGGCTGACCAGCCGGCACAAATCGCGCGGCGGCTTCCCGAAACTGTTCGTTGGTGATCGGCTCCGTCCTGTAGGTTTTCAGCAGGTACGATTGCAAAGCTAAAAAGCCATCTGCGCCGATTCGGTCGCGAAGCATGTGTAAGATCCAGCTTCCCTTCTCGTAGGTGATCGTATGCCAGACCTGAAGCCCGGCCGTGTCGATCAGCCGAACACCGAAATCCACCGGACCAGTAGTCTCAATGGTGCCGGATCCCCGCGGAAATAGCAAGTCCAGCCGATACTGTTCGAGCACCGCATCGGCTGCTTCCTTGCCCTGGGTTTCAGCAAGATACTCCAGCGCCGAGTCGTTCGCCATCGCCTCGACCAGCCAGTTCGACCGATAGTCGTCAGAAAACAGAAGCGTTGCCCCACCATTGATGCGCGACCTCGTGCGGCAATAGCATGGAAGAGAAGAACGCATCCATGCGCGCGCTCCGCAGATAGGCGGGCCGGTCCTGCTGGGGCGTATAAGAGACATCGGACAAGTAGATCAGCCCGGGAAACCCCTGCCCGAAGTATCCCGGAACCGGAGAGACAGCAATGTTGTGGAGCGGCAATGGACCCCAGCGCTTTGAGAAGCTTGGAGGATTGCTGCGGTTTGCGCCGCAACATTCTCCGCCTGATCGGGGTGGCTCGCATTAGCGTATGACTCAACCTGGTAAGGTGCGCTCTCACGCGAAGCCATCTCGTAACGGCCGACATTGAACCCGGCCAGCGCCTGCGGTGAGATTCGTCTTTCTACGAACCAGGCGAGATCCGTTCTGCAACGCTCTCTGAAACCAGTTCGCCTGTCGAGATCACCGTCAGGGCCTGCGGGGACCGAAAGCGCAGGTCGAAGGCCGCCATCATGTTGCCGAAATACGGATACCAGGTATTCCGATCGTCGACGATATAGGTCTGCTCGGACGACCGTGAAGAATCAAATCTCCCCGGTACTTCACCACGACATGGCAGGTGGTCCCGGCTTTCAGACGGACTGGGCAGCAATGAGCAGGAAGGCGCCACTCGGCTTGGCTTCCTGTGAAGGCCGGGCGACTTTGCGCTGAAAGACCTCGGCGGGCAAGCCATCGATCTCTGCGGAATCAACTTGTAACCGGTCAGAGAGGCCAAACTGAAGAGCCCGCGCATCGCTTTCATCCACCGGAGTATTCGAAGCTGGCCGTCGCCGAAAAGCTTAAATCGCTCGCCTATGACGCATCGATCGCGTAGCTGCCGAATCGCGACGGAGGAGATTTCCAGGGCGGTGCTTCCGGGGCCGAAATGCAGTCCACAACTGGAATCTGCCTTCGGACTGGTACCTCCGGCGCCGGAACCGATCGTCGTAGATTCCGGAATGCGAGGATCGTACAGCACATTGAAGTCGCCGATCGTGCGACCGCGAATCGCGGCATAGAAGAACCCATTCGCTCGGATCAGGCCCATTAACAAGCGATCTGACGAGCGGAAGATCAAGATCGCTCAGAACCGGCGCGATCGCCGGTCAAGTCGGGGCTCGATATCGGTTGCAGAATCCAGGCACTTTACATCCGGAAGAGTCGCCTATTTGTCTGGCAGTTCATCCGCCGTCGCGTCCGAAAAGACGAACATCGCGAAAACGAAATGTTCGTCCAGATTGGGCGTTTTCGTAAAGGAAAGGAGAGATGCTCTTTCGCTGCGTTTGGTAGGAAGAGCCAGCACCTCAGCGTCGCCGGCTTCTGCACCCGCGGTTGTGAAAACAGCGGCTACCGTCCGGCCCTCCAGCAGGTTTAACGAAAGAGAGAATGCCTTCGGTCAGATAGAACCTAACATCGCCACGCGAGAACTGGAGATCTCTGACCCGGCAGGTGCGGTCCGGGTCTAAGGTGAGGCCTGTGCAGGGAGGCGGCAAGACGCCGCAGCCGCTCGGGCTTTCTGCTGCGCGAAGAACACCCAACCCATAGAAAAGAACTGCCCAGGCTGGATGTATTCGCGGCAAGGTTAGGCTACTTCAATTCTTCGCTCTTTTCGGTCGCTGGTTCCTGGCTCCAGTTTTGCCGGACCACGGCAGTCTGGTCCGAGTAGAACGTCCGGCGGCCGGTACTTCCGAATGCCTTTGGAACCGCGGAAACGGAGTATCCGGTCGGCGTTGCCGTAAGGGTGAAGTTATATCCACCAGCGGAGCCACTTGCCAGACTTCCGGGGATCAATCCGCGGCTTGTGGACCTTCTGCTGCGCCCGTCGTTGCAGGCGGCCCAAGTTGGGCGAGAGAGGTCGCGTATTGGTTGTACTGCGAATAGTATTGGATCTCTTGCTTATTGATCGTTCCGATCTCAGCGACGGCAGCCATTTCTTGCGCGTTCATACGCGACTTACTCATCTGCGGCAGCGCGATGGAAAGAATGATAAGGATGATTGCAATCACAATCAGCAGTTCAATCAGTGAGAATCCTCGCTGATTGCGGCGACGGTTGCGAATACTAGACGACATACGCTTCACATTTTACGACGTGGGAGTAAGCCCAAGCGTTGTCTCAAACTATTAGCTCCGGTTCTCAATCTTTGAATTCCTTGACGACGTGATCGATAGCGCGAAAGCCGGTCGAGAAACTCCGGAAGTTGTTGTAAAGGAAGCGCATTAGCGCCATCGGAGAGCGCGGATTCCGGATGGTCATGCGTTTCGACAAAAATTCCGGCAATGCCCACTGCCACCGCGGCCCGGCTGAGCGTTTCGATGAACTCGGGTTGGCCGCCGGAGGAGGTGCCGGCCGCTCCTGGCAGTTGAACGCTGTGAGTTGCATCGAACACGACCGGGTAGCCGGTGCTCGCCATGATGCGCAAGCCGCGCATATCGACGACCAGATTGTTGTAGCCGAACGAGGAGCCCGCGCTCGGTCAGAATGATCTGGTTGTTTCCGGTGCTCGCCACTTTTTCCGCCGCTAAGCGCAAAGTCGGACGGGCGCAACAAACTGGCCCTTTTTGATGTTCACGGTACGCCCGGTCTTCCCTGCCTCGACCAGCAGATCGGTTTGCCGGCAGAGAAAAGCCGGAATCTGCAGGATGTCGACGGCTTCTGCCGCCAGACGGCTGCCTGGGAAGGTTCATGGATATCGGTGAGAACCGGAATGCCCGAGTTCCCGAACGCGCGACAGAATGCGCAATCCTTCGCGTAATCCCGGCCCACGATAGCTGGCGACGCTGCTCCGGTTTGCTTTGTCAAAGGAGGCTTTGAAGACGAACGGATCCTGCAACGGACTGAATGGCACTGAGCCATTCTGAGCACGTGCTCTTCACTTTCTATGACACAAGGTCCCGCAATCAAGAGCGAGAGGACCATCGTTAGAAAATCGGACCTCGCCGCGCGCCGGCATTGACCGTAACGGCCAGACTCATTGCGCGTGAGAATATTCGCGGAACGGAGTGGTGATCTCGTCGACCGTCGCGCTTATTCTTCTGCTTCCTTATGAGCCAGCGCCGCGCCGAGGAAGGCAGTAAACAGCGGATGCGGTTCGAGCGGCTTCGATTTGAACTCAGGATGGAACTGGCAACCTAAGAACCACGGGTGGTCCGGGAACTTCGCAGATTTCGACATACACTCCATCCGGGGTCTGACCTGTCAGGCGGAGTCCATGCGCGATGAGCGTGCCTTCGAATTCGCGGTTGAATTCGTACCGATGGCGATGGCGTTCGCTGATTTCGGAGGCGCCATAAGCCTCCCGCGCAAGGCTGTTTTCCGCGAGACGGCACGGATAGGCTCCCAGCCGCATGGTGCCTCCCAGTTCGTCGACGCCTTTCAACTCTCGAAGCTTATAGATGACACGATGCGGGGTGCCGGGATTGAACTCAGTCGAATCGGCATCGGCGAGTCCGCATGCGTTTCGGGCAAATTCAATCACCATGGTCTGCATGCCGAGGCAAATCCCGAAGTATGGGATGCGGTCCTCGCGCGCACAACGAATCGCATGCAGCATGCCTTCAATGCCGCGCTTTCCGAAGCCGCCGGGAACCAGAATGCCGTCGAACCGCTTGAGGTGATCTCGGCAATCCGGCCATACCATCCGTTCCGACTCGATCCATTCGATATTGACGCGCGCCTGGTGAGCGATGCCGGCGTGAAGTAAAGCCTCTTTCAGGCTCTTGTACGAATCTTCATACTCGACATACTTGCCGACCAGGCCGATTGTCACTTCACGCACCGGATGATTCATGCGCTGCAGCATCTGAGTCCACCGTGTCATGTCGCGAGGACCGGTCTGCATGTTGAGCATGCGCAGAACACTCTCGTCTACCCGCTGCTCGGCAAACGTGAGCGGAATTTCGTAAACCGAGTGAACATCTTTCGCCGTGATGACGCCGCTGACATCCACATCGCAGAACAGGGCAATCTTTTCTTTTAGTTCTTCCGGCAGGTCACGCTCCGTCCGGCACAACAGGATGTCCGGCTGTATACCGATGGCCCGAAGTTCTTTGACGCTATGTTGGGTGGGCTTTGTTTTCAGTTCCTGCGCGGCCGCGATCCAGGGCACTAACGTCAGATGGACGAACAGAGTATTCTCGCGTCCCTCTTCGTGGCGCATCTGGCGGATGGCTTCGATGAAGGGCAGCGACTCGATGTCTCCGACCGTACCGCCGATCTCAACGATGGCCACATCGACATCGGCCGCGACCTTCCGGCAGGCGGCTTTGATCTCGTTCGTGACGTGAGGAATCACCTGAACGGTTTTGCCGAGGTAATCGCCGCGCCGCTCGCGCGTGATGATGTTTTCGTAAATCCTGCCGGAGGTGAGATTGTTGCTCTGCGTCAGATGGGCGTGCGTGAAGCGCTCGTAGTGGCCCAGGTCCAGGTCCGTTTCGGCGCCGTCGTCGGTAACGAAGACTTCGCCATGCTGAAACGGGCTCATCGTGCCCGGATCGATGTTCAGATACGGATCGAATTTTTGTAGAGTGACACGAAGCCCGCGGCTTTCGAGGAGACAGCCCAGCGACGCAGCGGCGACTCCCTTTCCTAATGAAGAAACGACTCCGCCCGTCACGAAGATATACTTTGCCATCAGTTTCTCGAAGCCAGCCAGCCTATCCTTTCTTCCAACCGGGTCCCAACGACTCCGCTGCCGCGGAGAAGAGTTCGTTCACCCGCGCAAGATCTTCCGGAGTATCCACGCCTAGCGATTCATAATCCGTAGAGACAACCCGTATTTTGTAGCCGTTTTCAAGCGCTCGCAACTGTTCCAGACGCTCGGCCTCTTCGAGCGGGCCAATGGGCAAATCCGGATAACGCAGGAGAAAATCGCGGCGGTAAACGTAAAGCCCGATGTGCTTGGCGTGCAGCGGCAGCTTGGTCCGCCCATCCCGCTCATACGGAATGGGGCAACGGGAGAAGTAGATCGCGTCATTCAACAGATTCGTGACGACTTTTACGACATTGGTATTCAAAACGTCCGTCGGGTCGACGATGGTCTTCTTCAAAGTTCCCATCGAGACGCTTTCGTCGTCGTAGACGGAAAGAATGGCCGCATCAATCGCTTCGGGGTCGATCAGCGGTTCATCGCCTTGAATGTTGACGAAGAGGCTGGCGTTTTCCGAGGAGGCAACCTCCGCAAGGCGGTCGGTGCCGGACGGGTGGTCGGAGCGGGTCATCCGCACTCTGCCTCCGAAGCCCCGGACCGCATCGGCGATCCGTTCGTCATCGGTAGCGACGAGGACGTCTTCCAGATACCGGGCACTCTGGGCACGTTCCCAGACGTGCTGAACCATAGGTTTACCGGCTAAATTGGCGAGAGCTTTTCCTGGGAAACGAGAGGAGGCAAACCGGGCGGGAATCACCCCTAAAATCCGCGTCCGCACACCTGAGTGTATCACCCGTTTAGAACGAAAGAAGTAGTTATCTTCTTTGCCGGTCCAGCCAATCGAAGGCGAGGTTCTGAGTGGAAGTGGGGAAGCGGTTGAAGTCTTCAGGCGTTTGCAATTCGACGTCGGGACAGGTCTGGACCAGTGAACTGGAGAGCGTTCAGATCCGTGTAGCGGTCGTGCGTAGGCGCGATCAGCAAGCGTTCTACGATCCCCGATCTCATCGCAGCACGTCATCGTAGTCGAATGGAAGAGCGCCGGGGTTGTCGGCGTACAAGCCCAGATCGCGGGAGCAAGCCATGGAGATGAGAATAGGCCCGCATTCCTTCGCCTTGTTTGGAGGTGCGCAAGGGCGTAATTGCCGCTACGCCACGGCTCCTTTCGGCCGCCGTCGAGAGCGGCTGTCCAAAGCGCCACCTTGCCTCCCAGAGCGTAGCCAAGCAGGTAGATCTGCTGAAGAGTCGACGATCTCGAGAGCCGACGCCGCAGTGATCGCGGCCTTCGTATCCGCCACCATCTTCCCCAGCAACGACCATTCGGGATAGCGGCGGTAGAACTCTTTTGCATGTTCCACCCGAGTGCCAAATCCAATCTGGTCAAACGCAAGCACCGCGTATCCTCGCCGGATCAGTTCTTCGAAGGGTGCTTTCGCGTATCGGGAGTACCCGGTGCTGTAGGAGAAAGGGTGGAGCCAGACGACGAGCGGCAGTTTTCCTGTAGAAGTTCAGCGGAAGGTAGAGGTCAGCTGTCAAGTCGATCCCAAACGGCACCGCAATGGACTTTCATGGCATTGCTGCGGATCGGACGTCCGTAGAAGCCTTCCATCCATCCGGCGCTGACCGACTGCGTGTTCCGGACCTGCGACAGGGAAAGGGCGTCTGCGGAGGTTCCGGGCCAAGTGCCCAGCGGAGCGCATCTCCGCCGTGAAACGCTTGCGGTCTTGAGCCGGCTTCGGCCTTCCAGTTCTCGAACGTATAACCAAAGATAAAGGTGGGCTCGGGCGCGGCATTCCGTCTTCGGCCAAAGGCGAAATCAAGAAAATCGAGGTAAGCCTCGATGTCGCCTGCCGTCGTGGGATGCGGTCCGGCTCGAAGCCGAAGACCGACTTTGTCCTCGCGCTCCGAGGAAGCTGTAGAGACTCGCGAAGAGCTCTGAAAGTTCTGTTCGAACCCGAAGTCGCTCCCTTGATCTTCGGTGTAAGAGCACGTCAGCAAGAGAGGCCTCGGCGCAATGAGCGCGAGCACCGAGTTCTGATCGAAGGGAAGCTTGTCCTCTCGACCGGCAAAGAAGCGGAGGCGCGGGTGAAACCAGTGCGGAAAGACTGTCGTGATCTGCTCGATGCTCTCCACAACAAACGGATCGCTCGTATAGCGCCACGGATTTCCTTCGCCAGTGTTTCCGCTGGATGGAACTACGGCCGTGATGCGCTCGTCGAACGCACCAGCAATGACGGCCTGTTTCGCATTCCGGGAATGGCCGCTGATTGCGATGGAGCGGCGATCCACCTCGGGAAGCGTATAGAGGTAGTCGACCGCCCGGCTGGCGGACCACGCCCAACGCGCCAGGCAAGAAAAATCGTAATCCGGATAGAGTTCAATCAGCTTGTCTGAATCGTCCTCGAGACCGTAGACAGGATCAGCCGCACGGTACATCACGCCGATGTATCCGCGCGCCACGGCCGTCGCCGCCCACGGGCGCTTCCGGTTGTGATTAGTCAGGAAAACGGGCCGAGGTCCGTCGCCCGGCGGAATCAGAAGCTGCAGGCGAAGACTGCCCCGGTGATCGGGCCCGAATTCCAGGCGAACATCACGAACGAGGATGGAATTCTCGCGATGCTCACCTGTCACCACGGCCCGCAGATTGTCCGGCGCGGGCGGCATGCGGCCCGTCATCCAATGTTCCACGTCTCTCCGGATCGACTCCGGCGCTTTTCCCAATCGGCAGGAGTCTTTAAGCCCGCGACCAGGTCGGGAAGAAACGGTTGCGAGGGCAAGGCGGAGAATTTAGGCGGAAGTTCACCGGTGCGTCGCTGCCAATCCTCCCAGGTACGGTCAAGCGCATTGATCCTTCCGGTCTGGGGTGTTCGTGAGGGCTCGAGAACACGGAGAAGAAGCGCCAGATCGCGCCGTTGCTCGTCATCCCCGGCCAAATCAGGCGAGAGTCCAGGCGTTGACCGGCGGAGAGACGTTCGGCAGCGGCCGCTGTACTCAGGCCCGCTTCGGTCAGGTTCTTGAGAAAACGGCGGCGGTTCAAGTGAAAGGTCCCGGTTCTTCCAGATTTTAGCTGCACCCGGCGGGAAATGTTTCCCGGCCTTCTATAGTGAGAAGAAGATCCATGTCGAAACGTGAATTTCAGACCGAAGTTAGCCAACTTCTGCAGTTAATTGTTCATTCGCTCTACTCTCATCCGGAAATATTTCTGCGGGAGCTCATCTCCAATTCATCGGACGCCCTGGATAAACTTCGTCACCTGACGCTGACAGACGAGGCTTATAAGTCGCTCCCATTCGATCCGCGGATTGACCTCGAACTCGACGAAGAAAAGAAAACGCTGACGATCAGCGATACCGGAATCGGGATGAACGAGGAGGACTTGATCTCGCACCTGGGCACGATTGCCCGTTCGGGGACAAAGAACTTTCTCGCTCAGCTCTCCGGGGACGCCAGAAAGGATTCGAATCTAATCGGACAATTCGGTGTCGGCTTCTACAGTGCGTTCATGGTTGCCGACCGCGTCGAAGTCACCTCGCGTAAGGCAGGCGAAGAGAAAGCCTGGCGCTGGATCAGCGACGGCAAAACCGGATTCGAGATCGAACCCGGCGAGCGCTCCGTCGCGGGTACGACGGTGCTTCTTCATCTGAACGAAGAAGGCCAGCAGTATGCCAATAGCTGGCGCCTGCAGCAGATCGTCAAGAAGTATTCCAACCACATCGCGTTCCCGATCTTCCTCACCTACGACAAGAGCGATTGGAACGAGGAAGAAAAGAAGTCGATCAAAAGCCGCACGACTGAACAGGTCAACTCTGCGAGTGCACTATGGCGCCGGCCGAAGAGCGAGCTGAAAGACGAAGATTACAAAGAACTCTATAAGTCGATCTCGGGCGATTGGGAAGATCCGCTCTTCTGGTTTCACACGAAAGCCGAAGGAAGCCTGGAGTACACGACTCTCTTCTTCATTCCTTCAAAAGCTCCGCTCGATCTGTATCAGGCCGAGTACAAAGGCGGAGTCAAGCTCTACGTCAAGCGCGTGTTCATCATGGACGACGCGAAAGAGCTGTTGCCGCAGTATCTGCGCTTCGTTCGCGGCATCATCGACAGCGAAGATCTGCCGCTGAACGTCAGCCGTGAGATTCTTCAGCAGAATCGCGTGCTGACTAACATTCGCACGGCCAGCGTAAAGAAGATTCTTTCTGAGCTGAAAACGATCGCGACGAACCAGCCCGAGCAATACCTGAAGTTCATCGGCGAGTACAACCGGCCCTTGAAGGAAGGTCTGTATAGCGATTACGCGAACCGCGAGACGCTGCTGGATCTGATCCGTTTCAAGTCAACGAAAGTCGAAGGTCTCACTTCCCTGGCCGAAGTCAAAGTCACGGATGAAAGAGGGACAGAAGAGTATTTACTACATCACCGGCGGGAACGAATCACTTCTTCGCACCTCGCCCCTTCTCGAGATTTATAAGAAGAAGGACCTGGAAGTTCTCATTCTCGATGACGAGTTCGATGAGATCGTTTTCGGTCAAATCGACAAGTACTCTGATATCGATCTGAAGTCCGTCAACAAGACGTCGACGAGCGAAGATCTGAAAGACGAATCGGAGCCTGACAAGGCTGAAGAGATTAAGCCTTTCCTCGAGAAGCTCAAGACGACTCTCGGAGATCGCGTGAAGGATGTTCGGCTCTTCTGTGCGGTTGGCCGATAGCCCTTCGTGCATCGTTTCAGACGAAGAAGAGCCGTCGATGAAGATGCAGCAAATGCTGCGCGCGATGGGTCAGAAAGACATCCCGGCCACGAAGCCGACACTCGAGATCAATCCCGATCACGAGATCGTCAAGAAGCTTGCTGGCGACCAGGATGAGAAGGTTGTGGAGGACGCTGCGTGGCTGCTTCTCGACCAGGCTCTCTTGATGGAAGGGGTAGCCGCTCCAGGATCCCGGCTCATTCGTGCAGCGGCTCAACCGCGTTTTGAATCGCGCGATTTAATCCGCGCTTCAGGACCCGACGAGTTCTGGAATGGGGAGCTTCACGACCGCTTCGATGGTTTGGTACAGTTCGTCGATGTTAAGAGGCTTGGCCAGATAAGCGTCCATTCCCCACTGGAGGCACCGTTCCCGGTCGCCCAGCATGGCGCTTGCCGTCATGGCGATGATCGGAAGGTGCCCTCCCTTGTTCTCGCGTGCACGAATCGCGGCCGTGGCTTCCAATCCGTCCATGTCCGGCATCTGCACGTCCATAAGAACAAGATCGAAATCACGCTTCTCAATGGCCTCCAAGGCCACCTTGCCATTTTCGGCAAGAACCACGGTGTGTCCTCGCTTTTCCAGGAGTCGCATGGCGACAACCTGGTTTACGCGATTATCTTCAGCAAGCAGGATGGTTAACGGCGCGCGGCAAAGTACATCGCGCTCGAGCAGGCGCAGGAGAAATGGCTTTTTTCGACTGTCCGGATGTACCGGTCGCCCTGGTGAGCGCGTTGAACAGATCGGTTCGGTCGATCGGTTTGGTGACGAACGAGTTAACACCAATTCTGTGACAATGCGCAGTTTCGCCAGGCACTCCGAACGACGTGAGCATCACGATTTCCGGTTCGTCGAAGGCTGGTTCGTTCTTTACTGCGGATGCCAACTCGAATCCCTCCGCGCCGCGCAGATGAGCATCGATTAGGACAATCTCAAAGGGCCGCCCGAGGCGCTTCGCCTGGTACATTTCGGTCCAGACCTGATCTGCAGTTTCAACTCCCGTCACGCGCATGCCCCAATTCGAGAGAGCTTCGGTTAGAAACTGGCGATTGGAGGCATTGTCATCTACGGCAAGGATGCGCACATCCGTCAACGGCCGCGGACTCAGCTCGGTTTCAGGAACCGCGGTTTGCGCTGATGAAAAGGGAATGCTGAATTTAAATGTGCTTCCGACACCAAGCTGACTATCAACCGAAAGCTGCCCACCCATCGCTTCTACCAACCGGGCCGAAATCGTCAGGCCTAGTCCGGAACCTCCGAATTCCCGAGACATCGAACTGTCAGCTTGAGTAAAGCTTTCGAAGATGATCTTTTGCTTTTCCGCTGAGATTCCGATCCCTGTGTCTATAACCGCAAAATGCAGGACTGTGCCAGTCCCGGCGGGGTCTTTTTCTTTGTTGACGCGAAGAACCACCTCTCCCTGCGAGGTAAATTTGACGGCGTTGCCAACCAGATTGAGAATGACTTGGCCTAACCGCGTGGGGTCGCCTTTCACCATTTCCGGCACCTCGGAGGCGATGTCCAGCACCAACTCCAAGCCCTTCTGATGTGCTCCGACCGCCACAGCTCTGACCGCGGCAAGTAGACTATCGCGCAAATTGAATTCAATATCCTCGACCATCAGTTTTCCCGCTTCGATCTTTGAGAAATCGAGGATGTCATTGATCAGCGATAGTAGTGATCGGGCAGAGCTCTTCACCATGCCGAGATAGTCCCGCTGCTCGGAATTCAGATTCGTGTCAAGCAGCAGCTCCGTTACCCCGATGATGCCGTTCATCGGAGTTCTAATCTCATGACTCATATTGGCAAGGAATTGACTCTTCGCCTGATTCGAAGCCTTAGCCTGTTCAACGGCGACACGGTACCGGAGTAGACTGAATGTCTTCTCCGCGGCATAAGCGAGAAGCAAAACAGAGCACAGGTAGAGAACAAAGCGGAATACGTCCTTGTTCGTTTGCGTTGTTTCGTACAAGGAGAAGTATGCTCGAGAAATGGCGTCTATGCTGTGTCCGATAGCCAGCCCGTGCAGTTGTTCGATACTGGCTTCCACCTGCGGCTTGTAGCACATGATGGTGGTAGCATGGGCCGCTATGCTTTCGAGAGTGGGCTTCAGTGAACCGTTAATCACAGACAGAGAAGCGATTTCTTCGCCCAGTGCATTTCCCAACTCAGAGTGAGGCGTGAGCTCGTAAAGAAGTACATCCCTCAAGAGGAGATTCAACTGGTCGGCAAGGCGATGATCATTCTCTTTTTTCGCTTTGTCACACGCCTCGGCAATCAATACCGGAAAGTATCGGATTGAGTTTCTTAGGATCGCGTTGTCTGACTTAAAAACCTCGACTAGATGGATCTTCTTTGCCACAAGACCCGACTCTACCTTGAGAAGTTGTTCGAGCGTTTTACGGTGCTCGCCTGTCACAAACGAAGGAATCGCCTGCAGGCTGACTCTGACTCTCTCCAGTTCACCCAGATTCTGCGTAAACGGATCGTAAGAACTGAGCAGGTCATAGCGCGCGTTCAGCAGGTCGCGGTTGACCTCTGCATCCAGTTGCTTTGTGAGATGAAGATGCCTGACGAATTCGTTGTGCTCGCGCGGGCTAATTGGCTGCTGGCGAACGAACAGAAGAGTCAGCAGCAGCATTGCCGCGATCGCGGCTATAAGGTTTCTTGGCTGCACGACCTTCATAACGGCTTTCCGTTGAGTTCGCCCGTTAAGGTCTCCAGGAACTTTACGATGTGCACCACTTCTGCATCACTCAGGTGACGTCCAAGCTGATATTTCGCCATCACCTCAACGGCCTGCGGAAGTGTGGAGGCAGTCCCATCGTGAAAATACGGCGCTGTGAGCGCCACGTTGCGGAGGCTGGGGACCTTGAACATGTACAGGTCATTCGGATCTCCGGTTACGTTGAAGCGGCCCTGGTCCGCCCGGGTAATATGCCCGCGATGCGTAAAGTACGGCGCCATAACGCCCAGCTTCTGATACATGTTTCCGCCTATATTCATTCCCTGATGGCAGCTAACGCAGCCAAACGCCTTGAAGAGCCGATAACCTTCCAGCTCTTCATTCGTCAGTGCATTTCGTTGTCCACGCAGATAGCGGTCAAACCGAGAGTTGGGCGTTGACAGGGAACGCTCAAACGCCGAGATCGAATCTTTCACATACTTGGCTTTGATTTCGTCCCGATAAATCTGACGGAAAGATTGCCTGTACTCCGGAGAGGCGTTGAGTTTCCCGACGACCTCAGGCCATGAAGATCCCATTTCTGTTTGGGACCGTATTGGTTCTTCGATCTGCGCTTCGAGAGTGGGAGCGCGTCCGTCCCAGAACAGGCTGAAGTTGTAACCGCTGTTCAGAACAGAGGGAGAGTTAATGAGGCCGGGAGTGCCATTCATTCCCACCGGCCTTATCTTCCGGTCCGTTCCGCCTGTGGCTAAGTTATGACACTGGCGCATGACACCTGCCCATTGCGGGAAAGGAGAGGGTCGTGAAACAGCTTCCGGCCCAGGTTGACTTTGCCTTGACCTAATCCGGGGATCGGTGTGAGAGGTCGAATAGGCTCCTTGTAGTCGGAATCGGACATCGGCGAGATTTCCGCCGTATCAGAGCCTTGCTTTGTTGCTTGGCCAATGCCTGTAATGCCAAGTAGCAGAGCGATTAAAAGACAGGGGACCACCCAAACCAGTAATCTGTTGCCGGCGGCAAATGTCTGGATCCGGATGCAGCTTCACGGCCGACCCAAGGCACGGCAGACTGCCGGCAAGCTTTTCGAGAAATGTTCACCCATGGAACTGCTACAGAAACTAGAGTGCGATCGCAAACGGACTTGTCTCGATACTGGCGGGTTTTCGCAACCAGGACGCTTCCGGCCGCGGAGGAGGAGAACTCCTAGCTCAGCAACTAACGGATAAGACCGGCCAGATGGATCCGGCAAGGCTGCGAGGCGCCAAACGCGCCCTTCTTGTGAAGTAGGGAGCCTCCACCTCATGCGGCCTGATCAAAGATATTTTGGTGCCCGAGAATGTCCGGTTCTGCGCGGTTATTTCGAATTCCTCAGTGCAGGGACGATGTCCCTTGCAGAAGGAGAGCACAATGTTCAACTTAGGTAAGAAATTAATTCTTTTGCCGCTCATAGCAGTAGCGGCAGGTCTGACGCCGGGAGGGCAACTGCTGGCGAGTGACAACTGCAAAAATGTCGTGATCACCCTCAGCAACAAGACTGACGACGATATCAGAGTCAAGAAATTCGAATACCGCGACTTCGACAAGGGGGATTGGAAGACCGAGGTTATATTCGGACTTGACGGACATCAGGATCTGGAAGAAGGAAAATCGTATACATTCAACTCACAGAACCTGGAGTCAGTTCTGAAAGACACCACGGAATTCAGGTTCACGTATGCTCATCGGATCGGTGGCAATAAGTGGGAACCTGACGTTACACAGACCACCGGCACGTTTACCTGCACCGAGGGGATGACCAAAACCGTATCCCTCACCAGGTAGGCCTTTCGTGACTGCTGCTTTCCGCGCTTTGATTCGCTCCCCGGAGTCGGATCTCGGCGCGGAGATTTAGCAGCGATAAGTAAGCAGGCGAGTCAGGCCGTAAGATCCCGCTCAAAATGGATTGAGATTGTTCGATGTTCCGGCGCGCTGCCTCCCAGTCATGCGCTTGCATCTGTAGTTCGGCGAGACTCTTTCGATTCAGGGCCGCCAAGCGACAAGCCGGCCCAAATAACATCTCAGAATCGTTTACGGCACTCTGGGTAAGATCGATCGCCCGTTTGAGTTGTCCGTTTTGGGAGAGGGCCAAAGCAAATGCCACACGCGCCTTCAGTACGTTGGGATGAGTGCTGCTGCGTGAGTAAGCGTTGAGTGATCGATTGAGCGCGTGTTCACAGGTTTGTACGGCGCGGGACGGTTCACGGGAGAACTGCTCTGCATAGCAAAGATCGAGCAATACCAGAACGGCCTGATTATGACGCACGCCGAGCCGCGTTTCAGCGATGTGTAGCGCCTCGTTGGCGAACGAATCGCTTTTAGCGCGTCGTGATCCTCAAGGGCCACCGCAGAGCGGATGCGCCACGCGCCAGCGAAGTCTTCGGGGAGCGCAGATCCGTAGTGCTTCATTTGTGCGAGCAACTGATCGATATCCTTGCGCACCGTGCCTGTGTCACCGCGAGATAAGAGAATCCAACAACGGAGCAGGCTTGCGCGAAGACGCTGCGGGTCTCTCGGACTCAAGGGCGCGGCGTCATACACCGCGCGGTTGATAGTAGCTTCAGCATCATCGATATCTTGCTGGCTCAGAAGACTGGCTCCCAATATATTCAGGATTGGAACCCGGGTCTCGGCATCATTAGCGGAAATATCCGTAACCCTTTGCTGCATCTGCTTTAACAGGTCGAGAGCATAGACGGGTTTACCAACTCCGCGATAGGCATGAGCGTCGAACAGCAACGAGAGCAACAAGGTTCTGGCCTGCTCGGCGCGGCGCTTCTGGACAAGGGCGACCTTCATCTGCCACGCAATGAGGATGGAGGTGAACAGTAGCGTCGAACAGAGGATCGTTACAAGGAAGACAGCGAGCCGGTGCCTGCGAACGAACATGGACACGCGATAACGCGTGCGGTCCGGACGAGCCATCACTGGCCGGTGAGCAAGATAGCGCCGCAAGTCTTCGGCTAATGCTTCTGCCGTGAGATAACGCGCTCCAGGGTCTTTCCTGAGTGCTTTCAAGACCACCCTGTCCAGATCGCCTCGCAATGCGCGGCGGATGTGTTTATCGTCCACGGTCTCGCTCGGAGCGGCCGGCTCAACTTCAAGAATCTGCTCTTCGAGTGCCGCCGCGGAGTTTCGCTTCAGGCGGTACGGGCGCCTTCCGGTCAATAACTCGTACAGAGTGACGCCCAATGCATAGATATCTGACGCAACGGTTAGAGGCCGCCCCATAATCTGCTCGGGCGAAGCATAATCGAGCGTTAGCGCACGGCCCCCAAATACGGTGAGGTCCGTTTCCTGTGCCTGTCCGTTGTCGAGCAGCTTCGCAATACCAAAATCGAGGACTCGGACCGCGCCGGCTGGCGTAATCAGGATGTTCGACGGCTTGAGATCTCGATGCAGAACCAGCGAGCGGTGGGCGAACGCTATGGCCTGAATCACTTCGAGGAAGATCTCCAGCCGGGCGGCGATGGGGAGTTGCCGCGATTGGCAGTATTCATCGATGCGAACACCTTCCACGTATTCGAGCGCGAGGTATGGCTGTCCGCACGATGCCGTACCGGCATCGAGAAGGCGTGCAATTTTCGGGTGATCGAGCGCATCCAGAAACGAGCGTTCGCGGTCGAGGCGATGGCAAAACAGAGTGTTATGCAATCCACAACGCGGGAGTTTCACGGCTGCCCGTCTCTCGATCGAGTTGTCAGTTCTCTCAGCCATCCAGACCGTTGCCATGCCGCCTTCACCAATCTTCTGAATGAGACGCCAAGGACCGATGCTATCGCCCGGAGCCCTTCGATCGCGCGCATCTTCTTCGTCCGCCAAGGCAGGAATCGAAGGAACCGCTAAAAGACGGCCCAACTCCGTTTTGAATGGCTGATGCACGGTCGGAAGCGCTTCGAGCCACATGGCACGATCCGCAGGGGGAACATCAAGTGCTTCGTCCAAAAGGGGACTGAGGGCATGCCAGTTGGCAGCGACCTTGACGCCGAGACTCATAGCCTAGACGCGTACCGCCTGCGCCAGCAGTAATCTCGCTTTCTCCCAATCGCGCCTGACGGTTCGTTCGGTTAAGCCTAGAGCAAGAGCGATTTCACGCTCTGTCATTCCTTCGAAGAAGCGCATGGTGACCACTTGCGCCAGTCGTGTGTCGATGATTTTTAGCTGCTTGATTGCATCGTGAATGGCCAAAGCATGAGCGCTTTCGGCAGAGGCCGGAGCGATATTCGAATCCAGTTCTACTTGCCGAATGTCGCCGCCATGAATCTGGGCATTCCGGCGTCGGATGGAATCCACCACCAGATTCCGCATGATGCGCGGTGCGTAGTGGAGAAACCCGGTCCACCCGTCGATTGTTGCGTTCGGAGATTCGGCAAAGCGGATATATGACTCATGTACAAGGGCGGTCGTGTCGAGTACTTCGTCGCGGCCCAAGCGCAGACGGGATCTCGCGATGAGTCGTAGCTTCGGGTAAATCTCATGCGCGGTTGTCCGCCCGGTGCTCGAAGCAGATCTAGTCCTTTTGATTGCCGTGAATGGTACAGATGCCTGCGATTTCATTGCCCGCAGAATAGTGAATACTACGGCCATAGCGTTTCATGCCGCAGGTACTTTGGGTTCCAGCGACGCGCTCGGATGTGTCTAACAAGCGACGGGCAAGTGGCCCATCGCTTACCGTGAGTGATTTGTCCTATCGATAAGTAACAGGCCACGGAATGCGTTCGCCTGCGACGCGTTGTTGATGGATGTAAGGATACGGGAGAGGTGTTTGACTTGCTTCGTCGAGTTTCTTGACTTGCTCTCCCGTCAGATTCCAGCCAACCGCTCCCAAATTCTGGCGCAATTGCTCTTCATTGCGGGCGCCTACGATGACGGAGGAAACCGTAGGTCTCTGCAGAAGCCAATTGAGAGCAATCTGAGGGACCGTTTTGCCGGTATCTTTCGCGATCTCATCAATAGCGTCGACGACCTTGTAAATGTGCTCGTCTGGTACGGGCGGTGCAGCTTCCCCTGTGACATGCAGGCGGCTTTGTTCGTGCAGCGGCTGACCTCGGCGAATCTTGCCCGTCAGCCTTCCCCATCCGAGAGGACTCCAGATCAGCGCCCCAACTTTCTGATCAACTCCGAGCGGCATCAGCTCCCATTCGAAGTCGCGCCCAATCATCGAGTAGTAGACCTGTTGGCTCACATAGCGCGACCAGCCATACTTTTCCGAAACGGCGAGAGATTTCATCAGATGCCAACCCGAAAAATTCGAGCAGCCGATGTAGCGAACTTTTCCGCTTCGAACCAGCTGGTCCAGCGCGCTCAGGGTTTCTTCTATCGGCGAGATCGCATCGAACCCGTGCAGTTGGTACAAGTCGATGTAATCGGTGTTGAGACGCCGCAGACTCGCTTCGCAGGCTTGAATCAGATGATGTCGTGAATTGCCCAGATCATTGACACCGGGCCCCATGCGAAAAGAAGCTTTGGTCGCCACTAACACTTGATCCCGGCGGCCTTCAATCGCCTTGCCCAGGATCTCTTCCGATAATCCGTTTGAGTAAACGTTAGCTGTGTCGAACAGATTGACACCGGCTTCCAGACAGATATCGACGAGTCGTGTTGCTTCCTGAACGTCCGTCGCTCCCCATGCACGAAAAAACTCCGTGCCGCCTCCAAAGGTCGCTGTGCCAAAACTGAGAACGGGCACTTTGAGGCCCGAATAACCGAGTTGCCGATATTCCATGGGGGTCAGATGATGACCTCACAGTTGAAGTTTCGGTTCGAATGAAGCGGAGCTGTCCCGATGTTTTTGCGAGGATAGATTACTAGACCTATAAGAGCCACAGGAGGAACGAATCCGTTTTGGGACAAATATTATCGGTCAACATCGGCAAAGCCAGGAGTGTGGCCGCTAATGGGCGTTCTGTCCGAACAGGGATTTTCAAAGCGCCGGTCGAAGGACCTGTTGCGATCAAACGTACAAAAGTGGAAGGGGATGAGGTAGCGGACCTTCGCGTCCATGGAGGCCCTTATAAAGCGGTTTATCTTTACCCCAGCGAACACTATGATTTTTGGCGAAAAGAACTTTCGTCCGACGAGTTACCGTTCGGCGCGTTCGGTGAGAACCTCACGACCGAGGGATTGACGGAGCAGGTTGTCCACATCGGGGATGAATTTCAGGCCGGATCCGCAATCCTGAAAGTGACACAGCCCAGAATGCCGTGTTTCAAACTCGCGCTCCGGTTTGAGCGCGCCGACATGGTGAAACGATTCTGGCAAAGTGGACGATCAGGAATTTACTTCTCCGTTGTGCAAGAAGGAGAAGTGCAACGCGGCGGCACCATCGAACAAATCAGAAGCGATCCGGAACAGGTCAGCGTTGCCGAAGTGGTGGGACTGTTCAAGGGGACAGAATGGAGTTCTGATCTGTTGGGGAGAGCGCTCCGTTCGCCGCTGTACGGAAGTTGGAAGCGGGATATTCAGGCAAGATTGACAGAAGCTGAATAGGATTTCGCCGACAAGCTAAGAAGTTTGCCGAAAAGTGTCGACAAACTCTTCGGTGCCAATTATGCCGGAGCTTGTCAAGGGCGATTTATCTTTCGAACGTCTCGCAACGGAGGCTGAAGAAGTTCAGCGAAGCTCAAAAGAACGCTATCTGTTCATGGCGTTCACGACTCTGTTGGCCGTCAACTTAGTCGTTATCTTCGGTGCCTTGACCTTCTACTACCTGCTAGTCAGAAGATGACGTCGAGGTGCTGTGCGATTTGCCTTTAGCCTTCGACTTCGATTTGCCGGTGTTGCCATTCGTAGACGTATCAGGTTTTTCTGAGCGCTTGTCTTTCGCCACGTCCGGATTGTCAGTACCAGGTTTCTGTTCCGGCACGTCATCGTTGTTTTTTGTGGAATGAGTGTCCGGCGTAGGCCGTTCTCCCTTTCCAACATCCGGATTGTCCGTTCCCGGCTTCTGCTTCGGCACATCTTGAGGGTTGCCGTGCGGGGAAGATGGACTTGTTTGCTGGCCCGCAAAACCGGACGCGCTGAGTAGAATAGCCAAAACCAAAGTACTGGCTGGTCTGTTTATCATTTGGCCCTGTCCTGTTGACCATCCCACGCCCGGATAAGTTTCCGTTCGGCTCGGACCAAACCATTAGAAATTCATCAGCCGAACACTGTTGATTTTCGCCAGCGACTCGAGCACAATACCGAAGTAGGCGAACAAATGGCGAATACCGCTTCTCTTTTGAATTCTGCTCAGTCGTGGCAGTCTGCTTCCGCTCTTCGCCTGTTGAAGGCCGAACCCAAGTTTCCTCCCTTGCCTGTTCCTTTACTCAAAGGCTTATTTAAGAACGGGTTACAGCGAGGAACCATCGCAGAGATTTCCGGAAAAAGATCCTCAGGAAAAACATCCGTTTGCTTCGATGTCTTGGCGCAAGCTACGCGCCGTGGTGAGATATGCGCCCTTGTCGATACGTGTGGAACCTTTCATCCCCAATCGGCTGCGGATGCCGGAGTGGAGCTCAGCCGTCTGATCTGGATCCGGTGCAACGGAAATTCCGGGCACGCTTTACGGGCGACCGATCTTCTGTTGCACGCTGGAGGATTTGGTGTCGTTTGCCTGGATTTATGTGAAGTCCCGGTCCGCATCTTGAATCAGATTCCGCTTTCGTATTGGTATCGGTTCGCGCGCGCAATTGAAAACACACCGGCTGTGCTACTGATCTGCACTACATTTTCACAGGTAAAGTGCTCGACAGCCAATCATTTAGAGCTAACACCCCAAACCATTCATTGGTCGGGTGAGCGCCCTTCGGTTCTTCTGGCAGGAATTGAAACGGCAGGCGGGTACCGGAAAAGCTTGCGAACCAGCATGCAAAGACTTACCTTGCGGACGGCGGTTTAGGGAGAGATTGGTGTGTTTGCGTCCCTTCACCTTCCCGGCACCCAAGCCGCCGGAAAAGAACTCTTAAACTTTGGCTTACAATTCTCCCCGCAAGTTGAACAAACTTCGCCAAATACGATTGTCTTTTCGATCGCACCGCTGCGACGGCTTTTAGGATCGCCTTACCAGATTGCTTCCGAAATATGCCGCAATGGAAATGAAAGAAAGCTCCAGGCCAATTTGGCTATTGCGGCGAATCCGGACACAGCCATTCTGCTGTCGCGCAATTTATCCGGTGTCACGCTCGTAACGCCGGGTGAGGAAAAGAGCAAATTAGCGCCGCTTCCCGTTTCTGTCTTGTTTGAGCACCATGTTGGTGTTGATCCTCATTTGCTGGAGACTCTGGGGCGTTGGGGAATCAAAACTTGCGGCGATTTTGCTGATCTACCGGAAACGGGGATTGCTGAGCGGATGGGGGCAACAGGCGTGCATCTGCAAAGCCTGGCGGCAGGCAAAATTCGCCGTCCTTTACGGCTCTCTTCTTCCCCTTCGAACTACGAAGGAGGCATGGAACTGGAGCACAGTCTCAGCTTGCTAGAGCCCTTGTTGTTTCTGTTGGGGCGTGTTTTAGGAGACCTGTGTGACCGGTTGCGGGCCCAGTCGATGGCGGCGCGGGTGTTATATGCAAAGTTCCAGCTCGAGGAGCAAAAAGAATATAACTGCGAGTTGGAGTTTCCCGTTCCTCTCGCCGAACATCAGACCTTGCTGAAACTTCTGCAACTGCATTTAGAACGTCATGCCCCACCAGCGCCCGTTACCGGATTCAGCCTAAAACTTGAACCTGTAGAACCTAAACGCCTGCAGGGAGGAATCTTTCTTCCTCCCACGCCTGCTCCCGACAAGCTGCACATGACCCTGGCCCGGATCGGCGGGTTGGTAGGCAAAGAGAATGTAGGGTCGCCAGTTCTTTTAAACACTCACAGACCCGATGCATTTCAGCTAAAAGTACCTGCGATCGACGCCGAACTTACCCCAGATCCTCTCGTCGAAACGGATAAAGGTGAGGAGACTTTACGTCTGGCGATCCGATTATTTCGTCCTGCACTCAGCGCCAAGGTGAAATTGAACGACTCTGCTCCTCGAACAGTGATCGCGAATGGCGTCAAGGGTGTAGTGCTTCGGTTTGCGGGTCCCTGGAAGACCTCGGGAGAATGGTGGGCTGCGACGGCCTGGTCGCGAGAAGAATGGGATGTAGCGCTGGATGACGGGGCACTCTATCGCATCTATCAGGAAACCCAAACCCGTTCCTGGTTCGTGGAAGGCGTTTACGATTGAGCAGATTTTTGCAGAACTCTACTTAAAAACTCTCTACTTTTGCCGTCCTTGTGCCGATATAGCCAGATCCGTACATGGCAATCGAATTTCTCCAGCGCGAAACAGAATTCGACAACTTACCCGAGCATCTGCTGAGAAAACTCTCTTTCTCCTCTCGCCAGGATTTTCCGACTTCCTTTCAGGAACTGAATCAAACCAACCGCGAAAGGGCCATCCGCGCCTGTATTCTTCATCTCAGCGAGAAGGGAGTTGACGACCTCGGCGCACAGATGGTTCCGTGGCTTGCCGCAACCGATCGCTACCTTTCAGCCGTACTCGATCCGGAGTTTCTGTCGCTCGAATCAGCCAAAAGGGTTTGCAGCGTTTTTCGCACAGCGGATCCTTACTTCTTTGCTCACCTATCCCGGCTCGCCTTTAACACGCAGAAGCCGCACCTCTCCCGTCATTTGTAACCCGCGCCTTGGCCATTCTGGATGAATTGAGTAAAGACGATCCGATCGTTCCCTGGCTCCGGCAATTGACACAACACCCGGATGAACGTGTTCGCTCAAAAGCGGTCAAGGTTCTCTGCCGGCTGCGCCCGAGCAAGTCGATCGGTAGAGCTGCACTTGCAATCTGCAGATCCTCGCGTCCGAGCCAACGCGATCGAGGCGCTCTGGCATACGCCGAGCAGCGAGGCCGTCTCGATTTTCAAGTCAGTGCTCAACGACTCACATCATCGCGTCGTGGCAAATGCCCTCGTGGGTCTCCACTACCGCAAAGACTCCCAGGCCTTGAGCCTGATGATCGATTTGACAGATCATCTATCGCCTAAGTTTCGCGTAGCCATGGTTTGGGCTCTTGGAGTTGTGGGCGACCGCCGCGCCGTTCCTACTCTTCAGAAGCTCTTGAACGATCCGTCTGAATCCGTGCGTGAAAAAGCGGAACGTGTCCTTGCAACCTTCGGTCCCGAACCGACAGGCAACGCAGAAGAAGATCCTGATCTTTCCCAGGCGTTGACCTCGTCAAATTCAGCCGCTCCTGAGATGCCGTATCCGGAAGTCGCTTAGCGCCTTTCCAGAAGCTAATCGCACGAATTGTTAAAAATTATTCAGGTTCTATGTATCGTAAATCGGGCCTATTCATCTATTCTATGAACGGCGTGAGAGGAATTCTCCGGTCTATGGCTACGTTAAAAATCCGTGATTGGGCGGATGAATTTCGCATCGAGATTATCGGGCGCTTCGCTGGTAGTTCTACTATTGAAGCCGCCAGTGAGTGGGAACGAGCTCTGAGCGAATCTTCGCCACGAAGATTGATCGTCGATATCACTCGTTTAAGCGGGTATGATGCTGCCGGTCGTCAACTGCTTGCGCATATGTACAATCACGGCACGACGATTGCAGCTGGAACGCCTCTGTCGCTCGTTTTTCTTCACGAGATTACGCACACTCCCAAGCTGGACGGAGGGTTGGTCCTGGAGTCAGGTAAGGGCAAACAGTCTCCCGACTCCGCTGCCACACGCTTGAGAGCGCAAGCCGCCGGCGAATAACCATCGATAGGAATCTGGGAACTCCCATCAGCTCTGCCGCATCCTACGCTCCAGAGTGACTGAGCTACTCGACCCACTGCGCCTCTTTTCCAATAAGGCGGATACCCCGGATGTATCTCGTCGACGTGCAGTCCTCTCCGCCCTGGCTCTCTTGCCGACGGTGAGAAGCTTACGGGCTCAGGCACAAACGACACCGACTAAGCCCGACTTTTCCACCGACGTCAAAGTAGTGAACGTATTCGCTACAGTTCGGGATAAGGAAGGCAAGATTGTCCGGGGCTTAACCAAAGCTGACTTTACGCTGCTCGAAGACGGTCGTCCCCAGAACATCCAATACTTCTCTCAGCAAACTGATCTCCCCTTAACGCTCGGTTTATTGGTCGACACCAGCAGAAGTGAACAACGGATGCTTCCAAACGAAAAGGACGCAAGCCGGACCTTTCTCGAGAAGGTCTTGCGTGAGGATCGAGACAAGGCGTTTCTGATCCATTTCGACCGTGAAATCGAGCTGCTGCAGGACTTAACCTCATCTCGCGCCAAACTTGAACGAGCGCTCGAACAACTTGACGTCGTTGCGGACGACGCAGGCGGACAACCGTCAGGTGGAAGCGGTGGCGGGCAGCGTGGAGGCGGCGGATGGGGAGGTCCGGGCGGAGGCGGTGGCTGGGGCGGTCGCGGAGGCGGCGGCCAAGGTCAGGGTGGAGGGCGGCGTCGCTTTGGTGGAGGCACAGCTTTCTACGATGCGATCTACCTCGCTGCTAACGATGTGTTGAAAACACAAACGGGGCGAAAAGCCGTCATCATGCTGACTGACGGTGAAGACAACGCGAGCAAGATCTCGCTCTCTGAAGCAATCAGCACCGCGGAGCGTGCCGAGACGCTTGCTTACTCGATCCGAATTGCTGACGAAGGAAACACCGGATTCGGAACGGGTGGGTTCCCGGGCGGACGCGGCGGTATGGGCGGTGGAAGAGGGCGCGGCCGCGGGCCTGTGACTGAACACGTTGACGGCAAGAAGATACTTCAGGAGATCTCGACCAAGACCGGAGCTTCGTATCACGAATATTCGAAGAAGAAACCGCTGGATCAGATCTACGGCGAGATCGAAGAAGAGTTGAGGAACCAGTACAGCATAGGCTACACGTCCGATCGACCGCAGACCGAAGCCGGCTTCCGCAAAATCGCGGTGACTTTGCGTGACAAGAAGTATCAGGTCCGTGCACGGGAAGGCTACTACGCCGGAAACGGCACATAACTCTGGACACACATCCGGACCGGTAATCGTAGCCTGTAGATGTGCCCGTCGATCGTGCTCATCTCAGTTCTTTGGTGGACGACTATGACCGTCTCGGAAACCAAACGGCTGTTGTAGCAATCCGCGGACTTCGAGAAGTTCGCACTTCTTATTCCGAACTAGCCGGACTCGCACGCCGCTTCTCCGCATTTCTTGCATCGGCAGGAGTAAGGGACGGAAATCGTGTCATCATCTGGGGCGAGAACAGCTCCGAATGGGTAGCCGCCTTCTTCGGTTGCGTACTCGCCGGCGTTTTACCGGTTCCCCTCGATGCAGCCAGTCCAGTTGCGTTCGTCCGTCGAGTGATCAGTGAGGTCTCCCCTGCGCTGATTGCGGCGGACACGGACAAACTAGGCGAGTTGAGATCTGAACTTCCCGTACTACCGCTCGAAGATTTGTCCCGGCGTCTTCCCTCCGAATTTCGCGTTCCCGATACCAACCGAAGCCAGGCCGATCCATTGCAGATCGTATTCACATCGGGCACTACAGGCGAACCCAAGGGAATCGTTCACACACACCAGAACGTTCTCGCGAGCTTGCGTCCGATTGAAAAGGAGATGGGCAAATATCTTCGGTACGAGCGGTTCGTCCATCCCATTCGCATCCTCCATACTCTTCCGCTTAGCCATGTCTTCGGCCAGTTCATGGGCTTATGGATTCCGCCGCTACTTGGCGCTGAGGTGCATTTTGAACATCGCCTCGTCGCAGCGGAGATCATCGAAAGAATCCGCGAGCGACGCATCTCGGTGCTGGCCGCGGTCCCGCGCGTCTTAGACCTCATGCAAGCACACCTGCTCGCGCGATTTCCTGACTTGTCCAGCCGCGTAGCGGAGGCAAGTCAGTGGAAGGCGTGGACGCGCTGGTGGCGCTTCCGAGACATCCATAAACTCTTCGGATTTAAGTTCTGGGCTTTCGTTTGTGGGGGTGCTTCTCTGTCTGCTGCCAGCGAGACCTTTTGGAATTCGCTTGGATTCGTTCTCATTCAAGGGTACGGAATGACGGAGACGACGGCACTTGTGAGTTTGAATCATCCCTTTCACCTGGCTCAGGGAACGATCGGCCAGGTGCTGCCTGGACGAGAAGTCCGTCTGGGGCCGGAAGGCGAAGTCCTGGTCCGAGGCGAGACGATTTCGAACATCGTGTGGCGGAACGGAGGCTTGCAAAAGGCAGAATCCGAGTGGCTCGACACAGGAGACTTGGGAGAGTTCGATCCGGCCGGCAACCTGCGTTTTCGCGGCCGAAAGAAGGACGTCATCGTCACATCCGCCGGTCTGAATATCTACCCCGAAGACCTGGAAGCAGCGTTGATGCGACAGCCCGGCGTGAAAGCTTGTGCAGTGGTTGAGATCGCGACCGAGGATAGTCCCGCTCCGTTTGCCGCCATCGTGACCGGAGATGCCGAAGCAGCTCGCGCAGCAGTCTCCGGGGCGAATCGGGAATTGGCGGAGTTTCAACAGATTCGGCACTGGGCCAAGTGGCCGGAGCCGGATCTGCCTCGCACGTCAACCGGAAAGGTGTTGCGCCGGGAGATAGCGCGGAAGATTCGCGAAGGCGAGCTTGTGAGCGGAAGCGGATCGACAGAAGCTGGGACAACGCTCGACCTGGACAGTCTGGGAAGAGTACAACTGCAGGCGCAACTCGAAAGCCAGTATGGGATCTCGCTTGAGGACAACGCACTCCAGACCGTACCAAACGACGGAGGACGTTCGGCGACTACTCGAAAGTCATGCAGCTCCGGCCAGCAGGTGAAACCCGAGACGGTCACGTGTATCCGCACTGGCCGTGGAGTCGCATCGTTCAAGCAGTACGAACCGTTTTTCTCGAACTGATTGCGATGCCACTCGTGCGAGGTTTAACAAAGCCTCGCGTTCAGGTCGCGGTCGAGCAGTGGCCGCAAACTCCGATGCTGATTGTGGCGAATCACGTCACGTCTTACGATGTGCCGTTTATCTTGTATGCACTTCCTCGCCGAGTGCGGAGAAGAGTCGCTGTCGCGATGTCCGGCGAGATGATACTTGACTGGCGCTTCGCTCGAAACCAGGGGAACTGGTTCTTCAATCTGCTCGGACCCATTGAGTATTGGGTCGTCACTGGCTTGTTCAACATTTTTCCCCTGCCACAGTTCAGCGGATTCCGGCGCAGCTTTCGCCACGCGGGCGAGGCGGTGGATCGAGGTTACAGCGTTATCGTATTCCCGGAAGGGACGTCGATCGGACGATGAAACACCTCAGCCATTCAAAACCGGTGCAGGGTTGCTCTGGAAAGAACTCGGGACGCCTGCTCTGCCCGTCCGGCTGAAGGGATTGGGAGAGATAAAAGCCACCAAAGGCCACTGGTTCCGCTCCGGGAACATTTCGGTGCATGTCGGTAACGTTCTGCCGCCGGAGCCAGACAAATCTCCGGGCGAGCTGACCGAGCGGTTACGGCGAGGCGTCTTTGGAACCTGAGAGTCGGGCGGGACGCTTTAGCTCCTCACGAATTGTTCAATTGAATTGCTTTATCTCAAGCGGTTCTAGTATCGCGCCATTAGAGTCCGTTGCCATTCTTAATGAAGCGAACCAGTCAACCCGGGTTTACACGGTACTGGGCGTAGTGACACTTTGTACACGGTTATTTCTCCAGCCTCGTTCCGGCATCGTTGAATTCATTGATTCGTGTTCGGTATTGTCGCTTCGATTTCTGGCTCACGGCCGGGCCTCGTTCCTCGTAACTGACCCCCTGGTGCAGAATGATCCAAATCAATCGACAAAGCCGATGCGTGATTGCTCCGATGGTTTGCCCGTGTCCAAGGCGCGGTACCAGCCGGCGATACACAACCTCGAAGATGCTTCCTTTGTGCTTGACCGCGGCATTAGCCGCCTGGTTGAGGATCCGTCGCATGTGACGGTTACCCGTGGGGCAGCGGGTGCTCTTGTTCATCCCCGCGCTCTCTTCGTCTCCAGGACACGCGCCCACCCATGAGGACAGATTCTTGGGCGAAGCAAAAGTCGCCGCTGTGACACCTACTTCAGCGATGATCTGCTGTGCAGAATCCGGTCCCAGGCCGGGCACCTCCGCTAGCCGCTGTACTGCGTCCTGATGCTGCTTGAGCAGACTCGCCATCTCCTGGTCCAGTTGCCCGATCTGCTCGTCGATCAGTTGCAATTCCTTTAACGCCATCTTCAGCAGCCGGCGGTAGACGGGATTCAACTCGCTGCACGCGCCAAGCGCGTCACGCAACTGTGCCGGCGTAGCACGCAAGCGTGTATCGGCCAACGCAGCCAGAGCCGCGGGGTCGGTTTCCCCGTCGGCCAACGCCTGCAGCATGCGCCGAGCGCTGGCTCCCAGCAGATCTGAGACTAGGCTGGACAACTTAATATGCGCTTCTTCCAGCAGAGCCTCTAATTGATTTTGCAACCGTACATGATTGCGCCTCAACTGGTACTTTCCACGCATCACCGTGCGCCAAAGACGCTGCTCGACATCCGGCACGAAGCTGAGCACCAGTTCGTGGGCCACCAGCCGTTTCACCAGTCGTTCGGCGTCGGGGAAATCTCTCTTTCGTCCTCGCCGCCCGCGATTAGATTGCGCCTGCGCCAGATGCAAGGTTCCCGAAAGAGGGTCGGCACCTTCCCGCTTTTGGCAACTCGGCTTCCAGTACCGCTCCAGTGCTCCCCAAACCGGTTTCCAATATTGAGCCGTGGATTCCATCACCGCTTCTTCCACCATCTGCTCCAGCAGCCATTCCGCCAATAATCGCAGTTGCTCGGGGGTGCTGCCAAAATGGCGTCGTTCAAACTGGTACTCGCCTTCGACGTGCACATCGGCCACAACTACGGCCAACATTCTTTTATGAACATCGATTCCGGCTACTCTGTAGGACATAACGCTTCCTCCCGGCGCGAGCGGAGAGCGTGCCGCAAGTACGTTAATCAAGGTCGCAGGCTATTACCACTCCCAGCGGGAGAAGACAATGCCTATTTATTCGCTCAACACGCACGCTCCGGATCAGACAATCTGACGGCGTTAACTTCTCCATTGAGTTCTCGATCTCGCCGCTCTGGCCAGCTGCAATGTTAGCTCTAAGCGTGGACCACGCCTTGGGCGGCGAAGTCCAGAGATACCCTCTAAGTTATTTTCATGAGGTTTCGTGGGCCGTAGGCCCGTCAGGACAATCTGGAGCGACGCCGGATTCTCAGCTAGTCCGCTCGAAGTTCCTGACTCGCTACGACCGCTGCAACCAACCCATTCACGTCGTGTGGATCCGCCTCAGGCGCTAACCGTCAATCCGCACTTCTCGACCGCTCTCGAAGTGACCGGTCCAATAGTGGCGATTTTCATCTGTCGAAGCGTTTGCAAATGGACGAGGCCAACGAGATTATCAATGGCTGAGGGACTGGCAAACAACACCCAATCCGGGAGTGGTTCGCGGAAAATCAGAGAGGCCCGTTCAGCGACGCTCCTCGGGCAGGACGTTACGATAGGCTTCGACGACGGTTACGATCGCGCCCTGCTCTTCGAGTTTTCGCGGAATAACATCGCGAGTCACTGCCGCGCTCGGAACAAGTATCCGTTTGCCGCGCAAGTCCTCCGCAGCGAAAGCATCAACCAGACTTTCAGCAACATACATATCAGGAACAATATGCACCTTCATTCCCTGCCGTTCCGCCGCATCGCGCGTTGCCCTTCCGACCGAGGCTACCTTGAAGTTCTGGGGCTCGGCGAACGGAGTGTGTATGGCGAAAGCCTCCACGCTGTTCTGGCTCGTGAAGATGATCCAGTCGTACTCGTTTGCATGAGAGGCCGCCTCTTGCAACGGCTGATTATCGGAGGGTGGGCCGATGGCAATGGTGGGCAGCAGGATGACGTCTGCCCCTAAGTCTGCGCAAGCGGCGCAGCAAGTTCTTCCGCCTGGTGCGCCGCACGGGTGACAACGATCCGTAGACCGTGGAGCGAAGCCATCGGGGATTACCGCTCCGAGCTGAGGATTGAGCCTGCCCCTTCGCGAAGCAGCTCACCAGCTACAAGTTCTCCCACATGTTCCGGATTGCTCCGTGCGCCGATCATCTCCTTACGTTATCGCCCGACGGCCATCCAAGGACATCACGGCGGCACGAATGCAAAGGCTCTCGCCGTGAGCTTCAGCGAAAACTCCGACAGGTAACTGACACCCGCCGCCGAGCGCGGCAAGAACACTGCGTTCACAGCGAACACACTCAGACGTCGTCGGATCGTTAAGAGCCGAACAGAGTTCGAGCGCCAGATCCTCAACCCTGGTCTGTATCGCGAGTGCACCTTGGCCCGGCGCCGGACAGATCTCGTCCGGAGAGAACAGTTGCGCGATCTCCCCTTCTAATCCGAGTCGCCGCAATCCGGCCGCAGCAAGCATGATGGCGTCGAACTGACCTGCTTTCTGCTTCCGAAGACGAGTATCGACGTTTCCGCGAATGGGCTCGACGATCAGATCCGGCCGTAGATTTAACAGCTGCGCAGCCCGCCGTCCGGAACTGGTTCCGACGCGCGCTCCCCGCCTTAGTTCCTCGAGCGTGCAACCGACCATGGCATCCCTGGGATCCTCTCGCTCGGGTATAGCCGCGATCGTAAGTCCTTTCGGATTCTCCGTTGGAAGGTCTTTCAAGCTGTGCACGGCAAGATCGATTGAGCCGTTTAGCAGCGCGTCTTCGATCTCCTTCGTAAACAGGCCTTTTCCGCCTGCCTGGACAAGAGAAGCCGTTTGCAGGTGATCACCCGTCGTTTTGATGATCTCGATTTGGGTGCGAACTCCAAGCCCACTCAAACGCGAGGCAATGTGGTTGGCTTGCCAGAGCGCCAGTTGGGAACCGCGCGAACCGATGATCAGTGTTTTGACTGGAGAGTCGATCGCTGACATGCGTACTAGCGATCTCCGAGACGGAAGATTCTTCGAACCGCGTGGAGCAGTTCGCCTCGCCCGAGCGTCGTTCGTCTGCTCGGCCGCGTGCCTTCGGATTTCCGAGATCGGTCCATGGGCAATCTTATTGACGATGCCCTTTCGTTAGAGCTTCGAGGGTCTCCTCTTGAGAGGCGCTCAACGGTCCCAGACGGCTGCGATAACGATCGAGCACATCGCGGCGAATGGCTTCAAACTGTTCCTGAAGACTCAGAATGGTCGGCGCGGCGCCCCGTTCCCGGAGTCGTCGCTTCCAGCCTGGCTACTTCTTCTTCGACGATGTTTTCGGCTTGTTGGGCAACTTCCTGACGCGTCTGCAAGATTCCGTTCGGCCAGCCGCTGCAGGTCGTCGAGATCGTAGACAAAGGCATGCTCGATCCGATTCACTTCCGGAGCCACATTGCGAGGAACAGCGATATCGATCAGGAACATCGGCTGGTTCCTTCGAGATTCGATGGCCCGGCGCACCATATCCGATCGTAACGACAGATTCCGGCGACCCGGAAGAGGCAATCACAATGTCCATGCCGCCCAGACGCTGTGGAAATTGATCGTAGGGAACAACCGTGCCTTGAAATAGGGCGGCCACTTCTCTGGCCCGCTGGGCGGTCCGGTTCGTGATGAAATATCTCGGAAGCACCCGCTCTTAAAAGGTGGCGGGCAGTTCCCTCCGACATCTTGCCGGCGCCGATAATGAGAACGCGCTTGCCGTTGAGAGCACCGAAGATCTCGCGCGCCAGTTCCACGGCGGCGTAACTCACGGATACAGCACTCTGCCCGATTTCCGTCTCGGTACGGATGCGCTTAGCAACATTGAAGGCCCGGGTCAGGACCGCATCCAACACGCTCCCGATTGCGCCCTGTTCTTTTGCTTGCGAGTACGCCTGCTTCAATTGACCGAGGATTTGCGGCTCTCCAACGATCATCGAATCCAGACTGGCCGCCACCCGGAAAAGGTGCCGGATGGCTTCTCGCTCTTCGAACACATAGAAGTGGGGCCGAAGGGCGTCGATGCTCAATCCGGGCCGCCCATTCAAGATGCGGCCGAAGAGCTGATCGACCGTCATGCCGCCTTCGAGCGTCGCCGTCACCTCCACGCGATTACAGGTGGAGAGGATCAGCGCTTCCTTGGCGCCACGAGCCTGGATGTCAAGAAGAGCGCTGGGGATCTCTTCACTCCGAAAAGCGAGTTGCTCTCTGATCTGCACGGGTGCAGTCCGGTGATTAATCCCCGCCAAGCGCGAGCTTCATTGCCGCCAGATACTCCGGATGCCGAGGTGAGTCGCCCAGGTGATCAGCGAGCAGCCAAGGACGCTAACCGCCAGCCAGGCAATGCGGCGTCCCCGCCATCCGGCGGAAACGCGCAGGAAAATCATGGCCAGGTAAAAGGCCCAGGTAAACAGAAAGAAGCCAATCTCAGGATTCAGGATCCAGGCAGTCCCACTTTCAATGAACGCCCAGACGACCCCGGTGACGGTTCCCACCGTGATGAACACGAAGCCGACGTTCATGGCTTGGGTGATGATCCGGTCGAGAGTAGCCGAGCGGGGGCAGGCGGTTCGAGGAAGGGTCCACTCGCTTCCGCTTCAATTGACGCTCCTGAAGCAGGTAATAAACCGAGGCAACGGCTGCGATGAGCAGTGCGGCGTAACCGACCAGTACGGCCGTGATATGGATCAGACAGCCAGGCGTTCCGGATATGCGGGCTGCTCCAGGTGGCCACGGGGAATTCCGTGGCGCCGATCAGCGTCATGAAAAACACTACGGGAAACAGGCAAACCCCAAATATCGCAACGCGATAGAAGGCGTAGTAGATCAGGAAAAGCACCCCAATCAGAAACGCGCAAAGCGAGCTGGTTTCGTAGAAGTTATTCAGCGGAAGGTGGCCGGTTTCGATCCGCAGCTCGACCAGCGAGACGAGATGGAACACCGCACCCGCCGCAAACGCGACCAGGGCCGGCGAAAACAGCCGGGTGCCCTTCCGAAACAGATACAGACAGCGCGTACAGCAGGCCTAACGAATACAGCGCGGCCGCCGTCCGCAGCCAGATTACGCTCATAAAAGAGGGTTTGATTCCAGTATAGGTGTTTAGCAGCGAGGCGAAAGTGACTCGAAGCCCAGCTTCGGCCGGCATCGTCAAACCGAAGGCGGTGGTCGAGAAGAACCACTGTAACCGATTGGAAGCTCAGGAGTTAAAGAAATATTCATGAGTGATCTTTTACTTGGCAAGCGTGCTCTGGTAACCGGAGCTTCGAAGGGAATCGGACTGGCGATCGCACGTGCATTCGCCGAGAACGGCGCAAACGTCGTCATCTGTGCTCGTCAGCAGCAATCGCTCGACAAGGCCGTCGAGGACCTGCGGCAAGACCGCGAAGGGAAAGATGAGCGGCTACGTAGCCGACGTCAGCAAGAGCGCAGACGTGAGCCCGCCTTTTCGAATTCACAGACAAGGAGTTAGGCGGACTGGACATTTTGGTGAATAACGCCGGGGTCGGTATCTTCCAGTCTGCGGCCGAGATGAGCGTCGAAGAGTGGGACCAGGTAATCGGGATCAATCTTTCCGGAGCCTTTTATTGCACCAGGGAAGCGCTTTCACGGTTTGAACGGGCCCGAGGCGGCCGGATTATTAATATCAGCAGTCTGGCCGGGAAGAACCCGTTTGCCGGCGGAAGCGCCTACAATGCCTCGAAGTTCGGCTTGAACGCCCTGAGCGAGGCTACAATGCTCGATCATCGCCACGATGACGTCGCCGTGACGTACATCATGCCCGGCAGCGTGGCCACGCACTTTTCCGGGGAAGAGGGCCAACGAGGCGCGGATTGGAAGATCGCACCCGAGGATATCGCCGAAATCGTGCTCGGCGTTATCCGATTGCCAAAAAGAACGCTGATGAGCCGAATTGAGGTGAGACCTTCTCGGCCACGGAAGGACTAAAGGAAAACTCCTAAATTTCCTCCCGAGGGTGGTAGCCGAAAGGCGATTCTCGACAGGAAGAAATGGAAGCTTTCGAGATGGTCAAGTTTGGCACGCGATTTGCTTCTACTGAATACGTAATTCAGCAAGATTAAGGAGTTCGATCTCGCACTGTTGAGGAGTGACGGGAATCTGGCGGAAAAAAAGGAAAGAAGGGCTAGCAGAAATGAGCCGGTTACGAAAAGTTCTCGACCCGACCAGAACGGGCAAAGATGCAGAGTCTCTGGAAAAAACTCTGCTCAATCTGGTTGTGGGCCAGGACGAAGCGGTCCAACAGATCGTTAACATTTATCAGATGCACGTAACGGGCTTATGTGCACCGGGACGACCGATCGGCAACTTCCTCTTTCTGGGACCTACAGGTTCGGGGAAAACTCGTACGGTGGAAGCTACGGCAGAAGCGCTCGTGAACAATCCGCGTGCAGTGATCAAGATCGACTGTGCGGAATTTCAGCACAGCCATGAGATTGCGAAACTGATCGGCTCGCCTCCGGGCTACCTGGGCCATCGGGAAACTCACCCGCTCCTGAGCCAGGAAGTCATCAACCAGCACCACACCGAAACGGTGAAGGTCAGCTTCATCCTCTTCGACGAGATCGAAAAGGCGAGCGATGCGCTTTGGAACCTGCTTCTCGGCATCCTGGACAAAGCGACTCTGACCCTCGGAGACAACCGCAAGGTTGATTTCTCCCGAGCGATGATCTTCATGACCAGCAACCTGGGCGCACACGAAATGAGCTCGCTGGTTTCTCCCAAACTGGGTTTCAATAAGATACTCAACGATTCAGAACAGAACCTGAACGATGAGCAGATCTCAAAGAAGATGTCCCGGAGTGGCATCGAAGCTGCTCGGCGTAAATTTACGCCCGAGTTCATGAACCGCATCGATAAGACGGTAGTCTTCAAGCCCTTGGACAGAACGAACTCCGCCGGATCCTCGATCTGGAACTCGGACAGGTGCAGCAGCGGATTATGCTCTCGCCCGCTGACAAGACCTTCGTCTTCACGGTATCCGAAGCGGGCAAGAGCTATCTGCTCTCCGAAGGCACGGACATGAAATACGGGGCCCGACACCTGAAGCGCGCCATCGAACGCTTCCTGGTTCACCCGCTCTCGAACTTAATGGCAACCAGTCAAGTGAGCGCAGGCGACTGGATCCAAGCCGATTTTGACCCCGAACAGCATTGTTTACTCTTCACGAAAGAAGCTGAAGGATTAGAAGTTCACGCCATGGCCAGCATGATTGGCGAGAATTTCCGGATGCCTGCCGTGGCAGCGGCTACATCCAACCCGGCTGATCTCGCGAAGACCGTCTCCGCAGGCAAGTCCTCGAAGAAATAAACAGCTAGTTCACTTGCTCAACAGGGGCCGGGGAGCCGAAACGCTCTCCGGCTCTTTGTTTATTTTCAGACCGCCAGCTGGCTTCCGCCCATCAGGAACTTATCGATGTGATGAGCAGCCTTGCGGCCTTCTGCAATTGCCCAAACAACCAGCGACTGTCCGCGGCGCATGTCCCCTGCCGAGAAAATACCGGGTTCAGAGGTCATGTAGCACTCATCCGTGTTGACATTGCCGCGAGCGTCCAGTGCAAGAGGCAATTGCTCCAGCAAGCCCGTTGCGCACCGGACCAGAGAAGCCGATGGCAATCAGGACAAGGTCGGCATCAAGATAGAACTCGCTGCCCGGCACACGCTCCATAGCGGGTTTCGGACCAACCCGAACACAATGCAGCTTCTCGACGTTGCCATTGCATCACCGCTGAAGTGAGTCGTCAGAACGCTCCACTCGCGAACTCCGCCTTCCTCATGAGCCGACTCTACCCGTAACTGGAGCGGCCATAAGCGGCCATGGCGTAGTGCCGTGCCGCGTTTCGGGCGGCATGGCATGAATCTGAAGCTGATGGACCGACATGGCCTTCTGGCGGTGCGCGGTTCCGAGGCAATCGGCCCCGGTGTCTCCGCCGCCGATGATGATGACGCGCTTACCGGCTGCGCTGATTTCTTCGGCGCTGCTGATCCGGTCCCCCGCCACACGCCGGTTCTGTTGGGTCAGGTAATCCATTGCGAAATGGACGCCCTTCAACTCGCGCCCTGGAATCTCGAGATCGCGCGGCTTTTCGGCGCCGGCGGTCAGAAGAACAGCATCGAAATCGCGCCGCAACTCGTCGCCTGTCATATCGATGCCCACGTGAACGCCCGTCCGAAACTGCACGCCCTCAGCGATCATCTGCTCCAAACGGCGGTCGATGATCGGCTTTTCCATTTTGAAATCGGGAATGCCATATCGAAGCAATCCGCCGATCCGGTCGTGCCGTTCCAGGACAGTAACTGAATGCCCGGCGCGCGCCAACTGTTGCGCGGCGGCGAGACCCGCCGGGCCGGAACCGACAATCGCGATGTTCTTTCCGGTTCTGCGGCGCGGGCGCTCGGGCAAAACCCAGCCTTCGGCGAACGCATGATCGATGATCTTCTGCTCGATCGGCTTGATCGAGACGGCTGGCGCATTGATTCCGAGAACGCAAGCAGCCTCGCAGGGAGCCGGACAGATGCGGCCGGTGAACTCCGGGAAGTTGTTCGTCGCATGCAGGGTGCGGATCGCCTCGCGCCACCGGTCCTTCCAGACCATGTCGTTCCAGTCCGGAATGAAGTTGTTTAGCGGACATCCGGTATGGCAGAACGGAACGCCGCAATCCATACATCGAGCGGCTTGTTCCCGAGCTTTCGTGTCCGGGAAATCCTGATAAACCTCGAACCAGTCGTTGACGCGCTCGATAACGGGACGGCGCTGCGGCGTTTCTCGCGGGTACTCGAGGAACCCTGTAGTTTTCCCCATCTATCTCGCCCTCTCGCCGACAGCAGCCAGCTGCGGCTGAGCACTGGCTCAAGCATCGGCAGCATCTTCGCCGGCTTCTTCTCGGCCGGTTTCATGACTCGTTTAAATTCGTGCGGGAACACCTTGGCGAACTGCGGGAGCATCTGCGCCCAGTTGGCAAGAATTCGATTGCCGAGCGGGCTGCCCGTATAGCTGACATGCCGCCGGATCAAATTCTCAAGCAGGGCGATATCTTCGTGTTTCGAACAGCGGCTCCAAATCGACGGCCGCTCTATTGCAGCGCACTTTGGCGAATCGCCGAAGCGGATCAAAGACATAAGCAATGCCGCCGCTCATGCCTGCGGCAAAGTTCCGCCCTGTTTGCCCGAGCACCACAACCGTGCCGTTGGTCATGTATTCACAGGCGTGGTCGCCGACTCCTTCCACCACAGCCGTGGCGCCGGAATTTCGAACAGCAAACCGCTCACCCGCCACACCGCTGAAATAAGCTTCGCCGCTCGTCGCGCCGTAGAGCGTCGTGTTTCCGATCAGAATGTTTTCTTCCGGAGCGAAGGTAGAAGCCTTCGGCGGAAACACGATGATTTTGCCGCCCGAAAGCCCCTTGCCCACGTAATCGTTTGCTTCGCCCTCGAGCACGAGCGTGACGCCTTTGGTCAGGAAGGCGCCGAAACTCTGCCCGGCCGAACCGGTGAACGAGATCTTGATTGTGTCGTCCGGCAAGCCCTTTCGAACCATGCCGCCGCGCGACTCGGCCGCTCAACATTGTGCCGACTGCTCGATGGACATTCCGCACGTGCGCTTGCAACTCAACCGGCGTGGAGTGTTCGATCGCCTCTTCCGCTTCCCGGAGCAAGTTGTGATCAAGCGCTTCGCTCAATCCGTGGTCTTGACACTTCAGCTGACGACGGCCAACACGTCCCGGAACCTGAGGATTGTGGAGGATGGCTTCGAAGTCGAGCCCACGCGCCTTCCAATGCTCAATGTCCGGCCTTCATCTCGATCAGGTCGACGCGGCCGATCATCTCGTCCATCGTTCCGGAAGCCCAGCTTTGCCATCCAGCCGCGAACCTGCTCCGCGATGAAGAAGAAGAAGTTCACGACATGCTCGGGCGTGCCAGCAAACTTCTTGCGCAGTTCAGGATTTTGGGTCGCGATCCCAACCGGACAAGTGTTGAGATGGCATTTGCGCATCATGATGCAGCCCATCGCAACCAGAGGCGCAGTTGAGAACCCGAATTCCTCCGCACCTAACAGCGCGGCAATCACGACATCGCGCCCGGTCTGAAGCTTCCCATCCACTTGCACGCGGATTCGGCTGCGCAGGTCGTTCATCACGAGAACCTGCTGCGTTTCGGCCAGTCCGAGTTCCCAGGGAACTCCGGCATGCTTGATCGACGTAAGAGGCGAAGCGCCTGTCCCGCCGTCGTAGCCGCTGATCAGCACGACATCGGCATGAGCCTTCGAGACGCCGGCAGCAACCGTGCCGACTCCGACTTCAGCCACCAGCTTGACTGAGATACGCGCGTCCGGATTGACGTTCTTCAAATCGAAAATGAGCTGGGACAGATCTTCGATGGAGTAGATGTCGTGATGCGGGGGAGGCGAAATCAATCCCACGCCAGGAACGAGTGCCGCACGCGCGCAATGGTCGCGTCGATTTTGTGGCCGGGCAACTGACCACCTTCGCCGGGCTTTGCTCCTTGGGCTACCTTGATCTGGAGTTCGTCCGCATTGACAAGGTAATTGGCCGTTACGCCGAAACGCCCCGAGGCCACCTGTTTGACCGCACTTCGCCGCGAATCGCCATTCGGAAGAGGGATAAAGCGCGCTTCGTCTTCCCCGCCCTCGCCCGTATTCGAACGACCGCCGATGCGGTTCATCGCGATCGCGAGTGTTTCGTGCGCTTCGGCGCTGATCGAGCCAAACGACATAGCACCGGTCGCGAATCGCTTGACGATTTCACTCGCCGGCTCCACTTCTTCGAGCGGAATCGGACGCGGCGTGGTCTTCAATGTCATCAGACCGCGAAGCGTGCAGAGCTTCGTGTTCTGCTCGTCGATGAGCCGCGCGTATTCCTCGAACGTTTCGTAGTGGCCGCCTTGCACAGCGTGCTGCAGCTTGCTCACGGTCTGCGGATTCAGTAGATGATGCTCGCCGTGAACGCGGAATTGATAGTTCCCGCCAATAGCGAGTTCCGGCTCTGATTCGGAGATGGGACGAAACGCAAAGCTGTGCTTGGCGATGGCTTCATCTGCAAGTACATCCAGGCCGACTACCCTCGATACGGGATGCGGTCCCGGTAAAGTATTGGTCGACCAGCGCCTGATTGAGCCCGACGGCCTCGAATACCTGTGCACCGCGATAGCTCTGAAGGGTCGAGATGCCCATCTTCGAGAAGACCTTCAACAAGCCCTTATTCACCGCTTTGACGTAGTTCTTCACCGCGGTTTCGGCAGTTGCACCGGACTTCAGTTCGCCATTTGTGGCAAGATCTTCGATCGTTTCGATTGCCAGATAAGGGTTGACCGCGCTGGCGCCATAGCCGATCAGGAGGCAATAGTGCATGACCTCGCGGGGCTCACCAGATTCGATGATCAGAGCAACACCGGTACGCGTACCTTCGCGCGCCAGGTGGTTGTGCACGGCTGTCAAAGCAAGGAGAGACGGGATGGGCGCATACTCGTCGTCGACACCACGATCGGACAAGAATGAGCAGGCTATAGCCGGCTTTGATCTGAAGGGAGGCGCGCCGGCACAGTCCATCGAGCGCCCGCCTCAGTCCCACTTCACCTTCGTGCACCTCGAAACGTGGTCGACAGAGTTGAAGCAAGCAGGTCGCCTCGGGACACCCGCCGCAGTTTCTCGAGTTCCCGATTGGTCAGGATCGGCTGCGGCATCTTCAAGGTGTGACAATGCTCGGGCGTTTCCGCCAGCATGTTCCGCTCTGTGCCGATGTAGCTGGTCAGAGACATCACCAGTTCTTCCCTGATCGGATCGATAGGCGGGTTGGTTACCTGCGCAAACAGCTGCTTGAAGTAGTTGAAAAGCAGCTTGTGGCTTATCCGACAAGCAGGCAAGCGGCGTATCGATGCCCATCGAGCCAATGGCTTCTTCGCCTTCCGAAGCCATTGGCGTGATGAGCATCCGGACATCTTCGTCGGTATAGCCGAAGCAGCGCTGCCGGATCAGAACGGTTTCATGATCGGAGCCCTGCACACGCGTGGGTTCAGGCAGAGATTCGAGGGTGACCTGGTTCGTTTTGAGCCATTCGGCATACGGCTGGCGGGATGCCAGACCCACCTTGATCTCTTCGTCCGGAACAATCCGCCCCTGATCGAGGTCCACCAGCAGCATCTTGCCCGGCTGCAGTCTTCCCTTCCGCGCAATCTCTTCCGGCTTGAACGGGAGAACCCCGGCTTCGGACGCCATTACCAGATGGCCATCTTTCGTTTCGAGATAACGGGCAGGGCGCAGACCGTTGCGATCGAGCGTGGCACCAATCAGGCGGCCATCCGTAAACGCCACGGCAGCCGGGCCGTCCCAGGGCTCAGTAAGAGAAGCGTGATATTCGTAGAAGGCCCGTTTCTCGGGCGACATCGTGGTATCCGCATCCCAAGCTTCCGGGAATCAGCATCGCCATGACGTGCGGAAGCGAACGCCCGGACATGGTGAGCAATTCGACCGCGTTGTCGAGAGCCGCGGAATCGCTAACACCCGGCTGCATAAGCGGAAACAGCTTCGACATATCGTCGAACTTCGGCGAAGATACGACCGTTTGGCGCGCGTTCATCCAGTTGATGTTGCCGCGAACCGTATTGATTTCACCGTTGTGGCAAAGGTATCGGAACGGGTGCGCCAGTTGCCAGGTCGGGAACGTATTGGTTGAAAACCGTTGGTGAACCAGGCACAATGCACTGGTTGTGTCGGGATCGAGCAACTCGTTATAGAATTCGCCGATCTGGTTCGCGAGCAGCAATCCCTTGTAGATGATCGTTCTCGAAGAGAACGAAGGGATGTAAAACATCTCGCGCTCGCGGAGTTCGGAGCCTCTGATTTCGGCTTCAGCCCTTTTCCGGACGACGTAGAGCTTGCGCTCGAACGCGTCCGGCGCCATCCCATCGGGCCGCCGCACAAAGAACTGCTCGATATAAGGTTGTGAAGCTCGCGCTACCCGGCCGATTGCGTCCACGTCAACCGGTGTGTCGCGCCAACCAAGTACACCCAGCCCTTCTTCGCGGGTGATCTTTTCGAGCACGCCTTCACATGCCAGACGGGCCTGCCGCTCCACTGGAAGAAAGCACATCGCTACCCCGTAATCACCCGCCTTGGAAGGCAAGTCGAAGCCGAATCGCGGGCCTTCTTTCAGGAAGAAGTCATGGGGAATCTGAATGAGAATGCCGGCGCCGTCACCTGTTTCCTCGTCGCACCCGCAAGCTCCGCGGTGCTCGAGGCTCGTCAGGATCTGCAATCCCTTGAGGACGATGTCGTGTGACGGCTTCCCGGCGATGTTGACGATGAATCCCAAACCACACGCATCGTGTTCTTGGGATGGATGATAGAGCCCTTGAGCAGGTGGGAAATTTGACATTGTATCGACCGGAGACACTACAACCTAGCTCTTCGGACTTGGAAGGGATATCAGGAGTATAGCGCATTTACCAATATCCACGTCATCGAAACTAGCAAGTTGACAATATCGGAAGTTACTTATGGTAGAGTTCCAAAGAGTGACCCTCGCCAACCTCCGCCTCATCAGGGATGTGGCGCATTCGTCAAAGCATCAGCAAGGCCGCTCGCCTGAGTGCCATGAGCCAGTCGGCCGTGAGCCAAGCGGTTCGGGAAATCGAGCGCGAAATGAGCGTTCAGCTTTTTGACAGGAGCACCCGCCCGCTCACAGTTACCCCGGCCGGTAAACTGTACGTTGATTACTGCCGGGATGTTCTTCGACGACAGGAAGAACTCGAAACGAGCCTAAAAAAACTAAAGATGGAAACGGACGGCAGGGTCCGTCTTGCTGCTATCTATTCTATTGCGCTTTCAGAGATGTCGGAAATTGAGGGAAAGTTCGCGCATGCTTTTCCCCAGGCGCATCTCGACGTCTCTTACCTGCGACCCGAGCGAGTCTGGGCGGCGGTCGAGAACGATCAGGCGGACCTCGGGATTATGAGTTACGCCGAATCTTCACGCGACGTCGTTGCCCTGCCTTGGCGCGACGAAGAGATGGTCGTTGCGGCAGCTCCGAGCCATGCGCTTGGCCAAACTCCAAACCGTTTCGGCGAAAGACCTGGCGGGGGCCGTCTTTGTGGGATTCGACGACGATCTTCCGATTCAGAGTCAAATCGACAGGTATTTCCGCGATCATCGAGTCAGCGTGGAAACAACTTTGCGCTTCGACAATCTGGTCATGATCAAACAGGCGGTCTCGCACGGCGCGGGCATCAGCATCATGCCTAAGCGCGTGATGCGAGAGGACATCGCCGCGAACCGCCTCGTAGCGCTTCATCTTGACCCGCCGGAACTCTTTCGGCCTGTCCGGATCATTCATCGGCGACGAAAATCTTTGAACCAGGTTGCGAGCCGGGCTACTCGAGCTCCTGCTTAGACGATCAAGCTCAGCTCCCCTGACGGGCGATATACTCGCAAGGGCTAACCGTCACAAAATGGCAGACCCTTACTACGCCGAACGGCGAATTGCGCAACCCGAGAGTCCACGGCGACGTGGTCTTGCTGTACCTCGTTGGGCTGCTTTTCCTGCTGCTCGTTGCATCCCGTTATCATCGCTTCAACTCTGATCGATTACTACTGGTGGTCGGAGATGGGCCAGACAGATACATGGCTCGATCTTTACCTCTACGGAACAGGGCCGCTCGTGATCGCCTTCCTTCTGTTCGCGGCGGCTTTCTGGACTGCTTACAGACTTGGGGATCAGATCCGCAGGTGACCGTCCTCTGTTCGGCGTTCTCTCCCGATCGTTGTTATCGAAGATTGCGTTGCTTGTGGTCATGCGTTCTCGCGTTCCTGTTGGCCAACATCACCGTGAGTAGTTGGGCCGTCGTTCGCTACTTTGGCGGGCTGCGCCTGCCAGGTCACCGCGGGCGAATTTGTGGATCCCATCTTTCACCATTCGCTGCCTTTCTATTTCTTCAGTCTGCCGTTCTTCCAAACGCTGCTGCGCATCGTGCTCGTGGGCGCGGTGTTTTCGCTAATCATCTATGGACTCGCTTCGAATGCTGGAGAATTTGAGTAAACGGCTCCCGGCGCTGGGCTCGCCCTCTACATTTGAATTCGAGCGCCTCTCGTTTGGCGAGCTGTTTCGTTCTCAATTCGTACGGCTGGTCACGGCTATATTCCTGCTTGGCTTGGCGGTCCATTACTATCTTGGACCGCTATAGCATGCTGCTGGACGACCACGGCACTTATCTGGTCGGAGTGGACTGGGTCGCTGACCACGTGGCCCTGCCGCTTCAGTGGCTCTTAATTGTCGGCTCGGTCGCCGCGGCCGCGCTGGTGCTTTCCCGGCAAGCGAAGTGGGCGCTTGCTTTACTTTTGCTCTTGCCCGTTCGCTTCGTTCTGCCTTCGCTCGTGACTGCGCTTTACGTGCGGCCGAACGAGTTGGCGCTCGAGCGTCCTTACATACAACACCACATTCAGGCGACGCGTTCGGCCTACGGCCTGAATCGGCGGGTGAAAGAAGTCGGGCTGGACGCGAAGGCCGAGGTTCCGATCGACTACGGAAAGCACAAAGCCACCCTCGACAATGTGCGCCTCTGGGATTGGCGAGCGTTTCACGATACGGTATCTCAGATCCAACCGCTCCGTCCTTACGTTTATCTCGACACGGACGTGGACCGCTACAACATTGACGGACAGACCAGGCAAGTTTTAGTTTCGCCGCGCGAATTGGATATCAGGCAATTGGGCGAAGCGCGGAACCGGTGGATCAATCCACACCTGATCTATACGCATGGATACGGCATCGTGATGGCCGAGGCAAATCGTATTACGCCGGACGGTCTCCCGGTGCTGTTCGTGCAGGATGCGCCTCCGGTGGTTAATACCAAGAGCCTCCAATTCACGAAACCCGAGATTTATTACGGCGAAGTGGCGCACGAACCTGTATTCGTCGACACACGGCAGCAGGAGTTCAACTACCCTTCGGGCTCGCAGCAATCCGTTAGCACCACCTACCGCGGCACCGGCGGTTTTCCCGTTTCACCCCTGGTCCGTCTGGCTGCGGCCGTGAATTATGGCGATGCCAATATCCTGCTCACCAGTTATCTTTCCGAAAACAGCCGCGTGATGATTCACCGTGCGATCGCCGACCGCTTGTCCACTCTGGCCGCCTTTGTGAGTTGGGATGAAGACCCGTATCTTGTTCTGTCAAAGTCCGGTGACCTGGTCTGGATGGTAGACGGCTATTTGACATCGGATGCGCACCCCTACTCGCGCGAACTGAACCTCACGGAAGATCGTTCGGCTAATTATGTCCGCAACTCGGTAAAGGCGACCGTGAACGCTTACACCGGCGCGACAAACCTGTACGTTTTCGATCCGAGTGACGTATTACTGCAAGCCTACTCGCGCCTCTTTCCCAAGCTGTTCAAACCGGCTTCGGCTATGCCCCCCGACATACGGGCCCACGTGCGCTATCCCGAGACTTTATTCCGTGCCCAAGCCGAAATCTACCGCACCTTTCACATGCAGGACCCGGAGAGTTTCTATAATCGCGCCGACCTTTGGGATTTGGCTCGAACCGAAACGCGTCAGGGTGGTGAAGGCGGAGCCGGTTCGGTTCAGCCGACCTATGTGGTGGCAACCTTACCGAGCGAGACCAACGCCGAATTTCTTCTGATTACGCCATTCACTCCGGCCAACAAGAACAACCTGATCGGCTTCATGGCGGCCCGTTGCGACGGCGAACATCTGGGTGAATTAGTCTTCGAGCAACTCTCGAAACAGAACATCGTTTACGGTCCCATGCAGATCGACGCGCGCATCAATCAGGACCAGAACATCTCGCGCGATCTGACGCTATGGAGCCAGCATGGGTCTCAGGTGTTACGTGGACAAACGCTGGTTCTTCCAATTGAAAACAGCTTCTTGTATGTCGCGACGATTTATCTGCAATCCACGCAGGCCAGCATGCCGCAGCTTAAGAAAGTGGCGCTTGCGATGGGGAACCAGCTTGCCTATGCGGATACTTACGAGCTTGCTCTCACGCAGTTGATCAAAGCGATGGGCGGCTCGCAGGTGCCCACAGCTAACCGGGAAGTACAGACGGCGAGTTCACAGCCGGCTGCGGATACAAACGCGCCAGCCGGCCGCCAGCTGCATCCAATCCTCCGGTTTCCGAAGGCGCGCTTCGAACCCTACAAAGCGTGCGCGATCACCTGCAGAGGTACCGCGAGCTGAGTTCGCAAGGTAAGTGGGCTGACGCTGGTAAAGAGCTGGATGACATCCAGCGTCTGGTTCAGAAGTAACGCGACGCTGCTTAGGACAGGACGGCTTCAGGAATCGCGTACCGCTGAGCAACGTAGTTATCGAGGATATCGCGGAACTCGGCAACGATGCTATCGCCTCGAAGTGTAGTCGACAGCTTGCCGTCCACGTAAACGGGCGCAACGGGCGTCTCGAACGTGCCGGGCAGCGAGATACCGATGTTGGCGTGCTTCGATTCTCCTGGGCCGTTGACGATGCAGCCCATCACGGCAACCTTCATCTCCTCCACGCCGGAGTACTTCTCGCGCCAAACCGGCATCTGCTCGCGGAGATACGTCTGAATCTGGTCGGCCATGTCCTGGAAGAACGTGCTTGTCGTGCGGCCGCAGCCCGGGCATGCCGCCACTTGCGGAGTAAAACTGCGAAGATTCAGCGATTGCAGCACCTGCTGGCAAACAATCACTTCTTCCGAGCGATCGCCGTTCGGAAGCGGGGTCAGAGAAGCGCGGATGGTGTCGCCGATGCCCTGCTGCAGCAGCACAGAGAGTGCGGCTGTCGTGGCCACAATTCCTTTCGAACCGAGCCCGGCTTCCGTTAATCCAACGTGAAGCGGGTAATCGCAACGGGCCGCCAGCATCTGATAGCAGTCGATCAGATCCTGAACGTTGCTGACCTTGGCGCTGAGAATGATTTTGTCGTGCGCTAATCCGAAGCGCTCGGCAATTTCGGCGCTGCGGATCGCGCTCTCGACGATGGCTCGCTTGGTGACGTCCATCGCGTCGAGCGGCTCCGCGGAACGCGAGTTTTCGTCCATCATCCTGGTGAGAAGCGCGGCGTCGAGCGACCCCCAGTTCACACCAATGCGGACGGGCGATCGTATTCGACTGCCGCTTCAATCATGGTCCGGAAGTTGTCATCGTGCTTCTTGCCGATATCGACGTTTCCGGGATTGATGCGGTACTTGGAGAGGGCACGTGCGCAGTCCGGATACTTCTTCAGCAGAATATGGCCGTTGTAGTGAAAATCGCCAATGATCGGGACGTTCACACCGAAGAAGCGCAGCGTTTCCACAATCTTCGGAACTGCTTGCGCTGCTTCTTCCGTATTCACGGTGACGCGGACCAGTTCAGAACCGGCGCGCGCCAGCTCCATAATCTGATTCACCGTTGCTGACGTGTCTGCCGTGTCGGTGTTAGTCATGGACTGCACGACAATCGGATGAGAGCCGCCTACATAGACTCCCCCGATGTTGACAGCCACCGATTTCCGGCGCGGCAAAGCGGGCATATACCTGAAGATCCTCCGAGAATCTTCATTTTAATCTACTTAACGATTGTTCTTGAAATCAGGCAGGTTGCCGTTTGCGTCGTAGGTGAGCTCGAAGGGCTCGCCCGATTCGAAGTCTGTGCCGACGAGCAGATTCTCGGTGACCCACATCCGATTGAGTTCAAGCGTGTTGCGGACCCGCACAACCGTCACATCCTCCGGGCGCGTGCGGCCGACGGAGCCAGCCAGAAGCTCAAGAGCCGACCGATCGTCAGGGCATCGCATCGGGGTCTTTACTACGTTGAGGTTAGAAGCAGTGATGCCGTTGATGTTGGTAGCGTGCCAGTCAATTTTGTCGTAGAGGCGCTGCGAGATGACGTCGGCCATTCCGATGCCATTGGCGTTTCCCGCAGGTAGCTTCGCTCAGGTCGCGCAGGTAGATGCGCCGAATCCGCGAAGCCCAGGACCAGGGATTGACGTTTCCGTGCGGATGCCGGTTCACGACCTTGCTGTCCATTCCGGTACCGCTGATTTCTTTCCCGATCTCGTCGATCACAAGAATGTCGACTTCTTCGAACGGGATCCGCGGCATCCAGGAACGGGCCAACCGGAGCAATTCCTGTTCCCGCTGCTCAATCTCGTTTGCCCACAAAGCCGATATCTTGGCGGTCGCGTGATTCGCATCTTCAACGATTGCCAAGCCGCCAAAGACTTTGCCCGAGGCAAGCACATGGTGGCCAACGGACTGAACAACTGCGCCCATGCCCGAGCGGGTTGCATAGGTGTGATATGCGCCGGCCCCGCGCACTTTCCCGAGTCCGATGGCGCACATCTTCATCAGCCCGCTCTCAACGGGGCCTTCGAAGCTGGCGTGCCACTTGATGCGATTGATGAGGAAGATTCCGTCGCTCCCGGCAGCCTTCGCATCAATCCATGTTTCGAAGCCTTCCGCTGTGGTTCCGAATGGAATCACATCCAGCGAGCTAACGACGGGGCACCCGACCAAAGCTTCGGTGACGCCATAATGCTCAAGCACGCCAAGTTGCCCTTCCACGGTTCCGCCTCCGTGGCTTCCCATGGCGGGCACGATGAAGGGATGGATACCCATTTCCGTGAAAGTATGCAACCGTTGCCCGGACAATCTCGGCGATGTTCGAAATGCCGCGACTCCCCACGCCGATGGCGATTCTCGAGCCGGGACGCAGAGTCGCCCCAGCTTCTGAGCTGCGAGTTCGTCCGTAACGGCTCGCGCTACATCGGGGACCGCATGGCTTTCGAAGGACTGAGTGATGCTGACAAATTTGGAGAATGGCACAGATCAGTGAACCTACTTCTTGATCCTAACGTTTTCCCAGTTCGGGTTCGACGTCGTGGTTCGAGCCAGAGCAACGCATAGGACGCTCCGATTCGGCAGCGGGCCGGGAACTACAAAGTCTGGCAAGAGGAGCCGCACAGCTCTCCCGAATTGAAAGAGCCGAGAAGAGTTCCGCTCAGATCCGTTGTTAAAAAAGGTTCAGCTGGGCACCAATCTCGTTCTTGCGTTCCCGTCGCTCATCCATCACTGTCCGGCCATCTAAGGACGGCGAAATGGTTCGCTCATGCTGAAGGGCCTGTTCGAATCTCGCCTCAGGAGCCGCGGCGCTCTTCTCGACACGGCGAACCAGGGCATCCAATCGCTTAAAGCCGTCGATCTTTTCTGACCGTCCCAGCTTCGCAGCATCGAGCGATCTCCGAAGCACACTCAACGACTCGTCATAGGTCTTCAGCGGAACCGGAAACGGATGGCCATCCTTCCCGCCCAAGCGCAAAAGAAAAGCGAGCCGGATCCGAGAAGCGGCTCGGGCGCGCCATGCACTACTTCCGCCACAAGCGCCAGGGTTTGCAGAGTGCGCGGTCCCAGGTTCTCAACCAACAAAACGGACGCAAAATCCCGAAGCTGCTTTTCATAACTGACCGCAAGCACCGCTCCCAGTCTTTTCAGATCCACATCGCGTATTCGCACATCGTGATGGCGCGGCATCGTTGAGACTTCGAATTTCCGCAACCGTTCGTTCGGGCTTATCGCTCGCAATGTCGACGATCGCGTTTTGAGCGCTGTCCGCCCGCCGGTCGACCAGGTTCAAGATAACGCCTTCGTTCTGGCCAACGATCGCGGTATGCGGCTCGCGGGTGAAGTCGCGCGACGTTGGCCGAATGCCAGTGATAGCGCCTGGCTAGCCCGGTTCCCTCGTTCAATCCCTGCTGAACAATGGCCCATTCACCGCTCGCCGAGACCACAAATCCGTGAAGATAAATCTGAAAGCCGTCCGCGATTGCGTTGTTGTCGATCTTGGCAGCAAGGCGGCTCGTTCTCACCAGTTCGTTGCCGTTAAGATTGCTCGCTCTCGGCCGCTTGCATGAGTTCGGAGGGAGTCTTTCGGGACTGCTTACCGCGTCCACCGCAAAAGCGAAGCCCAAGCTCATGCGAGCGCCGTTCACGCCTCGTTTAAGCGCACCGAGCACAGAGGTCGTGATCCCGGACGAATGCCAGTCCATACCCATCACGCATCCGAGAGCCTGGAACCAGAATGGGTCGCTCAGGCGGGACAGGAACTCCGATGTGCCGTAGTGGTAGACGATGCTCTCGGTGATGGCAGTCCCGAGCTGCTCCATGCGCTGGGCCAGCCACGGAGGCACTCGTCCGCCGTGCAACGGGAGATCTGCGAACCCCGAGCGTTTCATTAGCTCCGTCGATTTAGCTCTTCGCGAAACGCCGGAAGAAGCTGTTGTCCTTCCAGGCCGGCGGCTGGGGTGCATCGGCAACTCGAACCGCAAGGTTCAGCAGGATGGCATCGAACTGAGCCGCTGCCGCGCGATCGACAGGCTGACTCAGATCATCCGAAACGCCGTGGTAGCGATTCGTGTACCAGTCCTTGAATATCTTCTCTTCCGGATCTCCGGGCAGGTAACCAAACTTGAAAGCGACAGCGGGTACACCTTCCTTCACAAAGCTGTACTGATCGCTGCGTATGAATCGGTTCCTGTTGGGCTCTTTATCGGCTTGCACTTTCACTCCGGCGGCCTGGGCCACGGCACGTACATCATCGCCGAGTGTCGACTCATCGAGTCCTTGCACCTCGAGCCATTTCAGCGGAAACAAGGGAAGAAACATGTCCATGTTCAGGTCAGCCACGACTTTCCCTTTGATTGTTGGATGGCTCGCGATGTATTCCGAACCGAGTTCTCCCTTTTCCTCGCCTGTGACGGTCACAAACAGGATGGAGCGCGCGATCGCCTGCCGTGTTCTTCCCAGGCGCTTCGCGATTTCAATCACGGAAGCAACACCCGACGCATCGTCCATGGCGCCGTTGTAGATGCCGTCTCCATTGATCGGCTTTCCGGTTCCGATGTGATCCAGGTGAGCGGAGATGACGACGTACTGGTCTTTCAGCTTGGGATCGTTACCAGGCCGGACGCCAACTACGTTCTTGGATTCGATCGGCTCAGTCGCGACGTGAGTAGCTGCCTTGATCTGGGAGGTCAGCTTGAAAGTGCGGCAGCGGCTTCTGATCTTGAGCAGCGGTCAGAATTTCGGGGAAAGAATGACCGGAACCGGCAAACAGATCGTCTGCTTTAGCGGGATCCCAACTCGCATTGAATTTCATCCCGCGTGTCGGCAACAAGCGAAGGGTCTGCGAACGTCACGTGCGGCCGACCCCACGCGGCGCCTTGCCGCGCCCATGGAATCTCCATGTCCTTCGGATTCGGGATCGAGATCATTCCAATGGCGCCAGCTTCCCGGAAAGCGTTCCAGCGTTCCTTGACCGAAGAGTAGTGCGAGCGCAAGTTCCCGCTGATACTATCCGGGCCGCCGGTCAGAAAAGCAACGATTGCGCCTTTGACATCGAGACCTTGCAAGTCGTTGAAGTGCGCTTCCGGAATGCACAAGCCATAACCGGCAAATACAACCGGAGCGGTTACGGACGGAGCGGAATCGGAACCGTAATTCAGTTGCGCCTCGCCAGGGATTGCGACCGGCGTCACGTGCCCGCTTCGAACAATCGCGATGCTCGATTTGGTCGGGTCAAGGGAAATCTTCGTGAACTGAACACGCTGGAAATAGTTCCCTTCGCCGCCGGGCTGGAGGGCCGCGCGTTCAAACTGTTCGGCAACATAGGCCGCCGCCTTCTCGAATCCCGGAGAGCCGACGTCCCTGCCGCCCAACTGGTCGCTTGCGAGATATTGAACGTGACTCCACCATTGTTTTCCCGCCTCGTTCCAGTCCGTAGCTGCTACCGCGATAGCAACAGAAAGAACGGCCAAAGCAAGCCGATTGCGCATGCTCAATTATCGCGGACCTGCCTCCTGGAATGTTCGAAGCCTTATGGCTATTCTGTGACTGCATGGCAGCAAGCGATGACTATCAGTCGAGACGACAGAGCTGGTTGCAGCACAGGCAGGCGTCCGAGCGGGTGTTTATAAGGCTCGGGAATGCGCGTCTGGCACTCGGAATTACCGAAGCGGTACTCGCGTATCTGGTCTTCGGACGAAACAGCATCTCAGCGATTTGGCTTGTAGTCCCTATCGTCGTTTTCATCTTTCTCGCCGTCTGGCAATCACGAGTCGTACGACAGCGCACCTTGGCCGATCGAGCACTCAACTTCTACCGTCGCGGGATTGCGCGCCTCGATGACAAATGGGTCGGAACAGGCAGCTTCGGAGAACGATTTCAGGACAGTTCGCATGTGTATGCGGACGATCTGGATCTCTTCGGAAAGGGCAGTCTGTTCGAATTGGTTGCCGAGACACGTACCGCGGCCGCCGAACAGATGCTTGCCAGTTGGCTGCTTTCGCCGGCAACTTCCGCCGAGGCTCTCGACGCGCCAAGGCGCAGTCCAGGAACTGCGCGACGGGCTGGACCTCCGGGAACACTTCAGCTTGTTGGGTCCAGATGTTCAGGCGGAAGTCAGCATAGAAGCGCTCGCCCGATGGGGCGACGCGCCCATCGTTCATTTCCCGTCCGTACTTCGTCCCCTGCTGTGCCGTGCTCGCCTGCATCAGTGTTCTACTACTTGTCGGCGTTCTTTGCCGGTCAAATCTCGCCATCCTTGCTGATTGCGGTGATCGTGCTCGATGTGTCGATCGGGTTCTACTTTGCGCCCGAAAGTAAAGACAGTTCTCGAGGCGCTTGAGACCGTTAGCCATGGACTTGCGAATCCTTTCGCTCGCCCTTGCGCGTTTGGAACGTGAGACTTTCCGGTCTCCCCTACTAAACGAGTTAAGATCCCAACTCTCTGGGGAGGGCAAGCCTGCATCGGAGCGGGTTGCTCAACTGGCGCGCTGGGTCGATTGGCACGATTCCGTTGATCATCCCCTCATTCGAGCGCTAAGGCCGCTTCTCTTCTGGCGGGAGCAAGTAGCAATCGGCGTGGAACGCTGGCGCCGGGAGTCCGGGCCGCAGATCGCAGCTTGGCTTCGCGCATTGGCAACATTTGAGGCGCTTTCGTCCCTTGCGTCCCTGAGTTTCGAACGCCCGCATTGGTGTTTTCCCGAACTCCTGCCCGACACGGTTCCGCTACTCGAGGCACATAACCTCAGACATCCTCTGCTGCCTCAGGCAAGGTCAATCGGTAACGACGTTTCATTAGGACAAGACGTTCGACTCCTGATTGTCTCCGGATCCAATATGTCGGGCAAAAGCACGTTTCTTCGGGCCATTGGGCTTAACACCGCGCTCGCCTGGGCGGGAGGTCCGGTTTGCGCAACATCCATGCGAATATCGCCTCTTCACCTGGGGGTTTCGATTCGAGTTACTGATTCAGTACTCGACAATCGATCTCGGTTCTTCGCCGAGATCGTCAGAATCAAACAGATCGTCGATCTTGCGAAGGAATTCAGGGCGGCACTTTTTCTGCTGGACGAGCTTCTCAGCGGAACGAATTCTCACGATCGGCAGATTGGGGCGGCCGCGATTGTGCGCAAACTGGTTGAACTCGGCGCCATCGGGGTCATCACGACACACGATCTTGCTTTAGCGCAAATCGCAGATCAATTGAATGGTAGAGCGAAAAACGCGCACTTCGATGACCAGATTGTGAACGGCGAAATCACCTTCGACTATCGTCTTCGTCCCGGCGTCGTCACCCATAGCAACGCACTCGAACTGATGCGCTCGGTCGGTCTGGATGTTTCTCTCTAGTTGTCCGGCCCGGTTGCGAAGCTAAGGTAAGACACTTGCGCCAGTTAAGCAAGACGAGCGGACGAAACGGCAAAATCTCTGCCCGAAGTTCATGTCGCGGTGGTCTTACTTCCCGCGACCGCTAGACTGTGGACGTGAAGACCACCGCTAACGAGCATGAAGAGAACCTACGGGACAGGTTCGCAGCCGCAGCCCTTACCGCATTGTTGAGCCATGTGCATGCTTCGACCGCGTTCGCCAGCCAGCCCGACAAAGAGGCTGAGGACGTGGCACATGACAAAATGGCAATTGAGGCATACCGCTGGGCGGACGCGATGTTAAGAGCCCGGAAACAATCGTAGAACAGCGAGTCTTTGACCTGACTCAACGTCCTACGCCGGTTCGGCGTTTCCCTAGAGTTAGAGTTTTCCTGGGATGCGCGAAATCTCGCGAAAACGCTGACACGTCGTGTCAACCTTATCTAGGTCGCAACCGTTGTCGGTTGGGGCTCGAACTCCGAAAGGTGCAAGGCACTTGCGAAAGAACCGAGGCTTGCCGTCGAGCGAATATCGATCGCACTTTGCGCCGGCCCAGAGCCGCAAAGTTACTCCGACGAGATTCTCCAGGTCGCGAGCCTGTGTCCTGTGATTGACGATCGCGGCCCGGATAGCCAAACGTCCATCGATTACCGTCGTGGAAGGTACTGCAATACCTGTTTCTTGGATCGTCAGCGACTATGCTGGCCGTTAGTTCGTCGCTCGCCTGATTTCGAAATCTGAAACACACGATGTTGAGATCTACGGGCGCAGCAATCTCTAACTCCGGTGCATCCTCGATCAAGCTCTTCAGGTGTTGAGCAAGCGAGCAGCTCTTTGAAATGATGGCTCCCAATTGCTCAGTTCCATAAACCTTTAGAGTGAACCAGGTTTTGAGTGCCCGAAATCCTCTGGATAGGTCTGGACCGAAGTCGCAGGGCCAGCGATCGCCTGCTGCCATTCCTCGCAATTCGCGCTGTAGATACGCCGCCGGCGTCGCAAATGTCCCAAAGTGCTTTTGTCCGTCTCGCACCAGTACAAACCCGGCATCATACGGAACCTGGGCCCACTTATGAAAGTCGAACGCGATGGAGTCTGCCTTCTCGATTCCCCGAAGACGTGGCGCAATCTCCGGAGCGAGCACAGCGAGAGCTCCGAATGCTCCATCCACGTGAAACCAGAGACTTTCCTCGGCCGCTACCTGGCTCAGCTCGTCCAAGTCGTCGATCGCGCCGATGTCTACGGTTCCAGCCGTTCCGACAAGGAGAAACGGAGTGAGACCCGCCGCCCGGTCGGCTATGATCGCCCGGCGAAGTTCTGAAATCTGCATCCGATGGAAGGAGTCGACGGGAATACTGCGCAGCGACTCGGTTCCGAGACCAGCCATATCCATTGCCTTCGCTATACATCCGTGTGCGGCGCAAGAGGTGTAGACCACCAGGCGCTCCGCCATCGCACTGAGTCCTTTCGGACGTACTCTTGATCCCAGCGCCGCATTGCGAGCGACAAGGAGAGCCACGAAGTTAGCCATGGACGTGCCGGTGAGAAAAAGGCCGGACGCAGTTTCAGGGAACCCGAAGATCTGGCGGGTCCATTCTACGATCTGGCGTTCAACCTCGATCGGCGCGTGATCTCGTCCCCCCAAGTTGGCGTTCAATCCACCCGCAAGCATCTCCGCGAGCATCCCGACCACCGTGCCGCCGCCGTGTACCCAACCCATGAATCCGGGGTGGACGTTGCCGGTGGAGTAAGGAAGAATTTTGTCTGAGAACTCCTGGTAAACGCTGCTGATGCTGGTCGGCTTGGACGGAAGGCTCTCACGAAACCCATGCCGCACTTCCGGCGGCATGGGCTGCCAGACAGGACGATTCCGGATGTTCTCCAGGTACTCGAACATGTCGTCGAGCATGGAGTGACCGATACGCCGGACGTCTGACCAGTCGTCGGGATCAAGAGTAAAGGGTTTAACCGACATGCCGGCTCTTCCGCGTCAACATGTCCTGAACGGCACCGAACAAGCGACGCATCTGCGGCGATTTGTACGGATACAGTTCAGGTGAATCCATGTCGTGTGCTACCAGCGCAATGCTACCTTCGAATACGAGCAATCGCCCATCGGGTAACTCACCGCAATCGATGCCGAAATAGTCAAGCGCGAACCGCTCCGCAATGCTCTCGAGCGCCTTCGCGTGTCGGCGACCAAACCCGCTGTCGAATGATGAGAGGAATTGCTCTTCTTCCGCTCGCTTCCAAGCGTGCGAAGCCATATCCGCGTTCAGGTACCACACCTTCCACTCGTCCGCTATAGCCATGTGGACCGGAAACGGGCGGCCGTCGATCCACATAATCCGATATTTTCGAAACAATCCATCCTGGCTGCGGTAATCGATGAATGGAGAAACAAAGAACTCCTGTTCCGCTTGCTTTTCCAGGTAGCGCTCTATGGCTTCAGCACTGGCCAGTCTTTCTAAACCATTTCCTGCGTGAGAGCCGACCGGTCGAGCGATGACCGGGAAAGTTGCTCCGCCCACTAACATCGAGAGTTGTTCGGGATCGTGAACCAAGTTCTGAAAGGTGGACCGGCCGAGCCGGACGGTCGGGGGCATGAAGACTCCGGGAGTACTCGTCAGATGGCTGAACATCATTTCCCGTGAGAGAAGAAGGATTCGGCTCGGGCGGTTTAGAACAGGAGAACGCCAGCGCCCTGGCAAGCCGTTCTTCAATCGCCCCAAGCGTACTGACAGCTTCGGTCGGAATCACTGATCGCCACAATTGCTACATCGTGCTCAGGTAATTCATCCGGAATCGGACTGCCCGGGGCGAGATAGAGAGAATACAGCACGACATCAGAATTCTCGAGCAAGAAGTCGAGCGGCGTATTCGTGCTGACATCACCGTCAGTCATGAACGCGAGGACACGTAAGGCGTTCCGGGAAGCCGGCCAGGAAGATCGGTACAGGCGCTGAATTTTCAAGGCTTCGCTCTGACAAACGAGACCCGACGCTTGGTTTCCGAGCAGTTGTTCGACGATGCTAAGGTCTAGCCAAGCCGCTGCATCGGACAGCGTCGCTTTGGAGGCGTTCGAGCAAGACCGTCGGAGAGAGTTCAGGTCGCCGCCGTCGAAGGCCATTTTGAACAGCCGGGCAATACTCGTGACCGGAATCGGTTCAGTAGCAGTCAAAAAAGAGTCCCTTTCGCATCCCAGGGCCGGCTAACAGCCGACCGAACCCATGTTCCGATCGGACCCTAGCTACGTTAATGTTCGTGTCCTTCCCTAACCCTCTCAAGATTGTTGTTGCCCTTCCGAGCCAGACATTGGCAATGAACGCGGATTCACCGCTCGCCCTCTGCGCTCCGTACCGGCTTGCGCAGCCTATTCTTGTCCGGCGAGCACTCCCCCAGGCTTTCGGCCTTGCTTCGCCCCTCATAGATAGTCGGGGGAGATCAAGGCGTTCATCCGCAAGAGCACGGCGCGCACACATAGTCGGGCACAAATATATTTCGCACTGACGGTTTTCGCTAGCAAATGTCGTTTGTGTAAGTAAAAGCAAACAATCCGGAGTTAATGAGACGAACAAACAGGACGCCTTACGTCTGTGATCTTCTCGAGGAGTTTCATCCTCGACCTCAGGACATTCACCGACTTCCGAAGCTCGTTTTGCGATTCGAACCACCCGGAGATCGAAAGGAAACAGATGACTATCACTGCCAGATTGAAACGCATGCTCGGCGCGAGAGAAGGCGACCTAGGTGGAGCAATACTGACCTACTACAGAGCTCGCATCCCCGTCATTTTCGGCATTGCGGTTACAGCAGTAATCTTGGCGACCGTATTTGCGCTGGCTTTGCCTTCCAAGATCATGGCTAACGATGACGAGACAAGAACCTTTACAGTAGACGTGGCGTTCCGTCTTCCTTACGTTCAAAACAACGTAGATCCAGCAGAAACTGTAAAAGATCCAAGTGCCTTTTCGATGGGAGACACCTTCATTCAAGACGGTACGATCTACCCGGAAGGCACGATCCCTCGCGGCGCAACCGATTTCGATCCGGATACAGCGCCGGGAGCCATTGGGGTATACAGAGCGCGTGGAACCTGGACTACTGATCTAGCGAGCTTTGAGCTCGCTGCTGCGAAGAAGGGCGGTGCCGATCCGGATCTCGCCTTCGCCACTGAAATCTTTTCTCTTTCGAACAACCGTGGACTCATCATGACGGATGGCACTTTGCCCAACGCCTACTTCTCCGCGCGACGGGTCGTGCTGGGTGGAACCCGAAGTTTTCGGGACATCGTCGGAGAGGTGTCGGAGGAGAACATCGGCGAAACCAAGGCTGGCTGTAATCTGCGAGTGACTTTCAAAATTCACAAGGCTGGCGACGAGTCACGGACAGTAATCGAGAGCCCGCACCTGTCTGCCGCGTGTGGATTTCAGAACCTTCTTGCGGCATGACCTACTTAGGACGTCAGTTTGATCTTTCGCAATCAGGTCATAAAAGGAGCACACTCATGAAACAGGAATCAGTTTCGCGGCGTAGTTGGCTGAAGGGTGGTGCAGGCTTGGCCGGAGCTGGTACCATGCGCGTCGCCTTCCCGTCGTCCGTTCTTGCGCAATCAGGCGAAGAGATTATTCCCTGGCTCGACCAGCCTCCGCCTCCTCTGCCGTCCGATGTGACCGATAATCTTCAACCCTGGGAGAACCTCGACTCCTGGATCACCCCGGCAGATCGTTTCTTCAATGTCAACCACTACGGCCAACCCGATTCTCTGGACGAGGCGAACTGGCGTCTGGACATTGCTGGACTCGTAGCTCGTCCTCAGTCTCTGAGCGTTGCCGACATCAGGACACGCGAGCGGCGGGAAGTGGATTTCACTCTGGAGTGCTCCGGAAACAATGGATTTGATTGGTTTAGCACTGCGGTTGGCAATGCCCGTTGGACTGGAACTCCGCTATCAGCGCTGCTCCGGGAATCAGGCGTGCTGGAACAGGGCACGGAAGTAGTGTTTTACGGAGTCGATAGCGGCCAGGTAACAATTCGCGATAACGGGGGAATTCTCAGCGCCGGTCGAACAGGGATGGTACAGCCGGATAGCGATGGCGGCTTAGACCTGACCATCACGGAGCAATTTGCTCGCAGTATGTCGATCCAGGACGCACTTCACCCGGCCAATCTACTCTGCTATGAAATGAACGGCACACCTTTGCCGCCTGAGCATGGGTTTCCGCTGCGGCTGATCGCTCCCGGTTGGTATCGGAGTGGCTAACGTGAAATGGCTGACCCGCATCGAAATCATCGATCACCGGTATGCGGGCCGCCTGATGGCGCGAGATTACGTTAGCATTCGTGAGCAGGAGCGCAATGGTCAGACGATCTGGACCTTCACTACGGTTGGTCACGTCCGGCTGAAATCGGCTCCCGGCCGGGTTGTGCGCCGGAACGGCCGATACGCAATCCGAGGTGCTGCCTGGGGAGCAGCGATTTCGACAGTACAGGTTCAGATTGATAACGGACCTTGGGTCACCGCACGACTTGAGAGCCAGAGCGAGGCCACACACCTGGAAGAAGGCACGGTCACGACATTGGACAACTCCTTTCACGACCGAAGGCAATCGCGGGGCTATGCGTGGACGTTCTGGAATTTCAACTGGGGCACACCGAGTTCCGGTGAGCACACAATCCGATCCAGGGCCTTCGACATCGCCGGAAACATGCAGCCGGCCCCCGACGATCCATTCCTGGCAAGCAAGAGAACTTACTGGGAGAGCAATGGGCAAATCACGCGCAAGGTCGTCGATCCCGTAGTCCTGTCCCCAACGCGCGCATCCTTGTAAAGGTGAGCCGAGATGGAAACACATTCAGAGGTAAGTGAATCAGGACAACTGTGATTCCGTGGCGCGTTTCCATTCTGATGTTCTTCTCTTGAGGAAAGCGATCAGCATCCAGCGGTTTTCTGGCGCTTTCCAGATCGGCTGCGTTCGGCTGACGCAAAGCTCAATTAAGATTCTTGTATGCGTCAGAAGCTCTCGCGCCGGCGTCTGCTCGGCAACGTTGCAGCAGCGGTTGTGGCCAACAGTTCGCCCCGGGTTTCATCCGCTGCACCGCGTCCGCCCAATGTCGTTCTGATCTATGCCGACGACGTGGGTTACGGCGATCTGAGCTGCTATGGCGCGACGGCTGTTCGAACCCCGAATATCGATTCGCTCGCAGGCGGAGGGTTGCGATTTACCAATGCTCACGCGCCTTCCGCCACCTGCACGCCGTCACGCTATGCACTGATGACAGGCCAATACGCCTGGCGTAAACCGGGTACTGGCATTCTTCCAGGGGACGCCGGACTGATCATCGGAAGAGATCAACTTACTATCCCGGGCATGATGAAGAAAGCCGGATATCAAACGGGCGTGGTGGGCAAGTGGCACCTGGGACTCGGTACCGGCAATGTCGATTGGAACGGGGACATCAAACCCGGTCCGCTGGAGGTCGGTTTTGATTACTCCTTCATAATTCCAGCTACGCCCGACCGCGTCCCGTGTGTGTTCGTCGAGAATCACCGGGTGGTGAATGCTGACCCGGCTGATCCGATCCAAATCAGTTACGACGCACCGTTTCCTGGAGAGCCCACGGGACGGACCAATCCTGAACTCCTGAAGATGAAGCCGAGCCATGGTCACGACATGGCAATCGTCGATGGCGTGAGCCGGATCGGGTACATGAAAGGCGGGAAATCTGCGTTGTGGGTGGACGAAGATATTGTCGATACCCTCTCGACTCATGCAGTCCGCTTTATTGACGAGAACAAACGCAGACCTTTCTTTCTCTACTACGCTACACACGACATCCATGTACCTCGCCTGCCAAACCCTCGATTCCGAGGCAAGACGAGCATGGGTCCTCGCGGCGATGCCATTGCAGAACTGGATTGGTCGGTCGGTCAGTTATTGGCGGCGCTCGATCGGAATGGGCTCCGGGACAACACCCTGGTTCTTTTCTCGAGCGATAACGGCCCGGTCGTAGACGACGGCTACCAGGATGGGGCGGTCGAGAAGATCGGGACTCACAAACCGGCCGGAGAGTATCGCGGAGGAAAGTACAGCAACTTCGACGGCGGTACGCGCGTTCCTTTTCTGGCGCAATGGCCGGGCCGGATTAAGTCGGATGCGGTCTCAAATGCGCTGGTGGGGCAAGTCGATTTACTCTCAACAATGGCGGCGCTCACCGGCCAGGCGGTTCCGAGAGATCAGGCGCCAGACAGTCTGAACGTCCTTCCTGCATTGCTGGGCGAAAGCAGTAAGGCTCGTCAAACTCTGGTCGAACATGCGGACGCGTTGGCCTTGATCGATGGGGACTGGAAAGTGATCGAAGGCAGCTCTAAACCCGCGGTCAACAAGAACACACACACGGAACTGGGCAACAATCCTGATCCGCAACTCTACAACCTGGCAAGCGATCCGAGAGAACAGCAGAACCTCGCGACGAAGTTTCCCGAACGTGTCCAGAGTATGCTCGCTCAACTGCATAGCATTCGCGCTGCCGGCAGAAGCCGACCGTAGCCGATCTTGCTCTAGTGCGGATAATGAGGCGAGTACAACTGCCGTTCCGGCCGCAAACCTAGTCGCCCGCCGACTAGAAACGGCGCGCCCCGCTCTTCGAAATGCTTGATCAGACGCGCACGCCAGCGCTGCAACTCAGCGGTATGAGCGGTGTCGCTCGCGAGATCATTCAGCTCACACGGATCTTGCTCCAAGTGAAAGAGCTGTTCGGCTCCGTCGCGTGCATGAAAGATATACTTCCAGCGACCATCCGTGAGGCCGTTCCAGTGAACTTCGGGCGAATAAACCACATCATGTTCCAGGTCGATGTATTCGCGCCATCCGGCAGTGTTGCCTTTGGCCAGAGTTAATAAGCTCCGACCGTCCATCCGGTCGTGAGCTTCCGTGCCCGCAGCGTCCAGAAAAGTGGGCAGCACATCACGCAATTCAACAACGTTCTGCGCTTCCACTCCGCGCTTCGCGCCTGCCATTCCGGCCGGCAAACGCATCAGCATCGGTACGTGGACGGCCTGTTGGTAGCCATACCCCTTTCGCCACAAGTGCTGGTCTCCAAGCATGTCGCCATGATCCGACGTGAAGAAAATGAGCGTTTCATCCAGCCACCCCCGCTGCTCGAGCGTATCCAGAATACGTCCGATGTTTTCGTCGACGAAACTCACGGAGCCGTAATACGCCGCCCGTGTATTTCGTAATTCCTCGGCCGGGCACCTGCCCATGCCAGATATCCGGGCCTGCATTGTTCCGTGGAACGAAATGTTCAGCCCAGGCGCCGGCCTGCGCGACCGGCAGTTCCCTCCCTTCGTATGCTTTCAGGCAACGGCCGGGCGGATCGTATGGACTGTGAGGTCTGATGAAAGAGACCTTGAGAAAGAACGGATCTGGCTGGTTGTAGGTCTTAAGGAAGGTCGTTGCAGCTTCGCCGGTCCAGTGCGTGTCGTGCAGGTGCTCGGGCAGCTTCGATGCTCGTCCGGCGTAATCGTTCCAGCCTAGCCCGGTAGCATGTGGATCGAGCCCTGGAGCCACGCTCCAAAACCAGCTCTCGTAGTCGCTCCGAAAGCCATTGGGCGTGACATCCCGGACGCCCTGCTCCAGCATCGGGTGGTTGCCACAAGGACAGTGCTCATCGAGGAGCATCTGGTGGAATCCGTGCCCGTTCCGCAGTGTTCCCCAATGCGTTTTGCCCACCATCATCGTTCGGTATCCTGCGTCCCGGAGCAGGCGCGGCATTTCGTTCGCGTAATGCGCCGCGACCTCGCCGTAGCCCAACATTCCGTGATGCCATGGTGAGAGTCCCGTCAGCAGGGCGGAACGCGCAGGTGTACAGGTCGGCGTACTGCTGTAGGCATTCCTGAACAAGACGCCTTCGCTTTGCGATCCGGTCGATGTTCGGCGTTCGAACCGGCGTCTTCCCGTAAGCACTGACACAGTCAGCTCGGTGCTGATCGGTCATAAGGAAGAGGATGTTCGGCCGGCGCGTCTGCGCGCCTGCCTTACCGATGCTGGGCGCAGCAGCCACACCAGCCATGGTCTGGCTCATCCATTCTCGACGCGTAGTTTGTGACTTCATGCAAATCTGCCCTGGACTGACTTGCTTCTCAGATAAGCCGACGGTCGCGACAGGCGCCTGTTTCGCGCCGGAAGCCGATATAATCCCAGCCAAGACACTCATGTACCACCCTTGGAACTCTCACCGGCTGTTCTCCGTTGTCCTGACGGTCATCACTAGCCTCTGCTTCGCCCAGCAACCGACAGCGCAAATCACGGGCATCATCACGGACGCCTCCGGAGCCGTTATACCAGAAGCGCGAATCGTCGCGGCAAACATCAATACGGGTGTCGAGGCAGTTACGCAATCGAACGAAAGCGGTAACTATGTTTTCCCGAATCTTTCCGATCGGCACATACAAGCTTTCAGTTCAAAAGCAAGGATTTTCCACGGTGGAGCGCCGTGACATCGTGCTCGCGGTCAGCCAGTCCGCCCGTATCGATTTCTAGCCTGGCGGTCGGGAGCACGACCGAAACGGTCGAGATTCATGCCAGCCCGCCTTTGCTCGAAGCCTCTTCGGCGTCCGTTGGACAGTTGATCGAATCCAAAGCAGTCTCCGATCTACCGCTCAACGGCCGAAATTTTCTGCAGCTGGCGAAACTGTCCAGCGGTGTACTGGAGGCGAAGCCCGGAGACCGCGCGATCCAGGGCGGATCTTTCATCGCGAATGGCGTTCGTGCGCAGCTCAACAACTTTCTCCTCGATGGCGTGGATAACAACGCCAAAATCGTCGATCAACAGAACAGTTCGCCTGTTGTTATTCAGCCTTCGGTCGATGCCGTCCAGGAGTTCCGCGTCGAGACCAATAACTACTCCGCTGAATACGGATACTCGGCCGGCGCTGTTGTGAATGCAGTGATTAAAGGCGGCACCAACACGGTTCACGGCACGGCCTTTGAATTTCTCCGCAATGACTACCTTGACGCTCGAAACTACTTCGCCACGTCCGGTACGCCCAAGCCCGTTCTGCGGCAGAATCAGTTCGGGGGAACGGTAGGCGGTCCGCTCATTAAAAATAAGGCCTTTCTGTTCGGCAGCTACGAACGAACCAGCATCAATCGCGGCATCACGTACGTCTCGAGCATTCCGACTGCTGCGCAAAGGGCAGGCGATCTTTCCGGACTTGCTCCCATCTATGATCCGAACACCACGACAGCTCTAGGCGGCTGGTATCTTCACGCGATCGCTGTTTACCGGGAATCGCGTTCCGGGGACCCGCATCGACCCGGCGGCTTCGAAGATACTCGCCGCTCTTCCTCTGCCCACATCTACGTCCGCTAACATCAACAACTTCGTCACGAGTCCCACGAGCACGAATCGGGCAAACCGGTTTGACTTCCGTCACGATCTGCAGATCTCGGACAAAGATTCACTGTTCGCGCGCTACAGCTTCTTTTCAGGCGACCTCGTTACGCCGGGACCATTCCCCGCGCCGATCATCGGCAGCAGCACCTTCCAGACAGCGCCCAAGACCGATCTCGGTAATGGCGCGGCGCTGGGCGAGACGCATGTATTCCAGCCGAATCTTGTGAACGAGTTCCGTCTGGGCTATAACCGCATTCAAGATTTCCTGACTCCGTTCGTCACCACGAACGTGAACAGCCAGTTCGGTCTGGGCGGCATTCCGGCACAGGCCGGAGTGACCGGTCTTCCCAGCCTTTCCGTCTCGGGTTATGCACCGCTCGGCGAAGCTACGTTTCTTCCCAACAACAAGATCTCGGAGGTGATCACTGCAGAAGATCACGTCTCGTGGACGCTCGGAAACCACTCACTGAAGCTGGGCGGGTCGTATCGTTGGGTCCGGAGCTGGTTTAGCATCTCCTCTTCGGCACGCGGGTCTTATACGTTCTCCGGCGCGTTTACCCAGAATCCGCAGCGGCCGGGCGGTACGGGCTCCGGCCTCGCTGACCTTCTCCTCGGTATTCCGGCCACCAGCACATTAAGCAATCTGATCAATGGCGACCTCCGCTACAACTATTGGGGCGGTTTTATTCAAGACGACTGGAAGCTGACTCCGAAGCTTACGCTAAATCTGGGTCTGCGATATGAACTCTGGTCCCAGCCTGTCGAGCGCAACAATCAGCAGGCAAATTTTCTGACCAATATGACAAAGCTGGTCTATCCGAACAACGTCGTTCCGCCGGGCATCCCGGCTTCCATTGCTGCAAACATTCCGTCCGGCATCGGTAGCGACTCCCTGATGAAAACGGACAAGAATAACTTCGCACCCCGCGTTGGATTGGCTTATCAGGCGGCGCGCAACACCGTCATACGCTCCGGGATTTGGAGTGTTTTTCGCGGATGATCCCGCCATCGGCGCTTCTGCCCGTCTTGTCGCCAATCCGCCGTTTTATCGAAACGTCACGTACGCGACGGATCAAATCAACCCGATTCTGTTTCTCAGTTCCGGCTTTCCGACGAAATGCGCTGAGCGGAAATATAAACCTCTCCGCTGCTAGCCTGAGCAGTTTCGCCGCTGACCTGAAACAGGCATATGTCTATCACTGGAGCTTCGGCCTGGAGCAGCAGTGGAAAAGCTATCTGTTTGAAGCGAATTACGTAGGCACCAAAGGAAACGATCTCGTGACTACGTACAATGTGAACCAACCGTTCGCGGGCCCAGGATCGGTCGCCTCACGCCGCCCATATCAAGGACTCGGAGACATCAACTTCACTCTGCCTCTCGACACCTCGAGTTATAACGCGCTCGAGGCCCGCGTGGAGCATCGATACAGCTCCGGTTTTTCACTCCTCGTCTCGTACACGTACAGCAAAACGCTCGATATCGGGGGCGAAAGTCTGGTCGGCGATCTCTCGCTTCGCAACGCACAGAATGTGAAGGCAGAGCGCTCGCTTTCTTCCGGCGACATGCGACATCGATTCGTGACGAGCGCACTCTATGATTTGCCCTTCGGCCGGGACCGCCACTTTGCGATTGGAAATAGCTTGCTGAACGCCATAGCGGGTAATTGGCAGTTAAACGGAATCCTCACACTGCGTAGCGGCCAGCCTTTTACTCCCACCTTAGGAACGAGCACCGCGAATACAGGCGCTGCACGTCCAGACCGAATCAATAACGGGAATTTGTCATCTGATCAGCGCGGCGTAAATCAGTGGTTCGATAAGACCGCGTTTACCACGCCGGCGCTTTACAATTTCGGCAATGCCGGGCGTAATATCCTGATTGGTCCGGGAGCTTCGAACCTGGATCTTTCGTTATTCAAGAGCTTCCCACTACCATTTCTGGGAGAGGGTCGACAGTTACAGTTCCGGGCAGAGAGCTTCAATCTGTTGAATCATCCTCAATTCATGAACCCGGGTACGACGGGCAATCCAAATGGAGCTCGGGTCGATCTCCCGCAAGGAGGAACACTCACAACCCTGGCCAACGATATGCGCGAGATTCAATTCGCATTGAAGGTGGTGTTTTAGAGATGAGCGCGAAATTATCACGTCGCGACCTGCTTGGATCTGCTGCCGCTGCCTCAGCAGCAGTTTCGACCAATGCGGGGCAAATGCAGTCATCTCAGGTTCAGCGCCCGAACGTAGTCCTCGTCATTTCCGACCAGTTCCGGTGGGATTGCATCGGCGCGGCTGGCGTTAATCCGCTGAACCTCACGCCAAACCTGGATGATATGGCGCGCCGCGGAACCATGTTTGCTTCGGCGTTTTGCAATCAGCCAGTTTGCGCTCCGGCGCGCGGCGAGCATGTTCACCGGTCAATATCCGAGCAAGCACGGCGTGTGGCGGAACGGCATCGGGCTCTCAGAATCCGCAACCACTCTCGCCGGGACCTTACGGCAGGCGGGCTATAGCGCCAATTACATCGGTAAGTGGCATCTGGCCGGGGAGGATGAGAACCAGAAAGAAATCCGGGGCGCGGTGCCCGCGAATCGCCGCGGCGGGTTTCTCAACCTGTGGGAAGGCGCGAACGCTCTCGAATGGACTTCGCATCCGTACGAGGGCGATCTGTTCGATAACGACAACAGGCCCATTCACTTTAAGGACGTTTACCGCACCGACTTCATGACGGATCGCGCCGAGCGTTTTCTGCGCTCCGCGAAATCACCCTTCTTCCTCACGCTTTCGTATCTCGAGGTTCATCACCAGAACGACATCGATTCATTCGTTCCGCCGAAGGAACTAGCGAGCCGGTACAAGAACGCCTTCGTCCCGGAAGACCTTCGTCCGCTTCCGGGCAGTTGGCCAAGCCAGCTCTCGGACTACTACGGTTGTGTTGCCAAGATGGATGAAACCATGGGCAGGCTGAGGCGGATACTGCGGGAAAGCGGTCTTGCCGAGAATACGATCCTCGTGTTCCTGAGCGATCACGCCTGCCACTTCAAAACGCGCAACGCGGAGTACAAGCGCAGCCCGCACGAAAGCTCCATACACATTCCGCTGATCATCGAAGGTCCGGGATTCAATCGCGCCCTGACCGTTCGGGAGCTTGTCAGCCAGGTGGATCTGGCGCCCAGCCTTCTTTCCGCTGCCGGACTCCCCGTGCCGGACTCCATGCAGGGCCACAGTTTCCTGCCGTTGCTCGATCGCAAAATCGACGGCTGGCAAAATGAGGTGTATTTCGAGATGTCGGAGTTCATGACAGGACGCGGTCTGCGGACGCCTCAATACACGTATGCGGCCGCCGCGCCCAAAGGTCGGAACTGGAAGGCAGTGGCTTCAGCACAGAACTACTACGAGTACATCGTTTACGACAATTACGCTGATCCCTTTCAACACACGAACCTGGCGGGGCGTACTACTCATGCACAAGTGCGCGAAGAACTCCGCGCCAGACTCGAAAAGCGCATAGCGGAAGCGAGCGGAGCTCAAGCTAAAGTGGAGCCCGCCCTTTATCCCTATTCCTGAGGAAGTGCGGTTCTCCGTTCCCTGATCGGTGGGCGGGAACACGGCAGGACAGAGCCTCACAACAGAATTACCTCACGAAGGTTAGAATGGGCACTGATTGGACACAGATCGGGATCTCTTCGAGGCACAAGTAACGCAGTTGCAGGGCTACGCCCTGTTCCTGATCGATGAAAGCGGCGTGTTACGAACCTGGAACGCCGGCGTTGAGCGGCTCTTCGGATACCCAGCTTCCGAGTGGATTGGTCAACATGCTTCTCTGATTTTCACTCCTGCCGACCGAGCGACCGACCTGTGCGAAGCGGAACTCGGAATCGCACGGGAAAAAGGCAGTGCCTCCGACATACGTTGGCATCGGAAGAAAGATGGGACGGAGCTGTTTGCGCTTGGGGTTCTTGAAACGGTGGTCGACAGCGCAGGGAACTTGCTCGGGTACACGAAGCTCATATCCGATGAAACGGAGCGCAAGCGACTAGAAGATTCTCTAATCCAGATGAATGTGGCTTTGGAGCACTTCGCATACGCGGCCAGCCATGATCTGCAAGAGCCCCTTCGCACCGTGAGGACCTTTGCACAACTTCTCTTGCAAAGGGAGGGAAATAATCTCAGCGCTGATGGGCGTGAGTATTTAAACTACATCATCCCAGCGGTTGCCCGCATGAGTAATTTGGTCGCAGATCTCCTGGCGTACGCAAAGTCTGGCGTCGAGAAACAACCCGCTGTGTCCATTTCGTTGGATGACGAGGTTGAGGCGGCTGTCTCGCAGTTGAAAGCCGCGATAGACGATTCCGGCGCCATCGTGACGCATGATCCATTGCCTACCGTGACTGTGGAACATACGCAATTTATCCGGCTTTTTCTTAACCTTATCAGCAATGCGATCAAGTATAGGGCTCCTGAAAGGAAACCACATATCCACATTTCGGTTGCCACGATGGAGAATGACATCGCAACGATAGCGGTGCGTGATAACGGGATGGGTTTCCCGCAAAAATACGCTGAAACCATCTTTGAACCATTCACGCGTCTGCAGCGGAATGAAGACTCCGGATCGGGTGTAGGATTAGCAATCTGCCGTCGTATCGTCGAGCGCTCTGGAGGCCGCATATGGGCGGAATCCATTCCCGGCGAAGGGTCTACGTTCTTCTTCACTCTCCCCGCAAGCCCGGCATCGTGATCGCATTCAGTCACGACCAGCGTCGAACTGAGATAGCCAAAACAGAGTAACTCATATCCCGAATGCTCCATCGCAAATCCGCTCGGTTGCGGAGATTGCAATGAATCCTCTAGAGTCGTTCTGGTCTCGCTGGGTAAGATTGGTTACATCAGGCCCTAATCGCGTCGGCTCGGAGAGCGGCGTTTTCCAAAGTTTTGCGGCTACCGTCCAAAAGAGGAGCTAAGCTCCGATCAGTGAAACGGGGTCTGCGTGCCGAGGCCCAAGTCCCGGACCGGTAAGCTCGGCAGGGTTCTGTGACTGGAGTGAAGGAGACAAAATGGCTGTAGGAACCACGGACCCTTCGGGGGAGGACGTTCGAGCAACGACCGGTATCGAGGGTTTGGATGATGTGCTGAAAGGGGGATTTCCCCAAGGCCATTTCTTCCTGCTTGAAGGCGTACCGGGAACCGGAAAAACCACAGTCGGATTGCAGTTTCTGATGGCGGGCGCCAAAATCGGCGAAAAGGTTCTCTATGTCACTCTTTCCGAGTCTGCCGCTGAGGTCGCGAAGGTTGCTCGTTCTCACGGCTGGTCCCTCGAAGGGGTGACGGTTTTCGAGTTCACTCCAACTGAAGACAGTCTTCGCCCCGAGGACCAATATTCAGCGTTTCATCCATCGGAAATCGAGTTTCAGGACACGACGCAATCCATTCTCGCAAAAGTTGAGGAGATACAACCAAGGCGCGTTGTCCTCGATTCGCTCTCAGAGATTCGTTTGCTGGCGCGAGATTCCTTGCGCTATCGCCGCCAGATCCTTGCATTCAAGCACTTCTTCACGAATCGGAACTGCACCGTCGTCTTGCTCGATGACCGTACGTCTTCCCAACACGATCTGCAGCTTCAGAGTATCGCGCACGGAGTGCTGACTTTAGAGAAGGTGTATCGGGAGTTTGGCAAAACTCGTAGGCGCCTTCAGGTGGAGAAGATGCGGGGCAGCACTTACCGGGAGGGATACCACGATTACGCCATTCAAACCGGTGGTGTGGTCGTTTACCCGCGGCTGGTTGCTGGAGAGCATAGAGGGCCCTTCCAAGGAGGAACTGTAACCAGCGGCATCACCGCTTTCGACGCGCTCTGGGGAGACGGTATCGACCGAGGCAGCAGCACGCTACTAGTGGGGCCTGCCGGCAGCGGAAAATCAACGATTGCGATGAGCTTCGCCGTCGCCGCGGCATCCAGAGGCGAGTCGGCGGCGGTTTTTCTGTTTGAAGAATGGGCAGTCACGGCGTGCAAACGTTGTAGGCAACTGGGGATAGATCCGACACCGCATCTGGAGAGCGGAAAACTGTATATGGAGCAGATCGATCCAGCGGAACTATCGCCCGGAGAGTTCGTTCAACACGTCAGAGATGCTGTTGAAATGCGCAACGCGAAGGTTGTCGTGATTGATAGCCTGAACGGATTTCTAAACGCAATGCCCGGCGAGCAGCATTTGCCAATGCAAATCCATGAGTTACTTTCCTATCTGAATCAACGCGGCATCGTGACGATTATGGTCCTGGCACAGGCCGGCATGATAGGCGCTATGACTTCGCCCTTCGATCTAAGCTACATCGCCGATAACGTTTTACTCTCTCGCTACTTCGAGGCCGATGGCAAGGTGCGCAAAGCGTTATCAGTCGTGAAGAAGCGCGGTGGTGTGCACGAAGACACTATCCGCGAGCTCATCCTCGGGAAGGGCACGATCGCCGTTGGTCCCCCGCTGAGAGAATTCCGGGGAGTCCTGACAGGCGTTCCGGTTTATGTGGGTGCCCCACCGATGCTGCCGGGGACGGACAGTGAGCGCTGAAGCCGACGCGACCAATGAGCGAGTGCTTGTGCACGCTCCATTCGGTCGCGATGGCTTGCTGATCCAGGAGGTTCTGAAAAGTGGCGGGATGGACGGAAAGGTCTGCCGCACTATATCCGATCTGCGCGACTGTATCGCCCAAGGCGCAGGCGTCGCGATTGTAGGCGATGAAGCACTCCAAGGCAGATGTGATCGTAACGCTAGCCGAAGATTTGGGGAACCAGCCTTCCTGGTCTGATTTCCCATTGCTCATCATGACTAGTGGCGGAGAGGAGAGGCATAGTAGCGTCCGGCTGAAGTTGCTGGAGCCTCTAGGCAATGTAAGTCTGCTGGAACGACCGTTGCGAAAGGCGACCCTGATCAGCAGTGTCCGTTCGGCTCTCCGCGCGCGCCGACGCCAGTTGCAGATCCGAGACTACATCGATCAACGTGCGCACGATGAGCAGATGATCCGGGAAAGTGAGGCGGATCTCCGGCGCGCGAACAGCGAACTCGAGGAGTTTGCTTATGTGGCGTCCCACGACATCCAGGAACCCCTGCGAATGATCAACAGCTACACCCAGCTGCTCTTACGCCGGCACGTGGATACCCAAAACGAGCAGGCCCAAGAATATGCGGATATCGTCCGGGCAAGCGTTCGCCGTATGGAACGCCTGATCGCAGATCTGTTGTCGTATTCGCGCATGATCGAAAGCGGACGCACCATAACTCAGATTGCAGACCTGAACGGGTCCCTTTCTGAAGGGCTCGCAGTAATGAAAGAAAGCATTCAGCAGTCGGGTGCAACCATCGTTTGCGGCTCTTTACCGAAGGTCAGAGGCGACGAACAACAGCTGGCTCATGTTTTTCAAAACCTTCTCTCGAATGCATTGAAATATCGGCGTGAAGACAAAGCGCCCTTAGTTGAAGTCTCCGCGACCAAAAGAGACACTGAGTGGGTAATCGGAGTGGAGGATAACGGCATCGGCTTCGAGAACGAATACGCTGAGAAGATATTCGGCTTGTTCAAGCGATTACACCGGGATGAATATCCCGGCACCGGTCTTGGGCTTGCCATTTGCAAACGCATTGTTGAGCGGTGCGGCGGGACTATGTGGGCTCACTCGGAGGTCGGTAAGGGTTCTAAATTCTACTTTGCGCTGCCGGAAGCCTAGTTGTGAAAGCCTCCCTTCAGATATTGATCGCAGAAGATAACCGCGGTGACGTCATGCTCGTGACCGAAGCGCTTGACCATCACGCACTCAAGTACGAGTTACATGTAGCTTCGGATGGCCTCGAGGCAGCGCACTACATCGACCGGATCTGTTCCGAAGAGAGCGTGGCAGCGCCCGACCTCCTGCTCCTTGATCTGAATCTGCCTAAGAAGGATGGATTCGAAGTGTTGGAACTGTTCCGCGCCCATCCGGTCTGCGCATCCAATCCGGTCATTGTCATCAGTTCCTCCGGTGCACCGCGCGATCGGGAACGAGCAGCTGCCTTAGGTGCGCACTTCTTTCGCAAGCCCTCCGACTTGGACGAATTCATGCAACTCGGCGCCGTGGTCCGGAAGGTTACGGGGCAGGAACGTGATTGACGTAGCCGGCTTACCTGAAATCTGCTCCGACAACGCAGAGCTCTTCTACGCGCTCGCCAAGACCTTCAAGCAATGATTCACAGCGCCTAGGAAGGCCGGCTTTACTGGATCCTGCGTGGGTCGTGCGCAACCGACCCTCGCGACAATTCTCGCCAGGAGAAAAAAGCCACAGCAATAAACAACCAGACGAAGACATCGAAGATAACGAAAGCCCATACAAAAGACATCTTGTTCAACTCCGGGCCTCGGTTAACGAGGGCCGATTCCAAGTGTGCCCCGAATTGCTTGTAGAACGGTGAAAACCTTGTAATCGGTTCGTAAAACCCGTATTCAAGCCTGATAACGTACAGCGGCGATCATCTTCTCGGAAGCGCGATGCCAGTAAAAGAATAAAGACGTCGCGATGGCTGCGAGAGAAAGCGTTAAACCCCACCAAATTCCGTACACGCCATAGCCATAGCGAAAGCAAAGCAGCCAGCCAAACGGTAACCCGAGCAGCCAGTAACCTCCCAGGTTGATCAGCATGGCTACGTGAGTATTTCCGAGCCCACGAAGCGCGCCTGTAGTGACGGTCTGCACACTGTCAAACAACTGAAAAACGGCAGCAAGCGCCAAAAGCTTGACGGCAATACCGAGGATCGTCGGGTCGTGCGTATAGATGCGCAAAATGGCGGAAGGATACGCGACGAAAAGCCCTGCAGCGACCACCGACATGACGACGCCTATTCCAATCGCGATGAACCCGCGTCTCCGTGCGGCGAGAGGTGCGCGAGCGCCAACCGCGTGACCCACCATCACGGCGGCTCCGGACGAGATTCCGAGCGGGATCATGTAACTCACCGCCGCAACGCTGATCGCGATCTGGTGTGCAGCAAGAGCGATCGGCGCTAAACGCCCGGCAAAAAAGGCGGCGATTCCGAAAGCCGAGATTTCGAGAAGGATCTGGGTCGCCGCGGGAAACCCGATCGTCAGCAGCCGGGATGTGCGAGCGCGGTCGAATCTTCGGAAGATATCTGATGGGCCGGGCGTCAGGTTCCGCTCGAACCACCAGAAAAGAACCCAAGACTCGCTGCCATATAGATTCGGGCAAACACGGTCGACAGCGCCGACCCGGCAACGCCTAAAGACGGGAACCCCCAGTGCCCCTCAATCAGCAACCAGTTGAACAGCCAGTTCACAAGATTGGCCGTGACGAGGACAAACGTGACGGGCCGGACATGCCCTGTCGCCTGGAGGTAGCGGCGAAACGCTCCGTAGAGTAGAAGGGGCAACGTGCTGAAGCTGAGGTGACGAATGAATTGCGCGGCCAAGGTGCTGACTGTTTCGTCCAAGCCCGCGGGACGGAAGACGAATGGGAGCACCTCAAAGGTCAACATAAGAGGCGGTGTGAGCAGAAGGGCGATGTATATGGCTTGTGCCAGAGACCGGTGACAGTCATCGCGATCGCCTGCGCCGTATGACTGCGCAACCAGCGTGTCGAGGCCGAGCAGCAGCCCCATCCCGAAAACAGCGAAGGAGTAGAACGCACTCCCGCCTATGGCGATGGCGCCAATAGCGCTCGCGCCAAGGCTGGCGACCATGATCGTATCTACCACGTTCATGGACATCCAGCCGAGTTCCGCCAATGCGACAGGAATGGAAAGCGCAAGGACGTGCCGGACTTCGCTCCAAAACGTCGGTCGCGTTCCGGCGGGATTCTCTCGATCCGCCAAACTACTTTGAGACGCCGGCAGACGCGATCGCCTCAAGTTGCCGCAGATGGTTCAGGTCGTGACCGCCCATCGTTTCCACTATTGTTTTGAAAGTCATGGCGCCGCGTTCGGGATGCGTCGCGGGAATATCGAAGTCATCACGAGAAAGCGTTTTCAACAGAGCCTCGTTCCACGCTCGGAGGGCAACGAAAGTCGAAAGCGCAAGCGATCCATCGAGCACTGGGTAACGCTTCGCCCAGAGTTCCTGGTCAAATGGCTGGATGACGTGGTTCGGTTCAGCTAGTGTCTGGCGCAGGCGAAAGCCGAAAGCGACTTCGCAATCCGCCAAATGGCAGATGATTTCGCGCGCTGACCACTTGCCCGGAGCATAGGTCTTCTTCTGCCCCTCAGGGCCCAATTCTTGGAACAGTTCGCTCACCCGTTCCGGAGTTCTGGCGATTACCTCTAAGGGGTTCTGATCGCCCAGGTATTTGCTGTAAGGATTAGTTTGTGATGCCATAAAGCCTCCAGGGAATTCTTACCAGGGTGACATGCCCTCTGTCTTTTCCGTAGAGACGACAAGCGGCAAAGAAACACGGTTGTTTACGGATAGCTATGTTTTGCCGGCGCCTTTCAAGGCGAGTCATTTCGAAATCCGCGGTAATCTTGGGCCTGCTAGGCATGTCAGCCGTGTTGCCCTTGCGCGGACAAACGGTGTCGAATTTCGTAAGCCTTACGCCCTGCCGGATTATAGATACGCGCGATCCAGCATTCCCCGCTGGATTGGGCCCGCCGTACATCCCGGCCAAGTCTGTGAGACCATTTCCTGTCCTTTCCAGCATTTGCGGGATTCCGTCCGGCGCACTGGCCTATTCGCTCAACGTCACGGTCGTACCTCGTGGCCCGATGCCTTACCTGAGCATATGGCCCTGGGGACAACAACAACCGGTCGTATCGACTCTTAACGCCTACAGCGGAAGCGTTGTTGCCAATGCCGCGATTGTGCCCGCCGGCGTAAACGGTATCGTTGCGGTTTATGCCGACGGCGACACCGATCTGATTGTGGACGTGAACGGCTACTTCGTACAGCAGCAGCCGCCGCAACAGGTAACGACGACAATTATCCAGCAGGTGCCGGCTGCCGTCGCACAAAGCACAACCGGACTGCAGAGCACGGCGTTGGGCACTGGCGCGTCGAGTGTTGGAACGCAAAATACGGCCGTGGGATTCAACGGCCTGATTTACAACAACAGCGGGAATGCCAATACTGCCACGGGTTCGAATGCGCTAGCAGCCAATGTGAGCGGCAACAACAACGTTGGCATCGGAGCTTCGGCCCTGAGCAATAATGCTTCGGGTTCGTCCAACACGGCGGTCGGCACTCAATCGCTTCTAAACAATGGCATCGCGAACAGCAATACCGCTGTAGGTTTCCAAGCCCTCTGGAATCACTCAACGAACTGCTGCAACACCGCGGTCGGAGCGCAAGCGATGGCAAACGACACGGCGGGGCAGTACAACGTGGCACTCGGCAACAGCGCGCTTTCCGCAAACACTGCGGGAAGCGGAAACATCGCTCTTGGAAACAATGCGGGAATCCAGATCAACGGCTCTAATAACATCGCGATCGGCCATGCGGGAATCTCCGGAGAATCGAACGCGATTCGGATCGGCACAGCCGGCACTCACTTCAACACCTATGTAGCAGGAGTCAGCGGTGTAACGATCTCCGGTGGCTCGCAAGTGTTGATCGATTCCACAGGACACCTGGGCACCTTCTCGTCTTCGCGCCGATACAAAGAGGACATCCGAGAGATAGGCGATGCGAGTAGTCATCTTATGGACCTGCAACCCGTTCAGTTCCGCTACCGGCAGCCGGCGAGCGACGGGAGCAAGCCGGTACAGTATGGCTTGATCGCGGAAGATGTGGCTACCGTTTACCCGGAGTTGGTGGTACGGGACGAACACGGCCAAATCGAATCCGTTCAGTACCACCAGCTACCGGCTCTCCTGCTGAATGAGTTGCAGAAACAACATCGAGTGATGGCGGAGCAAGCGGAACAGATCCAGGTCCTGACGAAGCGGCTCGAACTGCTGGAAGCGGCTCGCTACAGGAAGTAACGGCACGTTCATCCTCGCCAAAGCATCGGCGGTGAGCGGATGCTCCAATGCTGGATCATCCCTGCATCTCCAGACTGCGAGCGAGGGCGACGACGCCTCGTCGGGACGCGCGTTAGTGCTAAGCCTGTGGTGCGCGGTTCGTAGACGGACCCTTTCGTCCGTTCAGGCCTTTGGGGCTTGTTACGATGAGGAATCCAGAAGGGTCCCACGATGGCCGTTCGCACCACAACCGGCATATTGGCCGAAATCGTTGAAAACAAGAGGCAGTGAAGTAGCGGACCTCCACTCGCGCGCGGCTATTCTCGAAGCCCAGGCCCACGAACGGAAGGTGCAGCCCCGGGCTTTTGCGGATGCGCTTGCGGAACACCAGTCCGGCCATTATCGCGGAAGTGAAGAAGGCGTCTCCGAGCCGCGGCGTTCTCCAACCCAATTTCCACCCGGCATTCATTGCGCATTCCTACGAAGAAGGTGGGGCGGCCTGTTTGTCTGTTTTGACAGACAAAGACTACTTCCAGGGATCGCTGCACGATTTGGAAGCCGCGAAAGCAGCCGTTTCGATTCCGGTATCTGCGGAAAGACTTCACCATCGACCGCATCCAGGTGATCGAAGCTGCGGCGCATCGGCGCCGACGCCATCCTTCTGATTGCAGCCATCCTCGACACCGAAGAGCTGACGAGCTTGCGTGAACTGGCGGCGAGCTTCGGACTTGCTTCACTGGTCGAAGTGCATGACCACGATGAACTCTCGAAAGCCGATCGATTCCGGAGCCGAGATCATCGGCGTGAATAATCGCGATCTGCAGAGCTTCGAGGTGAGGCTCGATACCTCCCTGCGCCTCAGCTATCTGATGCCGTCCGAGCGTCATCCGAGTTAGTGAGAGCGGCATTCACACCTTCGAAGACGTCGAGCTTCTGCGCAACGCCGGGTTCAATGCGTTTCTGGTCGGCGAATCCCTGATGCGATCGCCGGATCCGACGGCCGCCCTCCGCACGCTAACGGGAAAACCAGCGACAGCGGGCAGGCACATGAGATCCGCTTCCGAAGATCGACTTTCGTGGTTAAGATCTGTGGAATCACACAAGAGGACGACGGCGGTGTCGCTCTCGAGGCCGGAGCGAATGCGCTTGGGTTCAATTTCTACCGGAAGAGTCCGCGCTATCTGAACTACGATCGCGCTCGAGCAGTTGACGGATGCGCTCGGGGGCGATTACCTGCGGGTTGGCGTATTTGTGAATCCGACCGAAGCGGAACTGAATGAGGCAATGACGGCAGTGCGACTGGACGTGATTCAGCTACATGGTAACCATTGCGCAACTCCGCCCGCAAAAGCGCGGGTGTGGCGTAGCGTTGTCCTTCCGGCCACGGTTCCGCTAGATGAAAACACGGAAGCTTTCCTGCTCGATTCGCCTTCCCCTCACTTCGGCGGCTCGGGCCGTACGTTCGATTGGTCGTTGGCGGCAGAGTTTCCCCATCGGGCCATCCTGGCGGGCGGCCTGGATGCCTCGAATGTTGCGGAGGCTATACGGGCGGCGACGACCATGGGGCGTGGATGCATGCTCGCGGTTGGAGAGCAAGCCCGGGAGGAAAGATCGCGTCGCGAGTACGAGCGTTCATCCAAGCGGCTCTTCGAGAAGCCCCGCTGCGGACACTCCCGCGGAGAAAAGAACATGAATCCCACGACCGTTCCAGATACGCTGGGACACTTTGGCCCTTATGGAGGGCGCTATGTTCCCGAAGTGCTGATGTCGCCTCTCGAGGAACTGGAGAAGGCTTATGCGGCGGCCCGAGCAGGATCCGGCGTTCAGCGCTGAATTGAACGATCTGCTTCGAAATTATGCGGGTCGGCCGACAGCCGCTCTTCTTCGCCCGGCGCCTGACCGAAAAACTGGGCGGCGCCGACATCTGGCTAAAGCGGGAAGACCTGCTTCACACCGGTGCGCATAAGATCAACAACTGCCTGGGCCAGATTCTGCTTGGCCCGGCGCATGGGCAAAAAGCGAATCATAGCCGAAACCGGCGCGGGCCAGCACGGAGTGGCCACGGCAACCGTGTGCGCGCTGATGGGCATGGAATGCATCATCTATATGGGCGAGGAAGACATGCGGCGCCAGCGGCTGAATGTCTTTCGGATGCGTCTCCTCGGAGCGAACGTCGTCGGCGTTGCCAATGGCAGCCGGACCTTGAAGGACGCCATCAGCGAAGCGATGCGCGACTGGGTTACGAATGTAGAGTCTACTCATTACCTGCTTAGGCTCAGCGCTCGGAGCCCATCCGTATCCGATGATGGTGCGCGATTTTCATCGGGTCATCGGAGACGAAGCGCGCGCGCAGAGTCTTGCTCAGATCGGTAAATTGCCGGATCTTGTGATTGCGTGCGTGGGCGGCGGCAGCAATGCCATCGGCATCTTCTATCCATTCGTCCAGGACAGCTCTGTGCGGCTTCTGGGAGTTGAGGCGGGCGGACGGAGCACGAAATTAGGCGACCATGCGGCGCGTTTTAGCGGCGGATCGCCTGGCGTGCTGCACGGGGCCTTCAGTTATCTCCTTCAGGATGAAGAGGGACAAGTGGGACTTACACACTCCGTTTCAGCCGGGCTTGACTATGCTTCTGTCGGGCCTGAACACGCGTACCTTCATGATCAGGACCGTGCGGAGTACGTTTCGATCAGTGACGCCGAGGCTCTCGCCGCCGCCAAGATGCTTGCGCGCACAGAAGGGATCATTCCGGCGCTCGAGTCATCTCACGCGGTTGCCGAGGCGATTCGGCGCGCACCTTCCGAGAAGGGAGCCACTTACATCGTTAACGTTTCCGGGCGCGGCGATAAGGATGTGGACATCTATCGGGAGAACATGCCGGAACTCGACGGCGCTTCCGTGCCGTCTCCCCATGACACCGCAAGGAACCACTGATGGCAGTTCAGACCGGTACTCGAATCAGCGGTCTATTTGACCGGTGCAAGGCTGAGAATCGGAAAGCGTTCATCGCGTATATCACGGCGGGCGATCCGTGGCCCGAGATGACGGCGTCTTTGGTCCTGGCCCTTGAACGGGGCGGAGCGGACCTTATTGAGCTGGGTGTGCCGTTTTCGGATCCGATCGCCGATGGACCCGTCATTCAACGCGCTTCCGACCGTGCTTTGCGGGCCGGGATGACAACCCGGAAGGTTCTCGAAGATCGTTCGCGAGATTCGACGTAAATCGGAGATCCCGATTCTCCTCTTCAGCTATTTGAATCCGCTGCTCCGATACGGCTTTGACGCGCTCGCGAAGGACTCGGCGGAAGCAGGTGCGGACGGCGTATTGATGACCGATTTGTGCATTGAAGAAGCCAAGACGCAGTTCGGCGGGTTCGCGCGCAAGGGCTGGACACGGTCTTTCTGGCAGCACCGACCAGCACCGATCATCGGCTGCAGACGGGTAGCAGAACAATCGTCCGGCTTTGTTTATCTGGTGTCGCGGACCGGGATCACCGGAGAGCAATCCTCACTTTCGAGTTCGGCCCTCCCGCTGACTCAGAAGATGAGAAACTTGACGAAGCTCCCTATTGCCGTCGGATTCGGCATCAGCACTCCTCAACAGGTGGCCGAAGTGGGGGCGATCGCTGACGGAGTTGTTGTGGGTAGCGCTATTGTGCGATTCATTGAAGAGCATTCGAATGACCCGGCGCTTCCGCAACAAGCTGGAGCAGTTTGTTCGCAACCTTTCCGCTCCTCTCCGCCCCGCATGAGTACGCCAGAAATTGAGGACCTGGGCCGATGCCGCGAGCGGATCGACCAGATTGACCGGCAGATCCTGGAGCTTTTGAATCAGCGTACTACCATCGTGGAAGAGATTGGCCGTATCAAACAGGCCTTGCAGATGGCCGTTTACGAGCCTAAGCGCGAAGACCAGGTATACGCGAATGTCATCGGGCATAACGCCGGCCCGCTGAGTTCTGACGCCGTTCGAAGGATCTTCGAGCGAATTATCGACGAAATGAGAACAGTTCAGAAATTGAAGATCATGCAGAAGGACTGCTGACGGCATGCTTGTCGTTATGCAGGAAGGAGCCTCCGTAGCTCAAACAGAGGCAGTGATAAGCCGTCTGGTGGAGATGGGATTCACCGTTCATCGTTCCACCGGTGTGCGTCACACGGTGCTCGGCGGTGTCGGACCGCAGGACGATTTCGATCCGGCCGTTCTGGAAGCGATGACCGGAGTAAAAGAGTGCCATCGCATCGTTTCTCCCTACAAGCTCGCGAGCCGCCATTTCAATCCCGGCGGTACCGTCATCAAGATCGGTCAGGTTGAAATCGGGGGCACAAAGGTCGTCACCATGGCCGGCCCCTGCAGCGTAGAGAATGAGAAGCAGATCGAAGAAACCGCTGCAATCGTCGCCGAGGCGGGTGCGCAGGTCATTCGCGGCGGGGCCTTCAAGCCGAGAAGCTCTCCTTACAGCTTCCAGGGGCTCGGCGAGGAAGGGCTGAAGCTCATGCGCGCTGCCGCTGACCGGCACGGGCTGCTCACGATCAGTGAAGTCATGGACCAGGTCCAGATCCCGCTTCTGGTCGAATACTCCGACATCCTGCAGGTCGGTGCGCGCAACATGCAGAACTTCAATCTCTTGCGGGAACTCGGCAAGGTTCGGAAGCCGGTGCTGTTGAAGCGCGGCATCGCCGCCACCATCGAAGAGCTTCTTCTTTCGGCGGAGTACATCATGTCGGGCGGCAATTACCAGGTTCTGCTGTGCGAGCGCGGCATACGCACCTTTGAGACAAGTACCCGAAACACGATGGACATTGCGGCCATGCCGGTTCTCAAGCGCCTGACGCATCTGCCCGTGATTGCGGATCCTTCTCACGGGACCGGCAAGCGTGATTACGTGCTTGCCGATGGCTCGAGCGTCGGTGGCGGCGGGTGCAGATGGATTGCTTGTCGAAGTTCATCCTGATCCAGATCGGGCGATCAGCGACGGAGCTCAAACACTTCGGCCGGATCAGTTTTCTCAGATGATGACCGAAGTAAAGGCGATTGCGGGTGCCATCGGGCGAAATGCCTGAAGCGGACAGACCAGCAGATCAAAACCGTTGCGGTCATTGGCGTTGGCCTGATTGGCGGATCATTCGCGCTAGCGATTCGGAAACGGGGATTTGCGGGAGAGATCCTCGGCGTATCCTCTCCCGCCGTGATCGGCAAAAGCAATCGAGCGCGGCGCTATTTCGCGCGGAGTATCTCTTCAGACTGCCTGTGAGCAGGCTGACCTGCTGTATCTGGCAGACCGCGTGGACGGCATTATAGAAGTGCTCCGAACCATCGGGCCGATAGCCCGTCCCGGGTGCTCTGATCACGGACGCAGGAAGCACAAAGCTGGCCATCGTGCAGACGGCACGAGAGGCAGTGCAAGTCGGCAACTTTCATCGGCGGACATCCCATGGCGGGCAAGGAGTTGCGCGGCGTAGAGAATGCGGACCCGGAACTTTTTCGCGGGCGGCCGTACGTGTTGACAGGGGCCTCACGGCGAGTCGCCGCTCGTGTCGCAATTCGAGGATCTTCTGCGAAGTCTCGATGTTCAGATCGTGCGCATGTCTCCCGAAGAGCACGATAGTGGCTGTCGCATTCACGTCCCATTTGCCCCAGCTACTCTCAACAGCCTGGCCAAGACTCTCGCCGAACAAGGTCCGGAAGCCTTTCACAATGTGGTTGGCCCAGGACTACTAGATATGACCCGGCTTGCGCTGAGCAGCTCCGGATCTTTGGACTAGTATTCTCCGTACCAACGCTGAACCGGTAATGCAGGCGCTTGGATGCTTTTATTTCCATCTTGAACTCTCTTCGAGGCGAATTGGCGTCTGAGACGCTCACAGCAGAGTTTCTCGAAGGCAGCAGCAGCTGGCGAGACAGATTCGAGCCAAGACTTAGTCGAGAACAGTTAAGGCAGCATACCAATTGCCTTCTATTACCAAACTCAACAGTACTTAGTCAACAGATCGCTAAGTAATGTTTACATTCCAACTGTCACGATCCCTATATAATTGATCAAACGGGGAACATATTAAGTGAATTCTGTTGAGCCAATAATTCGTAGTGCACTGCTACAGATCCCGGAGGTCGAGAGTATGCTTGACCTTCGCGATCAACTATTCTCTTTTCGCAAGATCAACCGGCAGATTCTCTCTACTACTTAGAGGAAGGGTTAGCTAAGATGACCCGAACCAACGCTGCCGGAGATCACATCATCCTTTGCATCCGCGGTCGTGGAGATCTGGTTGGAGAAGAGGTGCTTGGTGACGAAGACGGAACGCAGTATGAAACCGAAGTCGAAATTCTTACGCCAGCGAACGTCTATCGAATCCCGCGTGCGGCGTTGAGAGCGGCGTTTAGCTGCTCATGCGGATTGGGCGCTCCCATTGATCTCATATATGCTGGAACGGAAACTTGCGCTCGCGCGGAAAGTTGAACTTCTGTGCCTCCACGATGTGGAATACCGGGTCTTGCAGTTCCTTGCAGATCTTGCGGGTCTGGTGAAGCCTCTGGCTGATGGTTCGGGATCACAGATACCGATTACCCAATTGGAATTAGCAGATCTGGTTGGCGCGACCCGCGAAACGACATCGACAACACTGAATCAGCTCGAGCGCAGAGGTCTGATTAAGCTTTCTCGCCGCATGATGACGGTTCCCTCTCCTGACGTGCTGCGTTCTGCCGCACGCGAGAAGTCGGCGAACACAGTACGCCCTACCCAGCAGGACGAGGCATCCGCGACAAGTTCGAGCGATACCGCTCGCGGTCAATTAGCGCCGAGCGACACGCACCCGCTCTCGACGGTTGCGCGCCGCACGCTCCCGCAGTTCAAGCGTAAAGAAACTTTACATTCGGGATCCAGCGTAGTCAAGCTGCCCTTCGGGCCCATTTTCGGAGCTTTACCGTCTCCGGACGGAGCTTCCGCGAAAGCGGGTCCGATTCATCTTGGCATCTTCGTGATGTATAGTGTTGTGCGCCTGTTTTGCGCTAAATCGAGGTGTGTGGCAGATGCGATCGCGACCGCGAGCCTCCGTCATCTGTTCTTCCGCTGATCAAGAAGTTCGCGGAGCCGAATAGCAGAATTCCACCGCCTCGAAGTATTCTCTACGAACGGATGGTACGCCCCGTTCACGACTTCGGAGGTAATACATGAGCACACCCGCTAATCCTATTCAGCCCACGCCCCCTCGCCGAATACAACGTTTCGGATGGATTCCGGATTTACCGGATCAGAGAGACCTTCTGTTTGCGGCGCCATCGCCGATCCAGAAGGACTATCCTCCCAAGGCGGATCTGACCGAGAAATGTCCCGCCGTCTACGATCAGGGCGAACTGGGCAGTTGTACTGGAAATGCCATCGCGGGCGCGATTGAGTTCGACCTTCTGAAACAGAAGCTGACCGACTTCGTTCCTTCCCGCCTGTTCATCTACTACAACGAGCGCGTCATCGAAAACACAGTTGCCTCCGATGCCGGGGCGCAGATCCGCGATGGAATCAAGAGCGTCGCCAGCGTCGGCGTTTGCTCGGAGCGCGAGTGGCCTTACGAGATTTCTAAGTTCGCGGTCAAACCTACCGATCAATGTTTCACTGATGCCGCGAAGCACAAGGTAGTGCTCTACCAGCGGCTCATCCAGGACCTGAGCACAATGAAGGGCTGTATCGCCTCCGGATACCCGTTCGTGTTTGGATTCACGGTGTACCAGGAGTTCGAAGGTCCGGCAAGTTGCGAAAACCGGTGTCATCCCGATGCCAAAAGCACGCGAGCGAGCCATTGGAGGACATGCCGTGATGGCCGTAGGATACGACGATGAGACCGAGCAGTTTACGATTCGAAACTCATGGGGTTCCTCATGGGGGCTGAAAGGTTACTTCAAGATGCCGTACGCATACCTTTCGAGCCATCGCTTAGCGAGCGACTTCTGGACAATCCGTACGGTTGAGTAGTCGAATTATCCAGCAAGCCGGTCTACGACCACATTGCATGTGAAGACCTTGCCGGTCGGGCACGCGCTCCCAACTTCGCTTCGATCGCAACTCGATGGCCGTCTGACCAGGTTCGGAAGCCTTGAAAATCCAGTATCGCGTTCCGGCACTACCCGGCCTGGGCGCGATACCCGGCTCGAACGAATCTGAGATCATGCGGAGTGTCGCGCCGGAAGGACCCACCAGGTCCCATTGGTAGCCCGTAGAGCGGTTCTCGGGCAAGCTCAACTTGAGTTCATCACCTACTCGCACGTGTACATCTTGCCCACTGGCCGTTTCGTCGATCTCGATCACTTTGATCCTATTTGAAGGACGATTCGCCTGCCAAACTACAGGCACACAAAGGACAGCGAGCAGGCCAAGATACCAGCGAGTTGCCATCCTACTTGGAATCTTCCGCAGTATTTCCCTCAATGATGTCACGCCTTGCACTCGCAAAGGGCAATATACCGGGGACGCGTGCCATTCACTAACCTGGAGGTGACATATGCGCTACCGGAAGTTAGGACCCACAGAATCAGAGATCAGCGAGATAGGATTTGGTGCCTGGGGTATCGGAGGAAAACAATGGCTGGGCGGCAAAGATCAGGAATCTACGAATGCGTTGAAGCGCGCCTTCGAACTCGGTGTTAATTTTGTCGACACGGCACTCGCGTACGGTGATGGCCATAGTGAGCAGCTGGTGGGCCAAGCGGTTCGCAAGTCCTTCCGGCGGGTCTACGTCGCAACAAAGATCCCGCCCAAGAACCGGATCTGGCCGGCATCGCCTTCGATGAACGTCGATGAGGTCTTTCCTTATGACCACATCGTGCAGTGCACGGAAGAAAGCTTGCGGAATCTCGGGCTCGAGCAAATCTACCTCCAGCAATTCCATGTGTGGACGGATGCGTGGACGAACACCGAAGGCTGGCGTCGCGCCGTGGAAGACCTGAAGCGCAGCGGAAAAGTTCGGTTTTTCGGAGTATCCATCTCGGAGCATGATCCCGATTCCGCGCTCGAGGCGGTGAAGACCGGCATGTTCACGGCCGTTCAGGTGATCTACAACATCTTCGATCAAACGCCGGAGAAGAATCTTTTCCCGCTCTGCGAAAAGATGAAAGTGGGCGTACTTGCCCGCGTTCCCCTGGATGAGGGCGGATTAACAGGAACCATCACGGAGGACACAGCCTTCGAACCGGGCGAGTTTCGGGACTCCTACTTCCGGGGTGATCGAAAGCAGCAGGTTGTGGAGCACGTGAACGCACTGAAAGCAGACCTGGCGGGCGTTCGGGGAACACTTCCGGAGATAGCGCTGCGCTTTTGCTTGTCACACCGTGCTGTGACAAGCGTCATTCCGGGGATGCGGCGCATTAGCAGCGTAGAAAGCAGTTGCCGCGCTGGAGCAGCCGGCGCTCTCGACCAGCGGACACTTGGGATCTTAAGGCGCCATGCCTGGAACCGCAACTTCTACCAATAACGGAGCCTCACCAGACCCGGCATCCGTTTGCGGACATCATCGGCTGACCCGGTTGGCAGCCAAATGCTTTGCCAAATTCGGGCAAATTCGTCACAACTCCATTTACGCGATATTCGTCCGGCGAATGAGGGTCTGTCAACGCATACATACGCTTGATTTCCGGCCGTGCATCGCCGCAGGCCCACTGTGCCATCCCGATGAAGAATCGCTGGTCAGGCGTCAGGTCGTCAGCCGGCTGAAGGTTTTCGCCCGCAGTGGCGCGTTTCCAGGCAACATAGGCCAGGAACGTTCCCCCAAGATCCGCGACATCCTCGCCTAGCGTCAGCTTGCTGTTGATGTGGATGTCGTCGATGATGACGTAGCGCGCGTACTGGTCACGCACACAGGCGGTACGTTCTTCGAACGCTTTCGCATCCTGGGGTGTCCACCAATCCTTCAGATTGCCGACGGCATCGAACTGGCGGCCTTCATCGTCGAAACCGTGAGTTAGTTCATGGCCGATTGTGGATCCGGTATTGCCGTAGTTGGGCGCCGCATCCATTTTGGGATCGAAAAGAGGCGGCTGAAGAACGCCGGCCGGGAAGTTGATATCGTTCGTCTGGGGATCGTAATACGCGTTCACGGTGGGCGGACTCATTTCCCATTCGCGACGATCTACCGGCTTGCCGATTTTGTTCAGCTCACGTCGAACGTCGAACTCGGTCGCGTGGGCAAGATCGCCTATGAAATTCGAGGGCGAGATCTGGACGGAACTATAGTCGCGCCACCGGTCGGGATAACCGATCTTGTTCACAATGCCATGTAGCTTCTTGAGGGCCTGGCCTTTGGTTTGTTCGCTCATCCAGTGCAGGTCTTTGATATCCCGCTCCATCTCGGACTCGATCTCTGTCGTCATTTTCAAGCGCATCCGCTTTCGTTTGCGGCGTGAAAGTCTTTGCGACAAACACCTGGCCGAGAGCTTCGCCCAGATTGCGATCGACCAACCGGGTGCACGTTTTCCAACGCGGCGGCATCTGTTTCAAGCCCCTCAGGTAACCGTCGAAGAAATCGAAATGTGCGCGCTCCAATTCGGGTGAAAGATAAATAGAATTCGATCGCAGCAGGTGCCATCGCAGATAAGCTCGCCAAGCTGGCAACTTTCGTTCGGTCAACTCTTTGTTCAGACGCTCGAAGAACTTGGGCTCGGTAACGTTGAGCGTGTCGAAAGCTGGACTTTGCAGCTTTGCCAGGTACTCGTCCCAATCGAGCGCCGGGGTCATACGTCGCAGAGCATCGCGGGACATCTTGTGCTTCAGCGAATAGGGGTTGCGCTTCTCGACGCGCGTGAGGGATGCCTCCGCGAGCGACGTTTCGATCGCCATCACCGTTGCGGCGTCGCTCTGGGCATCGGGCGCTGATTCGCCCATTATCCCGAACATCTGGGCTATGTGTTCGATGTACCGCTTCCGGATCTCCTGGCTCTTGGCGTCCGGTTTCGAGTAATAATCCCGATCCGGTAATCCCAGACCACCAGCGGTCGCGAAAGCAATCTGCTGGGATGAGTTGTCGAAATCCGGACTGGAAGAGAAGCCAAATAGGACGCCGCGATCAATCCCGGTATGATGCTGGTCTGCGACGTAGGCCGCTATATCGTTGATCGACTTCAGCGACGCGATCTTGGCCAGAGCGGGCTCGATCGGCTTCGTGTGCAATTGCTCGACCGCCTTTTCGTCCATACAGGCGTGGAAAAAGTCCCCGATCTTCTGCTCATTGGCAGACCGCGATGGCGTCGGCTGAGCAGCGGCATCAAGAATGCCCCAAAGGTAACGCTGGTTCTCGTCGGTCAGCTTGCTGTACACGTCCCAGCGCGCCTGATCGGGAGGAATCGGATTCTGCTTGATCCATCCGCCGCATGCATACTTGTAGAAGTCCAGGCAGGGGTCGACCGTGCGGTCCATCGACTGGATACTCAGGCTAGGTGTATAAGGCAGGCTTGTGAGAGGTTTGTCTTGCGGCTGCCCAAGAGTCACAAACATCGCCCACAGGAGGATGCCACGCCACGGCGCTGATCGCATGTAGACGATTGTAGAGTGGGCGATCCGACCCAGTAAGCTTATTGGCCCCGCTGGACAGGGCCGGCGGTTTCGTCCCGGATCCATTGCAGGTATTTATCCAGACCCGCTGTAATCGGAAGCGCGATAATCTCAGGCGTGTCGTAGCTGTGCAGTTCCGTGATGCGCGCCTGCAACTCTCCGAAATGCTCTGCGGTCGATTTGATCAGCAACAACACTTCGCTGGCTGTCTCTATTTTCCCCTCCCAACGATAGATGCTTTGGATGCCAGGGAGCAGATTGACGCAAGCCGCAAGCTTCGATTCGACGAGAGCCTCTGCAAGGCGACGTCCCTCCGCTTCGCTGCCGCATGTGCAAAGGAGAACGATCGAAACCTGTCATTTAATTTGCATCTTATATAGATCTTTCGGCCAAACAAGTTTATAAAGAAATGTAAGAGGATCCGTTCGTTGTCACCAGCCATTCTCCGGCCCGTCGCAGCTTTTGCTGCTTTGGTGGGACTCGCCGCCTACGCGACCATCATGCTCAGAGGACCACAAGGCCTTTCCGCTCTCGACGAAAAGCGGCGCCAGATTCGAATGCTGGAAGAAGAGAACGCAAACCTGAGCCGCGACATCGAGAACAAGAAACGCCGGATTGAACGACTCGAACACGATCCGAAGACCCAGGAAGTGGAGATCGAAAAACGTTTGGGACGCGTTCATCCGGGATCCACCGAGTTCAAGATTACCGGTGCTCCGGCACCCGATCTGTCGGCCGGGTCCTTGAAGTCGCCGACGCCTAAGAACGCCTCGAAGTAGCGGTTGAGCTCGGAACGAGAGCCTCCCGTATCACCTCTGCCATCCGGACCACGGTTTCTTCATCCGCAAGAAGCACCCGATGAGGAAACCAGAAACACTCTCCCAAGCTACGTTCGGCGACCGAACAGTCCATTACCCTGCAGGGCTCGGTTTCGTACAGCGGATTCTGATACAGAGTATGCGGATAGAAGGGCGTGCAGGGGATACCAGCATCCCTCAAGCTTCGAACGAAAGCGTCCCGATTTGCGTTCGACCCGCGCACCCTCCCGATGGCCAGAGTACCAGGAGTTCTGCGTTACTTCGATTGGCTGCATCTGCCATACGATCTCGTCAACATCGCGTAAGGCGCTCTTGAGCAGTGCCGCGTTCCTGGTGCGGTGCGCAATTTGCTCCGGCAGGCGTTCAAATTGCGCGAGCAGGACTGCGGCCTGGAAGGCGCCCAGACGATAGTTCGTTCCCAGACGGCCATGTTCGTAGAAGCTCCTGCCCGGTGTGCGCCCACAGTTCACGACGGACCGCGCCGCTTCCGCCAGAGACTCGTTTGAGGTGACGAGCATGCCTCCTTCGCCCGCGCACAGCACTTTTCCGTTCTGGAAGCTGAACGAGCCGATAACGCCGAAACTTCCGGCTCTTTTGCCGTTCCATTCCGACCCATGAGCGTGCGCCGCATCTTCGATCAGGTGGAGACCCTGCTCGCGACAGATACGCTCGAGATCATCCATCTCGCACAGGGTGCCGCCGAAATGTACCGCGATCACAGCTTTGGTCCGTTCTGTGATGGCTTCGCGGACCCGCTCGGGATCAAGATTGTACGTGTCCTGTCCGATATCGACGAACACGGGAACAGCACCGACTCGGGACACAGCGGTGGCGGTCGAGATGAACGAAATGGCCGGAACGATCACCTCGTCACCCGCTCCGATTCCGAGGAGCTCGAGCGCCAATTCGAGCGTTACCGTCCCGTTGAAAGCCGCGATCCCATGTTTTGCGTGCTGGTACGACGCAAAACTGGTCTCAAACTCCGCTACAAAGGGATGAAATCCTCCCCATTGCGGGCTGTCGAGAACCATTCGGAGCAGCTCTGCCTCGCGTTCATCCGATTGCGGCCAGGGAGGAAAGTGCATGGCTAGCGCTGATTCCAGTGTAGTGGGCGGAAGCGGAGGCAGACGCGAGTTCGCATGGGAGAATTAGGGCAATGACTGTGTACGAAGAACGCCGGGACGAACTGGAGCGATACGAGTTCATGATGGGACCGGAGCGTGGGCGGCTCGCAGTGACTCTCGATTGCATCACGGACGCTCTCGTGCTTGTCGGGCAGCATGGCGTTTACTGCCAGAGTGCAAGGCAGCTTGGCAAGCCGGCGATGGACATTCAGATGATTACCAAGGCTCTGGGCGATGCCAAAGAGCTGATCAGCAGCGTTCTCGAACAGATGAAGAAAGATCGCGCGGAGTATCGGCCGGTTACGCAATCTTCTTAGGAGACCCCTGCCGGGACACCGGTGATCTTCACGTTCTTAAAGTCTCCCGTTTCATCGAACGAACCGATTCCAACCTTGCCTGTCGGAAGGCTCAAATCGACAGCGTGAAGGGCGGGGACAGGCTTTCCATCAACCGTCACATCGACCAGTCCAGTTGTCCCGTCTTGCAACGAATTTGACGTGGTACCAGCGGTTGATCTCCGGAAACGCAGCGGGGCCGCGCTGCGGGACTGATCCGGACACGCTCGCCGCCATAGACGTGAAAGATGCCGTTATGCACGGGCGCCTTGATGTCCGACGAGATGTGGGCATAGTTGAAATGAGCGGGATCCCGGTAAGCATAAACGATGATGACGGAGCGCTTCAGAGGCCGGATGTCAGCTTCAACCGTCACTTTGCTGAACGGCTGGGTGTCGGCGATCGCGAACTGGAAGGGACGCCGCGGGCCGGACGCTAGCGGCTCACGACCGATTTTCATGTGGAGGACAGGGGTCCCACTCTCTTTCTGGATCTCCCAATCGTTTCCATTCGGAACTGACCATTGATGATCGAAGACCTGGAGGTTGTCTGCCGCCGAAAGCAACGAAGCCGCGAGCAGAATGAGAGCGCCTTTCATCGTTGTCATGGTAGCGAAGCCGGGCAGAACTCAAAGGTTCTGCAGGAACGGATTGCGTTCTTTCTCGCGTCCGATGGTGGTACGCGGTCCATGTCCGGGAATCACGACGGCGCTTTCAGGCAGTTCCAATAGCCGTGTCTTGATCGATTGCAGAATCTTTCGAGCTGTCGCCGCCCGGCAAATCAGTGCGGCCGATCGAATCCCGAAAGAGCGTATCTCCCGCCACAAGCGTGTTCTCACCCGGAATCCATAGGCAAGAGCTACCTTGCGTATGGCCCGGCGTGTGGATGACATGGAATTCCGTGCCGCCGAGCTGGAGTTTTGTGCCGTCAGTTGTCGACTGATCCACTTCCGGCCGCGGCGGCGTGTCCACGCCAAGCCAGCTGGCCTGCACATCCAGGTGGTCCAGCAATTCACGATCGTCCTCGTTCATGTAAACCGGGGCTCCTGTAAGAGCCCTCAGCTTCTGTGCTCCCGCGACGTGGTCGATATGGGCGTGCGTGATCACAATCGCGGTCACCTTCAGCCCGTGCTGGTCGAGCACTTCGCGTGATCTTGCTGATTTCGTCGCCGGGATCGACGACGATCGCCTCGCGGGTTCCTTCATCTCCAAAGATGGAGCAATTGCACTGGAGCAGCCCAACGGGCAGGATGACGTGAATCATATCTTTTGTTTATCCGACGCGAATCACGTCGTGGTATTTGTCCGGCAGCCTGGAAGGCCGCATGTTGCGGTTGAGCCAGAGGTGCTTTGTTGAGCCTCGGGCCAGTAGCTTTTCCGTGTCCGCAGCCAGAATCTGGTAAGAAAACTCGACCATACGAGGGTTGGAGCTAACGACTTCGGTCTCCACCACAATCTCCTGGTCGTAACGCGCCGGGAAGTGATATCGGCACTCAGCCTCCACGACTCCCAGGAAGATACCTTCCGCTTCCTCCATATCCTTGTAGTTAAAGCCGCGCGATCTGACCAGCTCAACCCGGCCGATCTCCATCCAGACCAGGTAATTGGCGTGGTAAACGACGCCCATCTGATCCGTCTCGGCATAGCGCACCCGGAAGCTTGTCCGGTGCTTCGCTGGACTCTCCTGATCCTGCAATGTTTCTCCCTTGCTCTGACTATAGCCTCAGGGGGAGTTTTCTCTGTGCTGAACCGGGTTCAGGCCAGTTCGCAGGCCTGCCCCGTTCGGCACGATCAGAAGTCTGCAGAATGCAGAAGGCGCAGGTCCACGATCTATTTAATTCGAGGGACGGCTGAGCTTTAAAGTGTCAGTACGGACGCAGCATCTGCGACGAATGCCACTTCCGAAGCAGCCTCGTCGACATTCCCATACCGCTTGAGCGCTGTGATTGCGGTCGGAGGGCAGTGGCCCAAATCACCTTGGGCTGGATTCAAGTCGGTATCAATGGGCCCGGGTTGAACATTGTTGACCGTGATTCGCCTCGCGCGGCCTGACAACTGGCACGTCGGAGAGCCGGGCGCCAGCCTCTCCTGAGCATAGGCTCCAGAATCCAGGAATGAAATTTCTTTGTAGGCGGAGGCGCTATCTTTTTAGGCAGAGGCTAATTGGTTTGGAACTCAGGCATCTTCGCTACGTTCTGGCTGTGGCCGAAGCACGAATCCTGAAGCTTGCGGCCGAAGAAAAGTTGCACACAACGCAGCTCTCCCTAAGTCCCCAGATCCGCGATCTTGAGACCGAGGTTGGCACATCGCTTTTCGTCCGAGGTCCTCGCGGGCTCGAGCTTATCGCTGCCGGCCGGATCTTTCTGGATCACGCTCGCGTGATGCTCCCTCAAGCTGAGACTGCAATACTCTCGGCGCGCCAAACAGCCAATCCAGAAAAGCCCTATTTCTCCCTGGGCTTATGATTGGCCACGACTCGACATGGGTTCCCAAAGCTCTACAAATATTAAGCGATCAATTGCCGCATATTCACGTCGTGATCTCCACGCAGAACTCGCCCCGAGCTTGCGGCCGCGCTGTCACACGGGAGCGCGGACGGGGGCCCTGCGTTGGAGTACAGTGTGCTGGGTGAAGAGTCTTTCGAGGTCTTCCTGCCGAAGGATCATCCTCTCTCGGCGCAGACGAGTATTGGTGTCAGCAGTTGGTTGGGGGGACATTCCTTAGCCTCTCCGGACGTGCTCTCAGCGTTTCTGGCAAGCCACCAGCCCTTCGCCTGGTGATCCGGTAAGATCGTTCGTGTCTCGAGCGGCAACTTCATCGAGATGTACGACTTCATCGTATACGGCTACTACGCCACGTATATCGCAGACGCTTTCTTCCCGCTTCATAACCGAGTTCTCTTCTCTGATGTTGTCGCTGATGACGTTCGGCGCCGGCTATCTCATGCGTCCGCTCGGCGCATTGGTGTTAGGCGCTTACATCGATCGCCATGGCCGCCGGAGAGGGTCTTATGTTGACTCTGCTCCTGATGGCGCTTGGAACCTTATCGATCGCAGTGACTCCCGAGGTACGCCAGCATCGGTGTGCTCGCTCCGCTAATCGTCTTAGGCGGCCGGCTGTTGCAAGGGGTGTCGGCCGGAGTCGAACTGGGCGGCGTCTCGGTCTATCTTGCTCGAGATTGCAAGCGAAGGTAAGCGGGGCTTCTACACGGCGTGGCAATCCGCGAGCCAACAAGCGGCGGTGGTATTTACCGCGGTAATGGGGATCATCCTGACCGCAGCAGCTTTCGCCGGACCAGATGAATGCGTGGGGGTGGCGCGTCCCCTTTCTCCTTGGGTGTTTCATCGTTCCGATTCTCCTTTGGCTGCGCAGTTCGCTCGAGGAAACTGAGGCGTTTCAGAGAAGCGAGCGAACCCGGTCGGCATGGGAAAGCTTCCGAGTCGTTCAGCAGAACTGGCGACTCATCGTTGTGGGCATGATGCTCGCCGTTTTAACCACCGTCACGTTCTATCTGATAACGGCTTATACGCCGACATTCGGCAAAACTGCGCTTCAGCTAAAAGCGACGGACGCCTTCGCCGTGACTCTTTGCATCGGAGTTTCTAATTTCGTTTGGCTGTTAATCGGCGGTGCTCTCTCAGACCGGATCGGAAGCCGCCCGTTGCTGATTGGCATGCCGATCGTATGCCTTCTGACGGCATGGCCCACGATGGCGTGGCTGGTTGCCGCTCCCAGTTTCCTTCGACTTTGCTGGCTGTCGAGCTTTGGTACTCGCCGTTTTACGGGATCTACAACGGCGCCATGGTTCCTTTTGTCATTGACGCTATGCCGCAGAAGATCCGAACCACTGGCTTCGCTCTATCCTATAGTCTTGCAACGGCGCTTTTCGGCGGCTTTACACCGGCGATTGCCACCTATTTAATTCATGTGACAGGGAGTAAGGCTGCACCGACACTGTGGTTGTCGTTTGCCGCGGCACTGAGCCTGACAGCGGCTCTACTGACCGACGCTGGAACTCACTGCGCCTGAACAACAAGTGACGGCAAAATGAGTCTGGCTGGGCGGTGATGGCTGTCCATTCGATTGCCCTTGTTAGCATTTGGTCATGCGGGTGACGGTGCTCTTCTTCGGGATTCTAAAGGACATCGTCGGCGTCCCGGAGGAGTCGGTGGAAGTCGAACAGAATACGACTGTTGGTTCTCTGTTCGATCGTTATTCCCAACGGTTCGAAACCCTCGGAGCCAAGCGTCCGTCGATTTTATTTGCGAGGAATCAGGAGTTTGCGCCCGCGGAGACGCTTTTGACCGACAACGATGAGGTTGCGTTTCTTCCTCCTGTGAGCGGAGGAAGCGACCACGACAGCGACGCCGACGGTCACGTTTTTGCCCTGACCCGCGCCGTCATCGATGGGTCGAAACTGGCCCGCGAGATTCAGCGCGGGGAAGACGGGGCGGTTGTCATCTTCGAAGGCGTCGTTCGGAACAACACGAAAGGTCGCGAGACGACGCACCTCGAGTATGAAGGATATGAGGGAATGGCGCTCGATCGCATGCGGCGTATCGGACGCGAAGTTGCCCAGCAGTTTGCAATCGGCCGCATCGGCATCATCCACCGCTTAGGCTCTTTGCAGGTGGGAGAAGCGAGCGTCGTGATTGCCGCAACCGCACCGCATCGCAAGCCGGCTTTCGACGCGGCGTTAGAGGCCATCAACCGCCTGAAGCGGGAAGTGCCGATCTGGAAGAAAGAGTACTTCGCCGACGGAGCCGTCTGGGTGGACGGGGAGTGGGATCATGCCCTGCTTCTGCGCGCATCGAAAAATGGTCCGTAAGATTCGGCCATATCTCGCGGCGAGCTTCGCGATCCTGTCACTCTCTGTTGCTTCGGGTCAGTTCAAATCCGCCAAACCTCCCCGCGAAGAACCTCGGGATCAGACCCCGACATTTTCGGTCAAGGTCGATCTCGTGCGGCTGCTTGTTTCCGTCCGAGATCGAAACGGCAAGCTCGTCACCGATCTAAGTAAGTCCGAGTTCCAGGTGGCGGACAGCGGAACGCCGCAGCAGATTGCCGTATTCGAGCGCAACACCTCGCTTCCCCTCTCCGTCGCAGTTCTCATCGATACAAGCGGAAGTACGGTCATCGACCTGCGGTACGAAGTCCAATCGGTTCAGCGGTTCCTTTCCAGTCTCCTGAATGCAGGTAACCCGACGGACGCCTTCGAGCTTTTCAGCTTCAATTGGCGCACCAACCTGGAGCTGGATTTCAGCCGGAATAAGGGGCGTGCTGAGCGGGCCCTACGAGCGCTTCACGGCGAGGGCGGAACGTCGCTTTACGACGCGATATTCCTGGCAAGCGATTCGCTGGGCGATCGTGAAGGCCGCCACGTCATGATCATTGTGACGGATGGCGGCGACACGACCAGCATAAAGAAGTATGACGACGCGCTTGTAGCCGCGCAACAGGCGGATGCTGTCCTTTACCCCATCGTGGTACTTCCGGTAAAAGCGGATGCAGGACGAAATACGGGTGGTGAACACGCGCTTGGCCACTCTGGCCGCTTCCACGGGCGGCAGGATTTTCAATCCCCAGGGCTTCGCGCAACTGGACACCGCCTTCTCCGATATCCTGCTTGAGTTGCGGACGCAGTACCTGCTCGGTTTTTACCCCAGGGACGTTCGCCAGCAACCTAAGCTGTTTCATCCTGTCCGCGTGGAGCTGCACGATCCACAGCTAAAGGTAAACGCGAGGACCGGATATTACGAGCCTTAGTTTCCGACCGCTCTGCGGGGAAATCAGCTCGGCCTAGAATCGCAGTTTAAGCGCTAACTGTATCTGCCGCGCGGAGGTTGTTTGATCCGGCTGAGTGATAGTCGAAAGCGATTGGCCGAAAGTGCCCGGCGAGGCAATCGTATCGCCGGACGTGCCGGGATTGTCGAACTGGATGCGGTTGAAGATGTTGTAAACCTCCGCGCGAAACTGCAGACTCATACGCTCGCGGAGGGCGAAGTTCTTCACCAGGTTTATATCGGTGTCGTAATAGCGCGGTCCGGTAAATACGTTCCGGCCCAAGTTTCCGGGACGTCCGAAGGGCTGTACGGCGAAGGCAGTGATCGGCGGTCCGAATTGGTTGCGCGGAGATCCGGCCGGGATGGAGGGATCTCTGACCAGGTCGGGACGATTGGTGAGTCCCGTATATTCAGAGTCGCGCGAACTATAAATATCGAACGGGTGACCGCTCTGGAACGTAGACAATCCGGAGAGCTGCCATCCGCCGAGTGTACTGGCCGATGAAACCTCGGCCCAGGAGTTTATGGCCGGGACCGAAAGGAAGCTCGTAGACAAAGTTAACGATCAAGCGGTGACGCAGATCGTAATCGGAGGTTCCGCGCTCTTCTTTCAGGTTGAACGAATTGCGAGCGATATTACGATTGCCGCCCGGGGCAACGATCGGGTCGGGCGCATCATCGATTGCGTGCGACCAGGAGTAGGCGGCCTGGAATTGAAGGCCATAGCTGAATTGCTTCGTAAACACGGTCTGCAGAGCATTGTAAGTAGCATTGCCAATCGAGCGGGTGATGACAGGCTCGATGAAAGCCGTGTTTGCCCGTCACCTGCGGCAAGTTTACCAACGGAAGTTGGCGCAGAATGCCCCCAGAGACGCTGCGCGACAGAGAACCGTTGGCCTGAGCAGCGGCGACAAGCCACGGTAAGGGAGGATTCCCGTCAACCGACCGGAAAAGACGATGCGTGCCGGAGCCCACGTAGTTCACTTCAATCGCCATGCCGTTGCCAAGCTGGTGCTGAACTCCGACGTTCCACGACTGCGTGTATGGGTTGGTGAGCAGCGGATCAAGAATGCTCGGGCTCGAGAGAAGTGTTCCATCAGGCACCGAAGCGGAAGGGGCGGGCTGGGTAGAAGGCGGAGCTAATGCCTGCGACTGTAACCAGCGACCCAACACCATTCGCGAAGTCCAGATTGGGATAGTTCTGGAAGCCAGCCTGGAACGGTGGATTGCCTTTCAGGTTTGTGAACAAGTTGCCGAACGTACGGTCGTGGAAGATGCCATAGCCCAGCCTGACAGCCGTTTTGCCATTCCCGAACGGATCCCAAGCCAAACCAAGCCGCGGTTCCCATTCGTAAGGGTAGCTTGCAAAAATCTTGCGGCCGGTATTGCCTCCGGTGGTCTGGAAGGTGATCGGTGCCGGGTCCCAGGCGTTCTGGTTCAGGAGATTCGATACGTTGCCGTCGCGCTCAAAAGGGACACCATCGTAGGCATAGCGCAGCCCCAGTTGCAGCGTCAGGTTCGGGCGAATCTTCCAGGAATCCTGGAAGAACACGCCGTACTCGTGCTGTACGAAGCGTTTGTAATCGGTCGGGGTGCGCCGGCCACTCGCATTGTAGAACTGCGACTGGGATTGGATGCCCGACACGCCCAGCAGCGCGGCGGCCATGGTTTGCAGATTTTCGTTGTTGCAACCGGCACAGTTGACAATCGGGATACTGAAGTTTCCGTAGGCTGTGAAATCGATGGTTGGGCGCGAGCCAAACGCGTCGTAGCCGTTGTCGTAAACGTAACGGAATTCGCCGCCAACCTTTATGTTGTGCTTGCCAGGAGTCCAGGAGAGGTGATCGACATAGTGCCAGGTACCCGCCCGGCGAAACTGCGCATTGCTATCGGTTAAAGCAATGCAGCCTAGATTAGAGATCGTCTGAACATTGTTGGAGGTGTTGAAACTATAGTCGGTACCGGCGCCAAATGGATCGAGCTTGCCGAGAGCATCAAGTCTCGATTGGCCGTTGCAGGAGAAGAGAACATCGGTTTTGTTCAGACCGAAACGGAACTCGTTGACCAGGTCGGGGCGAATGGCCGCGATGAAATTGAACGCCCCGTTGTGCGATTGCGAGGCGGTTCCAACACCGCCAATACCTGGCACAATCTCGTTCAAGTCGTTAGCACGTAGTGCTGCCGTTATAGATGTATCGGGCGAAGATGCTGTATTTATCGTTGAACCGATGGTCGACGCGAAACGTAGTGGCGTTCGAGTTCTGCGGCAAGGCGGTAGGGAAATAGTAAATGCCACGGATACTGTCAACAGCAGGGCCGTTCGGATTGGGATACAGGGCAAACACTCTCTGCATGTTGGGATCGAGCGGGAGACCAAGTGCGTTGTTCGGCGACGAAGGATTCGCGAGGTTAATCTGCTGACCGTTGTACGTGAAATTGCCAGATTTGAAAGCGGCCGTGGGAACGACGGCAGAATTCGTGAGCGTGGTGCGGAAGCGGTCCCACTCCGAATTAACGAAAAAGAAAGTCTTGTTCTTTACAATCGGCCCGCCGAAGCTGGCGCCGAATTGGTTCCGGGTAAACGGATTCTGCGGATCGGGAGAGGGATTGAAGTAATCGCGGGCGGCCATCGCATTTACGCGGTTGAACTCGTAAGCCGTGCCGTGAAATTCGTTCGTACCGCTCTTGGTCACAATATCCACGATGGCGCCGGCGTTGCGGCCGAATTCGGGTAGGAAGCTGTTGGTGATGACGCGAAATTCCTGAGTCGAGTCGGGGTTAATGCTGCTCGCTCCGCCCGGAATGCCGGGTACCGAGGCGTCGTTATTATCAACACCGTCGAGAAGGAAGTTATTATTGCGCTCGCGCTGGCCGTTCACCGAAAAACCGCCGAGTGAACTGAGGGTTTGCTGGGACCCGGGCGACAGCAGCACAAGCTGATAGGGATCACGCGTTATCAGCGGCAACTCCTGAATTCGCCTCTGATCGACGATGTTGCTGATTTGCGCGTCGGCCATGTCAATAGTCGGGACAGTGCTGCCGGAAACCTCGATGGCCTGTGATATGGCGCCAAGGCTCAGAGCGCCGTTCAGCGTCAGATTCTGCGCCACGGTCAACTCCACACTTTGAAACCGAAGAGGCGTGAAGCCATCCTTTTCGACAGTGATGTCGTAGCGGCCGACCGGCACATTGGCGATGGAATACGCACCGGCGGCGTCACTCGTACCGGTTCGAATCGTCGCGGTGCCCAGATTCTTAGCGGTGACCGATGCGCCTGGTACTGCGCCCCCGGTGGCGTCCGTGACCGTACCGGCAATGCTGGCCGTCTGCGCCTGGGCAAAAACCGCGAAGAAGAGCGGCAAGGCGGTCAAGATAAAGATCTTCAAGCACGCGTGCAAACGAGCCATGTGATTCTGCATAAAGTGAAACTCCCCCCAGAGTTAACTTGCTTGTCCGCTGATCACTAGCATTTATGGCTGCAGCCGATCAGGTTCGTTTGATTTGAGTGAGCGATTTTATAACAGAGCTTTAAGGAAAAGATATCGCTGTTTGCGTCGAATTCTTTCATTTTAGAAGATCGTCGAATCATGCCGACAGATTCCTGGACACAGTTCCGTTACTAAAGGGATTGCGAAGCTTCGGTTGATACAAATAGGCAACATTCTTTTCACGTGGGTCAACGGTTTGGTTGGGCAACGGAATAAGATCGGCCCGCCCGCTCCTCACGCGTACACGGACCAAATGCGAGACCATTCTGCCGTTAAGGGCCATTTCGCGGTGTGGTGAAGTGAATTCATGGACAGTTTTCTTGACACCGCCATCCAGATCGCCACAGAAGCCGGGCAGATCCTGATGGCTCATCGCGGTGTCAGCTTCGAGCTGAAGGGCGATTACGACCTGGTGACCGCCGCCGACCGGGCGAGCGAACAGTTGGTAGTCAAGCGACTGCGTGAGCGCTACCCGGACCACGGCATTGTTGCCGAAGAAGGCGGCCGGGCAGAGATGGACGCCGAATTGCGCTGGTACGTTGACCCGCTGGACGGCACAACCAACTTTGCTCATGGCTATCCACTTTGGAATGTGACGCTGGCGCTTGCCCGACGGGGCGAAGTGATCGCGGGCGTGGTGTACGACCCTTTGAACCGGGAACTCTTCGCGGCCGAAAGAGGCGCTGGCGCGCGCCTGAATGGTGCTCCTATCAAGGTGAGCCCCGCACAAACCTTGAACGATGCGCTCGTGTCCACCGGCTTTCCGAGCCGGAAGCGCAGCCAGAACGTCAACATCCACTTCTATTACCAGCTCGCGATGCTTACTCACGGCGTGCGACGAGGTGGATCTGCAGCGATCGATCTTGCGTACACGGCGTGCGGGCGATTGGAAGCTTTCTGGGAATTTGGCTTGAATCCGTGGGACATGGCGGCGGGCACACTGCTTGTGGAAGAGGCCGGCGGCCGTGTCTCGGGCATGAGGGGTGAACCGCTTGACCTCCACGGGAAGCATCTGCTTGCCGACAACGGGCATGTTCACGAAGAAACCTTGCGGCTCTTCGGCGACATTTTCGAGGGCCGTTTCCCTCATGCGATGCCGGGTCTTCCGATGGCAAAGGATGAGTTAGTTCATGGCTGAACTGCCGGCCGTTCCACTCACAATCGAGGGTTCCTGGGTTCTTCACCAGATGTTCCGGGTTCGTCGTAAGGAGTGGCGCGCCCTACCGCAAGACCACCAAACGAAAATTCTCGGCGAGGCTGTTTCAGCGCTGTCGCCGCTTGAAGTGCGTCGCGAGACCGGGTCACCCGAATCAATCCGGGATCTTTTCGCTGATCGGTCACAAAGGCGACCTGCTGTTTCTCCATTTCCGCGACACGCTCGAGCAATTGCATCAGGTTGAGTACTCGCTGAATCAACTGGAGCTCGCCGAGTATCTCGAGCCGACGCATTCCTATCTTTCGGTGGTCGAACTCGGGTTGTACGAATCTTCCGCGAAGACTTACGGCCAGCTGTCCGAAAAGGGTTTCGAGCCGCACTCCCCGGAGTGGAATGCGGGTGTGGCAGAAGTCACGGAGCGCCAAGGTGCGGCCATGGCTACGCGTCTCTACCCTGAAATTCCTTCGGGCAAATACATCTGTTTTTATCCGATGGATCGCAAACGCGCTGAAGAGAAGAACTGGTATCAGGTACCCATGGCCGAACGGCAGCGCATGATGCACGAGCACGGCATGATCGGACGACGATATGCGGATTCAGTACGGCAGATCATTACAGGGTCGATCGGATTCGATGATTGGGAATGGGGCGTCGACTTGTTTGCTGACGACCCGCTCGTATTCAAGAAGCTGATCTACGAGATGCGTTTCGATGAAGTAAGTGCCGTGTACGCGCTATTCGGCACATTCTATGTTGGGATGAGGCTTCCCGCTTCGAGCTTGCCGGCGTACATTTCAGGTAACTTGTAGCTTCCGTAGCAAATCACGCCCATCTGACGCTCCAGATTGGCCCTCGAACGCAGATTCGCGCCGGAGCCTATGTTTCACTCTCGAATCCCCGTAAATGCTAGAGCAACGGGACCTTTAGAATCAGGATGCTACGCTTATTTAGTCGAAAATGCGTACAGTTGACCTGATTCACCGCAAGCGAGACGGAGAGGAACTATCTCCGGAGGAACTCCAGTTCCTCGTAGATGGTTACACTCGCGGCGACATTCCCGAATACCAAATCTCGGCATTTCTGATGGCCGTGTTCTTCTCCGGCATGTCCGACCGCGAGGTGAGCGCTGTAACTGATTCGATGGTGAACTCAGGTTCAACTGTCGACCTCTCATCCATTCCAGGTGTCAAAGTTGACAAGCACTCGACCGGTGGCGTAGGCGACAAAACAAGCCTGATTGCTTCACCGATCGCAGCGGCCGCTGGCGTTGTCGTGCCTATGATTTCGGGCCGCGCGCTTGGCCACACGGGCGGCACGCTGGACAAGCTGGAATCTATTCCCGGTTTCCGGACCGATCTTACTATCGACGAATTCCGCGGTCTGCTGGCGGAACACAAGCTTGCGTTTATCGGCCAGACCTCCGAGATCGCACCAGCCGATGGGAAGCTCTACTCGCTGCGTGACGCGACTGCCACGGTGGAATCAATCCCGCTGATTGCTTCGTCCATCATGTCCAAGAAACTGGCCGTCGGCTTAGATGCGCTGGTTCTGGACGTCAAAGTCGGCGCAGGCGCGTTCATGAAGAAGCAGGTCGAGGCGCGCCGTCTGGCTCAGATGATGGTTGGCATCGGCAGGCGATTGGATAAGCGAGTTCAGGCGCTGATCACCGACATGAACCAGCCGCTTGGATACGCGATCGGGAACGCGCTCGAAGTGATGGAAGTTTCGCAGACTTTGCAGAACGCCGGGCCTGCGGATCTTACCCGGCTCTCGCTCGAACTCGCCGCGCGCATGATCTTCCTCGGAAAGATCACGAAGACCCTGGACGAAGCTCGCGAGATTGCCCAAGGAAAGCTGCTCGATGGATCCGGTTATCGCAAATTGAAGGACGTCATCGCAGCGCAAGGCGGAAATCCCCAGGTGCTCGATCGCTTCGAACTACTGCCGAACGCCACTGGTGCGCAGGAAATCACGACCAGCCGTGGCGGATACATCAGCGGTATCGATGCCGCGCTGATCGGCCAGGCCTCAGCCATGATTGGAGCGGGGCGAGACACGAAGGAAGACTCAATCGATCCTGCGGTCGGGGTCATCCTCGAGGTCAAAGTCGGCCAGAAGATCGATCCGGGCAGCATTCTTTGCCGGATCTATCACACGAGCGACGAGCGGTTGGAAGATGCTGCCGAGCTTGTGGAAGACGCCTTCAAGATCTCCCAACAGCCTGTTGACGAGAGGGATCTGATCCTCGAAGTCGTCAGCTAGTCTCGCACTCTTACGTACTGAATGGCGAGACTACACGGGATATTAGGGCTCCTGGCTATTCTCGCCTGCGCGTTCCTGTTCTCGAGTCACCGGTCGGCAATCCAGAAACGAGTCCTGATATGGGGCGTCGTTCTGCAGTTTGCATTCGCGTTCCTCGTTCTGAAGACGAGATTCGGTGAGCTGTTCTATGGCGTGAGCCTGTTCGTCAACGCCATGCTGAACTACACAGCCGCCGGCTCTACTTTCGTGTTTGGCGATCAATTGGGCGCCAAGACGCAGCAGTTCGGCGTCATTTTCGCCTTTCAGGTTCTTCCGATCGTCATCTTCATCTGCTCTTTTTTCGCGGTGCTGTACTACCTCGGCGTCATGCAGTTGTTTGTCAAAGGCATGGCAGTCGTCATGCAGCGCTTCATGGGCACGAGCGGCGCAGAATCGACCTGCGTTGCTGCCAGTATCGTCATGGGTCAAACCGAGGCGCCGGTCACAATCCGGCCCTTTCTCGAAACCCTCACGGAGTCTGAGCTGTTCACGATCATGGTGAGCGGAATGGCTCATGTCTCTGGGGCTGTCATGGCGGCATACGTGGCCATTGCAGGCGTTTCAATCTCGCATCTGCTAACCGCCGTCATCATGACGGCTCCGGCCACCATCATGCTCGCGAAGCTCTTCGTGCCCGAAACCGGCGAACCGCTTACGGCTGGAACGATCAGGGTGGAAGTAGAACAGCCCGGAGTGAACATCGTGGATGCGGCGGCGCGGGGAGCGGGCGATGGTCTTCATCTCGCGCTCAATATCGCCGGAATGCTTATCGCCTTCCTCGCGTTGATAGCAATGGTGAATGGTGGATTCGGCTGGGTTCACGCGCACGTCGGCTGGTTTCCGGCCTCTCTCCAGCAGGTATTGGCCCTGGTTTTCGCGCCGATTGCGTGGTTATTGGGTGTTGAATGGAAAGACTGCGCGACGGTCGGCAACCTGCTCGGAACGCGCATGGTACTGAACGAGTTTGTTGCCTTTGTCGATCTGGGGAAAGTGAAAGCTGCGCTCGACCCGAGGTCTTTTGTCATAGCGACATTTGCGCTTTGCGGATTTGCCAATTTGAGTTCGATCGCGATACAGATCGGCGGCATTGGCGGTCTGGCTCCGTCCCGCAAATCCGATCTGGCGAAGCTGGGGTTCAAAGCAATGTTGGTCGGTACACTGGCGAACTTCATGTCCGCCTGCATCGCTGGGATACTTCTGTAGAGATCTCCTTGCGTGTCTGCCACTTCCACTAGGAAAACGACAAGTACCATGAAAGACGCCGCACGTTTCATTGAAATTCAGACATCTGTTCGCCCTAAGGTGGGTGTCGTGCTCGGGAGCGGGCTCGGAGCCTTCGCAGACACGATCGCAAACAGCGTTAGAATTCCGTACGAGGAGATTCCCGACTTCCCAAGAGCTACAGCCGTTGGCCACGCCGGTGAACTCGTGGCCGGAGTTCTGGGCGTCAATGGCAGGATCGTCGGGGACGTGATCATCATGTCCGGCCGCTTTCACCTGTACGAAGGATATTCGGCAAAGGAAGCGACGACCGGAATCAGGCTTTTCCGAGAGCTTGGCGTCGAGCGGGTGGTTCTGACAAATGCGGCAGGCGGAATCAATCCGGCTTATCCCAAGGGCTCGCTGGTTCTGATCTCGGATCATATCAATCTGCAGGGCACAAATCCGCTGGTCGGGCAGAACGACGGGGAACTCGGTCCGCGTTTTCCCGATATGACCGAGGCTTATTGTCCAAAGCTGCGGCTCACCGCCAGACGAACGGCGGAACAATTAGGGATCACGTTACACGAGGGCGTTTATGCGGGCCTGCTAGGCCCTAGCTACGAAACACCCGCGGAAATCCGTTATCTCAAGGCGATCGGAGCTGATCTGGTCGGTATGTCTACCGTGGCCGAGACGATCGCAGCCAATCACATGGGTATGAAGGTTCTCGGCATCTCCTGTGTGACAAACGCGGCAGCCGGTTTAAGCGACGAAAAGCTCAATCATGAAGAGGTCCTCGAAATCGGACAGCGTACTTCGGGAACATTCATGAAACTGTTAACGGCCCTGCTTCCGAAACTGTTGCCCGGTGCCTAGAAACAACTGCTGCGCTAGTCGCTCTTCGATATCGACGGAACTCTCATCTGCCGGGCGGGACCGCATCACCGCGAAGCGCTGATCGCCGGGATTCGGCAAGTGACGGGCGTCGAGACCAACATGGAAGGGATCGCCACTGCAGGCACACTCGACCGCGATTTGATTACCCTCATGCTGCGCCGAACAGGCTGGGGTGACGCGGAGATCAGTCGATGTCATCGGTGACATCATGACGGCATGCCATACAAGCTATGGACAAAACTGCCTCGCTGGACTTGCGTGATCGCGTCTGCCCCGGGCTGCCAGGAGTTTCTGGAAGAACTGAAGTCGAGAGGCGCCGCCCTGGGCGTTGTCAGCGGAAATCTTCGCGAGATCGGCCGGAAAAAACTCGAGCTCGCGGGTCTATGGTCCTATTTCTCGGTCAGCGCTTTCTCCGAAGATGGACAGACACGGTCAGAACTAGCGCGTAAAGCGGCCGAACGTGCCGCCCTGAGCGAGGTCGCTGGCACATTCCGCCGCATCTCGCTTGTTGGCGACCATCAAAACGACGTGGCTGCGGCGAAGGCGAACGGATTTCAATCCGTCGCCGTCGCCACCGGGATCATTTCGGCTGAGGAACTGGCGTTAGTCTCGCCGGATGTCCTCTTGCGAGATTTGACCGAGGCGGATCCCGCGCATATTCTTCGCGTGAATCAGGCTTCACGCCGAAGTCGCGCTGGTCGTAGAGGCCGACTCGCTAAAGAAACCCTCGATCTGAGCCGAGATCTTCATCCGACAGTCGATAAGTGAGTGCACCGATGACGCCGTTTACCTGGTCGTCGCGGCGCAATCCCACGATAGCTGCCGTCACTGCGGGGTTTCGTAAGCGTCCATGCGAGCGCGACCTCGCCGGGCGTTCTGCCATGGCGATCAGCGATCTGCTTCAGAATCTCCACGAGCTGCAGATTACGGCTGAGTTGCGGCTCCTGGAAGTCTTTGTCGCGGCTCCGCCAGTCATCCTGGGGTAAGCTCTCAGCGCGTTCCTTCGTCATCTTGCCGGTCAAAAGTCCGGCTCGCATGGGCGAGTACACGATCACTCCGATGTTATTCGCTTTGGCGAACGGCAGAATCTCGGGCTCGGCTTTTCTGACCAGCAGCGAATAGGGCGGCTGCAGGGATGTGATGGGCGCAATCGCTTGAGCGCGCTTCATCTGCTCAACGTTGAAATTCGAGACGCCGATCCAGCGGACCTTTCCTTCCTCTTTCAGGCGCGCCATTTCCGTCCAGCCCTCTTCGATTTCCGCCTCGGGATCAGGCCAGTGAATCTGGTAGAGATCGATCTGTTCGACTCCCAGACGCCGCAGACTGTCTTCGCACTCTTTGCGGATCGAATCCGCTTTCAGGGACGGAAAGATGGAGCCATCCGTCGTTCCACCGGCGCTCGCATTTCGTGAAGATGTATGGCTTCTTCGAGAGGCCTTTAGCGTCTTTCCGACGATCTCCTCCGAGTGGCCGAGCCCGTACACGGCCGCTGTATCGATCCAGTTCATCCCGGCATCGATCGCGGCGCGGATGGCGCGCACTCGAATCCTTGTCGTCCTGGCTGCCCCAGCCGAATTTCCAGCCTCCACCGCCCATGGCCCACGCACCCACGCCGAGTGCGGTGATGTTCAAGTCGCTGTTTCCTAATCGTTTCGTTTCGCTCATATCCTGTATGGACGCAAGATTCCTCAACAATTGTGCACCTTACTCCGTCCGCGCCTTGGGTAGCGGCAGAGCACTTACGGTTGCGAGTACTTGATGCCGGAATCGCTCTTAGGCTTCCTCAAGACCGCAAACAGCCGATCAGTAGTCCAGCGGTTCTTTTCGAAGAACCGCGAGGAGAACAAGTCAGAAATGAAGAATCTTTCCCTGTTTCTGCTGGCCGGCAGCGATCCTGTCGGCAGCCACACCAGTCACAACTCAGATCACACTCAAAGAATGCTGGCACACCGCTGTTAAGCGACGGCCACTACTACGTCGGCCCGTACACCGTCACGATGAACGGCGTGGATTACGCCGCCCTTTGTGTCGATTTCCTCCACACGACCAAGTGTTGGAGCAACCTGGAACGTTTACGTCAATCAACCTGAGCACGGATATTTCGCACAGCTACAATCCAGGAAGTCTAACGGCGTATAAAGAAGAAGCTTATCTATACAGCTTGCTGCTGCAGCCAAACGCGGACCGTATTGACATTCAGCATGCCGCCTGGCACATCACGGATCCTGCTTACCGGGCGAACTCGGCGGCCCAAAACTTCATCAATCTCGCGCGGAGCCAACTACGGCTCCATCAACCTGGCTGGCTTTCAGATCCTCTCGTCCGTTCAGTGGCACACGCCAGCAGGAATTCCTGATCTACAATGCGTCGGCAGTTCCGGAGCCGGGCTCATTCCTGTTGTTAGCCGGAGGGCTTCTCATCGCGGGCGGGCTCGCACGGCGGCGAGTGCTGCGGCCAGAGGTCCGAGACAAGTCGGAATCGATGCACTTCGTTCCGGTGCAAGGCTGCGGAGCCGGCCCTTTTCATTGCGGCTGTCAAGATCCGGAACACCACGGCGCCGCGTACGAAGTGCATACGGGAAGTTTCCCTCTTGACAGGGAGGAAAGCTTGCGCCGCGGTAATAACTGAGGCCGAAGATCCAGTCCCGATTTGTTCCTCCGTCGCAGATTTCGTCCGCAATGGGCGTAATCTTCCGCCAAAGCGAGCGAGCTGAAACGTTCGCATCGATAGCAGGGAAACGTCGCAGCTTTCAGGTACAGCCCTTCCGGTATAACGCACAGGATGAGCAGCAAGCCTGCCCACGAGCGGCGGGTTAGCAGCGCGATGAGCAAGCGGAACTGCCAAATAAAACGCCTCGGTCCGCGTTAGAGGACCGAGACTAGTGCCCGTCAGTTTGCCTGCGCCGAGTAAAGCGGGAAGGATCGAAACAAGAAGCGGTATGCACGCAATCGAGTAACGCCGAAGCCGACCAGCCAGCCTCGCGAAATGTCGCTAAGCCGCCGATGCTCGAAGACGCTCCCGAGGAGTGCGAAAAAGCTCGGCAGCAACGGAAGCAGATAGCCCAGGCAGCTTATTCAGCGGAATGCTGAAGAAGACAAGTCCCCAGACGACGACTGACATCAGGAATCGCCTGCGTGCGTCCCAAGTCTGACCCCGGACGCAGCAACAAGCCGCTCAAGGCAGTCCAGGGAAAAACGGCGGCGAGAAAAACGACCAGGTAGTAATAGGGCGGCTGAACGTGCAGCAGCGAGGCCGAGTACACCCGTTCCAGATGGTGTTTGATGAAGAAGTCCTGGATGAACGGGAAGCCGTTTTGGAGATAAACCGCCAGATACCAGGGCAATGCAACAACTGCCCACTCGCGAAAGCAGATCAACCACCCGCGCCAATAGCGCCGGAGAAACCAGGCAAACGGCACAGCCAGCGCCATAGGAACCAAGCCTTTGGCCAGGACCGCGAGGCCGAAGCAGGCGCCTATGGCAGCAAAGCGTAACAGCAGATGCCGCGTGTCGGGTTCCGCCCTGAGGAGCGGCAAGGCGAGCAGCACTGCAAATGAAAAGAAGACAGCTAACGGCAGATCCGTGACACACAATCCGCTGAACGCAAGCCACCAGGCGGACGTTGCAAGCAAAGCATATCGAGAAGTCCGGCAACGCGCCAGTTGAATTCCCGCCGCAACAGTTCGAACCAGACGGCAAGAGACGCCAGGCTCAGCACGGCAACCGGCAGGCGGCCGCACGAGATCCGGGCCGAGGCCAAGCGCCGTACCGAAAGCTGTCATCCAGTACAGGAGAGGAGGCTTCTCGAACCAAGGCGTGCCCCAGAGTTTCGGGGTGACAAAATCGCCGGTTTGCGCCATGGCGCGGCCAATGGCAGCGTATCGAGGTTCGTCCGGACCGTAGACGCCAAAGCCATCCAATTGATAGAGATAAAGCGACGCAATAGCGATCGCGAGCGTGGCGAACAGGAAGTAGCGGCGCGTCAGCGGCAATTCCTATTGTAGGTTGGGCAATGATGGTCTCGGCATTACGAGAAATCTCCAGGGCTAGCCGGCGAGTCCACGACAAGAGGATGATCCCGACTCGTTAGGAACCTAGGACGTAATAGATCCATCGCGTCAGAAAGGCCAAATACGGCGTCGCAGAACATCACTGAATAGAGATGCCGTGCTCGGCGGAGGCAGGTCTATTTTCCTGGCGCCTTGCTCGGCTGCAAAACGTGGCGAGAGCCACAGTAGCTTCGGTACCCTAAAATTGTTGATGAATGCTGCGCCAATCCGTGCTCGCCGCCATCCTCGCAGTCGCTTCGGTAGCTCAACCGGCGATAGCAGCCGATCCGGCCCCGGCTTAGCATCGACAAAACCCGACTGGAGTCGTTCATCCGCTACACGGAAGGCTATACGCCGGTCGTCAAAATGGTGATAGAGGATCCTACCCCCAGCGAGTTCAAAGGTCTGTCCCGGGTTGTCGTTCACCTGACCCTTGGCCAGCAGGCCACAGACAAGGTCTATTTCGCGAGCGCTGACGGTCAGCAATTCATGAACGGGTCCCTGTGGAACCTGAACGAGTCGCCATGGCTCGACACGTTACTGCACTTGCCCACGAGCGGCCCATCCTTTGGGCCTGCCGACGCCAAGATGACCATGGTGGTTTTTAGCGATTTTCAGTGCCCCTATTGCCGATCGTTCGCGAAAACAATTCGGGAAGATCTTCCGAAGAAGTATGGAAAGGATGTGCGCGTGATCTTCCAGGACTTCCCTATCGCCGCCATCCACAAGTGGGCAATAGCCGGTGCGGAGGCTTCTCATTGCGTGGGAGATGGGAATCCGCAGGCCTTCTGGGCTTTCCATGACTGGATCTTCGAGCATCAGGGCGAGATCAGCGAGGCCAATCTGCGGGAGAAAAGTTCGGAATTCGCGAAAACCCAGAATCTCGATCCCGCCAAGGTGTCGTCCTGTATCGATTCTCACGCGACCGCCGAGCGAAGTGCAGGCAAGTCTAAAGGCGGGTACCGGGCTGGGAATACAGCAAACGCCCACTTTCTTCATCAACGGCCGGATGGTGAGCGGCGCAGTGCCGTGGAATAATCTCGACGCAATCGTACAACTCGAATTGAATCGACCCAGAGAAATACCCGGCCCGGACTCAGCAAAATCGCCCTCTCCCGTAATGGTGACTCCGAGCGTAAAAACTGGTACGAAATGAACAGTTTGGGGTGCTCCTTCGTGTTAAGCTGAGCGAACCTTCCGCCGATAGGTAGCTAGAGTGAAGCACAAATTGAAGTTCACCACACGTAAACAGCTAGGCGGCAACAAGTGAAGGCAACCGTGGAACCCCAACCTCATTTCTCTGGTATTGAAGCATTTCGGCTACCGCCGCTGATTCTTCATCCTTTCTCCGGACCGGACGATACGTCGGTTCTCATGGCTAGTTCCCGCGCGAGCCTTGCCTTGCAGGGCTTCCTACCGCGCCCGGAAGGTGCTTCGCAGGATCTCGACGAGCAACTGTTGCGTGGTCGGTATGCCGAACTCCGCATGCTTTTCTATATCGGCAAGGATCTGAGCCGATGGATGGAACAGTCTGCCGAGAGCGCTCACCTTTCGGGTCAATTCGTGGGGCGCCGGATTCGTCCGGAAACGTTCGGAGCTTTCCTTATCCAGTATGTTCCCCAACATGTGAAGGCTAAACTCGAAGCCTGGGGCGTTGCCGATTTTTGTGCTTTGTTCCGCCGCTCGATCGGGCTCCACGCGATATTCCGAGAGTTTCCGGGCGCCGAGAACTTCTCAGCGGATTTCCTGCGGCGCTATCACCGCCATCTCGATCAGTGGTTTGAGATGCGGATGCGCGACACCGGATTTGAGCGCGCCGAGTCGCACGAATTTGTGTTCGATCTCTACGCCTCGGGTGAGTACACCACAATGCTCGAACAAAGCTGGAGCGAGTAACCCAGCTTCTTCGTCCGAAGTCGGAACTTTTCGGGGAGTAAGCTGAAAAGATGAATCTCCCCCGATTCGTCCTTGCAGAGCAGCACTTCCCGAACCGCGCCATCCAAAACATTCCCGACCACATACGTCGAGAGCTAGCCGATTCCGGTATCTCCTCGCGTGTCCCGAAAGGTGCACGTATCGCGATCGGGGTAGGCAGCCGCGGTATCTCAAATATCGCCACCATCGTGAAGTCGGTGGTTGAGTTCTGGAAGGAAAAGGGAGCTCAACCGTTCCTCTTCCCGGCTATGGGCAGCCACGGCGCAGCATCGGCAGAGGGACAGGCCGACGTTCTCGCGCACTACGGGATTCACGAGGCGACGATAGGCGTCCCGGTGGTCAGTTCGCTCGACGTCGTTTCTCTCGGCAAAACACCGGAAGGGATCGAGGCGTTTTGCGACAAGAATGCTTACGAAGCAGATGGCATTTTCCTTGTTGGCCGGGTAAAGTGGCACACGGATTTCTCCGGCGCACTCGAAAGCGGATTGTTCAAGATGATGGCGATTGGACTCGGCAAGTTCGCCGGAGCTCGCCAATATCACACATTTGCGTACAAATTGGGTCTCGAGCAGGTGATTCGCAGCGTCGGAACGAAAGTTGTCGAGACCGGGAAGGTGCTGGGTGGCCTGGCGATCGAGGAGGGCGCCCACCACGAAACGGCCGGCTTAATTGCCATCGACTTCTCAAAGGGTCGTGATGCGGTGATAGCGAAGGAGGAGTCGATCCTCCGCGAAGTCAAATCGTGGATGGCCAAGCTTCCCGCGCCCGAGATCGACATCCTGATCGTGGATGAGATTGGCAAGAACATCAGCGGTGCGGGCATGGATACGAAGGTCATTAATCGCAGCGTCCAGGGGCACTACAATCCATTTCCGGATCTCCCAAGCGTGCATCGAATCTATGCGCGGGGGATCACCAACCTTAGCTACGGTAGCGCCGTCGGCATTGGGTTGGCAGACGTCGTTCACGGGCGAATGCTCAACGGGATCGACTGGAAACCGACGATTATCAACTCGCTGACTGCTTCAACGCCTGCCGCGATCCGCACGCCTATCCACTTCGACAGCGACCGCGAAGTTCTGACGAGACTAGCGCCCACGGTGGGTAAGACGGACTTGTCGGCCGTGACCTACTGCCGTATTCGGAATACCCTCGAGTTGATTCACCTTGCGGTGAGCGAAAACCTGATTCCGAGCCTTTCGTCAAACGTTAAGATCGTCTCTAAGCCGTTCGAGGTTCCATTCGATTCTGCTGAAAACTTCGCGCGACTTTCAGATGGAGAACGAGCTGTCGGAAGACAACACCGACTTCGAGGAGGCGGGGCAAACGGATAGCCCGGGCCGCGAGATCGTGCGCGGCTAGGTTGGTCTAAATCCCTTAGAACCGCCCGCTTAAAGCGGACATCTAATCTTCAGGTGGAGATTAGAGAAAAGCTGCGGGTACTGGCCGATGCGGCCAAGTACGACGCCTCCTGCGCGAGTAGCGGCTCGAAACGGGCACGAGTCGAGGGCGGTATCGGCAACACCGACGGGATGGGTATTTGCCACAGTTACACGCCCGATGGCCGCTGTGTTTCTCTGCTGAAACTGCTCCTGACGAATTACTGTGTTTACGACTGCAGTTATTGCGTAAACCGGATCTCGAGCGATACCAGGCGCGCGCGGTTCACACCCGAAGAGGTCGCTTTCCTAACGATCGAGTTCTATAAGCGCAACTACATCGAAGGATTATTCCTGAGCTCGGGGATTATCCAAAGTCCCGACTACACGATGGAGCAGTTGGTCCGGACGGCCAAACTGCTGCGGATTGATCACGGTTTTGGCGGCTATATTCATTTGAAGGCAGTGCCGGGCGCCTCCGAAGAGTTGATGGGCGAAGCGGGCAGCTGGGCCGACCGTCTGAGTGCGAACGTCGAATTGGCTCGCGACAGCGATTTGGCGCAATTGGCTCCGGCAAAAACTCACCGTGAAATCGAGACGTCCATGCGGCAGATTGCCCACCGCATTCTCGACGCGAAGGACAAGACAACGCGCGACGGCAGGAAGCCGAAGTTTGCGCCCGCCGGCCAAAGCACTCAGTTCATTGTCGGTGCAACAGACGCGCCCGATGCTGTGCTGCTCGAGAAATCAGCCGGGTTGTACAAGCAATACAATCTTCGCCGGGCGTACTATTCGGCCTTCAGCCCTATCCCGCATGCCGACCCTTCCCTGCCCTTGAAGAAGATCCCGCTGGTTCGGGAACACAGGCTGTATCAAGCCGATTGGCTAATGCGGTTTTACGGGTTTACCGCCAATGAATTAACCACGCCTGAAGAACGAAATTTGGCGCTCGACAAAGATCCGAAACTGACCTGGGCGCTTCGCAATCGCGATTTTTTTCCCGTGGACGTAAACAAAGCCGGGAAAGCAGCGCTCCTCAGGGTGCCCGGGTTCGGCGTCCGGAACGTGCAGCGGATTCTGAAGATCAGACGCTATCGAGCACTTACCTTGGCTGATCTGGCGAAAGCTGAAGATCTCGGTGAAGAAATCGCAGTATTTCATCGTGACCTCGGACCACAATCCGGCCGTTCACACCATCGACAGTCCCAAGCTTCCGAACAGGCTCCTGCCGCGGACAGAGCAACTGGGACTTTTTGAGGCGGCTGATACGGCCCGATCAGGGGAGCTATGAGGTCCGTCTCCGTCCATGACTTTGCAAGCTGGCGTTCGGCGGCCCGAACGTTGCTGACTCAAGATGTACCGCCCGACGAGGTAACCTGGTCGCCCGGTCTCTTTGATCAGCCGGCGGATGTTTCCTTCACGCAACCAACCTCCACAGTCCCCAAAGATTTTCTCGTCCTGGCGAAAGTAGCCGCACTCCACCGCGACGAACGGCGTTGGAACCTTCTCTACCGTGTTCTCTACCGCATCACTCACGGCGAACGAAACCTTCTCAAGATCGACGTCGATGACGACGTTCGTGAGTTGAACCTGATGACTAAGGCCGTTGCGCGGGACATGCACAAGATGAAGGCGTTTGTGCGCTTCCGGCGTGTTCAGGGCTCGGATCCGGAACAGTTCGTCGCCTGGCATAAACCGGACCATCATATTGTCGAAGAACTCGCGCCGTGGTTTGCCGATCGCTTCGGCGCCATGCGATGGTCCATTCTGACGCCGGACCGCAGTGCCCATTGGGATCTGGAGCAGCTGACCTTCGGCCCGGGAGTTCCCAGGTCCGAAGCGCCCGGCGAAGACAGCCTGGAGGACTTGTGGCGTGATTACTATGCCTCAGTTTTCAACCCGGCTCGCGTCAAAGTTAAGGCAATGAAGGCAGAGATGCCGGTTCGACACTGGGCGACCCTGCCCGAGGCGCAGATCATTCCCAGTCTTCTGGCTAAAGCGGAAGGGAGAGTTACTGAGATGGCAAAGAGTCAGTCAGCTTCGGCGGCACCGTTCATTCCGCCCACTCGGGCCCTGGATCAATTACGAGAAGCCGCCCCTGGTTGCCGCGGCTGTGACCTGTACCAGCACGCGACTCAGGTCGTTTTCGGCGAAGGTCCGAGCGACGCCAAGGTCGTGATGGTGGGTGAGCAGCCCGGGGATGAGGAAGACGTGAAAGGACATCCCTTCATAGGTCCCGCGGGACGCCTGCTCAGTAAGGCCATGCACGAAAGCGGGCTTGATCGCGAGAAGATCTACGTGACGAACGCCGTCAAACACTTCAAGTTCATCGAACGCGGCAAGCGCCGAATCCACGCCAAACCCACCGGTATCGAGATCTCCGCATGCCGTCCCTGGCTGGAAGCGGAACTCGCGTCGATCGAGCCGGAACTGCTGGTCTGCCTGGGAGCTACCGCTGCTCAGTCGCTCATGGGACGTGATTTTCGCGTCACGACTGACCGGGGCAAGTTCTTTCCCCACCGATGGGCAAAAGAAATCGTCGCCACCATTCACCCGTCTGCCATTCTACGGGCTCAAGACCGTTCCGAGATCGAGTACGAGCTCTTCGTGAAGGATTTGCGGCTGATTGCCGCCAAAGTTGCCGAACTGAGCCGCGCAAGCTGACAGCTCAGCTCAGTTCATTCCGGCCTTCCAACGCTCGATCAGGACTAGCTGCTTCTTCACCTGTTCCCGTTCGGGCGCATTCGGCTCCAGCCGAAGGTAAGTATCAAGATCTTCCTTCGCAGCCCGGTGATTTCCCAGCCGCATGTTAACGATTCCGCGCTGGCGGTACTCATCCGCGTAATCCGGCATGGCTTCGATCAGTAGCGTGAGCACCTCGCGAGCTTTGTCGAAAGCCTCGCCTCGGAGATAGATCGCTTTCAGATTGCTCAACATTCGAACCAGGATCTGCCTGGTATTGACCGCCGACAGCACTGCCGGATTCGCGCGAAGATCGACGTTAGCAGTTTCCTTGGCCAGCGCCGAGCAATCGGCAAAGGTCAGAATGCGGCCATTGTGGAAAGGATCGACCCAATACCGGGACTCCCGATCCTCGTAAGCGACAATGAAATGCCCCGGCAGGCCAACTCCATAGACCGACCGTCCCAGACGGCGGGCCACTTCTATATAGACCACCGATAAAGTGATGGGTATTCCGAGCCGGCGCATCAGGACGGAATTCAAGCAGCTATTGCGCGGGTCGTAGTATTCGTTTTCGTTGCCACGAAACTGCATGACCTCGAAGAGCAGGTCGTTCGCGGCTTTGATAAAGTCCAGACCGGTAGCGTTCGCAGTGAGTTGATCCACCAATCTGTTGAGCCAAGCTATCCAGACGCATGAGCGAGGCTTCTACGTCCAGGCCCGGAAACTCGATGCTGGCCATCTCGAGAGCGGCAACATCGAGGGTAACCGTGGAGCGTTCGTCCCGGAGAGCGTCGAGCAGTCGCTGCACGCGGATTAGATTAACACTTTCGCCATAGCAGGACCTTAGCGAACTGGGGATACACTGAGTGGCGATGAACAAGAGAAGCTTCCTCAAGAGCTCAGGTGCTCTTTTGACCGGTAGTCTTTTGTCCCGGATGACGGACGCCGAGGCGCAGAAAGATGTCCGCACAAACTGGGCCGGGAATTACCGATACAGCACCGATCATCTGGAAAAACCCAGGACGGTGGACGAGTTGCAACAGGTGGTGAAGAAATGGGACAAGCTTCGAGCGCTTGGGGCACGCCACTCGTTCAACCCCATCGCGGACAGTAAGTCGGCTCAAGTTTCTTTGGAGCATCTCGACTCTATGAGCGTCGACAAGAAGTCCCGGACGGTAACGGTGGGCGCCGGTGTGCGTTATGGAACGCTCGCTCCATATCTTCAGAGCAACGGATTTGCTGTCCATAACCTCGCCTCGTTACCGCATGTGACGGTGATCGGCGCCTGCGCCACGGCCACTCACGGATCGGGCAGTAAGAATGGCAATCTCTCGACTGCTGTTTCCGGACTCGAACTCGTAACGGCGAAGGGCGACGTCGTGACCTTATCCCGTCACCGCGACGGGGATCGATTCCACGGCGCTGTTGTCGGCCTCGGCGCTCTGGGCGTTGTCTCTAAAGTCACTCTGGACGTTGTGCCGACGTTTGACGTCAGCCAGGTCGTCTACGAAAACCTGTCATTCAATCAGCTAGAGAAGCATCTGGACGAGATTTTCGCGAGCGGATACAGCGTCAGTCTATTCACCGATTGGCAGAATCATCGCGCCACCCAAGTCTGGGTCAAGCGCCGCATCGAGAACGGCAAGACACCGGAGATGAAGCCTGATTTCTTCGGAGCAAAACTGGCCACCCACAAGCTCCATCCGCTGGCCGGCCACTCGGCTGAAAACTGTACGGAGCAGATGGGCATCCCGGGGCCCTGGTATGAGCGGCTGCCCCACTTCCGTATGAACTTTACACCGAGCAGCGGCGCAGAGCTTCAGTCGGAGTTCTTCGTTCCGCGCGAGAAGGCGTACCAAGCCATTCTTGCTGTGGAGCAACTCCGGGACAAAGTGACGCCGCACCTTTTCATCACCGAGTTTCGAACGATTGATGCGGATGATCTTTGGATGAGCCCTTGTTACCAGCGAGCCGCAATGGCCATTCATTTCACATGGAAACCCGAATGGCCGGCGGTTAAGGGCCTGCTGCCACAAATCGAGGAAAAGTTGAAGCCGTTCGATGCGCGTCCCCACTGGGCAAAGTTGTTTACCATGGCCCCGTCGCGGGTGCAGGCTCAATACGCGAAACTAAACAGCTTCAAGGACCTGGTGAAGACCTATGACCCGGCCGGCAAGTTCAGAAACCAGTTCATTGAGACGAACCTCTACGGGTCGTAGGCAACAGACGTCAATTGCCGGGCTTCGTCTTGTTTTCTTTGGCGCTGTCTTTTCGGAACAGATCGAGCCCGAATTTTGGGGCTGACTTGGTCCCGGTGATCTTGACGGGAATTTCAGCTCCTCCGTTCGGTCCCTTGAAAAACGGCGAGATCGGCCTTAGAAGCAGTGACTTCCAACGCGACGCGACCATATGAGGCAGCGTTGCATGAGTGAACACTTTTCCGGTGAAGTCGAACTGCTTGCCGTCCATCGAATACACGCCGGCTAAGTTGATCCGGCCGCCAGGAAGCGTGTAGGTCAGGTTCCGGAAGCGGATGAGGCTTCGATTCATGCCGAAATCCCCCCTCATCTGGGACTCCACGTCCTTTGCTCCGGGTTTCGCATCCTTTGGATCCCCCTGTGCACGAAGGCTCAGCATGTCCACTTTGTCCTGGACCTTCGGGTTAGTGAAGCGGATGTTCCTCAGAGAAAAGGCTCCATCAAAACTCAGTTTCCGGGTGACGCTCTCTTTGCCGGGACGAATATGAAGCCTCGTTTTCGTGGCAAGAAGAGCTGACATCACCGGAGGTTCAGTCTTGACTGCAAGTTGAAGGAAATCGCGCAACTGCCCGGCGGGAACGTCCACGTCCAGATCAATCGTGTGCCCCTTACCTCTGATGTTGATCACGGCGCCGCTGGTCGTAAACTTCGATGTTCCTAATCTTGCTTTGATCGGCTGGAGATACGTGTCACCGCTCGTACCGTCTACAACCGCGTGAAACTCCGTATGAAGGGGAACCGGGTGATTCGCCGTATCGAGCGAGAAGTCAGCAGTCTCCGTCGTGCCGTCCACTTCAATCTTGTCCAACTGCCCCTTGAAATCTCCTACGGATGAGAGCATGCCGCCAATGCCCTTGATCGTGTTCAGATCGGCGTGATCGAAGGTGTAGTGCCCAGTAATGGACGAATCACCGGGGGCTTCGGTATTCCACGGTCCAAAGAAACCTTTGGCCTGGATCTCTCCGCGCGGAACCGCGTTGGTCAACGTAGCTTCATAACTCAATGGCGCATTCGGGCCAACATCGTGCAACTCGATATGTTTCAGATCGAAGTTTTTCGGATCTTTATCTGGCTTGAGGGTTTCGATAATCAACTGAGACTTCTCGCAAATGATCTGGTCAACCAGAATCTTGATCCTGCCTTTCCGGCTTTGGGTCTGTTCATTCTTCTCGCGCAACTCACGAGGTGGAATATCGATGTGCAGTCCGCTGACGTAGACGGCCCTAAGATGCGTGGGCTTGAAAATGAGGCCGATAAAACCGGAGTGAAACGAGAAATGATCGATTGCAATGAGCGGTTGTTTGGCTCCGGCTGCGACCACTGGATCGGGTGGGAAGATCCGTAAGCGGTCGCCCGTTATATCCAACCCACGCAGCACCGAGACGTCGAATCGATCCAACTCCACTCGGCCTTTGAATCGCGTGCTGAGAGTTTCAATGACACGGCCTTTCAGGATGGGCGCAGCGCGCTCGATCATGACCTCGGCAACAATCAGAAACGTAACCAGCGCTATCAGGGCAGAGATGCCGACCCAAGCCCAAACGCCTCTGCGGCGCTTGCCTGGACCAGGTAGCTGCGTCACTTCCGAAACCGATTCCATCCGTCTTGACTATGTTCTGCTGAGTTGAGCTTATCGGCTTTGGGGCGAGACGTAAACTTTTTCCCGTAATTGGTACGTGGAGTAGTACGGATTTCGAGGAACTAGGCGCTAGACCGCGGCAGGCCTAGTTGAATTATTTCGCTTGACTATTGTTATAGTCTACTAGTACACTGCAGATGCTGTGGCGCTCGTACCCGGAGCAAAGAGACGGTTTCAATTCCGATTGGATGCGGAAAGCGGCGTTCCCGCTTACCGGCAGATCATCGATCAGGTCACGGCCGCTATCGCCCGGGAAGCGCTTGAGAGCTGGTGATCAGCTTCCAACAGTGCGACAGCTTGCTGTCGACCTTTCGATTAACCCGAACACCGTGATCCGCGCTTACCGAGAGCTGGAAATCCGTGGCGTACTCGAAACCCAACAAGGAACCGGTACCTTCATCAGTTCAGTAAAGCCGGAGAGCCGTGATGGCGAACGGGAGCGGCGATTGGGTCAACTTGTGAGCGACTTTCTTTCCAGGGTAGGGGCCGAAGGATTCACGGCCGACGAAGCCGTCGCTCAATTACAGGAACTGCAGAAAGCTGGATCGAAGAGGAGGAGATGAAATGATGTTCGCGGTATTGAATCGAAATGGGGTAAGCGGGGTAGCCGCCGCCTTGTTTGTCACAGTAGTCGGCCGCCGGATACGGTTTGACTGCCTGGAGCGGTAACCGGGCTCCACTCTTTGTCGGACTGCTCGCCGGCTTGTATCTGCTTTTATCGATCAAGATTGCAAACCCCTGGGAGAAGGTGGCCGTTCTGCGGCTGGGCCGATATGCGGGGCTTCGAGGACCCGGGATTTTTCACGTTATTCCCATCATCGACACGCTGAGCCGTTATGTCGATCAGCGCGTGCGGGTAGCGAATGTGACCGCCGAGTCGACCTTGACTCGAGACACGGTTCCAGTGAACGTGGATGCCATTGTCTTCTGGCTCGTTTGGAATGCAGAGAAGTCGATCCTCGAGGTGGAAGATTTCGTTCAGGCCATTATGATGAGCGCGCAGACAGGGCTTCGGGAATCGATCGGCCGGCATGAACTCAGCCAGATGGTCACCGAACGGGAGTCGATGGGTCGCGAATTGCAGCGCATCCTGGACGAGAAAACCAATCCCTGGGGCATCACCGTACAATCGGTGGAAATCCGAGATGTGCGCATCCCACAAGCGCTGGAAGACGCGATGTCCCGCCAGGCCCAGGCGGAACGAGAGCGCCAGGCCCGCATCATTCTGGGACAGGCTGAAACGGAGATCTCCGAGAAGTTCTCACAGGCCGCACTTACGTACCAGAACAACCCGGTAGCCCTCCACCTCCGCGCCATGAACATGCTCTACGAAGCAATCAAGGAGAGAGGCTCGATGGTCATTGTGCCCTCTTCAGCCGTCGAGACGATGGGATTGGGTGGTTCGCTCGCAACTGCCTCGCTCGCTGGTGCGAAATCGCAATAGAGTCCAAGTCATTTTCGGACAACCCACGCGAGACCGTCCGGCTGCTTGCCCGCCTCGATGTGACCCGACACTTCGAGGCTCTTAAGATCGATGACCGCCACGTAGCTGTCCGGTGTGCAGGCGACGTACGCCCGTGAACCGTCCGGCTGCATCAGGAGCCCAGCCGCGCCGCTACCGATCTTGACGCGTTTTGCTTCTTTCCGTCCGGCGGCGTCGAAGATCGCCAAATCCGGGCTGCTCAGGCTGGACACGAAGACCAGCTTCCCATCCGGAGTGAACTTGAGACGATTCGCACCTTTTACGTTTGCTTCCAGCGTTTGGAGCGGCTTCTTCTCGGTCATGTCGACGATAGAGATCGTGCCGTCTTGTGCATTCGCCACCCAGATCTCCTTTCCGTCCGGAGAGAGGTCGAATCCTTCGGCACCTTTGCCGACCGGAATTACTGTTTCGTTCCAGTCGCCTCCGGGCAGCCTTGGGGGCATTCCGCCGCCTGCTGGAGCACTACGCGGGGCCAGTTTTTCGCCGATGGTAATGGTCGCTGAACTGATATTCGTGGTGACGAACCGGCTCAGATCCGGCGACATGTAAACCATGTGCGTACGGTTTTGCCCCGTCCCCAGGATCCAGTCGATTTTAGACGAGCTGGGGTCATAGCTGCCGATGACTTTTGCGCCCTCTGCCGTAAACCATAGTTTGCCCGCGACATACGTTAACCCGTGCGGGCCGCGAAGTGCACCAAGATCGATGGGCGGAAGCGCTTCCGGCTTAGATAAATCGACCGGCGTGATGGTGTTGTAAGTGCCTCCTCCGTAGTTTGAGATGTACGCAAAGCGCCCGTCTTCGGAAGCGATGACTTCGTGGGGATCGGGTCCGGAGGGAACGTGACCAGTCACCTTCTGCGTTCTGGGGTCCACGATTGAGAGCGTGTGATCGGTCTTGGCCAGAACCAAAAGCGCCGCTTGGGGTGTTTCGGCCGCAGCGAGCAGGGTGAAACCGAGAAGAGCAACGCCTGCGGCCCAAAGTGGTGTTCTGTTCATAGTGTCCTCTCTCCTGTCGATGTACTACGCATCGTCTCACGTCTTCATCGCGGGAGGCCGACGGCGGTCAGGGGTAACAGCGAAGTCAGAAGGCGGGTAAGTTGTTCGAAAGACTGGAGAGGGAAGATGGAGCCGAAGACGAGACTTGAACTCGTGACCTACGGTTTACGAAACCGTTGCTCTACCAACTGAGCTACTTCGGCGCTCCAACTAGAAAGATAACATGCGGAGCCCGGAAGGCGTACCCTCCCGTTCTGTGGCACTTATCGAATGGCTCGGCATCGCGGCAGCGTCGTTCGGAGCTGACCTGGGAAGCCGTGCCCATGCAACTCTACCGCGATCCCACAGTCATTATTGGCCTGAATCACTCGCCTGGACCAGATGGATTTTGCCGAGCACTAGCGTAGGATTGTCCTTGCGACTTAGCACCGAACGGGAATAGGATCGGCAAGTCTATTCGCTGAAGCTCAGGCCTCCTAGCCGGAGCGGCCTTTGTAAACCTGGAGATCTTAACGGAATCATGTTCGACCTGAGTGGACAGACCGCCATCGTGACCGGAGCGGCGACCGGCATTGGAGAGGTCATTGCGCGCCGGTTATCGAATGCTGGTGCAACGGTAGCGGTCGCAGACCTCAACCTGAACGGAGCGGCGGAAGTAGCGAACGCTACCGGCCACAGTTCGTTCCCGGTCCTTTGTGATGTTACAAATTCGGCTTCCGTCGCTGACGCTGTCCGTGAAGTGCTATCCCGGACTGGACGGATCGACATATTGGTAAACAATGCGGGGATCGCCGGTCGCACCGCCCCACTGTGGGAACAAACGGAAGAAGACTGGCAGCGTATCGTCGCCATCAATGTGTATGGACCCGCAAACCTGTGCCGCGCGGTTGTGCCACACATGGTAAGCCGTGGTTACGGTCGTATCGTTAACATCGCCTCCATCGCCGGTAAGGAGGGCAATCCCAATATGGCTCCGTACTCGGCCACTAAGGCGGCGGTGATCGCCATGACGAAATCGCTCGGAAAGGAAGTCGCGACCTCAGGCATTTGCGTGAATGCGGTTACTCCTGCCGTGATCAAGACGCAGATCCTGGATCAGCTGACGGATGACCAGGTCAAATACATGACCCAGAAGATACCGATGCTCCGAACCGGCAAACCGGAAGAAGTGGCCGCTGTCGTTCACTTCCTCGCCAGCCCCGATTGCTCCTTCGTCACGGGCCAGACCTACGATGTCAGCGGAGGCCGCGCGACTTACTGATTCGGTTTCATACCGCGACAAGCTGGTCGAACAATCGTTCCAGCGCGATTTGAGGATCCTGACACAGACCGGTGTGAACGGCGGAGACTTGCACCGTCGTGCTGCGCGGAGAAACCAACCAATGAAAGCGCTCGGCTTGCGAAAGTTGAGCAATGGGACCGGCTTCGGGATCGCCGTCGCAAATCTTTGCGAACGCGGTCAGATGTAGCTCGATCATTTCGAGATCCGATTGAGGCCACAGCGCGCTTATACGCTCGCGTGCCAATACAACCCGCGCCTGGAGAAAGCGCTGTTGTTTGCAAAAAAGGATAACGCCGGCGTTGATGAACTCCTCGCGGTCCACCCTGGGCACAACGCGAATGGCAGCGTAGTCAAATGAGCTCTGCATGTGCTCGCACCGCCTCCGTGACAAACTGCGAAGCGTTCTCAAGACGCCGGAGAAAGTAGTTCAGATACCCCCATCGTTTTTGCTCGGGAGTCTCCAATCCCGGTACAGGCAAGAGCCAGGCCTCGGGAACCGAGTTGATGATACCGGCGAGAATCTCCTCGTTCAGCAGTGAGCGCGAGGTCTGATCAGCTGCCTCGATGTTGTCGGCTGAACGCAGAAGAATGTGGTTACGTATCGGCGCAAATCGCGAAACAGCAGCGGACTCTATGTCACGCCAATCGTGGTGGAAGTAAAGCGCAGCGCCGTGATCAATGAGGTAAGGAGATTTGTGCCAGAAAAGCAGATTCGGATTGCGAGCTGTCCGGTCGATATTCGTGATGAAGGCGTCGAACCACACTGCGCGCGATGCCAGGTCCGGATCCGAGCGATCGCAGGCGGCGGGATCGAACATCACAGAACCAGGCAGGTAGTCCAAAGCCAGGTTCAAACCCACACTCCGGGTCAACAGTTCACGAATCTCGTAATCAGGCTCGTTACGGCCCAGTAGCTGATCGATCTCTACGAACACGATTTCCGGCACAGGCAAGCCCAGAGCACGTCCGATTTCACCCCCGATCAGCTCGGCGACAAGCGCTAGCGGCCCCTGGCCCGCGCCTCGGAACTTGACCACGTACAAGCCGAGATCATCTGCCTCGACAATCGCTGGAAGGGAGCCGCCTTCCCGCAGCGGTGTCACGTAACGGGTGGCTTGAACAGTGCGAAGCATCGCTACGCAAAGTGTAAACGGGAGATGTCCTAAGCGCGCTTTCCATCGCTCGCCGGACGTTAGAATGAAGGCCTGAAATACCGTCTCGTCATTTGCTTGACAGCCCTTCTCGGAATCTTCCCATCCTGGCTCGCCAGTGCTGATTCAACACCATCCACCATGCTTGCGGCGCATAATTTCTATCGCAAGCGAGTCGGAACTCCGCCGCTTACGTGGTCGAGCAGTTTAGCCAATGCTGCTCAGAATTGGGCCACTTACCTGGCCCAGAGCGGACTCTACACGCATCCCCCGAATCTGAAGTACGGCGAGAATCTCTTCGAAGCGGTCGGTCCACCTGCGGACGAAACGCAGGTAGTCAATGCCTGGGCGGCTGAACGCTCCGCCTACGATTACCGAAAGAATAGCTGCTCAAGCAGATGCGGCCATTACACCCAGATCGTATGGCGCGACACACGGCAAGTGGGCTGCGGAGTTGCCCACAAAAGCCGTCGCCAAATCTGGGTATGCAATTACGACCCGCCCGGCAACATCATCGGAGAAAGGCCGTACTAAGAGTGCGCGGAGCTTTGCGGTAGAGCGAACGCCACGATACTGCCGCCCGAGGGAGCTTCGTTTTTTCCTCCGCCGCAAACGATGACCACATATTCGCGTCCCCCGAGCTGATAGATCGAAGGCGTCGCATTACCCGCGGCCGGCAGATCGGCTTCCCAGAGTAGCTTGCCCGTCAGCTTGTCGAACGCGTGGAACTTCTTGTCGAAACTTGTGGCGCCGATAAACAGCAGCCCGCTTGCCGTAACTACCGGGCCGCCGTAGTTGTCGGTCCCCGTATTCTTCATGCCTTTCGCCGCGAGCTCCGGGTATTCACCGAACGGAATTCTCCAGCGAATCTCGCCTTTGTTGAGGTCGATGGCGTTCAGCGTGCCCCATGGCGGCTTGATGGGCGGGTAGTTTTCGGGATCGCGAAACAGGATGTAGCCCTCGTTGCGATACTTCTGCCAGTTCGGGTCGTGTTCGCGCGTCAGTTCGTCTGCTTCCGTGTCCCGGCCCGTCAGCAGGAAGTCCACGATCTCGTTTACGTTCCGGCCAAGATAATCGAAGCCCGGCATGCGCCCGCTGCCTTCGCGGATGAAGCGGATCAGCTCTTCCCGCGACCGCCTCTCGCCGATTCCGACCAGCGACGGGAAACTCGGGGGAGCGCCCTTCAGATCACGCCCGTGGCAGCCAGCGCAGTTGTTCTGGTACAGCGACCGCGTTTCGTGTCCCACCATGCGGATGATCCACGGCTGCTCATTGGAGTTGACGTACAGCAGACCACTGTCAGGATCGAAGGCAGCGCCGCCCCATTCGGCTCCGCCATCGGTACCCGGCATCAGAACAGTTCCGCGCAGGCTGGGAGGAGTGAACATTCCATTCGAATCGAGAGCCTTCAGGCGCTCGAGAACGGCCGCATGTGCGTCGGGAGTGCTGTCCGTGACCATATCCTCCGTGAAGGTCTGGCGCGTAATGGGCGGCGGCTTCAGCGGATACGGCTGGACGGAAGATAGCTGTTCACCTTCGAGAGACGAAGCAGGAACTTTTCGGTATTCAATCGGAAAGAGCGGAGTGCCCGTGCGCCGGTCGAACACGAAGACGAATCCGGTTTTGGTGATTTGAGCAACGGCATCGATTTTCTTGCCATCGCGCGTGACCGTCACCAAGCTGGGCGCTGCCGGGAAATCGAGATCCCAGACATCGTGCTTCACGCCCTGGAAATGCCAGATCCGCTTGCCCGTTCTGGCATCGAGGGCAAGTACACAATCCGCGAACAGGTTGTCCCCGATACGATTGGATCCGTAGAAGTCGAACGCGGGAGATCCCGTCGCCGCGAAGACCATGCCCAATTCCGGATCGATGCTGAGACCCGACCAGGCATTCGCACCGCCTAGCGTCTTGTACGCATCTTTCGGCCAGGTGTCGTACCCGAACTCCCCTGGATGAGGGATGGTATGAAAGCTCCACGCGAGTTTGCCGGTATCGACGTCAAAGGCTCGGATGTCACCGGGCGTGCCGGGAAGCGTTTCCGGTACCGTGCTGCCCAGGATGATCTTGTCTTCGAAAACAACACCCGGACTGCTGGCGCTGATGGTGACGGATTCAGGTGGACGGTCCAAGCCGAGCCGGAGGTCGATCCGCCCGTTATCACCGAAAGTCGCTACCGGCTTTCCGGTTATTCTGTCCAGTGCCCAGAGGAAGTTACGGTGAGTGAAGAAGACACGATTGCGGTAAACGGCGACGCCTCTGTGGCGATATCGACGCTGCCCTTCGGTTTTGTCCTTCGGATCGAAGCTCCAAATCTCTCGTCCTGTGGCGGCATCGAGCGCGATCACGCGCAGCTTCGGAGTGGTCGCGTACAACACCCCGTCCACCACGATAGGATTGCTCTGCATCTCGGAGCCTTTGAACGCGTCGTGCGAATCGTACGTCCAAGCGACCTGCAACTGGCTCACGTTGTCTTTGTTTATCTGTGAAAGGGTCGAGTAACGGATGTTGTAGGGTCCGCCGTTGACTGGCCAGTTCACATCCGCTGCCCGGATCAAGACCGCCAGGGCCAATGACAAGACGAGCTTTGCCTTCATCAACTAGAAGCCTTCGTACCGAATCCAAAAGCTCTCTGCCCAGGTTCCGTTGGGCGCGACACTCTTCAAGGCCGTGTATTTACCCTCATGAGCCAGATTCAACGCATTTGTGATGGCTGTCATCGGCTCAAAGCAGACGAACTCCTTGCCCGGCGGCGCAAAAACTAAGCCCACAACGATATTGCGGTCCGTAGATGACCTGAATCTTCTTCGCGCCGGCTTCGAGCGAGAAAGTCGCGAAGCCTTTCTGGTCTCTGACTAGATCAGTGAATCCGTCGTCGAGCTTGTGGTCCCGGAGCGAGATCTGCGCCGGCAGGCGATTGGCCGTCGTCTCTCCGGTTGCAAGCAGCCGCTTGTCGGTTTCGACATGCTTGCGTGCTGGAATTCGAACAAATGCCTCGGCTCGGGGCGTATCAGGAAGGTTGAAATAGGGGTGAAAGCCCAGACGTGATGGGCATTGCCTCCGAGCTCCTGTTGATCACTTCCGTTCTAACTTCAAGCGCGCCATCGTGCAGGCTATAAGTCATCCGATACTCGTGCGCAAACGGCCAATTCACCATCAGCTGCGGGTACTTCCAAAAAGCAAGCCGGCTAGTGACGTGAGCGGACTGTTCGTCCGCTTTCAACTCTTCGATTTGCCAGTCCGGCCAGGAGGTCAGCAGACCGTGTATGGCGATTTTGTCCGGACTGATGCGCAGATTGTCAAAACCCGGATTGAAGAAATACTCTTTTCCGTTCGCCCAGAAACTTCCCCCGCCGATCCGGTTGGCCCAAGGTGCAAGAAAGGGTACGCCGTTCAGTCCTTTCATCGGATCCTGCTTGAGCGCGGCGGGCGTAGGAAACGGATCGTACAGTAGGTTTTTTCCATGTACCTTGAACTCGTAGGCGCGGTTCCCGTACGAGGGCACCATCGAAACCTGTTCAGAGCGCACCGAATCAGTCAGCCGGATGATTTCGACTCCGTGGTCGACTAGCTTCTCAGCCGTGTACCGGGGCGCACCTACTGCCACGACAGGCAGAACCAAACAGAGGCAAAGCTCGAATTGTTTAACGCGGCACATGTTCATGATTTGAGAGATGCGTCCTTCCCGACGTCGCACTGTTTGCACTCAAGATTGTGTCCCAGAAACAGCGTCCCGACCGTTCTCTGTCAGGACCCATTCACGTATTAACCAAGGAGGATTATGACGCATGTGGATGGTATGTCCACAATCCAGGTCGGCCACCCATTCCTTCAGATCGTCCTGATGAAAGCCGACAATCTTCCGCAGCAGCTTATCGTTCCTTGGCAGTAATCCGCTTCTTCAGCGGCAAGAGCACGTACAGAGTGAACACGTTCAGGACCGCAAGAGCAACGGCAATGGCGAACTGGTTCATCGCAACGGCCGCACCGATCACGGCTGCATTCCAGACGCTTGCGGCGGTGGCAGTGCCCTTTACCGTCGATGCCTGCTTCAAAATTGCTCCGGCACCAATGAAGCCGATCCCCGTGATGAGTCCCTGCAGGAGGCGAGATTGAGCCGCCAGATCCGGATTCGGTCCTAAAAGCAAGAGGTAACCACAACTGGCCATGCTTACGATCGGAAACGTTCGGATACCAGCCGTGTGCGCTTCAATCTCAGTTTCCCATCCGATTCCCAGCGTAAGAAAATACGCCAGTAACAGGTGGCCGACGTCCCTCAACACTTCCTCCCGATCTTCAGGCACGAAAACGAGTGCGCTTTCCGCATGCAACGGTTCTGATCTATGGATTATGTACTACCAGTCGTAAGGCCGTGAACGTAGCCGCGGCAATCGCCGCGGCGGCCGGAATTGTCAGCACCCAGGCGACCACGATATTGGCAGCAAGTGTCCAACGAACTGCCCGGACTCTTTGAATGGCTCCGACGCCCGCAATGGAACCAGCAACGACGTGGGTAGTAGAAACCGGAAGACCGAGGTGGGTTGCGAAAAAAATGGAGATGGCGGCTCCTGTCTCCGCCGCAAATCCACTCCTCGGCTTCAGGCGCGTCAGACGCGTCCCCATTGTTCTCACGACACGCCAACCTCCGCTGAGCGTACCGAGGCCCATCGCGGTTGCAGAGATAACAATCACCCACTTGGGGACGTGGAACGAGTCCTGGAATCTGCCCGCGACTAATGCTGCCGTGATGATTCCCATCGTTTTCTGAGCATCGTTAGTCCCGTGGGCACCGCTGAGCAACGCCGCAGAGAGAAGTTGGGCGTGACGGAAATATCGATCCATGTGAGCGGGTGTCCAGCGGTGAAAGATCCGGTAGACGACGATCATCAGCAAGAACCCAAGTGCCAGCCCGATCAGCGGCGCGACCACGATGAACGCGAGCGTGCTGGGCCATTTGCCGACGATGATCCCGTTCACTCCGGCCTTCGCGACCGCAGCACCCGCATAACCACCGATCAGGGCATGAGACGAGCTGATCGGCAGTCCGAAGTACCAGGTAAGGATGTTCCAGATGACCGCTCCGATCAACCCGGCCAGAATTACATACGGCGTGACAATCTCGGTGTTGACGAATCCTTTTCCTACGGTCGCAGCGACACCCGTTCCGAAGACCATGGCTGCCGCGAAGTTGAAGACTGCAGCCATGGAAACTGCCTGAGTCGGACTCAGTACCCGGGTAGCAACTACCGTGGCGATGGAATTAGCCGCGTCGTGGAAGCCATTTACAAAATCAAAAAGGACCGCGATCGCAATAATCAGAACGACTAAAGCAACAGTGGACATGCTTTTAGAAGTTCTTGATCGTTACAGATTGCAGTACATCGGCAACGTCTTCACAGCGATCGGTAGTATTCTCAAGCAGCTCATATACTTCTTTTTGTTTTAATAGCGAGATCGCATCTATATCCGAACTGAACAGATTCGCAATCTGCGCCCGCTCGATCGCATCCGCCTGGTTCTCGATACGGTTGACCTCGACGCAGTCCTCGAGACAAGGCTTGCGGTCGTGTAAGGACTCAATGGCATTCGAAATGGATCGGCAGCTGTCGTTTATCAGTTGGCCAAGGCGCACACACGCCTCTGGTATAGGGTCCAGCCGGTAAGCCACAATGCGGAACGCTGCGTCTTCTATCGCGTCCAGAACATCATCCAGGGCCGTCGCAAGCGCCTGAATATCTTCAGGATCGAAGGGCGTCAGAAATGTGGACTGCAGTCGCCGGAAGATCTCGTGGATGACCTCATCCCCGCTTCGTTCGAGAGCCTCGATTTCCTTGGAGGCGTCGCACATGGCTCTATAGCCACCTTGCAGGCTTGATCGTCAACAGCCGGGAAGACTGGCACAGGATTCGAGAATGTTGACGAAACAGTTCAAAGAACTTCTCGTCTTTCGGCAGAAGGTTCATCAGACTGTCATCTTAGACAACAAAATTCAGGAATTTGGGACACGCAAGGAGCGCGAGTCTTCCGACGGCCGGTTGCGGTGAAGTTGTTGTTCCGTGCATTACGATTTATCAATCCTGACCTGAGGTCCAGCGAGGAAGATGCTCTTCGAAGTAGCGCGCGATCAGACTGTAGATGTGCAGTGAAGTACCCTTACCCTCCGATATTGCGTGTGTTCTATTCGGGTATTCCATGAATTCGAAGGGCTTGTTCAGCTCGACCAGTTTGTTGATGAGCCGTTCCGTCCCCTGGTAGTGCACATTATCATCCCCCGAGCCGTGAATCACGAGCAACTTGCCCTTCGAGGCCACTCGCGAAGTTGATTGCCGAACCTGATCGGTAACCATCAGGATTTCCGGACGGCAAACCCATGTAACGTTCCTGATAGATGCTGTCGTAAAGCCGCTGGTCAGGCACGGGCGCAACCGCTACGCCGACTTTGTAGAGATCCGGCGAGCGAAACATCAGGTTCAGAGTATTGGTTCCGCCGCCGCTCCAGCCCCAGACACCACACGCGATTCCCGTCGATATAAGGCCGCTCGGCAATCAGTTTGCGAAGCGCTTCCGCCTGTTCTTTGGAAGACAGAACACCGACAGAACCGTAAATGATCTTGCGCCAGGCGCGCCCCTTCGGCGCAGGGCGTACCGCGGTTATCGAAACTGGCGATGAGATACCCGTCATTCGCCAACGCATGGTGAAAGTAATCCGTTCGATTGTTCCGATCCGTGACAGTTGCACTGGCCGGCTCGCCGTACACGTGCACGATGATCGGGATATTTCTTGGACGGATCGAAATCGCGCGGTTTGATCAGTGATCCGTCCAGGATTGTTCCATCTTCGAGACGCACCTGCAGAAACTCGATCGGCGGGTTCAAGAGTGGCGCAGCCTGGCTTCTAAGCTTCTGTCGTCTTCAAGAACGCGAACCCGCTTTGCCATCCGGTAAGCTGACCAGATCGATAACGGGTATGTGGCCGGATCTCGAGTAGGTATGAAACGCCCAGCGGCAGTCGGGCGAGATGTCGTAGCTGTGGCTGCCGGGCTGATCGGCCGGCGTAACGCGGGCGCCTTCGCCCGGCGAATCTAAAGACGTTCGGTAGAGGTAAGCTTGCGTGGCGTTTTCGGGCGACGCAAGGTAATAGATCTGCTTACGGGCGGCGTCCACGCGTTCCACATTCCATGACGTCGGCCTTCGCCGTCGTCAGCAACCGCGGCGAGCCACCGCTCCTCGGCGCAGCATACGCGTGCCGCCAGCCGTCACGTTCACTGAGCCACAACAACTGGTCGCCGTTGTCCAACCATTGAAACTTCTCATCGCGGACGCCGCCGAACTTCGGGATGTCAACCCATGCCGCATCTTCATCCTGAAACAGCGGCGTCGGTCTTGCCCGTTCGCGCGTCAGCAAGATAAATCACCAGAAGGTTCTGAAGCCGGTTCAATTGCCCGATTGCGAGTTCGTTGTCCCGCCCAGTCCAATCCATCCGGAACAGATAGTGTTCGCGCGGATCGCCCGGCACATTCGATCCAACGAGTCTTCCCTCCGGTCGCGCTGACCACTCCGATCCGGACCGCCGAATTAGTCGGTTCCGGCCTTCGGGTAAGGGATGAGCTTGGAAATAGGGTACAGCGTATCGGTATCGTTCAAAAGCGTGAACTGCTGCACCCCTGAAGAATCAAACTGCCAGTACGCAATCTGTTTGCCGTCCGGACTCCAACGAAAGCAATCGCGCAAGCTCAATTCTTCTTCGTACACCCAATCGGACGTGCCATTGATTCGTCGTCGGCGAGCCATCTCGCGTCACAGGGTGAACCGCGCCGCTCTTCAGATCTTCAACATAGATGTTGTTTTCGCGAACGAAGGCCACCCGTGAGCCGTCCGGCGAGAACTTGGCAAACATCAAAGTGGAAGCGAGGAGCTGCTTCGTCTATTTTTTTCAGCTTGCTCGAAGCCCGATCGAGGAACCCAGTAATCTCCGCGCGTATTGTTCCGCCAGACTTTCTTCGTGTTGGTGAAGATCAGCAAGCTCTGACCGTCATTCGACCAGCGGTAATCGTCAATGCTTCAGAGGCTTCGAATGCGCCGGGCGGGCACAAGCGCCGATGCCTCAACCAGAACACTTCGTTTTCCCGTCGCGGTTTCGTAAAGGACGATATCATCAGCGTCTTTGACCTTCGACGAATGTTCGACGATCGTGTAGGAGGATCCGTTGTCTCTCCATCGGGCGGGGCCGAATGCGTTTCGGAGTTAACTCTTTCGTATCGAAGATACGCTTCAGGTCACGAGCTAATTGTTCCGAGGCTCGCGTTGGGATGCCGAACGTATAGAACGTAAAGGCCAAAATCCCGACTAGCCGGAAACCACGCATCGACTCAGTCTACCGAAGCGGCTGGAATCCGAACTTCAATGCCTTCGGGCCGAAAGACCAGTAACGGTGCCCGTTCGGCAATCTCTTCAGCCCCTCAGTAATCGGCGCGGAACTTCAGCTCACGTGAACACAGGGACGGTGTTTCGCATCGGGTATGGCTCTGCGAAGCACCTCGTGTGTAAGCGGGGCGGTATCGCCTTGCCCCAGGAACAGAAAACGGAACAGATTGCCGATCGGATTGCCTTCCGTCCAGCCGAAGTAGGCATGCGGGATCTTGCCGGTTCTTTGTTCCAGATGAATCAGCATGGCGGCTATGGCATTCGCGACCGCCGGACTCTTTGCCCGGAGAACCGAATACTTGCCAATTCGCTCACCGCTGACACAGATGCAATCAACGAAGTCTGACGCGTCGCCTGGTTCGAGTTCAAAAAAGTAAACACGCTCATCGGGTGAGAGCCCATGACCTTCGCGGAGTTTCCTATCAGCTTCAGCGAGTTTGGCTTCAGTCTCCTGCTGCGGTTTGCGCGCGACCAGCCGAATTACCTGGTCCTCGTCTTCGTCGAGCAGAGCCGCGGCCGAGGGCTCCAGTTCCACGGCGGTGATTCGCAACTCAGTGGATCGCAAGCTCTCGAAACGAGAGACGTGATCACGATTGAAAGTATGAAGAAGAACGAGATCTTGATGCCTTCCGGGCGCTCATAGATGTTCAAACGCCGTCGTGTAGCCAAAGGCAATCGCAATCAGCAGGAATGGCAGACGGGTTTTCTCCCGCCACTTACTGATCGTCACCGCTATAGCAGCGGACGTGATCAAGCACCAGTACACCGGTGGCGTAGGCGCCGCCCTGTGCGTCCACATTCGCGCGAAACAGTAGGGTGACTGCGACGCGATATGGACAGGAAAACCAATACCAGCGGACGCGATCCCCTGGCCCACTCGGGCGCCATCCCAAACCTGGGCAGATATCTTGGGATGAGATTCAGCAGACCCGCCATGGCCGAAGCGCCGGCAAACGCGAGGATCAGGATCGTGCTGAAGTCGTAGAGCGTTCCAAAGCCATTTCCCAGGTATTTGTGGCCAATGTAGGCCAAAGCCCGGCCATTTGCCTCGCCACCCTCTTTAAACTTCTCGGGCTCGATCAGCAGTGTGGTTGCAAAGCTGGTCGCGAGAAGAAAAACACTCATGATGAGTGCCGCCGGTCTTCAGCAGCTTGTGGGTATTACGAATCCGTTCTTCCTCTCGTCCGGCCTCGACCAGGGGCATCACTGCGACACCGGTCTCGAAGCCCGACAAGCCAAGTGCCAATTTGGGGAACAACACCAGCGAGAGTCCCATCATCGCCAGAACGCTGCCGCCATGCTGGGCGAAGAGCGCAGCTCCGCCAGCGCGGGAATGAGGTGAGGGTGGGCGAACACCTGCCAGAGCGCGACCGCAGGTAACGATCACATTCAAGCCAAGATAGAAGGCCACCAGGACTGTTGCGATCCCAATCGCTTCTCGGAAGCCCTTCAGAAACACCGCTCCGAGCAGAGCGAGGAGCACCAGGGTCACGCCCATCTGGCTCTTCAGGGCTGAGGGCACAAAAGGGTTCTGGTTGAAGTGTGCGGCGGCGTCGGCTGCCGAGAGCGTCATCGTGATGATGAAATCTGTCGTTGCAAACCCGAGCAGCACCAGAATGAACACCTTGCCTCCCCAACGCGGAAAGAGCTTCTCCAGCATGGCAATGCTTCCTTGGCCGTTGGGACTCGCCGCGGCGACACGCTGGTAGACCGGAAGCGCACCGAACAGCGTGACAAGCACAAGGATCAGAGTCGCAATGGGCGACAGGAGGCCGGCGGCAAGGAAAGCAATACCCGGCTGGTACCCGAGCGTTGAAAAGTAGTCGACTCCGGTCAGGCACATCACCCGCCACCATGGATGTTGCCGTTCCGGTTCACCGCCAATGCCTTTCGGAATGCGAAGGTCGGCTAGAAGCCAGTCAGTAAAGCCCACTTATTCACCTGCAGTACGGAACGGCATTGAGTGGGTTGGTCTTCGGGCAGACTGAAGCTAGCAATCGTTCGAGTCCTCTGGAGGTTGACGCTGAAATTTACACACGTGTTTCGAGTTTACAAACGCTCTCGAAATTGTCTATGACTCGTAGGGAGACAGCAACAATAGAGTTATGGAAATACGAAAACTTGGTACGTCGGAGCTTACACATATCCCCGATCATGCTGGGCGGGAATGTTTTCGGCTGGACAGCCGACGAGGCAACTTCCTTCCGGATCCTTGATGCGTTCGTCGACCGGGGTTTCAACGTGGTCGACACGGCGGACGTATACACAGCCTGGGTTCCCGGCCATTCCGGCGGCGAATCGGAGACGGTAATCGGGAAATGGTTCGCTCAGTCGGGCAAACGAGACAAAGTTGTCCTGGCGACGAAAGTCGGAATGGAGGTCCGCGGCCAAAAAGGATTGTCGAAGGATCACATCCTCCGCTCGGCGGAGGAGTCCCTGCGCCGCTTGCAAACCGATCGTATCGATCTTTATCAATCTCACCGCGACGATCCGGATACCAACTTCGAAGAGACACTTTCGGCCTATGCGCAGTTGATCAAGGAGGGCAAGGTTCGCGCGATCGGCGCCTCGAACTACCGCGGCGACCGCCTGACGCAAGCGTTCGAGGTCGCGAAGAACGGCAACTTGCCCGCCTACTGCAGTTTGCAGCCCCTCTACAATCTGTACGATCGCGAAGATTACGAAACAAACCTGGAGCCGGTCGTGAAGGCTTGGAACCTAGGTGTCGTGCCGTACTATGCGTTGGCGGCAGGATTTCTCACGGGCAAATATCGATCCGAGGCAGATCTCCAGAATCGCGCACGCGGAACAACCGTCCAGAAGTACCTGAATGAGAGAGGCCATCGGATTCTGGCAGCGCTGGACAAGGTCGCGCGAGGAGTACGGATCCGACTCCCGCCGCAGTTGCTATCGCCTGGCTTGCGGCCCGTCCTACCGTCACCGCTCCGATTGCAAGCGCAACAAGCATGGAACAGCTGGAGACGATCCTGAGTGCGGCCGAATTGAAGCTTTCGCAGAAGTCCATCGTGTACCTGGACACTGAAAGCGCCGTGCAGTCAGTGCAGGCAGCGAAGTGGGCGGAGCAAAACTAACGGCTTACCAAAGTACGCCGTCAACGGCTGTTACCGGCTCGGGAAGTTGCGTTTCACCAAGGGCCTGGCGCAGATTGATCTCGATCGTGGATGAGAGTGCGGTCATCGGGGTGTCGTAAACGCAATTCTCAAAAGGATCTTCCAGGTTCTTCCCGATTCGGTTTAGGACCAGGAACGCGAACGCAATCACGAGCGTTGCGACCGGTGTGAACCACTTCAGCCTGTCGACAAGAACAAACGGCAAGATCGTGCAGTACGCTTTTACCAGAAGTTCCGGGTAGAAGTCGTATTGCCGGGGTAGCGGGGTGTTCTTGATTCGCTCGCAGCCACCCTGGACATTGCTGAGATCTGTAAACGTCGAGTCGAGCCGTTGAAGCTGCAGGTCGCTCAGAAAACCTTGCCGGGCAAGTTCGGCCGTCGTTTCGCCCATCTTTTGGAGAAGCGCGGCCGGTACGTTCTTCTGCACGCGTCAGAGCCGACACGGCGGACACATCGAGAACACGGGCGAGGTCATCCCACGGCTCCTGTTTCCGAAGAGCCGAGCCGCAGAGCATGGACGAACGCAATCTGATGGTAAACAAGGTTACGCGCGTGATGCCGAGCCTCGTCCCGGAGATCGGCCGAACGGCGGCTGTATGAAGCTGATCGCCTGCCTGCGCAAGCGAACGGGAACTGTTCACAAGAGCACCCCAGAGCTTTCTCGCTTCCCACCAGCGATCGTATGCCGAGTTGGTACGAAAACCCAACAAGATGCCAAGTGCCGCCCCCAGGAGCGAAATCGTAAGATCCGGAATCGACGATCGCCTTGAACGGGTGATCGATCGCATTGATAACGGCCGCCACGATCGCAATGACTGCAATCACAACCAACGGCGGGCCGACCTGACGGAAAATGCGAGCCCAACTGGGTTTGGACGTGACGACCATGGTTCTTACAGGCTACCGTGGCCGGGACGCCCTGGACTTTCTACAGGCCGGTGAGCTCATCGGACGCGGATCTACGCGTATAGTTCGAGCGCGCGTGTCTAAAGTCTTGTCGTGGTTAATGCTGGGTGTTCTGGCCGTACTGATTGTTGTGCTGGCCGCCAAGGCCTGAGCTGCACAGAGTGATTCATCAGCCGTCGCTCGAACAAGCGCGAGTTACGAGACCTGCCAGTAAACCGAATACCGCTTGCCGAAGATGCTGTTCAGCGGCACAAGGCTGACATCCGTCTGCTTGCCCGCTCGTTCGGAACGACAATGGCGCGTCAGCCGGCTTGATCCAGGAACTCGGATCGGCGTTGAAGCTCGGAATGTCGGAACCTCGATGGGCATGTCACGCATGCGCGGTGCATTAGGACCGACGATCAGCTTCTCGATCCAGACCCGAAGCTCCGAGATCGCCGGCCAGCACGACCGGGCCCATACAGGAACGCCTGCTGCTGCCGGTCGTCCGGCATCTTCTCGACCCGGAGTCTCATGGGCATCGTCATCTCGATGCGATCGCCGGTCTTCCAGTTGCGATTGAGCGTCAGATAACTGCCCGGGGCACCGGTCGCCTCGAGCGTTTTGCCGTTGATCTTCACCGTCGTGCCGGCCGCCCATTCGGGGATGCGCAAGCCGCATCGCCATCTGAACAGGCTTGTCGGCCCGCACCCGCAGCGTCGTGCACGCCTTCTTCGGGGAACTTCGTTTCCTGCGTGAGGTGGAAGCCCTTCTCCGCCCAGTTCAGTTCCGAAGGGATGAACAGATTGACGTAGATCCCGTCGCGCATCCTGCCAATAGATGCTGTCGTTCAGCTTCGAATACTCTTCCACGCCGGTGCCGGTGCAGCACCAGAACGACTGGTCTTCCGTATTGAAAGTCTTCCACGCGCCCGGCGTCAGCGAGAGATAGTACTGCGTGTAGCCGGTCTCCGGCTGGATCGTGCCGATGCGATGATTGATCAGGATGCGCTCGTAGTAATCGAAGTAGCGCGGATCGGCCGTCCAGCTATACGCGTGCCGCGCCAGTTTCAGCATGTTGTAGGCGCAGCAGCACTCGGCGGTAGCGACACTGCGCTTCAACTCGGCGGCAAGCATGATGCGGCTGGGTCAGCCAGCCCTCGCCGTTGCTGGTTCCGCCGGTCACATACGTGCGACCTGTTGTCACCGTGTAGAAGAAGAAATCGGAGACGTCCCGGAAGCGCTCGTCACCCGAGATCTCATATCGCCGCGCCGCACCGATGACTTGCGGAATATGCGTGTTGACGTGCAGTCCGCGCAGTTCGTCGCGCCCGAGTGCCAGCGGATTGAAAACTCTCTTCTTCGTGAACCGGTCGCCCGCTCTTGCCCAGCGATCGTCGTTGGTCGCGACAGCGAGGTTGTAGAGCACTTCATTCATGCCGCCATACTCGGTTTCGAGAATGGACTGCATGTGCTCTTCGGATTTCGAAGCCGTCCAGTCGTCGGCCCATCTGGCCATGCCCTGCACCACTTCGAGAGCCTGCTTGTTGCCGGCGAGCTGGTACTGTCCAGCATGCCGGCCATGATCTTGTGGATCGTGTAGAAGGGCGCCCAGACCGGCTTGCGCGCATCCAGGCGGTCGAACCACTCGGTCGGGAAACGCACTCAGATAGCCGCCCGAGAGTTTCGATTGCGCTTTGGCGAGATCGTCGACCATCTCGTCGCCTTTCGCTTTGATCTCCTTATCGCCGGTGGAGGCGTACATAAGCGCTGCCGCCGAAAGATAGTGGCCCGTGAAATGGCCGCGCAATTCGCCTTGGCGTCCCGGGCGTGTCCTGCTCCCACCCGCCGAGCGGTTTCGCGGAAGACGGCAGGCCGGCGTTGAGCAGGAAGTTGCGCGTCAGGCGATCTGCCGACAGCCGTCTGCATATATCCGCGATTCCATTCCTGCGCTTGCTTGTAAGCTCCGCCCAAGCACCCGCACCTGCGTCATCGGAAACGGTTTTACTTTGGGCGCTACATCGGAACGCGTGAAGGTAAGAGTTTCTCCGAACGGTGGGATCTCCTCCATGGTTCCGCGACGCTGCTGGCTCGTATTCGGATTAGGCGCACCCGCCGGTTGTGTTTGCGGCGGCGGAGCAGGGCGGGCCCCGGCAGGCGGCGTAGACTCCTGGGCCAATAAAGCAGGAGCAATCGCTCCGGTTCCGGCCAGGATGCCAGCGAAACGACGACGGTTCAACGGCCCACTAGATTCCGAGTCATTCTTCATACGGTTCACCCCCATTATCTCGTCGCACTGCCTACTCTAACTGAGTTGAACGGGCGAGAGGGAATGCGTCCGATGGGGAGAAAATAAGCGCGAGTTCTCTAGAGCCGGCGAAACCAGACTTCGATCCACGGTCCGGCAAGCACTCCAGCGCTGTTGGCCATAACCGAGTTGGCGAGCATCCGCATTTCGGAGTTAATGTTCCGCTCCTCTTCTTGAACCGAAGGAGATTTGTCCGGCACTGGCAAGGTAAGCAGTTCGGAATTCAGCATCCCTTCAAGCCGGAATCCATGTGGCCTCGATCAAACGCTCCAGCGTACGCGGTTGTGTCCGTACAGGTAAGGGAATCCAAGAAGGTTGTTGTAGCCCATTGCGTCGATCAGGAACTCTCGGTTTCGGCCTGGGAGTTCTCCGTCGCCGAAGAGCAGTTCGCAGATGGAATAGAAGAGCCCGTTTGGTGTTCACACGTCAATAGTCCATTAGGCTTCAGAATGCGGCGGCAAGCTCCGAGAACCGGCCCGGCATCGTCGATCTGCTCGAAGCAATTCCATATGAAAACTCCGTCGAAGACTGCAGCGGAGAATTGCCGTTCTGCAACTCGACATTGTGCACAACGAAACCTTTGGAGCTGGCGAAGGCGCTCGTGTCTTTGCCGACGTCAACGCCCTCTGCCTGCCATGCCCCACTCGCGCAGCGACCTGAAGGAAGGCGCCGTAGTGGCTGCCCACCTCCAAGCACTCTCGCGCCGCGGCGGGAGCAGCGCGCGATACGGTGCCTTTTCCGCTCGGAAAGCAGCGACGTATTCCGGGTATTCCGCTCCACCGCTTCCCGGTCGTATTCGTCTTTTGAGTACTCCTCGGCGGGAGGCCGCTCGTGCTCACGCCTGATCAGAAGCGTGCAGTTGCTGCATTCCTGAATCTCTGCTTTCTCAGCATGAAAGAAGTCGGTCAGATCCTTTGCTTCGGCCTCGGTTACAGGCCGGGTGAGACGCTGCCTGACGAAGCTTGCGCGCATGCGGCACTCTTCCTCCAATTGTTCGCGGGAAGCTAACCGGGCGAATGAGGTTCCTTCGCAAACAGGGCAAACGGGCATTCCTGACATGGATGACTCGAAAAACAACAGCTTCCCTACCAGAAAAGTTGCTAGCTAAGAATCGGACGGGCCGATCTAATCCAACGTCTTGTTGAGGCAGTTAAGGGCTAATACGAGTTTTGATAGGAGAAATGAAACAATGAGAGCACTCTGCTGGTATGGCAAAGAAGATGTCCGCGTGGAGACCGTCCCGGATCCTGTGATTCAGGATCCGGGCGACATCATCATCAAGATCACTTCAACCGCGATCTGCGGATCTGACCTTCACCTGTACGACGGCTTCATGCCGACCATGGAAAAGGGAGACGTCCTTGGCCACGAGCCAATGGGCGTGGTTGTCGAACGTGGCAGAGAAGTAACAGAAATTCAATATCGGAGACCGGGTGGTGGTACCGTTCACGATCTCTTGCGGCAAGTGCTTCTTTTGCCAGAAGGGTCTCTTCTCGCTTTGTGACACGATCGAATCCGAATGCCGCAGCGGCCAGCTAAAGTGATGGGACATTCGCCCGCGGCGCTCTTCGGCTATTCGCATCTGCTTGGGCGGATTTCCCGGAGGCCAGGCCCAGTATCTGCGCGTTCCGTACGCTGAAGTCGGCCCGATCAAAATTCCGGACGGTCTTCCCGACGAGAAGGTTCTCTTCCTTTCCGACATTTTTCCGACGGGTTACATGGGCGCGGAAAATGCGGAGATCGAACCGGGCGACACAGTTGCCGTTTGGGGCTGCGGTCCGGTGGCCCAGTTTGCGATTCAGAGCGCATGGATGTTCGGCGCCGGACGGGTGATTGCTATCGATCGCGTTCCTGAGCGGCTGCGGATGGCAGAAGCAGGTCAGCAAAGCCGAAACCATCAATTTCGACAACGAGAAGGTTTATGACCGTCTTATGGAGATGACCAAAGGACGCGGTCCGGACCGCTGCATCGATGCAGTCGGCACTGAATCTCACGTCAGCATGCACTCGGGCGTCGACACGATCATGGACAAGGTGAAGACGGCCGTGATGCTCGAAACCGACCGTCCTCACGTCCTGCGCGAAGCCATCATGTGCTGCCGAAAAGGAGGGACGCTCTCGATTCCCGGCGTTTACATCGGGTTTGTTGACAAGATCCCGATGGGCGCCGCCATGAACAAGGGGCTGACCTTCAAGATGGGTCAAACGCACATGCAGCGATACATGCAGCCTCTCCTCGAGAAAATCGAAGAAGGCAAAATCGATCCGTCGGCGGTGATCACACATGAGGTGAACCTCGAAGAAGCGCCGCAGATGTATCGAACCTTCCGCGACAAGCAGGACGGCTGCATCAAAGTCGTTCTCAAACCCTGACCGTCGCTAGTTTACAATGCGCGCCGCCGGCCCTGCTGGGGTCCGGCAGAGCGTAATCGAGTCCGTCTGAATCTTGTCCCATTCCTGGAGCGTCAAGCCGTGCGATTCAAAGAAGCCTCGAATCCGGCTTGCGTTCCACCCGAATAGATCTTCGAGCATAGGGATGATCACGCTGCAGGCATCTTCGCTCAGGACGGTTCGTCTCGCGATGGGAGTGAGGTACTTGTTCTCTGACACCGCGATTGTGAACCCGTCGAGGCGATTGACGTGAAGCATCACATGAACGTCGGAACTTCCGTCGCCTACATAGACAACGTTGTTATGTCCGATTCGCATTTGCGTACGGAGGTCATCGACAACGGCGACCTTCCCGTATCCGGCAGGAAGACGTAACAATGGAATCAATCTCGCCCGTATCGGGGTCGTACCGGAAGCGCGTCCCATGGATATTTTCGGCCGGGACAATGCCTTCAAGGGCCGATTGAATCACTTCTTCGGGAGCGGCGGAAACCACGTGGAAGGAGAACTCATGACCTTCCCATCCACGCAGGATGTCGAAAAGCAGCTTGATGTTTTCTTTAAGGCGAATCTGCTTTCCGACGGCGGTCAGATGTTCTTTACGAACACATCGAAACTCCGGATCATGCAGCAGCAGATATGCGAGTTCCCCGCCCTGCTGCACAAGGTGGATATCTGAGAGCCCTTTCACTCGTTCTTCGAAAGGCGCTGACGCCAATTAGTTTGCTAAGAACCAGACCAGAGTCGTTGAAGCTCAGAGTCTGATCGAAATCACTGACAAATAGAAATTGTTTTCCTGTTTGCACCATACACTTCTCCTTTGTTACCGGGGAATCTCTGGGGGATGAATGGACGGGAGATCAGGATCGGACATGCATCCTGATGAACAGGGTCGAGCACTTTGCTTGAAGTGCCTCGCTCCATACCAGTTTAGATGGAAGCGGCATTCCGCCGTTGCGTTAGGCGCCTAGAAAGCTGTTATATCCGTTCTCATGCCGGCTAAGGACCAAACTGCCGCGTAAACCCAAATATCAGACGCTCTTTGAGTCCCTCAAAGCAGACATTCTCGGCGGACGATACAAGCCGGGCCAGAAGTTGCCGAGCGAAGCAGCCCTGGTGACGAGATCGGGGGCGTCGCGCATCACTGTGGGCCGGGCGATTCGCGAGCTTCAGAACCTGGGTTTGGTCGACCGTGTTGCGGGATCGGGCACTTACGTTCGTGCATTGCGAGCCCGAGGGACGTCCGCACTTGTTTGGTCTGTTGATCCCGGATTTGGGCGAAACGGAAATTTTCGAACCGATCTGCCAAGGCATAGCCAACGCTCCCGAAAGCACAGAGCATGCTTTGCTCTGGGGGCATTGCGATCCCAATGCTGCGAAAGGCATCGCAGGCGTGGCTCCTGTGCCAGCAATACATCGCAAAGAAAGTATCCGGCGTTTTCTTTGCAGCCTCTCGAGTATGAGCCGGATTCGGAGAAAACGAACAGACGAATCCTGCAGGCTTTCAAGCACGCGAAGATTCCGGTTGTCTTATTGGATCGCCGTGCCACTGAAGCACCGGAACGCGATCGCCCCGATCTGGTGGGCATCAATAACCGGCAAGCCGCCTACGTCGCAACTAAGCACCTGATCGACCTAGGTTGCCGCCACATCGGATTTCTTAGTTATCACGGTGCTGCAACAACCATCAGCGAGCGGTTATCCGGTTACACGGAAGCTCTTCGTGCGCATGGCCTGAGGCCGGTCGTCGATTCGTCCGTCGAGGCAAGCACATCCAGAGCCGATACGCTTCAATGGTCAGGAAGACACAAGATTCACTCACTCGACGCATTCGTCTGCATCAATGACCGTATCGCGGGACAACTGATGCATTTGTTCCTGCAACGAAAGATACGCGTTCCGGAAGACATTCGCCTCGTCGGGATCGATGACGTGTCGTATGCCAGCCTGTTTGCCGGTTCCGCTCACGACGGTTCATCAGCCTACGCACGAGATCGGGGAAGCTGCTCTCCGGGTCATGCTCGATCGAATCCGAACGCCTAAACTTCCGCCACGCGAGGTTCTCCTCGATGGGGAACTGGTCGTTCGCGCATTCATGCGGCGCGTATCTCGAATTCGCGAGAGGACTGAGCTTATCTTTTCGCTTCCACTCTCACGACATCGGCGAGTGCGGCGGCGACGAGGCTAAGAGCGACGATCCCGAATAGCGCAAGCCGCAGCGACGTTCCTTGCGCAACCATTCCAATCAGTGGCGGTCCAAACAGGAATCCGACATATCCGGAACCACTCACGGCCGCAACACCGGCGCCGCTTGGAACAGAGGTGGCCTTAGCTCCCGCGCGAAACACCAAAGGCACAATCACTGAGAATCCCGCACCGGTTAGGGCAAACCCCGGGAGAGCAACTTCCGGCGAACCAGATACGAGCGCCACCGTGAGACCGACAGCCGCAATCAGAGCGCCAGAGCGCATCGTGCGCACCGATCCGATCCGCGCAGTAATCGAATCGCCGAGCAATCGGAACGTCGCCATTCCGGCGGAGAAGACGGCATAGCCGGCGGCGGCCATACCAGGAGTGGAGTTGAGCCCCTTCTGGAGATAAACGCCGGTCCAGTCCGCGATCGCACCCTCGGAAAGGAACATGCAGAAAGCGACCGTTGCGAGAGTCACCAGTGTGAGCGGGATTCGTTCGAGCGACAATTTCTCGGAAGCGCTGCGCCGCCCCTCATCTCCGTCGAGGAGAAATGGGCCGGTTGCGAGGCTGACGATAGAGAACACTGCCGCCGCACACGTCATGTGAAGCTCCGGACTAATCTGCCACGCGGCAAACAGACCTCCTAAGCTGGCCCCAACCATCCCGCCGATGCTGAACAGAGCATGAAATCGAGACATGCTTGGTTTACCGAGAGCATTCTCGACGGCCACGCCTTGTGCGTTGATCGAGACATCGTTCGCTCCTGCCATGGCGCCGAAGAACAGCAGAGCAACGAAACAGAGAGGGAGCGCCGGTCGCAAACGACGGACCAGCAAGAGCCAACGAGAAGCCGACGGTGCTCCAAGCGGTGATCCGTTTGCTGCCGAACTTTGTGATGCACCAACCGGCAACCGGAATCGCACAAACTGACCCGATGGCCGTTCCCAGCAGGCAAAGCCCGAGACTAGCATTGGAGAGGCCCAGCGCGTTCTGCACGGCCGGAATACGGGAAACCCAAGTCGAGACGATCAGGCCGTGAAGAAGAAATCGCGAGATCACGGCCCACCATGCGACCGAGATCTTGCGTGGAAGAGCGAAGTTTGAAATCGCGAATTGCTGGGTATCGACCATCCTATTGGTTTGATGGCCGATACTAAGACAGGTTGCCCACTCGCACGGAAAGCTGCTATATCCGCTTATGATCGACTCACTTAAATCTCGCGCTTGTAACGCGTTTGTGACATTACCGTTCCAATCAGCCAATCCCTCGTACGGGTGTGCCGCCTCAGGCCCTGGGCTTTTTGCTGCTTGCGAGGCTTTTCCTTTTTTGCGTCTTGGCTCGAGAATCGTCACTTGCCGAGGGGATCACGGATCCTGAGAACATCGGCGATGCCTTCCAGCAGCAAAGGCACGGATCTGAACCTCGCAGCATGTCGCAACATCCAATGAAAGATGAGCCTCTTCGCAGATTCGAATATTCGGGTAGGAGTTCTCGATCAATCGCCGATTCCGGAAGGAGCTCACCGCCGGGCAAGCCCTGCGGAACAGCCTGGAGCTCGCGCAACTTACCGATAGCCTGGGTTATCACCGATACTGGCTCGCCGAGCACCACGGTACTCCCGGTCTGGCGTGCGCAAGCCCCGAAGTCATGATCGGCCAAGTCGCTGCAACTGACTTCGAACATTCGCGTAGGCAGCGGGGGCATCATGTTGCCTCACTACAGCCCGCTCAAAGTCGCGGAGACCTTCAGCATGCTGGCTGGCATGTATCCGGGACGCATCGACCTTGGTGTAGGCCGCGCGGCGGGAACCAGCCCCGGGGTGGCGTTTGCACTGCAGAGAGATCGGCGGCAGCGCGCGCCGGACGACTTCCCGGACCAGTTCTCCGAGCTGCTCAGCTATTTCTCCGATCCGGCCACACCCGACGGTCCCTTCCCGCAGATCGCACGCAATCTTCCGCGCATTTGCCGCCCCGATCCATTTCTCCTTGGATCTTCGCTGCAGAGCGCCGTTTGGGCGGCCGAGCTTGGTTTGCCTTACGTCTTCGCTGATTTCATCAATGCTCGAGGCGCCGAGAACGTCGAGTACTATCGCGAGCGCTTTACGCCGTCGGCATATCTTCAAAAGCCTCACGTCATCGTCGCCGTCTGGGTGATCTGCGCCGAAAGCGACGAGGAAGCGCTCAAACTTTCGGCTAGCAGCCGCATGATGATGACCTTGCTTCATCAAGGGAGACTGATCGCAGTTCCTCCGGTTGAGACCGCTCTGGAATTCCTGAGGCAAAATGGGCTCCCTCCAGACACGTTGCCTCCCGGCCGGCGGTTCGTTACCGGTTCACCTGATCGCGTCAGGTCCGAGTTGGAGGACGTTGCGCGCGAATACGGGAACCCGGACGAACTGCTTCTCGTGAACATCATGCATGGCCACGATGCGCGAATGGAGTCTTATCGGCTCGCGGCTGAGGCTTTAGGTCTGCCAGCGGTCGCGGGGTTGGCCGAAAAGCACCATGAGCGGCTGACAAGAGCCGTCGCAAATCGCGCTCTAGCCTTATTTATCAGTGACTTAGCTCTGGCATGACGAATGCATTCTTCCTAGGTGAAATCGCTAGAAAGCGATGCGAAGTTTGGGGAGGAAGTAGAAGATGAAAACAAAATTCATGGCTTTGTTGCTGCTCGCAAGCAGTTCGATGTTCGCAGGAGGCAGGTTCTTTTTCGGCGTTGGTGTAGGAGGCCCGGGATACGGCTACTATGCTCCGCCGCCTCCGCCTCCGGTCGTTGCGTATGCCGCCCCTGCGCCCGGCCCTGGGTACACCTGGATCAACGGCTACTACTATCCGGTTGGACCTCGCTGGACGTGGCGAGCTGGCTATTGGGCTCCTCGCCCGTACGCAGGCGCCCGTTGGATCGCGCCTCGCTATGACAGTCACCGGTACTACTCGGGCTACTGGCGCCGCTAACAACCAAGCTTCCATAGTTTCCCTCAAAGAGCGGGGCTGACCGTCTATCCGGCCCCGCTCTATTTTTTTGCCTCTTCGTCCATGGACAAGCCACTCAGTAATTCGGTGCTATTCTCGGGACGAGGACCGCACGATTGAAAGTGCCGAAGGCTTGGTGGATCGGAGGCTGCGCAATCTCGTTCCTCTGCACCGCCTACGCACTCGATCGCACACTGCCCAAGCCGTTCCGCGAAATACAGGGTGTGGAGTATCGAATCGGCACCATTCCACTTCCGCCTGATTACGCCGAGAGCACCGAATGGACTTTTGCCCGTATGATGTTCCCGCCGGGTTGGAACAACGGGTATGAAGGCCGCGACAATCCGGAGTGGCAACAAGGCACCTCGTTGTGGACGCAAGATTTTCCTCGGGCGGATCGCCATTTCTCAGAAGCCGTTCGGCGCCTCACCCGCATCAGCACTCGTTCCGTAGAACAGCCCGTGAATCTCGATGACAAGGACGATGTCTACAACTGGCCCTGGCTGTACGCGGTTCAGGTCGGGCGAATGGGGAATCACAGACGCGCAGGCGCAAAAGCTGAGAGATTACCTCTTACGTGGCGGGTTCTTCATGGCCGACGATCTCCACGGCACGGTAGAGTGGCAGGTCTTCGAAGAGAGCATGAGGCGGGTCTTTCCCGATCGCCCGATCGTCGAGATCCCGGACAACGACCCCATTTTTCACACGGTGTACGACCTCGACGAGCGTTACCAGATTCCCGGTGAAGCGCATCTTCAAGAAGGACACAAGCTCGATGGCTATGTCGCGCACTGGCGTGGCATCTACGACGACAAGGGCCGAATCATGGTGGCGATTTCGTTCAACTCCGATGTAGGCGACGCGTGGGAGTACGCTGACTCCGCATTTTATCCGGAACGCTTCTCAGCCCTTGCTGTCAGGCTTGGAGTCAACTACATCATTTACTCCATGACCCACTAGCCTTATTTAGGGCGTTTCATCGGTCCCCAAAAAATTGTGCAGTCGCCGATGTCCTGCTGCTCCGGGAAGAGCTTCGAGAGTTCCATGTCGTCGATGCGATCTTCTTTGCAGGATTCAACGGTGGCGAACTTTCCCGCTTTGACCTGAGCGTTTATCTCTTTCTCGGAAATGATGTGATAGAGCTTCTCTTCGGCTGGAGAAAGCTCGAGCTTGTGCGAGTATGAAAACTCCATACCGGGCAGCGGTGTCTTGCCGAGCAGAAAATAGACCTGCTCATCCGCGTAGAATTCGGCGCCGGGCGGCGTGACTCTCGCGATCTTCGCTGTGATCTGGTCATAGGTGGCCCACGTTGTCGATTCGCGATCATCGAAGATCTCTTTTCCGATGGACAGCACGAGCAGACCGCTCATCAGGCACATGGGCAAGAACGGACGTGACGCGATCCACCAATCGGGAAGTGACGGCGAAGAAGCCCAGCGCGGCAATAACACTGAAAAACGGGAACGGCAACGATGAAATAGCGCTGGAAGGTGGGATGCGCAGTGGATATATATGCCGTGAGCGACGCCGCAAGCCAGGCGCAGAGGTAAAACTCAGCCTTCCGTGCCCGATCCCATCCGCTCTTCCGCGCCACGAAAACAAGGCCAAAGCCAGCGAATACAATCAGCAGGAACGTCGGCACGGAGTCCAGCCACGCTGTGAATACGTCGAAGTCATGAGAATTCACATCGCCCCAGTTCACGCGGCGGAACAGTGCCTGGTATTGGACAACATTGAAGAAGGTCTGGCGCGGACCTTTGACGAATAGAAGGAAGATCGGGATGAAAGGAACGGCGCGAGCCCAGAACGAAGGCTAGCGGCCTTCTTCCAGCGAGATCCCGATTCCGTTGTAAAACAGCATCCAGCCAAGAAGGACCGGGCCATACTGGCGCAGTTAGCAACGTGCCGCCGGCCGCCGTACCTGCCCCGAGCCCGGCAGCAGAAGCAGCAAGCCAGCTGCTCTGACCGGACACTCGCAACTGCTAGTCGAAACCCGAGAACTGAAAAGAACATCGACATCGCATACGCCTGCGCGATGGGTCCAAACTGCACCACGATTCTCGTTGAGTCCGGTAAAGAGAGCAGCCATCAAAGCGCAGGGCCAAATCCAACGCTTGACGGAGAACCTGAGGAGAACGAACTCTGCAGCCAGATATGCACTAGCGGCGAGAAAAAGAGAAGCAATAACGTGGGTGACTCGCCAGCTTACACCAAAGAGCGAGAAGAGACCCGCGTTGAGGTACGCGTTCAGAGGCGGTTGAGGAAAACAGAAATCGATGTACGGCGTTTTACCTTTATGGATCAGTTGTGCAGCTAAGAGGTGAAAGCCTTCGTCCCAGACGAAGCCCATGGTTGTCGAGTAGACAATCAAGCCCGTCGCAAGAAGACCTGTTAGCGCCAGAAGATATCTGCGCAGGCGGCGAACGTTATGCCGTTCGGTATCCAGTTCTTCGCCGGTTCGACTTTCAATCGCAGTGTGGTCCACTGCGCGCGATGATACGATGTCGCGCGATGCAACTCAAGCGATCGACCCTTTGTGAAATGGAATTAAGGAAGCCCGAAAGCTAAGACGTCCGACCCGGCCGTGATTGCGACGAACTGTTTCCCACCTGCTGTATACGTCATGGGAGATGCTTTCATCACCACGTTCGTGTCGAAATGCCAAAGAGTGGTGCCGTCCCGTTGGTCTGCTGCGACGAAGGTCCCGTTCGGATCACCATAGAAGAGAAGCCCACTTGCAGTCCCGAGCACCCCGGGCCAGGTTTTAGCGAGCACGGGACCGATCTGTTTTATCTCCCACGCGATCGCGCCGGTATCGATATTGATGGCGCGAAGGTATCGATAGCCGGGTTCATCCGGGATTTTACCCGATCGGATGGCGTCAATTTTCTCTGGAGGCTGGCAATCCTCCTGGGTCATGACGTAGTACAGACGAGTAGCAGCGCTGTACGAAGTTGAACTCCAGTTCGCGGCGTTTGACGGACAACCCATTTCGCGACTGTGCTGCTCCTTCTCGCCTCCAACTGTTTGCGGCCGATGATCGGGTCCTATGCCGCTCGCCCAATTGACTCGCGCCAGGAATTTCTTCGCAAGCAGAATCTCGCCGTTTGTGCGATCCAGAACGTAAAAGAATCCATTGCGATCGGCGTGCAACAGCAACTTACGCGGCTTGCCCCCGTATTCCGTATCGACGAGCACCGGCGGTTCGTTTGCGTCGCGATCATGTACATCGTGCGGCGTGAATTGAAAGTGCCACTTCAGCGTGCCGTCATGAGGATTTAAGGCAAGAATGCAATCGGTATAAAGGTTGTCGCCCGGTCGGTCTCGGTCGTTCGAATCCGGCCAGGGATTGCCCGTCGGCCAGTACACTGTGTCGGTTTCGGGGTCGTACGATCCAGTCAGCCAGGTGGACCCACCGCCAAAGAGTGGCGCTGTTCCTTTCCAGGTCTCAGAGCCCGGCTCACCCTTGAGTGGAATGGTCCAGTGGCGCCAAAGCATCTTCCCGTCCGAGGCGCGGAAGCACGCAATGAAGCCGCGCATGCCCCAGTCTCCGCCCGATACTCCGGCAAGCACCGTATCGTTGATGATCAAGGGCGCAATCGTCGAACCATAGTGCTGCGGTTCTTCGGGCATGTAGGTATCCCAAACAAGGCTGCCCGTCACGCGATTCAACGCGAGCAGGTGCGCGTTGTCTGTGACCATAAAAACCTTGTCGCCGTACAGCGCCACTCCGCGGTTAGTGCCAAGCGAGGCGTCTCCCACCAGACCTCGAGTTACCGGGCGCGAGAATTTCCAGATCATCCGCCCGGTGGACGCGTCGAGTGCATAGGCCTGATTTGGGCCGGTGACGTACATCACTCCATCGGCGACGAGGGGAGTTGCCTCGAGGCCGAAGTGCGGAATGGGAAAGATCCATCGCAAGCCAAGTTGTCCTACATTGCCTTTGTCGATCTCGCGCAGGCTGCTGAACCGGTTTGCGTCCAGATTGCCGTTGTAGGTGAGCCAATCGCCCGGTTTTGGATGGAGCAGAGCCGCGAAATCAATCCCATTCGGAGACGTAGCAGGCCCGGCGGCCGCGCTGTCCGTAGACACCTTGCCATTCAGACTGCCCAGATAAGCGATCAGATTTGTCCGTTCCGCTTCCGAACCGGCGAACGGCTTCATGACGGATCCGGGCTCTTCTGCAATTGAGTCGATTTCTTTGTTTGTCAGCAGGTGAAATCTGCCTTGCAGATCCTGAACCTGGATGTCGAAGTTCGTACGCCCGCGCGCGAAACCGCGTAGTTTTGTTCCATCTTTCAACTGAACGTCTACGATCTGGTAGCCGGGTGTGATGAACGTCTCAGGATGGCTCAGCACGCGCTTTAACTCCGGCAGTGTCATCGTTGACCCTGCATTCGACAGGTCCGGTCCGATTGCTGAGCCCGCGCCAAACACCATGTGGCAGGAAGCACAATTGCCGCTTCCAAAAAAGATCTGCCGGCCGGCTTCCCGATCTCCGGGCAGAACCGAATCCGCAGCGGCGGAGTTGAGGGAGTGGACAAAGACGCCGAGTGCCTCCAGTTGGTCTTTGGGCAAATCAAATGCCGGCATGCCAGCGCTCGGCGATCCGTTGCGGATGGTCTGTTCAATTTGCTCTGGCGAGCGAGACCTGAGGCGGCGATTTCCTGCGAGAGCTGGGCGCGTGATCTGTTCCGCCCGCGTCCGCACCATGACATCCAACGCACCGTAGTGCGAACTGCGCTGCGCCATTCTTGAGGACATCAGGGCTGGCCGTGTTCGCACTTTTCTCTTGTGCCGAAAGGAGCGAAACAAAAGGCAGAATCGTTGCGCACAGGAACGTCACACGAGACGCAAAACTCACGGTCACGCAGCCACCGTCGCCGACGCGCGCACATATTTTTGCGATCCGGCAAAGATCCAAAGGATGAGGGGGCACATGTAGAGGAATCAAGCCAAAACAGATAAACACGGGTGTGTACGAGAAATGCTCAAGGAGCCAGCCCGTAAGCAACGAGAACACCATGCCGCCGAAACCCGCTCCCATGCTCGCGATTCCGTAGACCGAGGCCGCGGCATTCTTGGGAAATAAATCAGCGGGCAGGGCCAGCATGTTGGCCAGGCTCCCGGTATAACCTGCCATCGCGACCGAGACAAACACCATGGAAAGCCAAACCGATTGCGCAAACACGGCAGGGATGGAAGCCATCATCAGAATCGCGAAAATGCTGACCGCGACTTTGCGCGCAGGAATCAAGGGCAGGAACTTCAGAAGCAAGCGGGCCAGCAGTCCCCCGAGAACGTTTCCCAATCCGGCAACAAAGAACGGTATCCAGGCATAGGTTCCGATCGCCGCCATGTCGAAGTGCCGGTCTGCCTTCAGATACTGGGGGAACCAGAAGACGTAGAAATACCACGCAGGATCCATGAACACCTTCGAAATCGTGAAACTCCAAACGAAGCGCGATCTCAGGAGTTCTCTCGCCGGAACAGGCGGCAGAACATCCTCTAAAGCAACCGGGGGCGTCCGGTACATGGGCCACCAGGCCGCCAGCCAAAGAAAACCGGCTAAACCGACGAGGACGAAGGCCCATCGCCAACCCAGGCGGAGAAGGAGAAAGGCTACGACGGGCGGCGCAAGGATCGCTCCGACGGACGAACCACTGTTAAAGATGCCCGAAGCAAGCGCCCGCTCCTTCTCCGGAAACCATTCGGCAACTACCTTCACTGCTCCCGGCCAATTCCCCGCTTCGCCCATGCCCAGGAGAAACCGGCACACACCGAGGCTTACCGGGCCATTCGCAAACGCATGCAGGACAGAGCTTGCCGACCACCACAGCATGCACAGCCCGTACCCGGCACGAGTCCCAAGCCGATCAATCAAGGGACCCGAAACACCGTTCATGATCGTGTAGGCAAGCAAAAACGCGAAGACTACACGCGAGTAACTGGTGCTGCTCATTCCGAATTGGTCGATGAGCACGGGAGCGGCTACCGAAAGGGTCTGACGGTCAAGATAATTGACGACCGTCGCCCAAAACGCGAGGGCGATCATCACCCAACGCATTCGGAAATCTGGAGCGGCGATTCTGCCGGAGGTCATCTCGACCGGATGAGGGTTCAAGCCAACCCGGCGCCGCGCAGATATGTCCTTAGTTGTTCGAGGTCGCGGCGCATTTGAGCGAATACGGCGGAAGTATCTGCGACCTGCGCTTTGCCGTTTTCTGCACCACCCAGTGGATACTCGAAGTGCAGTTGCAACGGCCCGTGGAAATCGGAAGCCGCAACCATACGGAAGAACTCAGGAAGGCGCACCATGCCCTCGCCAAGAGGCTTCCAAGCGGGCCGCCAATTTTCGGGACCCTTCTTTTCCCAAAGGAAATCCTTCACTGCGATGCCGTGGAGATATTTGCCGGTAATCCGATAGCTGTTGATCCAACCGCCGAATCCACCTTCGACCGTCGCGTGGCCGACGTCGTAGTTCACGCCGATATTCGCAGGATCCATCCCATTCAACAATTCATGTAGGTCCCAGATCGAAGCGCCCACCACGTTCAATCCCGAATGCGTGTGATACATGGCGGTGGCGTGGTATCGCGCATTCAGTGCGGCCAGTTTCTCCACGCGCGGTTTCATGGCGTCCAGTTGCTGCGCAAGTGGAACATCCGGCTTGTACGTCAACCCGCCCCAGCGATAGTAGCGGATCCCTAGTTGCGAGGCCGCACTGAGAATGTCTTCCGCATACGGGGTGTCGGCATCCACGATGTCCGTCGTGATCATCGGAACTTCCAGGCCATGCTTCCGGAGAGTTGCGATAAGAGGCGGAAGATCCTGCTTCACTCGTTCCGGCGCGACGTGGCCGCCTTTACGGACGGCGAGATCGACACCATCGAAACCGATCTCGCTTGCGCCTTGGGCGAGCTTTTCTCCCTGAAGAAACAGGAGATGCTTCGAGAAGATTGCTACTTTCATCCGGCCTTTCTCCGTGTTCGGAGCGGCGCCGGCAGACGCCGCTCCGACTAGCGCGGCGCCCGTAGCCAACATAGTCCTTCGGCTGAGAGGCTTTTGCATCGGTACCTCCTTAGAATGACAACTTCAAAGCAAGCTGAATGATCCGCGCCGAGTTTAAGGTTGAACTAACCTGGCCACCCGACGCATTGTTGATTGTGGTGTTCGGTATGGCGAACACCGGATGATTCAGGATATTGAACATCTCCGCCCGGAACTGCAGTGCAGTGCGTTCTGTGATTGGGAACATCTTGAGAAGCGTAAAATCCACTTGCTTTAGCGAGTCTGCGCGAAGGATGTTCCGGCCACCGTTGCCGTAAGTGTACGTACCGGGCACAGTAAACGTGTTTGCGACTCCCGAAACAAAGCTCGAACAGGCAGAGTTCGATGAAAGGTAAAACCAGCAAGTGGGCTGCCCGACCAGAATGGGCGCGCCATTCACGTTCGGCCGCTGGCTGCTGACCCCGGTATTCGCGGTATCGCCGCTAATGACTGGGGTAAACGGCTGCCCGGAGCGCAGCGTTACGATGCTCGCCAACTCCCATCCGCCGATGATCTGATTGACAAAGCCGGGTACGTTGCTTGCAAACTGCCGGCCCTTTGCCGAAGGGCAACGCATAGTTTGCGCTTCCCGTAAAGGACTGTGGCAAGTCATAGTCGCAGGATCCGCGATTCGAAGACAAGAGCAACAACGTAGTTCCGCCCTGCAAACTTCCCGCGTCAATGCATTTGGACCAGGCGTACGAAATCAGCGTATTCAGACCGTGCCAGTTCCGGCTTTCAAACTTCGCCTGCAAGGCATTGTAATTGGCGTTCTCCGAGAAGACAGGGTACGTGAAGGCTCCCCATTGAGCAAACGGCCGGCGAGTTTGGATCGCGCCCGGTCCCGGGTTCGGGTCGTTGATGCCGATGTTCTGGTTCAGGTGGGTCGTCTTGTTTCCCACATACGAGATGTCGAGCGACGTCGATTGGCTTAACTGACGCTGAATCGCGAAGTTCCACTCGCTTACCGACGTGCTGCGGAATACCGTGGATCCGGAGTCGACGTCCGGCGTGGCACAGGATTTCGCTGCAAATCCGAACGCACAAACTTGGCCCGTGGTGTTCGCGGATACGTTCGGTTGACCCAGGAAGAAGTCAGCCCATGTCCGCGTAGGTCTTGCCGAGGGACGATCGTTGAAGACCGTGCTCGTCGCTATGAAAGGAATCGTCGCAACCGTGTTGTTGATCGTATTGCTATCCGGGAAGGCATAGAAGATTCCAAATCCGCTGCGAATGACCCAGTTGTTGCTTCCCGAAGGTCTCCACGCGAAACCAATGCGCGGCGCCCAGTTCTTCTGGATGGGGTGAATCGAATCCGGAAGACCAAGGTCTTTCGTATACTCGATGCGATCGCTGAACAGGTTCAACAGCGACGACGTCAGCGGCTGCACAGCCGGATCAATTGATGACGGCACAATAACTTTCCCATTCGAGAGATCGAAGGCGCTCTTCTGCCCGCGAATTCCACTATAGAAGCCCTGCAGATCGAGGCGGACGCCCAAATTCAGAGTGAAGTTCTGCGTGACCCGGTAATTATCCTGCGCATAGAAACCCCAGAAATCGCCCACGTCGCCGTTGAGTTCCTTGTAGTAATCTCGCGTGACCGAGTCCGGATAGCCAAGAAGGAAATCGCCGAAACCGTCGCCCGTGTAAGTGCCGAGGAAGTTAAAGACGCCAACTGAACGTGAGCCATTGATAAAAGCCGCGGTCTGATGCATCAGCTCAGCACCAATTCTCACGTTGTGCTTGCCGCTTGAATAGCTCACGCTATCGGCGTACTGCCAGTTCCGGAGACGGTTTTGCTTCGGGCGCTGATCGGAAGGCGAGCCGGTGAAGGTTGAGTATCCGGTGACCGTGATCTGCGGGAAGCTGTAGATCGAAGTTGTGTCGTCGAAACCTTTCACCCCGGCTTGTTGATTGAAATTGGTCCCTTGCAACGTGCCTCCAAAGTAGAAGTAGCTGCGGTAGTAAGAAGCACGCGCTTCGTTCAACCAGCTCGGACTGAAGATGTGCGTCAGGCTGATCGTGGCATTTTGAGCCCTGCTGTGAAGGGGAAAACTTCCCAGCGTCGTGTACTGGTTCGGATCGTCTTCATCATTATTGTTGATGGAATAGCGGCCGTTAATTTGCGTGGCCGCAGTGATCTGATGGTCAAGCCTTAGATCGCCGCGAATCTGGTGCTGAAGGAGATCGTTGGTCGACGCCGAATAGGCCGCGCTCCCTTGCGCGGAATTGGCAGGCGGCAAATATTTCAGGAAATAAAGCGCCTGCGGGGAAATGCGCGTGACCGGAATGATGTTACCGGGAAACTGAGCATAGCCGTTTACGGGATCGTTGACTCGTTTTGTCAGAGCACTGAAGTTACCCGCCCTTTGCGCGGCGGTCGGAACAACGTTGTTGTAAGTGATGCCCTGGAGCAGGCCCGTCTTCTCCATATCGGCAAAGAAGAACGTCTTGTCTTTTCGGATGGGCCCACCCACGGCGAATCCATATTGATTACGACGGAGGATGTCTTTCGTCTGATTCGAACCGACCGGCGGGATGAAGAAGAAGTTGCGGGCATCGAATGCGGAGTTTCGCAGGAACTCGAACGCCGTCCCGTGGAGGCTATTTGTGCCGCTCTTCGAAGTCACGTTTACCGCGTTCGGCGTATGGCCATGCTCGGCTGACATGTTCGCGCTTTCCACTTTGAACTCCTGGAGAGCATCCACATTCGGTTGGATCAGCGTTCCGCCCGTCTGCATTTCCGTGATGAAAGCTCCATCCAGATACCAGCCGACCTGATTCGGCGCGGTGCCGTTAATCACGACGTTGACGGATGACGAGCGGATGGAACTGCCGCCGGTACGCGTTCCCTGCCCGCCGGGAGTATACGTCGCCCCTGGCGTGAGGCTGGTCAGTTGCCAGAAACTTCTGCCATTCAGCGGCATGCGTTCGACCGAGGTCGGGTTCACGACCTGGCCGACGGACGATTCCGAAGTTTGAACGATCGGCGGTGCGGCCGCAACCGTAACTTCCTGTTCGACACCGCCTACCTGGAGAGTAGCGTCGATCAGGGCGCGTTGGGCCACTTGCAGTTCGACATCCGGAATGCTGTAGGTCTTAAACCCGGACATCGTTACTTTGATCGAATAGTGGGCCGCCGGCAGATCGGGGACAACATATTCACCGCTGTTATTCGTGGTGACCGATCGGGTGACCTTGGTGCCCAAGTTCTGGATTTCGACCGTAGCGCCTGCGACTACGCCGCCCGAGGGGTCGGCGACGGTACCCAGGAACGAGCCGTTCGAAATCTGTGCGATCGCACTCGCCGTCAGACAAAGAAGGCACAACAGAGTGCGCATAGGGAAAGAGTACTTCACATGAACTCCTTAAATTCTTGTAAGCGTTTACGATTATTGGAGCGCGTTTAGGCGAGACGCCAAGGGGCTCTGTAAGGCCGATCGATCCACTTACTGGCCTCGGGATCGCCGATGATCTGTTCCTGTGCAGCGTCCCAGCGCAATGTGCGGCCGACACGAGTTGAGATGTTGCCCAGATGGCACATGACGGCCGTCAGATGGCCCTGCTCGACGTCTGCGTTGGGCCGCTTCCTGCTCTTCACGCAATCGAGGAAGTTGCGAACGTGAGCACCGTTGAGATCAGAGGCCGGCGCTTTTAAGGCTTCGATCAGAGGCTTGTCGGTTTTCTTGCCGAGATTGTTGGCCATCTCCGGCTTCACCGTAAACCCGCCCCGCGTCAGGCTGAGCGTGCCTTTTGTGCCGAAGATATCAAGCGTGAACGGGTCGCCCTCGGAGATTTCGCTGGATGTCCAACTCACGACGACCTTTGGAAATTGGTATAGCACTTCCTGCACGTCCGGGGTTTGTCCGCCATCGGTCAGAGCGTATCGACCGCCGGAGCCGGACACTGAAACCGGCGCATCCGCGCCGACAATCCACCGTGCGATGTCGAGATGATGAGCACCCCAATTCGTCATTTGGCCGCCGGAGTAATCCCAGAACCAGCGAAAATTGTAAATGCAACGGAAGGGGTCGAACTCGACCTTTGGCGCCGGCCCAAGCCACATGTCCCAATCGAGTTGAGGAGTCAAACCGGATTGCAGAGCAGTCGGCTTCAGGCCCGGAACGATGTTCCTTTGGTATCCGGCGCGAATGCGATGAACATCCCCGATGCCGCCGTCCGCGATGAGTTTCACCGCCTGCGCGTAATGGGCTCCCGAGCGCTGTTGGCTCCCCGTCTGAACGACTCGATTGTTCTTACGGGCAGCGGCGACCATCTTTCGGCCCTCGCTAATCATGAGCGAGAGCGGTTTCTCGCAATAGACGTCTTTACCGGCTTCGCAAGCCTGGACCGTCATGATGGCATGCCAGTGATCAGGCGTTGCCACGAGAACCGCATCCATGTCCTTGAGTTCAAGAACCTTCCGAAAATCCTTGAATGGCTTCGCCCGCCCCTGGGTCATGGCGATTCCCTGCTCCCGGAAGGGATCGTAGACATCACAAACGGCGACCGGATCCACATCAGTCTCTTTGAGGAAGTTTCCCCAGTCTTCCCGGCCGCGTCCGCCAGATCCGATCAGTCCCATGCGGATCCGATCGTTGGCTCCCCAGACGCGGGAAGCACTGAGTGCGTTCGCCGCGGTGACGGCGAAGGCTGTACGGGAAAAGTCTCGTCTTGTCATGATGTCTCTCGGGTATTCTGGGCTGGTTCAGCGGGCAATCTTCACCCCGGGACAGAGTGGACCCGGGAGTTTGCTCAACAGGGAGTGACCAGCTACACTCGAATTTCCTACGTCGGAAACGTTTACCAATGTTCGACTCAAACTTTAGCCGAAGGCAAGCCCTCAAGTCAATCGTGGGACTAGCGGCCGGAGCACCGGCTCTTCTCTCCGCCCCGAGCACGGACATGCAGGTTGTCGAGGTCGAGCCCTCGTACCAGGATTTCAATTACCGTGCCCCGATGAAGTTCGGCGGTTCCGTCGTGACCCGTGTGACGCTGCTCAATGTACGTTGCACCGTGCGGGGCCGGGATGGAAAGACGGCACATGGCTTCGGGTCAATGCCAATGGGAAACGTCTGGTCTTTTCCTTCGAAGAAACTGTCCTACGACGAAACGCTCGCCGCCATGAAGGATCTCTCCGGACGGATCACCCGCCTCACGTCGAGCTACAAGGAATGGGGACATCCGATCGATCTGACCCAGGGACTCGAGCCGCAGTATCTGGCCGCAGCCGCCGAGATTTCAAAATCGCTGACACAACCGATTCCGCCGCTTTGTACCCTCGTGACGGCCAGTCCCTTTGACATTGCTCTGCACGATGCGTACGGCAAGCTTCACAATCGTTCGTCGTTCCAGACGCTGGGGCCGGACTACCTGCACCACGATCTATCGCACTACCTGGGCCCGGAATTTCGCGGCGAAACCCTGGACCGGTACATCCTGCCGGAACCGAAGCCCCAGTTGCCTCTTTATCACCTGGTTAGCGCGGTCGACCCGATCACGAACGCGGACGTCAAGAAACGCATCGATGACGGGCGGCCGGAGAGCTTACCGGAATGGATTCGTGCAGACGGCATCACGCACATAAAGATCAAACTGAACGGCGACGACCGGAAATGGGATGGGGAGCGCGTCATTCGCGTCCACGAGGCAACGGCGGCTGCCGAACGTGCGCGGAAAGTCGATGCGTACGTTTACTCGCTCGACTTCAATGAGAAGTGCCCGAACGTGGATTACCTCGTGAGCTTCCTCCAGGAGCTTAAATCGCGGTCTCCGGAAGCATATTCACGGCTCCAGTACATCGAGCAGCCGACTGCACGTGACCTGGATGCCAATCCGCAGAACGATGTACACGCTGCTTCCAAGTTGATTCCGGTCGTGATTGACGAGTCGCTGACGGGCAAGGAAGCATTCCTGACGGCCCTGCGCATGGGATATTCAGGCGCTGCTTTGAAGGCTTGTAAGGGGTTGAGCCAATCTTTTCTGATGGCAGCACTCGGTCAGAAGCGAAAGGTATTTCTCTGTGTGCAAGACCTGACGTGTCCGGGAGCATCGCTCGTGAGTTCGGTCAGCTTGGCGGCACACGTTCCCACGGTGAAAGCCATCGAAGCCAACGCGCGCGAGTATGTCCCGGCGGCTAACGAAGGCTGGGCGAAGAAGTTTCCCGGCATCTTCAACGTGAAAGACGGGATGGTGCGAACCAGCGACATCAAGGGGCCGGGAATGGGGATTGTTCCGGCTTCGGCCACAACGGTAGCGTGACCAGCTACTCTATCTAGCTCTCACCTTGTACCGCTCAAGAATCCTTTTACATGCGGCCGAGCCGATTCCCGAGCCCGGATATTCAAATACCCGGACGTGTTTGCGACGCCCCGGTTCAAGGCGGTGATGATGCGTCCGGATCGCTCAGCTAATTGCGAAACTTTCCGCTTCTCGAATTTGTAGCGGATACGACCGTCCGAGACCTCCGCCATTTTGGTTCACTTGCGAGGTGGGTTACTGTTCCGCATCCTGACTGTTCCTGCCTTTTGACCTTACTCAGAAAAAAGCGACGCGTGCTAGAGGGGAATACGGGGGGAGCGGAATACTCCTCCAGCAAGCACTTCGCGAATGGCCGCGGGCAACTCCGTTGTTGCGGCTTTTTTCAGGACGTATCCCTTGATCCCGAGCCGTAGTGCCTCATCGGCATACGCCGTCTGGGCATGTTGGCTTGCAAGGATGATCTTTTTTCGGGCATGCGGGTAGTGAGAATACGCGCGGCCTGAAAGCCGCTCATCCCCGGCATGGAGATGTCCATTACCAAAGCCTCATTGTCGTCGGCGATCAAGAGGCGAGCCCTTTCCTGTGCAGGCATCATCGGCAACTGTGGCTTAGCGAACTTCCGACAGTATCGAAGCGTCTAGGGAGAACTCCCAGCAGCTACAAATCGGCTCAAAACCATCTCATAGTATCGACAGGGTCACAGCAGGTTTTCTGGAGGTCCAGGTGTTCCGATACTTGTTGGGTGCTAAGAACCCGTCCGAGGCTCAGTCACGTGAAATTAATGATCATCGACGATTCACCGGACGTGCGGGCGGCACTCCGTGAGATTACGCGAGAACACCGGCATGAGGTCGTCGGCGAAGCGGAACATGGGAAGCAAGGCCTCGCTTTGTTCCCGGATGCGCACCCGGAGATGATTCTGCTGGATGTGTCCATGCCGGTGATGGGAGGCTTTGCGACCGCTCGGGAATTGCGTCGTATCGCTCCTGAGATCCCGATTCTCTTTATCAGCCAACATGCCGGTGCCGATTACATGAGCGAAGCCTTCGCGGTGGGAGCACGTGGTTACCTGCTTAAGTCGGCAATAGTCTCGGAGTTAAACCGTGCAATCGAGACGATTAGCGAGGGCCGGCTTTATCGCTCTCCTCAGCTTGAGGATCGCGTCGAAAGGCTGGATTGATAGTGATTTTGAGAGTAAGATGTAATTAGCAGCTGCGCTGGATAACGACATCTTAGTCCGGCAGCCGACATCGGACGTTCGTTCCGGCACAGCCCCTCTAATTCGTGAGCTGTTCCGTCGTTCCAATCTCCTTCGCCGGTAAGGAAGAAGGATATCGATGGACCATGAACAGAAATCCGATCATTCGGGGCAAACGAGTCCGCACGAACGTATCGCGTTCCTTGAACGTCAACTCGCCGATTGTAAACGGGACCGGGCAGCAGCGGAAAACGCAGACCGCCGGTTCCACTTGCTTGCGAATAGCGTCGAGGATTACGCCTTCATTACGTACGACCTTGATAACCGTGTCACTGGGTGGAACCGAGGCGCCCAGCGCATTCTGGGTTATGACGAGCCAAGCATTCTGGGCAAATCGGGTAGCCTTTTCTTTACCCCTGAAGATCTCAAAAAACATGATGATCAGCGTGAACTAGCACTGGCACGCGCGGAGGGTCGGGCCGAGAACGAACGCTGGCATGTGCGCCAGGATGGCACCCGGTTTTGGGGTTCCGGTGTAGTGACTCCTCTGTCCGATGAGGCAGGCAACGTACAAGGCTACGCCAAGGTGATGCGTGATCTCACTCTGCGCCGCGAAGCGGAACAGCAGTTGCGCGAAAGCGAGGAACGCTTCAGGTTGTTTGTGGCGAATGTTTCCGATTATGCCTTGATCCCCGTCGACGGACAGGGAAATGTATCCGGTTGGAATCTTGGAGCGGAACGCACCTTTGGTTATGCGCAGGAAGAGATCGTGGGACGGCCCGTTTCCTGTCTCTTTACGCCGGAAGATAATGCGATATCGGAGTCCGAGCGCGACTTGGGCCTGGCGCTGACCGATGGCAGATCGGAATATGAGCGCTTCATGCTCCGGAAAGATGGAACGCGATTCTGGGCCAAGTGGGTCACCACCCCGATGCGGGATCCTCAAGGCCACCTCCGCGGATTTGCGAAGGTTCTGCGTGACGAGAGTGAGCGCAAGCGCACAGAAGAAGAACGGGAGCGGCTTGCGGCGCTTGAGCGTGAGTTGATGGCAGGTCAAGTTCGAGCGAAGGAGCAAGAGCTGGACCGTACAAAAGAAGAATTGCGGGCCCTCGCAGCCAGTCTGCTCACTGCGCAAGAGGACGAGCGGCGGCGTCTTGCGCGTGAATTACACGATGACCTGCAGCAGCGGCTTGCGTTGATCGAAGTAGGTGTTACTCGCTTACGCCAGAACCTTCCAAGAGATCCCGCTCAGATTCGCGGTGAACTGAACCGTCTTGAGCGGGAGATGGGTGCGATGTCGAACGAAGTTCGACGTCTCTCTCATCAGCTTCATCCGGCGATATTGGACGATTTGGGGTTGCGCGTTGCAATAACCCGCCTGGGTGAAGACTTTCGGGCCAGCGGAGCGCGCGAAGTTCGAATCGAGATGGACTCTGTTCCAGACGACATCCCGTCCCGCGTCGCTACCGCCATGTATCGCATCGCGCAAGAGGCACTTCGTAACGTTGCGAAGCACGCGACCACCGCCGTTGTTAAGATCAGCGCTCGCCGGACACAAAGATTCATTGCGGTTGGCCATTGAAGACGATGGGCCGGGGTTTTCTCCATCGGACGTGCGGTTTCGCGGTGGGCTTGGCCTCATCAGCATGCAGGAGCGCGCTACTTTGGCGGGCGGAACTCTCCACTTGACCTCCGCCCCAGGGCAGGGGACGCGCGTTGAAGTCCGCTTGCCGCTCGGCCAGAGCACGCAAGAATGAGTTTTCCAGAGCGTTGGTTCCACGATGGCCCGTGCACATTCCAGAAGCGGCTGGCGACTCGGCTAAATACGTTCAGGCGCGGTCCGTTCCTGCAATGCGGAATCCCCAGGCAAACTGGCAGGGACGCTTCGATTCGTCCTGCAGATTCTCTGGCAGGTCGATGACCAGGCCCTGCTCGGGATCATTGCGCCACCGTAACGGCTCACGTACCCCGAGCATCGTTATCGTCGAGCCCTCATTCGCACGAACGGACTTCAGCGTCAACTGTTTTCCCGGCCAGGCAAGCGCGAACGCGTAAATGGTCCGGCGATCTTTCGTTCGGCTGAATCGAATGTGATCTCCTTCAGACCATAGAGCGCCATCCCGAGCACGCGAGCCGTAGATCCCTTCGCCATTCACCTTGAGCCAACCGCCTACCTGTCTCAGTTGCCTCCTGGCTTCTTCGTGGAACTTCCCGGTTCCATCCGGGCCGATGCCGACCTGAAAGTTCCCGCCTTTGGCCACCGAATCGAGCAGATTACTCACAATCCAGCCGGCCCCCTTGTACGCTTTCGGATCCGGATCGTAGGAGAACGCCGAAGCGAGAGGATAAATCACCATCCACGGGACTGTCGTATTCTCCTTACCGCCGGGCACAAAGCGTTCCGGCGTGTAGTAATCGCCGTAGTTGCCGATCCCGCGCGCCCGCATCATAACGTCCGGTTGTATCTTCCGCAGGTGCAGAATGGTGTCGCGCATCTGGGGCCAGACATGCGGCCCTAGCCACATGTCGAGCGACAGCATATCGATTTTCCCGTACCTGGTCAGTAACTCTGTCAGCTGCGCGCGATGGCGCGCCATCATGCGCTGTACGGTGGCAGGAGTCGGATCCGCTACTTCGATGTAGTTATTTCCCAATCGTTTCTTTGCATCTTCGAAATCGATCAATTGCGGAGACGACGGAACTTGAGCCGGATGGTAGCAGTACGGCCGAAAATCCGCATCGTACCAATCGGGATGAGAAAAGTAGAGAGCGATCTTCAATCCGCGCGACTGTGCCGCTTTGCAGATTTCACCGACGATGTCCCGTCGAAAAGGAGTCTCTTCGATGCTATAGGCGAGATCGCAGTCCTCGAGTTTGGGTCCGCCAGGCGCGCCCCAATTGATCCGTGATTTCACACGCGTCTTCGTGTGATACATGGAAAAGCCCTCATGATGCTTTGTCGTAAACGCAAGCATCTTGAGGCCGCCTTCGTCGAACAGGCTGGTCCATTCTGAAGCATCAAAACCAGAGGGATTCCAGGTCTCGTAGAGATGGTTATATTCGTTGCGTTCCGACGCGGACATCTTCAGGAACGGCCATGATTCCGGATACAGGCGATGGATGGAGTAAATGCCCCAATGGATCCGGACGCCGTATTTCATATCCTGAAAAGCTTCGTAGGCTTGGCTGGACGCCCAATGATACTCGGGGACAGGCGTTTCCTCGATGTATCCCTTGACCCTCTTGTACTGGCTTTCGTTCTCGGGCAGATGGTGTGCAGGAACGGCGGTATCGGCAGCCTTGAGTCGCGAAACGGCTAACACGGCGCTCGTCGCAGCAATGAGCTGGCGCCGCGTCATTGATTCTGGTACGGACATGATCCCTCTTTTACAGCGTTGTGGGCAGGATTTGTATTTCGGGTACAACGGCCCGCGGCGGCAGGCTCGCGATGGCGATGATCATCTCGGCAACGTCTTCCGGCTGCAAAGCGGCCTGCAGCATCTCGGCCGTTGGTTTCACCGGACGCCTCTGTACCAGTTCTGTGTCGACCAGCCCAGGACATACCACGCAAGTGCGGATGCCGTTTTGCCGCTCTTCGAACCGCGCCGCATGCGCCAGGCCGACTAATCCTCGTTTAGCGGCCTGATACGATGCGCCCGAGGCGTCCGCCATCAATCCTGAAACGGAAGAGATATACAGGAGCAACCCGCTTCCGGCAGCGCGCATGGCCGGCAGAACGGCGTACGTTGCGTAATATGCCCCGTTCAAGTTAGCGTCGAGCATCATGTCCCAGGTCTCCGGGTTCAGAACGCTGAGCGCCCGGGCCGGAATATTCGTTCCGGCTGCGTACACGAGGATGTCGACGGTTCCAGCGTTTGCTTGTGTGTCGTCGACCAGTTTCTTCATCTCGTCTGCCTTCGCAGCATCTGCGACTTGAACCCTGATGGGAAAGCCCGAGTCCTTCATTTCCGCTTCGAGTTCCTGCAAGCGGTCGGCTCGACGAGCAGAAGCAATCACTCGCGCTCCGGCTCGAGCGAACATCACTGCAGTCGCTCGTCCGATCCCGCTCGATGCGCCAACGACGAGTACAACTTTCTCTTTTAGCGAAATAGCCATGCACTATGAATTAGAGCGCAGCGCCTGGCTTTCGACTCATCGGCGTGCCTTGGCGGCGGAGTCCCGTTCGATCAAACGCACACCCAGAACCCGATGTTCGGGCGCCTTTTGTTTCCCTGCCCTGGCCGAGAACAGCATATTGACCGCCGCCTCCCCGAGTTCGTACTTCGCCTGGTAGATCGTGGTAAGTGGCGGATGGGAAATGGCGGCCATCTCCACGTCATCAAATCCAACCAGTGATACGTCTTCAGGAATCTGAACTTTCAATTCCATTGCAGCTTTCAGAACACCAAAGGCCATGGCATCGTTAGCGGCGAAGATGGCGGTGATGCTGCCTCGGTCTGCAAAAAGCTTGCGCGCAACCTGATATCCGCCCTCGAAGGTGTGTCCTCCGTGAAGAACGGAGACCGTGGCCTTACTGCTGGGCTTTCGAACGTACTGCAAGAACCCCTTCGCGCGCATGGACAAATTTCCATGCCGCCCGGGACCGGACAGGTGTGCAAACCGACGATGGCCGAGACCCCAAAGGTATTCCGCGGCGAGCCAGCCGCCATGCTCGTTATCGGCCAGAACGGTCGAGAATGGCGAGTTTTTCTCATGGCTATTCAGAAGCACGACCGGAACTCCACTTTCGGCGAGCCGCTTCTGTTCCGCGCGGTCGAGAGCCGTGATGGAGTTCATGATGATGCCATCGACGTTCTTCTCCATCAGCGAATGGATGTAGCGCTTCTGCCGCTCCGAATTCAGATCGCTGTTGCAGAGAACAACGTCGGAGCCCGCCGCGAACGCCGCGTCTTCGGCGCCCCGGGCGACGTCCGCAAAGAATGGATTCCGGATGTCGCTGATAATCAGCCCGATGATCTGAGAACGCCCCGTGACTAACCCGCGAGCGAAGCGGTTAGGCCGGTAATGGAGCTTTGGCTGCAACATCCAGGACCCGCTGCCGCGTAGCCGGGTTCACGCCGTACGCCCCGCTCAGCGATCTGGAAGCTGTGGCAATGGTCACACCGGCGGACGCCGCGATATCTCGAAGCTTGGTAGCCCCGTGCCCTGCGTTTGACCGATCCTGCAATCGTTTCCGATTATCCGCATGCAGCTAGAGCTGTCAATATCTACAGTTCTGCAGCCGGAAGCGCCTCGTGAACGAAGGAATTTATGAAAACGCTTGCAATCTTTTTGCTTCGAGCATATGTTAGCCATAGCGGAACTGAGGGAGAACTTCGCCGCTTAACAGGGGTCGTCTTAACTGTGCTGCGTAAAAAATTATCGTTCAGCTTTCTCGTTTGCTTCTCTTCGCCGGATCGGTATCTTCCTCTGCTCCGAGCCCAACAGACAACCGGCAGCATCCTTGGAAACGTCGAAGACGCCCAAGGCGCAGTCGTTGTCGGCGCGCAGGTAACGGCGCAGAACTCCGATACCGGATTATCGCGAGCCGTGCAGACCAGCAATGGTGGAGACTACCGCATCGATTTTCTTCCGCCGGGAAACTATGAGCTTCAGGTCACGAACGCAGGGTTTCGCACATTCCGTCAAACCGGCATTGTGCTGCAGGTAGGACAGGCAGCGCGCGTTGACGCCCGCCTCCAGCTTGGGGAGGCTACCAGCACGGTCACGGTGGAAGGGGGCGTCCCGGCAGTCAACACAAGCGACGCAACGGTAGGGCAAACAACCACCACCGAACAGATCACAACGCTGCCGCTCGTGAATCGAAACCCGTATTCGCTTCTGACCCTCACGCCGGGCGTCCAAAGCACCCAGAATGCTATCGCCCTTGGATTTCCCGCTCAGCGGACGTTCATCAACGGCGGCACGGACGCGACGATGGGATCGGTTAATTACTACCTGGACGGCGGACTCAACATCTCCACATTGCGCAACACGGGCAACATTGTTCCGAATCCCGATGCGCTCGAGGAGTTCCGGGTCGACACGACGAACTACAGCGCAGAATACGGCCGGTTCGGAAACGGCGTCATCAACGTGATCACGCGCTCGGGCACCAACGATTTCCATGGCTCCGCGTTTGAATTCTTCCGCAACACCCACTTGAATGCGAACACATGGAACGCGCTCAACAAGCCGCCACTCCATCGCAATCAATTTGGCGGGACGTTCGGCGGGCCGATCATTCATAACAAGACGTTCTTCTTCGGCAGTTATTCGGGACTGCGACAGACAACGACAACATTCATCAATTCAGCGGTCGTTCCAACTGCTGCCCAGCGGCAGGGCGATTTTTCGGCAATCACAAAGCCGATCATTGATCCAACCACCGGCCGACAGTTTCCCGGCAATCGAATTCCCGTCACGAGCTTCGATCCGACAGCGCTTAACATCCTGAACAGATACATCCCGCTAGCGAATCAGCCGAACAATATCTACCAGGGACAAGTGCCCAGCCCCTACAATACGGACGAGTTTCTTGGCAAGTTAGACCATCTCTTCACAGCATCCCAGCGCCTCTCGGCAAGTTACTTTACATCGTCCGGCAACAACTCACTTCTCCTTTCGGGAGGTAATCTGCCTTGGTCCGTGCAGGCTTACAACTGGCGGCAACACAATGCCAATCTGAATTACACCTGGACAATTTCGCCTTCACTCGTGAACCAGACATGGCTTAGCTATACGCGCTACTTCGGCGGCAGAACCAACCAGCCGGCAATTTCGCTTCACGACCTCGGCTCTACATTCCAGCCGCAAGGGCCGCCCGCGCTTCCGCAGATTACCGTCAGCGGCTACTTCACGCTCGTGCAGGGTATCGCGGGACCCGTAGCAGGTTCGAACATTTATAACTTCCGGGATGTTGCCAGTCTGACTTCAGGTCGCAATTCGATGCGGTTTGGCGGCGAAGTGAATCTTGGCAAGGACGTCCAACAGACGCTTCTGAACAACTACGGCGTATTTAGTTTCACCGGTGCAAGAACCGGACCCGCTGCCAACCAGGGCGATGCTCTTGCGGATTTCTTGCTCGGACGCCCCATCACAATGAACCAGGATGCGCCAGAAGATGCTTACTATAACTCCTGGTTTACCGGGTTATTCATCCAGGACGACTTTAAAGTCCATCCGCGGCTGACGGTTAACCTAGGGTTGCGCTGGGACGTTCAGACGCCCCCCACCGATCCGCAGAATCGGGAGCAAACCTTCGTACCGGGCAGACAATCAACGGTCCTGCCCAATGCTCCACTCGGCCTGCTCTTCGTAGGTGACCAAGGCGTTGAGCGCGGTGTTATTCCTGTTCGCTGGAATCATTTTTCGCCGCGACTCGGGATTGCCTGGGATCCATTCGGGGACGGGAAAACCGCGATCCGAGCGGGCGCAGGTCTCTTCTTTGGAAGCGTTTCGGGTAATGGGTGGGGTACCGTCGAAAATTCTCAACCGTTTGCGATTCGACAGCAGTTCAGCAATATCGCTTCACTATCAAACCCGTATGCGAATTTGCCGGGCGGTGTTTCCCCATTCCCATATGTCTATTCAGTTAACAATTACCGGTTCGTGACGCCAGCCAGCCTGCTGCCCATTGACCTTGGCTTCCGGTGGCCATACAGTTATCAGCTCAATTTCACAATTCAACGGCAGATAGCGCAGGGGCTAAGTCTTTCAGCTGGTTACGTCGGAAATCTGAGCCATGGGCTCGCGTTCTCGCCGGACATCAACTATCCGTTCTTCACCAGCACCGCCACAAGCACGAATTACAACAACCGGCGCCCGTACGGCAACGGCCAACTATCGAACATCAATATAATGCAGTCGAACGGAACCGCTGCGTATCACGCCTTGCAAATCAGCGCGCGAAAGTCGATGGCTAAGCATCTGAGCTTGACCGCTTTTTATACCTTCAGCAAATCGCTGTCGAGCTATGAGATGAGCGGGCAAAGCACGAGCGGTGGCGCCCAGGATTTCCGCAATCTGGCTCTCGAACGGGGCCGCTCCGCCTACGATCAGCGCCACAATTTCGTCGGCGCGTTCATCTGGGACGTCAGCTATTACGGCGGGTACCAACTCACTCCTGAAGCACGCTTTAAACGGCTGGACTCTGTCGCCGATTATCACGTTGAGCAGCGGACTTCCCTTCACCGTGACCTCGGGACGGGACAACAATTACGACGGCAATAATAACGACCGGGCGAACCTGGTTGGAAATCCGTATCTGGATCCGGATCGCGCCCGTGCGGATGTGGTGGCGCGCTGGTTCAATACCGCGGCCTTCGCTCAAAATGCCATTGGAACGGATGGCAACACGGCTCGCAATTTCCTCGACGCGCCAGGCTTCCGCAACATTGACATGGGTATCTTCCGCAATTTCGCTCTGCGTGAAAAAACGACACTTCAGTTCCGGGCAGAGTGGACAAACTTCTTCAATCTTGTGAGCTTGAATAGCCCCGGCCAGACCTCTAGTGGCGCTCCTCCACCGGCTACTGTCACATCGCCGAATTTTGGTCAAATCACCACCGCGCGCGACATGCGTCAATTACAACTTGGTCTTCGATTAACGTTCTAGGCGCAGCGCCCCGGTCAGTTCTGCCCTACGCCTTCGCGGAAGCGGTGCCGCGCACTCAAGAGCCGCGACACAGTCGAGAGGCACTGCGCGGCCACTTAAGCGGCAAGCGGCCGGCGTTTGCTTTGCGAGTGTGGAGTCGAGCTCGGTGTCTATAAGGAGGGCCGAGCCCACCAGGCGCGGCTACGCTGATGAATGCTTATCCTGGAGCGCTGCGCGCTATGCTGTTCTGTTATCCAACGACCTAGTCGGATCATGGGGTCTTCCAGACAATGGAACAGCAGCAACGTCGACCCAGAGAGCAGTACCACGAATGACGCCCATTGCAAAGCTGCCGGGAATTGTCTGAGCGCCTGGAAGGCCATCCACATCGCCAGGAAAATGTAGAAGATAAATGCCGTACGAATACTTGGCGATCGTGTGGGCAAACCGACTTAACCGTCCTTCACGCAACTCTGTAATGTGAGGGAATGGCAAGGGCGATGGTCAAGCATATCGCCAGTTCCAATCCGTTCAAGGCGTTTGCGCAGAGCGCACCCAGTGCAACAGCAAGAACGATGGGCAGCGTGACAAAGGGCATCTTAGGCTGAACGCTTTTGCGCCGTGTGAAGACGACGGCGCCCAGCAGCATGAACGGAACATAGTAGGTCAGACCGGGGATCTGGCCGCGCCAGGTTATAAAAGCATATTGGGCTGAAGGATATTGCAAGAGTTAGCAACGCCAGATGCTTCGACGTTTTCTGTTTTTCCGCCCAGGCGTACAGGGCCGGCAGTAACAGATACATGTTCATCTCGTAAGGAAGACTCCAGAGCGTTCCGAGAATCGATTCTTTCCGCGCGATGTTCTGGACCAACAAGAGATTGGTGACGAGCTCGGAAATCGTCATTCGTGAAGCTGAGAAGAATCCAGGGTGCACGAATGCTACGGGAAACCGGAACATCCACACCAGGGCTACAACGGCGACGCTCGCGGGGTAGATGCGAAACGCACGACGGATGATGAAGCGGTAAAAAAGGCGCCCGTCTCCAGTCTTTTCTCTCTGCCGACGGAGAGACTGAAGCAATACCAAGCTCGTATGAATGAAGAACAGCAGGACTCCATACAAGCCCCAAATGATGGCCGAAGGCAGTCAAGTGATTGTGAAAGGCGAGCAGATGCGCCACAAGAACGAACAATACTGCGCTCGCGCGAAGAAAATCCAGGTTTCTCGATTGATCTTGCGATACGAGCGGCAGGATTCCCAGCCGGACGGTGTCGGCACTGCTGGAATGAGTTCTTTCTAGGCCCGGCGCAGCAGCGAGTTCTGAAATCCATCTGACGGGAAGGCCCATAGTTGTCAGTGCTTTCGTGGCAACCAACCCTCTCAGAAAATGGCCTGAGGGCAATTAAAAGCTCGCTTGTGCCGGACAGTATGTCGGCTCACAATGACGAACAATGCTCGAAGTTTTGGATGGACCTGAAATCGGCTCGAAACTCAGCTATCTCGTGCTCACGAAATCACAGGGAGGCGTTACTAGGTCAGTTGAGCGGCCTCTACGATCTCGATTTTTCGGCGCGTCGCAAACCTGAGCCCGAAGTAGACCAGCAAACCGGCCGGCCCGAACAGGAACGTCAGGATAAGGCACGGTACAACGGCCCAATGCGGGATGCGATTTCTCATCGCATCCCGTACCTCCCAGTTGCCGATAAACAAGTCAAACGCCAGATAGTGAACCCAGCCGGCCAGCAAAAGCCAGCGGTTGGCAAACAATGCCGCTACGCCACTTAGCGTATTGAAGTTTCCGCCGCTTTCGCCCCAGTGAAGCAGGATCAAGCAAGAGTAAACGGCCGCAAGAGCCAGAGGAACGATGACGGCCGTGATCAAGCCCGACGCCCAACGCTTTCGCCCAGCCACGATCAAAAGCAGCCATCCAAGCAGAGCGACTGTGTTGGACAGTCCGAAGAGGGTATCAGGGGTCATCCGATTACACGACCCTCAGAGCGACCGAACGGTAGCCGTTCCCTGCTTTGCGAGGAATCAGGACGGCGAGGCAGGTGACTACGGCCCAGATGAGTAACGCAAGCCCGGTGTTCGCGTCCGGTTCTACTATCGATTGGCCGCGCAGGGCCTGCCACGTCAGGATTGCGTCAAGAGCAAGGTAGCTCGACGGAGATGACGAAGACGAAGCGTGTTTCGGCTACCCCGAACTTCGCTCGCCGGCGAGTCCGCAGGAAATACAGCAGCGGAATCATTTGGAGTGCATGCAGACCCAGGAAGTGCGGAATGCGCAGGTCCCCGTGATTCGAGCTCCAACCTACGCCGGGCAGGCCCGGGCCGCCATCGGGCGCACCAACGGTGTGCGCACCAACTCTGAGAGGAGCGTGGTGAGTCTGGTTGATTGCCACCCGTTGTTGCGCCGTGGGCGCCACCATCAGCCCGCCGGTCGCGGAACCAAGGACGGTGATCAGCATTCCCAGCCGGAGGGCCCAACCGAAGCCGCGGTCCGCGAATCTTTGACGGAATAGGGCGGCCGCGAACCCGATGCTAGCCAGCCACAAGATCCCGATTGCTGTTCCCATGATTGCCCAGAGACGTTGCATCGAGCGGGGAGCTGACGTTGAAGTGACTGGTTGTGCCGCGGAACGGCTTGAATCGACGATGATCCCAACCTCAATCACCAGGACGGCGGACGTAATCGCGCCAAGAGCCCGCATCAAACGCGGCCAAACCTTCAGGAACCGAAGCAACCAGGCCAGCGTACCCGCGTATAGAGGCGGACGAGATCGCAAATTTCGCCGGCTTAAGCCAGACGGGTGCACCTGTCACGATCCTTCCGTCCAGGGCTAAACCCGCCAGGCACGCGAAGAACGCTGCCAGCATAACGACGGTAACGCCGGTCAGGGACTTACTACTTCTCCAGCCTTTTTCCATCTGCTCTCGCAATGTCTGAGTCAGGTGCATACTTGCGTCTCCTCTATGTTGACTATGTCAACATCGTAGACGGCCATGTTGACATTGTCAACGAAAAACGTACACTGGACGAAAAGAATCTTGTCGAAAGAAAAACAACCGAAGACTTACCATCACGGCAACCTGCGAGACAGCGATCCTGCAAACCAGCCTGAAACTAATTGAAGAAAAGGGAGTTCGCGCCCTGACTTTACGTGAGATTGGCACTCGTTTAGGCGTGTCCCGCATGGCGCCGTACCGGCATTTCGCGGACAAAGCAGCTTTGCTCGCGGCACTTGGAACAACGGGTTTTCAGCAATTTGGGGATGTCCTCGACCAGAGCGCGAAAAGACGCCGGAACGAGCTACTTCGACCAGCTCAATGCGATGGGCCTTGCATATGTCCGGTTCGCCGGCGAACACCGTGCGCACTTCGAGGTGATGTTTGGTCTGGGAGGCGAGGCCCTACAACTCGATCCGGATGGGAGCAAGGTGGCCGATCGGGCGTTCGGAATCCTGGAGGAGACCATCCGAGGTGGCCAATCTTCAGGAGAAATGATCGAGGGCGATCCGGTGGAGATCGCGCGAATGGTCTGGTCGCTGGTTCACGGTATCAGCCTTCTCGGGCTTCGGTACCGATGCGAGTCACGGCTCCGAGCCTTGAGTTCCCTTCCTTTTGTTTCGCTCATCTGCGCACCGGCATCGGGAACCACGCGATCTAAGCCGTACTGGAGCCAATGCTGAGTACTGTCCAACGCCGGGCGCCATACTAGAAAGAAAGAACTATGCCTACGGAGCACGCGGCAAGAATTTCACAGGCGGAAGGCAACTCCTTGCCTGAAATTCACGAAAGCGTTGCGATCTCCCATCAAAGCCGCTGGCGGCGAATGTTCGCCTTCGCCGGCCCCGCCTATCTCGTCAGTGTCGGCTACATGGATCCGGGCAACTGGGCCACCGATCTCGAGGGCGGAGCACGGTTCGGCTATAAGCTGCTCTGGGTCCTGGTGCTTTCCAATCTGATGGCGCTGCTGCTACAGACCCTGAGCACCCGTCTCGGCATTGTGACGCGTCTCGATCTGGCACAAGCATGCCGCGACGAGTACCCCCGAGCTGTCTCGTACATTCTTTGGGTCCTGGGCGAGATTGCCATTATCGCCTGCGATTTGGCTGAAGTACTGGGTGCGGCGATCGGTCTCAATCTTCTGTTTCACATTCCTCTGCTCGTCGGCGTGGCGCTCACCGCAGCCGATACATTACTGATTCTGTGGTTTACCCGGCTCGGCATCCGATTCATCGAAGCCTTTGTTCTCGCCTTGATCGCCATCATCGGCGCTTGCTTCGCGTTCGAGATTTTCCTGGCCCATCCCGCGCCCGGCCAGATTCTCGGCGGCCTGGTTCCGCGCATTGATTCTCAAAGCCTGTATATCGCCGTCGGCATCTTCGGGGCAACGGTCATGCCCCACAACCTCTACCTCCACTCTGCCCTGGTACAGACGAGGCGAATCGGTACCACTGTCGCCGATAAGCGCCAGGCCTGCCGGTTCAATCTGGTCGACTCAACTCTGGCGCTCAATGGCGCCCTGTTCGTGAATGCCGCCATCCTGATCATGTCGGCCGCCGTCTTTTTTCAACGCCACATCGTCGTCCAGGAGATCCAGCAGGCTCACCAATTGCTCTCTCCGTTCCTCGGGCACCACGGTGGCGAGCGTTCTTTTCGGCTTGGCCCTGCTCTGTTCCGGGCAATCATCGACACTCACGGGCACCATGGCGGGACAAATCGTCATGGAGGGATTCCTCCAGTTCCGCATGCAGCCGTGGCTCAGGCGCGCCGTCACGCGATTCTTCGCGATTACACCCGCAGCCTTGACCATCTACTTAGCGGGAGACGCAGGAAGTTATAAGCTCATCCTCCTGAGCCAGGTGATACTCAGCCTTCAATTGCCTTTCGCCATCATCCCGCTGGTCCACCTGACAAGCAACCGGAAGCGGATGGGTCCTTTCGCCAACGGGCCGTGGCTCAAAACCGGCGCGTGGTTTTGCGCTGTTTTTGTCCTTGTGCTCAATATCTGGCTGGTTCAGGGCCAAGTGAGCGGAATGGATCGGAGCCAGCGGCGCGTATCGACCGCTCGTCATTTCGGCGGTAGTTGCCGTCAGCATCGGATTCCTGCTTCTGCTCCTGACAGTCACGGCGTGGCCTTGGATGCACTATGCGCCGATTCCGTCCCGAAGGGTAGCCGTCACGCTCCGGGAAGAGCCGGTGCCAGCGTTTCCGTCCCGTACGTACTCCACCATCCTGGTACCACTGGACCATAGTGACGCGGACCGGGAGGCATTGGGGAACGCCGTGGCGCTTGCAAAAATGCATGATGCAAAAATCGTCCTTTTGCACGTCGAAGAAGGAGTGACAAGCCAACTCTTCGGAGCGCTCTCGTCGACGGCTGAGATCAACGAAGGCCAGGATTATCTGGCCAACTTTGTCCAATCCCTTCAGGAACAAGGGGTTCGTGCCGAGGTAGTCGTACGCCACGGCAAGAGTCCGGCCAACGAAATCGCCGCGGCTGCAGGCGAACTCCAGCCCGATCTGGTGGTCATGTCATCACACGGTCACAGGGGGCTGAAGGATTTGATTTTCGGGACAACCATAAACGCTGTTCGCCATCGCATCAAAGTGCCCTTGCTCATCGTGCGTGGTCAAGACTCTCATGCCTGACCTGGCGAAAGGCAGGATTCTGGTAACCGGCGGGGCCGGGTTCATCGGAAGCGCCCTGATCTGGGAGCTCAATCGACGGGGCCTGCGCAACATTCTGGTCTGTGATCTTCTTGGCGAAACGCAGAAGTGGAAAAACCTCGTCCCGCTGCAATTTGCCGACTACATAGAAGGTGACGACCTCCTGATGCGCCTGGATGTGGCGCCCGAGGCCTTCAACGATGTCAGTACCATCTTTCATCTCGGCGCTTGCTCGTCGACCACGGAAACCGACGCCGCGTACCTGATTCGAAACAATTTCGAATTCACCAAAGCCCTCGCCAAATTCGCCGTGGCCGAGGATCGCCGGTTCGTATATGCCTCGTCGGCCGCCACCTATGGATGCCTGGAGCAGCGGGTCTCGGAAAGCATTCCCCTCGAAACTCTCCGGCCCTTGAACATGTATGGCTATTCGAAGCACATGTTCGATTGCTGGGCCGAGCGAGCCGACATCCTGCCGCTGATCACCGGGGTCAAGTACTTCAATGTCTTCGGGCCGAACGAAGATCACAAAGGCGACATGCGAAGCCTGGTGCACAAGGCTTACTATCAGATCCTCGAAAGCGCTCGTGTCTCGCTGTTCAAGAGTTATCGTCCCGAGTATCGGGACGGCGAGCAGCGCCGGGATTTTCTCTACGTGAAGGATGCGGTAGACGCCACCATCTTCCTCGCTGAACATGTCGAGGGTGGGGGCATCTTCAACGTCGGCTCAGGCGAAGCAAATACCTGGCTCGCCCTGGTGAAGGCAATTTTCAATTCGCTCGGCCAGCCGGCCAAGGTTGATTTCGTCGAGATGCCGGAGGTCCTGCAGGACAAGTATCAGTACTTCACGTGCGCCGATATCGATAAGCTACGATCCTTCGGCTACGAGCGGCAAATCACGCCCCTTGCCGACGCAGTTCGCGATTACGTGGTCAATTACCTGATCCCCGGGCGCCATCTGGGCGACGAGCCGGGAGCTAAGCCGCAGAAAGTCCCCGAAGGTTCCAGCCGCAAATCCGGCTAGCTTCGAGCTTGTTGTCGCCCGGACCGGACCAGTGGGTCTCCAGGCTGATGAAGCCTCCGTAGCCGTCGGCAAGAAGCGAGGCAATCTGCTCTTTCCAACGTACCGTCCTCGTTCCTAGCGGGCCCCAGATTGGCTTCCCATTCTCCATGTGGCAGTCTTTGGCATGAACATGGACGATCCGGGATTTCGGCAACATGGCATAGCCGTAGGGAACGGGATCTTCGCCCGCGACCAGGGCGTTCGCCGGATCCCAAACCAGCTTGAGATTGGGATGATCGAGGGCATCGAGAACCACTTTCGACTCTGCGGCAGTCCCTACGTTGCACGCGTGTTCATTCTCTAAGCCGACCGTCACATTCTCGCCTTTCGCAAGGTCAGCCAGTTTTCGCAGGTCTTCGATGATGGCCGCCGTGCAAGCACTCGGCTCGATCGTTCTCCAGTAGGAAAAGACCCGGATGATCTTTGCGCCGAAAAATTTGGCCAGCTTGAAGGCATGGTTGGCTAGCCGCTCCTGATCCTCATAAGTGTGCTTGGAGGCGAAAACATCATGTTCGAAGCGGCTGTCGAGAGGCGGGGAGTTCGGCAGAATGCATTTGAGCAGCGGAGATGCGATCGAAACCACCGAAAGTCCAGCTCGGTCCAGGTCCTCCTTAACGCGCCTTTAGCTCGTCTTCGCTCAGGTCCATGATGTTCTTTCCGTTCACAACCCGCAGCTCCGCAGCGGTCATGCCGATTTCCTTCATTGGAGGGATGGCTTGGGAGAGTGTGGAAGAGAACTCGTCCGTGATAGCGGCGAGCGGGATACGAGGATCGAAGGGCATCGTTTCTATACTAAGAGAGTCATGTTCTTCCGCCGTACTCGCCCCAAAGTGCCAACCTTCCAGGAACGCGTTTCGCTCCTGGCGAAAGCCGGCTTCAACACGCAAACGATGCCTGACGGGCGTGTCCGAATCTCAAAGAATGGCGTTGCGGCTGTGATTGGCGACGAAGGGCAAGGCCAATCGGAGATCGAGAAAGCGGGGATCGTTTACGGGACCGAGATCGCGACCCTGGTAAGCGCCGGGTACCAGATGTTTCTCGACACGCCAAGCGGCAAGAGATTTCCCGCCCATGCCGAGCAACTGAAAGCGTTACACGAGTTCGAGGATGACGTGAAAGAAGCTCTCGATCTGACGAATCTCTACAACACCTCGCTCGGAACAACAACGCCGAAGCACATGTACGACCGGGTGAACAAGCGGGATTCGGGAGAGCAGCCGAAGCCTTGGGATCACGACGACCACGAGGCGAAAGGCCCTGAGACCAAGGGCTCTTTACATCTTTAGCAACCGGCGCATTTCGTTGAACGCCACCGAAGCATAGGGATCGCCCAAATCGGGAAGATACGGCAGAACCTCGAGTTGAGGAGGCTGCCCGGCTCCTTCGCGCGATGCGGCCAGCATGGCACGGGCACGGAGATCGGTTCCGGCCGTCTGCTCCACGACGCTCTGCCAAAAGCTGATCGCTTCCGGGAAGCGGCGCTCCAGAAAAGCACGGTATCCCGGAGTCAAGCGGCGTGTTGGTTGCACCTGCCGGAACCGGGATTCGCTTTTCAGTGAACGCCTTCCACTGCTCCTCGACAAACGTTCTCGTGGGACTGTCTGGGCGGAAGGAGATTGGCGAAACGGCTCAAGACAGCATTAGCGCCCGCCACGTCGCCGCCCAACAGCTTAGCCACGGCCAGGCCCGGGAGAACGCTCGGATTGGCTCCGCTTAAAGTCTGTAGAAGCTGAACGGCTTCGGGAAACCGACGCGCCGCAACCAGACCTTGCGCCAATTGCAGTTGCAAGGCGACATTCTGAGAACTTAGCCCGATGGCTTTCCTGAGAAGACGATCTCCATCCGAAGCTTTCCCCTCGAGAAACGACAGCCACCCGAGTTCCGCCAACGCCTCCACGTTATTCGGAGCCAACCGGAGCACGGCGGCTTCCGCACTGGCCTGGGCAGCGATAGGCGCATGGTTGATTCTGGCGGCCAGAGCGATGTAGCGCGCGCGATCGAGCGGGACGAAGCGATCCGCGATTTTTGGATCCGTTGAAGCCCTTGACGGAACCACCTCGAGCGAGTGCAGATTGGGCCAATCCGAATGCGGGATCGATCGACGATCGCCTGCCCGAGCAGTTTCAGCCGTTCTTCCCCGTTCGAGGTGACGGCAGCGGACGCAAAAGCCTGAAGCGCCTTGTCACTCCTTGTTGAGAATGTACTGGCGCGTTCGGGATCGAGACGCTTGGAAATCGCATCCAGGCGCACGATCAATCCTTCACTTTCAGGTCCTTCGCTTTCGATCGTCTGGCGGTTTCGTTGGGTGCTGAGGTCGGTAACAACCGTCGACACCCTGATCCGTCCCTTGCGTTTTTCAACAGTGGACCGGATCACGGCGGACGCGCCCTGGCCGTATGCGCCCGATTGATCCTTCGCAAAGGAAGGTACATGGAGGCTGACGTGGCGAGGTCCTGCTGCAGCACGAACGCGCTCGCCAATGCTGCCCAGTTCAGCGAATCATCATCGACAAGAACTTCTGCCGGCAGAATTGCAATGCGTTGCACCGAGGTTGACTGCTCGGCGCGAGATCTGCAGCCTACCGTCGCCAGGCAAACGAGAAGAGCACAGTGCGGCGAAAGCGCTTAAAGCGGGCGGGGATTCTCCGCCATGAGTTGCGGAGAAGGCCGGGTCCTTACGAAGCAGTGCAAACTCCGGCATACCAGGAATCTTCTCGCGATCTTTAACACCCTCTTCCAACGCTTTACGCAGATAGATCAGGGCTCGATCATTGGCCCCGTTTTTCGCGTACATCTTAGCCAGATAGAGGTGATACGTGGCGCGCTCCTCTACCGTCCGCTGCTGCATCAGAGTCCCGAAGCTGCTGTGATGTTCAAACACATCCGGGTCCAACTTCAGCGCCTTCTCATAATACTCTGCAGCGTGCTTGTAGTCCTTGCGCCCAAAATACGCCGCACCCAGATTGGCGTAAATGGAAGCCGACGACGGGGAGATGCGGATGGCCTTCTTGTAGTAGCCGATCGCCCGCCGATAGCTCTTCTGGGAGTAGTAGACGGTACCCAGGTTGTTGATGGCCTCGCTGTATTTCTTGTCGAGCTTAACGGCCTGTTCGTAGTTCTTCTTTGCCAGGTCCAGCAGTTGGAGCTGGTGGAAGGCAATGCCGATTTTATTTGTCAGAACGGCCGAATTCGAGGGTCCCTGGCGATACATGTCGATCGCCTCGCGGTACATCTTACGGGCCATGAGAATGTCTCCGCGCATTTCGAACGAGATTTGCGGGTTTCTTCACGGCCGGGGAAGCCGGAGGAGGGACGTTACCGGCTACGAATGAGTTGGAGCTGAGCGGCGTCTGCCCGCAAAGCGAAAGGCTAGCGGCGGCGAGCGTAAGGCAGGTTAAGTGAAGCTTCGTTGATACACATGCGCAAGAGATCATCGTAGATCCCCCTTGGTGATCTACTATATACCCTTTAAGTTGAGAACAGCGCGCGGAGATCTACTTAAAAATGCCCTTAACTTTGTCGAAGAAGCCCTTCTTCTCTTTGGGCTTCTCGGCCGGTTGATTCTGAGCGTTCAAATTGGGGTTGTTTGCTTCTGAGGCTAGCACTCCGGGAGTCGGGGTGGGCGGCACACCGGGCGCAGGCGGGACCAGGACACCGGCAGGCGGCGCATTAAGGTTAGGGAGCGTTTTCTGCGTGGGCGAGGTCGTTTCCCAGCTCGCGATTTGCGTTGAGCCGCCCATGTGCAAGCGGGCAGAAAGCGGTTGGCTGCGTTCCCACCAGATAATATTCGCTCTGGGGTTTTGGGCAGGCGCTCGTCGCGAGTTGCCCCGTGTCGGGATCGACCTCCGCGCTTACAACGCCGTCCGGCACCTCGAAATCCTCGACATCGCGGTAGGCACGGTGCTTGTGTGCGCGCTTCATGAACTCGGTCCAGATGGGAAGCGCAACTTTCGCACCCTCCGCGTTTTGTTGGCCCAGTACCGTCTTCAAGATCTTGGTAGTTGTCCAAGCCGACCCAGACCACGCACAGTAGTTTAGTCGTAAATCCGGCAAACCAGGCATCGTGTGAAGTGCCCGTCTTCCCTGCCGCGGTCAGGACGAACCCTCGGGAACGTACGCCGGCGCCGGTTCCGGAACGCAGCACTTCCTGCATCATGTTCACCATCAGAAAGTTCACCCGCGGATCGAGGACCTTTTCCGTTTCGGGCTTTGACGACCACTTGTCCGCACCCGTGCGATCAACGATCTCAGAGATGAAACGAGGCTTTACAAGCACGCCGTCATTGGCAAATATCGTGTAAGCCGTAGCCATATCGAGCGGGGTTGCATCGTAAGCGCCGAGTGCCATGGCCGGTGTGGCTCGAACGTCGTTCAGCCCCGCCTTATGCGCCAGGTTCGCTACGTTACCGTAGCCGACGCTTTCTGCGACCTCGACGGCCGGCACATTCAGGGATTTGGCAAGCGCCCGCCTGAGCGTTACGTCGCCAAGCCACTGATCCTTATGGAATTCGGCCGGTTCGTAGGGCTTTCCTAAGAACAGGAACGTCCGCGCTTCGTCCTTCACCATCGTCGATGCCGTCATCACATCCGGCTGGCCCGTCAGACCGGTATTGAGAGCAGTGGCGTAGACAAACGGCTTGAAGATACTGCCCGAGGGCCGCTTTGCAACCGCATGATTCAACTGGCTCATTCCATAGTTCTTGCCACCGATCAACGCTTTCACTTCACCCGTATGCGGATCGAGGCAGATCAAAGCTACCTGCGGCTCGTCCGTCGGAGTTTGCCCCTTGAAGTGTTTGAGGATGTTGGCGTTGATGTCCCGCAATCCCAGAGCTACCGCTTCGGCGGCATCCCGCTGCAGGTCAGGATCAAGTGTGGTGTAGATTCGGGATCCCGACTCCTGGAAATCGCGGTCCTGGAATTCCGTTGCAAGCCGCTCGTTCACCAGATCGACAAAATAAGGAGCATCCGCCGATTCGATTCCCTGGCGCGCCACTACTACCGGTTCCTTGATGGCTTCGACGTATTGGGGTCCGGAGATATAGCCGTTGTCCAGCATCTGCTTGAGAACAACGTTCCGCCGGGACTGGGCTCGTTCCGGATAGCGCACCGGATTACGCACGCTTGGCTTCTGGATGATCCCGGCTAGTGTTGCCGCTTCCGGCGAGCGTCAGGTTGCGAATATCTTTCCCGAAATAAGCCTGGGAAGCCTCCCCGAAACCTCGGATAGCGAACGATCCTCGCCGTCCCAGGTCGACTTCGTTCGAATAGTATTCGAAGATCTTCTGCTTCGTCAGCTTCCGCTCGAGATGGAACGTGATCAATAGCTCATCGAACTTGCGGCTGTAGGTCTTGCGCGCGTCCAACCAGATGTTTCGGGCAAGTTGCTGCGTTAGCGTCGAGGCGCCTTGGGCATTCCGCCTCTCCTTAAGGTCGACCAAGACGGCTTTCACGATGCGAACGGGATCGAATCCCGAGTGTTGAAAGAAGCGTTTGTCTTCGATGGAAATGACGGCGTGGACCAGAACCGGCGGGATGTCGTCGTACTTCACCAGCCGGCGCTTCTCGCGATTTTTGTCGAACAGGCTGCTCAGGAGCCGCGGCTCGAGCGTGTACTGCGTTCGAGGCGTATTGTCGCTGAGCGAAATGACCGATGAGATCTGGCCGTTCGAAAACTTCAGGACGCCGGGCTCCAGGCCCGAATAGGACTGTTCTCCGGGAAAGATTTCAATCGCGTTTGGGCGGAGATGATACCAGCCGATCGGGCTGCTCCGAACGTCTTCGGCGTAACCGCTCTCCCGCAGGCGCGAGGCAAACTGCAAAGGTGTGCCGGTATCGCCGACACCGACCGACTGCGGCGCCGCATAGAGCAGTGAGGAATTCGGGAACGGCCCGTGTTGCAGCGTTTCATCGGCCAGCCGGGCGTATTTTGAATAGAAATAGCTGACGACGATAATGCCGGCAATAAACGCCGCTGCCGTGCCGATCAGGGTGTATTTCAGGACCGCTTTAAGGCGCGGATTAGCGACGAGAGGGCCGCGGCCTTTTCGGGCGGGAAGTTTAATACGAACGGGCAAATGTATGGCCTAGAGTAAAGCTACGCAAACCATTGGACGCCCGACACTAACCTCGGTTACTCCCGGCTTGATGATACGATTCTAGCTCTTTCCAGATGTCGCCATCGTGAGCGTGCCAGTCCCGGTATTGATGTCCAACTAACTGAAGTTCCTCGATATAGAGGGTGCCGTGACCGAAACGGGCAGATCATTTCCGTGGTGGGTCGGCCAAGCAGAACAATGTGTCCCCAGGAACCAGTTTTCAGTGGCATGATGAGCCGCCGCAGGCAGGTCCGGCATCGCCGCCGCTGATCCCACAGCGCTAAAGAAAACAAGCCCGCGCCCACCAGCCAGACACCGAGCGTCCCGAAAGTGAACAGCATGTCGCGAAGAAAGAGTTGCGGCGAAGAGCTGGTGGGTGTGCTTGTCTGTGTAGAAGTGGACCAGCGCCCACTTGCAGACCGCAACGCGATTGCAACCACTAGCGACCAGCTTCGCAAGTAAGTAGAGCCAGTACTTCAACGTTAATTAGACTCCTTTACCCCCGGCCAAGTTCCGGCGGAGAACGATACTAATTACGTAGCAAATTCTTGGCCAGGAACAGCACGTTTGCCGGCCGTTCCGCCAATCGCCTCATGAAATAGGGATACCAGGCATCGCCATAGGGCACGTAAAGCCGCAAGCGATATCCCTTTTGCACGATCTCACGCTGCAGATCTCTGCGGATTCCATACAGCATCTGAAATTCAAAACGATCCGCCGAGATCTTTTGTTCCGCGCTGTAGCGCAGTGCTTCGCGAACTATGTTCTCGTCGTGGCTGGCGATCGCCGGATAAGTGCCCCGATCGAGCAATTGCTTCATCAGTTTGACGTAGTTTGCGTCCACATCGCTCTTTTTCGGAAAAGCGACTTCCGGGCCCTCCCGATAGGCGCCTTTGCAAAGACGTACCGGAATGCCAGCCGCAGAAAGCCGGGCGATATCTTCCTCGCTCCGGTATAGGTACGCCTGAATCACCGCGCGAACACAACCCTGATACCGATCCTGGACCTCGTGAACGATTCGGAGCGTCCGGTCGGTATATTCACTCGATTCCATATCAACTTCGACCCGGCTCTTCATCTCCTGAGCTCTGCGAGGCAAGCGCCATCACGTTCTCCCGGCACCCGTCCTGAGAGAAATCGAGCCCAAACTGGCTTAGTTTGATCGAAACTGTCGCCGGAAGACATGCCCGCTCAATTTCGTCCAACGCAGCCAGATAACAGTCACGAGATCGGACGCCCTCGCTGAAGGATTGGACGTTTTCGCCGAGGAAGTCGAGAGTCCCGGTCATCTTGTCAGCCCAAAGCTGGTTCAGCGCCTGGATTCCATCCTGCAGCTTCTGTCCAGCGACAAAACGGGAGGTGAGCCGTTGCGACAACGGCGATTGTTCCATCCAATGACGTAGCGGCCGGTTGTGAGACAGTTCGAGGAAAATACGCCGCAGCATGCGTTCCTTAGCCTTTCGAGGGCTTCCGGCTATCTATTTGCGACCTGGTAAAAGAGAGGCCCGAGCCACTCTTACTATAGCCGGGCAGGAATGTAGAAGCAGGGTCGGAACCGTAAGCACAATGACAGGAAGGAGCTAAACGAAGACAGCGTAGCTGGAAAGGGCGAGGCCACTCCCTAGAATGGCCCCCACCAGCAACATCGCTGAGGAAGTGCATACCGAGCAGGATCCGGGAAACGGCGATGCTGACGGCACAAAATAGCAGAGGAGCGGTGAGGCTCGGGTAAAAGGCACTCAGACAAACAGCCACAGAGAACGCCGTAATGGTGTGCCCGGACGGGAAGGAAAATTGATCGGGCGGGAGGAGATCGAGCCCAGCAATGTGGCTCGATCGCGCACGGCCGCTTTCGCCCCGATATCTTCTTGATCGTTACGAAGGTGCAGAAGCCGACAAATGCCGCGGATCCCGCCGCGGCAACTGCGGTGAAGCGATTCTCGCCTCCAAACAGCAGTACCAGCAAGCCGCGTGAGATACCAGAGCCAGCCGTCGCCTGCCCTGGTTGCTGTCATTGCCCAAAGCCGAATCCACCTCGGCGCGGGCCACTGATTAACCTTCCGCATCAGCCGGTGATCGCGGGAGGCAATGAACTGCAGCATCGTATGGTGAGCCGTCATGTAGGATAGCCCTCCAATAGAGAGTCTACGAGATTTTCCATATCTTTGCTCCCAGCCTTCATGTAACGCGGCTCGAATTACACCGGTGTGACAGGTGGGCTAAACGGGCATGAACTCGCGAGAAACCGTAGTGCCTCGCGTCAAATGTAAGTAGGATAGAGGTTTGCCAGAGCCATCTGCGCCCGGGTTTCGGGCGCCCCAAATTAGATTTCGTTTACTTTGATGCCGGCGGCGGGCATCGCAGCGCGGCGACAGCATTGGACAAGGTTGTTGCATGCCAGGGCTACCCATGGGACGTCCGCCTGGTCAACCTGCAAGAGGTTTTGGACCCGCTGGATGTGTTCCGCAAGGTCACTGGTATACGCCTGGAGGATCTTTACAACAAGATGCTCGCCAAGGGCTGGACGCTCGGCGCCCAGTACTGGCTTCCGGTCATGCAGGGGGTCATACGCCGATACCACAAGCCCTCGGTCGAGTTGCTCGCTCAGTTCTGGCGTGAACGAATGCCCGACATGGTCGTTTCGCTCGTTCCCAACCTGAACCGGGCCATGTTCGAGGGATTGAAGCGTGCCTGCCCCCAAGTTCCCTACGTCGGTATCCTGACGGACCTTGCCGATTACCCTCCCCATTTCTGGATGGAACAGCAGGACCAGTACATGATCTGCGGCACTGAACGCGCTCGGGAGCAGGCGGCCCATCTCGGATTGCATTCGGAGAAGATCTTTCGGGTCAGCGGCATGATCCTACGTCCGGATTTCCACGTTCGCTGAGCAGATCTCCCGTGATGAGGAGCGGACCAGACTTGGTCTGGCTTCCGACGTCCCGACCGCACTGGTCCTCTTCGGCGGCGAAGGCTCGAACGTAATGTTCGAGTCTTTGCGAACGGCTAGGGAACTCGCGTCTGGAACTGCAGATCATTGCCATCTGCGGGAAGAACAACAAGCTGAAGAAGCGCCTCGAAGGGCTGAAGACTCGTAACAGATTGTTCGTGGAGGGATTCACGAAGCAGGTACGCCATTACATGGCGCTTATCGGACTTCTTCATTGGGAAGCCCGGTCCGGGAAGCATCTCAGAGGCGTTGCACATGGGTTTGCCCGTCATTATCGAAGCGAACGCCTGGACGTTGCCTCAGGAGCGTTTCAATGCTCAATGGGTTAAAGAGAACGGCTACGGCATCGTGTTGAAGAACTTTCAGCAGGTAGAAGAGGCGGTACGGGATCCTGCTCAGTCCGGGGCGGCTCGACGAGTTTAAGGGCCGGATCGCAACAGTACAAAATCGCGCGGTTTACGAAATTCCTGAGATTCTGGCTTCGATCCTCGAGAAGCATTCTGCTTAACGGCGCCGTTCACCGTTAAGCCAGACAATCACGGTTTCACTCCGATCCTGACCAGTAGCCGGCACGGGCATGTACGCGCCACTCGCCAGCGGTGCGAACGCTAACGGACAGCTGGTGGTAACCCGCCGCCTCGAGTTCGGGAGGAACAAAAGTCAATGTATACCGGCTGTGGATTTCGGTGCCGATGGCCGTCAGCTCGTTCTCAAGCCCGTGGAGAGTGGTGAATTTCCCATGCGCACCACCAGTGGCTTGTGCGAACCCGTCGGAGAGATTTTGTTTTGCGAGTTGATGGAGCAGAGCCGGTATGGCCAGAAGATTTACTCCACCATGATTGTTCGAATCGTATAGTCCCGGCTGGTCAGGCGGCGGAGGACGGTCCGACGATTTCTGGGTGAAAGCAGTCGCGTACGCTGAATACGAAACGGTGTAGACCACGGCGTTGATCTTCTGGGCCTTCACGATCACGTCCGGCAAGTGAAGTTTACTTCCGAGGTCGCGCGATCCGCTGATGACCACGATCACACGGCGAGCCGCTTCCGGCTTTTTCGCCAGCAAATCACAGGCAAGACTTACCCCGTCAATGATCGGCGCCGCTCCGCCATTGGCCGAGATCTTCGCGAATGTGTCATCCAAGGTGTTGGGATCGGCCGTAAAATCCTGCAGAACGTGTACTTCATCCGCAACAGCTAATAACTGCGGCAAGACTGGGGGTACCGATCCCCATATCGTTGCTGAGATACGTGCTGATGAGAGACGCGGTTTTCTTGATCTTTGCCAACGCTGGCTGACTCGATTCATCCGTTTGCAGAACCATTACGGCATGAACCGGGAGAGCAACGGAATCACGCGAGATCATGCGCAGAGCTTGCGGTTTTCCGTCGCTTAAAACAAGAAAGTCTTCTGCGTTTAGATTTTCGACCGGCTTACCCAGCTTCGTCATGACGGAGACGGGAACCATCACTTCGCGGGCTCGCGTTGTAAATCGCGGATCTTGAGCGCGAACAGTCAAGGCGATAACGAGAAGGCCGCCCCATTTCACTCTGCGACTGACGTTCGCGCTGGAGGTTTCGTTTCGCAGGCGCGACCTCTGCGAGCCGGGAACAAGTCTACGAATCTCAGTGTCTCTACCGTTAACTCACGATCGTGACGAAATTGCTGATCGCATAGATCACCGGGCAAGGAGTCACTCATGTTCCAACAGACGTTCGTTTCTGAGGCGTCATCGGGCCGCAAGCCGGTCAGCGTTGCCGTTTCTCTCCTCCTTCAGAGCTCCTTCGTGGCTCTGCTTTGTTTAGCGCCTTTGCTTGTCAGTCAGAGGCTGCCAACAGGCGAGTTGCGGTCGTTATTCCTGGGTCCGACGCCTCCGAGGCCTCTACAGAAGCCGAGCACGAAGGCCATTGCCACGACCGTACAAGCGAATGTTCCCCAGGTTCGCTCATTCCACTTGAGCGCTCCAGTAAGGATACCCACGCAGATCAGTACGCATGCGGGAGGTCCTCTGGATGCACCTGATATTGGGAGCGTGAGCGGGTCCGGTACCGGGGGAGATCCGCTTCTGAGCGGTCTCGGCGATACCGGCAATAGCGTCCCTCCACCGCTGCCCAACCGGCAATCGGAGATCCACGAGCACACGCGCGTCGTCACAGTAGGTGGTAACGTCGCGTCGGCCAATCTGATTCGCAGAGTGGAGCCGAGTTATCCACCTCTGGCCAAAGCAGCTCGGATTCAGGGTGTGGTGGTATTTCAGGCCGTAATCGGCGTCGACGGACAGATCCGTAACCTGCAATTGCAAGAAGGTCATCCACTTCTGGTTGCAGCGGCAAGAAACGCAATCGCGCAATGGCGCTACCGCCCCACCCTGCTGAATGGCAAGCCGGTTGAGATAGCGACTACCATCACAGTCCGCTTTTCGCTATCACAGTAGATCGAACGTTGCCGGCGAGCTGCGAATCATGCAAGCCGGTTAATTCAACTTACTCGGACTTAGTGAAGATGCTTTTGGGGCACATCGCATGCACACCAACTTTGCCGTCGACCAACTGCGTGATGTCAACATCGATTGCGGTGCTAGTCAGTGCATAGGCATCATCTCGACTGAGATGCTTTTCGGTGACGAGAAAATCGATCATGTTACGGACGGCCATTTCCGCCGCCGTCTTCAGATCCTCATCAAAGCCCATCGAGATATAGCTCGTCGGGGTCTCACCTCGCGGCCAGAGAAGGCGCTGGTTCTTGTGCACGACGAACTTGAATGTTCCCGTTAGCCAGGTCTCGAGAGCCGTAATGTCGACCTCTCCGTTGCCCTGACCCGCGTGGCCATCGCCTGCTTCAAAGAAGCCACCTTTGGCGTGAACAGGAACGTAAAGGGTCGTTCCAGCAACAAGTTCCTTGTTGTCCATGTTTCCGGCGTGCATCCAAGGCGGTCCGCTATTGAGTTTTGCGGGCGACAGCGCGACGCCCATGCTGCCGAAGAAGGGATGGAGAGGAATCGTGATGCCCGGTGCGAACTTCGCCACCATGTGTTCACGGTCGAGAGGAATCACCTTGGTTCGCTGATAGGGGAAATCGTTCGGAAGAAAGCCGCGGCCCGGACCGAAGCTGTTACAGGCGTACGGCACGTCGATCTCGATCTTCTGGATCTGCACCTCCAGCACGTCTCCCGGTTCCGCTTCCGTAATTTCGATCGGACCGGTAAGGATGTGACCGCCCGGCCCTTTCTCCTTCACCTGTTCGTGAATATCGCGATCGTATTGCGGGATCGTGTTCGATGGCACACCTCCCGCTTCCATTCGTTCGATTGAGCAAGTGGACAGCGTGTGAACGCGCACCGTATCACCGGAATGGATGGTCAGGGCCGGCTTGACGTGCGCGGAATAATAACCCCACGCGACGGTCGAAGGGGAAGCCGGCAGGTCAAAGTCCGCGCCTTCCAACGCAGGGCTTTGGGTAGCTGCGACCGCAAGCAAGACAGCAACTAAGCGCATAGAGTAATCCTCGGATGGTGAGATAAGGCTTCAGACGAGGAAGGGACGAGGACTATTATGCCCTAGCGATTCGAACTCCCGGCGAGAATGTGCGTTCTGTCGTAGGCTCGGCAGAAGAATATCTAGAATTGTCGGGGCCGTTCCCATTCCGTGAAAACAAACGCATCCAGAGGCTTGCGGGTTCTGGGCTGAAGCTCGGATTTCTGGAAATTCTCCGGAAGCGTTTCAGGATCGCCCAGATAACCGATTGCCCAGCAGGAGATCGGATCGTAATCGTCAGGGATCCCGAAGGACTCTCTGACAATTTGAGTATCAAAGCCTGCCATACCATGTGTGTGAAGACCAAGCGCAGTAGCCTGCAAGGACAGAGTTGCGCACGCAGCACCCACATCGTGCAGGCGCCACTCGATTGGGGGATCCGTTGTGACTGAACGTCTTCTTTGCGATCGCCACGTACAAGACCGGCGCGGCTTTGGTCCAGCTTTGATTTGCAGGGGTCAGGGCACCGAAGATTTTCGTCCAGGTCTCATCACCCTTGCGGCCAAGGACAAAACGCCAAGGTTGCTCGTTGTACGAGGATGCCGCCCAGGAGGCTGCCGTAAAGAGCGTCGCGAGATCAGAGTCACTGACGAGCCTTCCGTCAAATGCACGAGGGCTCCAACGGCGCAAAATCAAATCATGCACTGGAACATTTGTGACACCGTGCTTTGTTCTTTCGAGTTCTTCGAGTTTCGTCATAAGTAATTCACGCCGGATCGAACGAAAAGCAGCGGTCGCCCGGCAAAAACCAACCCCACGCCAATTTTAGCGGCCGTCGGTGTTCTACGTAGAGGGCGAGCGGGGTTGAGCAGTGTCGACTGTGGTGAACTGAGAGTCCGATGTTTAGCCCCGAAGCCCGGTTCCGCATCCGTTCCGAGATTCTAGACTACGGCAGCCGTGACGCGCGCATCAGCGGCGCAGCGCTCACTGGTTCCGCCGCTGCGGGCCGCGAGGATCGATGGTCAGACATCGATTTGGCGTTTGGCGTTCACGACGGGACAGAGGTAAGCGAAGTGCTGCGCGATTGGACGACCTACATGTACGATCGGCAGAGAGCACTTCACCACGCGGATGTCCTGGCCGGCGCGTGGATTTACCGCGTGTTTCTGCTCCCGAACACCTTGCAGGTGGATCTGGCTTTTGCGCCTGCTCAGGAATTCAGGGCGTTAGCACCCAGCTTCCAGATTGTTTTCGGAAAGGCTCAGGAGGCGCGACATTCGGCTCCGCCACGAGCCAACGATCTCGTCGGTCTCGGCTGGCTTCATGCATTGCATGCAAGAAGCAGCATCGCACGTGGAAAATTATGGCAGGCGGAGTACATGATCAGCGGTCTGCGTGATCACACTCTCGCTCTGGCTTGTCTCCGCCTCGGCCTTCCCACGATTCACGGCCGCGGCATTGACCAGTTACCAGGAGAAGTAACAGTAGCTTTGGAGGCGTCACTGATCAGCCGGTTGGATCAGGAGCATTTATCGCGCGCGTTCGAAGTTGCTATGGACGCCTTTCTCGGCGAGATCAGACATATTGAACCGGAACTGGAGGCACGGCTACGAGAGGTGCTGACGGCTTTAACGATCTCGCAAAGCTAGTGCTTGACGGAAGCGCTGACTCGGGAATCGCCGGATGTTTCGATCACATCGTTTTACGCTGAAATCTGGGGGTTTTCTAGCGCGTGGATATCTGCGTTTCGAGCGAGTCGATTGAGAATCACGGTGTCATCGGGAATATGCGGTCTGCGGCGACCGTCTCTCTCGACGGCACTATCGACTTCTTTTGTTTTCCTCACTTCTACTCGCCCAGCGTATTTGCGGCGCTATTGGACAACGAGCGAGGTGGATTCTTTCGCATCGAACCGCAGCTCGAAAACGTCCGTTACAAGCAACTCTATCTGCCGGACACAAACATCCTGCTCACGCGATATCTCTCCAGAGAGGCTGTTTTGGAGGTGATCGACTTTATGCCTGTGGACGGAAGTGGTGCCACGGACTTTGCCCACTGCTCATCAGATCATCCGGAAAGTGAAAGCAGTCAAAGGTCCGGTTCGTCTGAAGTTGCGATGTGCGCCGCGGTTCGATTACGCACGCCGCAAACATGAAGCCTGTAAGCAGGCGAATGCAGTCTGTTTCCGTCCCGAAGGCGACGATCTGGCGGCCATGGCTCTTCACGCCACGGTGCCGCTTGAGATTGACGGTTGCGATGCTGTGGCAGAGTTTACGCTCGAGAAGGGCGAAACGGCTGCCTTTGCATTTGGCTCAATTCCAAAGGAAGAGTTATCGAACGCCGAGTTCCTGACATCCGAAGCAATCGATCAGTGCTTTGACGCCTCCTCTCGCTTCTGGCGCGACTGGATCAAACAATCGACGTACAAAGGGCGCTGGCGCGAGATAGTGAACCGGTCGGCCTTGGCCTTGAAACTACTGTTCTCGCAAGAACATGGTTCTACCGTTGCGGCAGTCACGTTTGGACTGCCTGAAGAGGTCGGCGGTACGCGCAACTGGGATTACCGGTACACGTGGCTGCGAGACTGTTCGTTTTGCCTTTACGCGCTGGTCCGTCTCGGGCTTTCGGGCGAAATTCAAAGCTACACCCGATGGCTTCGGGAACGATTGACTGACGGCCTCAAACAGGAAGGACAGGACGGTCCGTTACGCGTGGTCTATCGTCCTGACGGAGGCAATCATCTCGACGAGATCGAACTGGCTCATCTCTCGGGATATAAGCAATCGAAGCCCGTTCGCATTGGGAATCGCGCTACCGAGCAACTTCAGCTCGATATTTATGGCGAGATTATGGACGCAGTCTACCTGTCCAATAAATATTCGTCCGGGATTTCAAAAGACGGATGGCAGCGTGTGATGAGAGTCATGGAATGGCTGCGGGATAACTGGTGTCGCGAAGACGAAGGTATCTGGGAGTTCCGCGCGGGGCGCAAACATTTGCTTCATTCGCGACTCATGTGTTGGGTCGCCTTCGATCGAGCGATTCGACTTTCGGAAAAACGTTCTCTGGATGCGCCGCTTGCAGAATGGTACGCAATCCGCCGGAAGATAGACGCCGACATTCTCAGCAACTTCTGGGATGACGAACTCAAGTCGTTCGTGCAGGTCAAAGGCGAAAAGACGCTGGACGCTTCCCTGCTCCTGATGCCGATGCTTCGCTACATCAGTCCGACTGATCCGCGCTGGCTGTCCACGCTGGAGCGTATACAGGAAAAGTTGACGCAGGACAGCTTCGTGTTCCGTTACGTGCCGGGTGAGGACGGCATCGCTGGTGGCGAGGGAAGTTTTACCGCTTGTTCTTTCTGGCTGGTTGAGTGTTTGGCAAGAGCAGGGCAACTCGAAAAGGCTCGCCTGCTCTTCGACACGACTCTCGGTTATGCCAATCACCTTGGACTGTATTCGGAACAGCTCGGGAGCAGTGGTGAGCATCTCGGCAACTTCCCTCAAGCGCTGACTCACCTCGCCCTTATCAGCGCAGCGACATATCTGGACCGAAAGTTGGATGGCGTAAAGGAGACGTGGGCTTGAGGTTGTGTCCGACGCAGTCAGGATCAGCATCTATCCACAATGTGAAGAACCCCTGGTAAGCAACTCTCGCCTTTTCTTTCTCACCTCCGGCCCTCAGTGCCCGGGCTAAATCGACTAGCGCAGCTCAGCCGCCCATGTCGTAGAAGAACTCTTCCTGCGCGATTTTCCCGTCCTTCACCGTATAAAGCGCTGCTTCATCGAGGGTCATGCGCTTGCCTGCCATCGGCCCTGCTTTGGCGGTAACGTCAAAAGTGAACCGGACAATGAAACGGTCTCCGTGTGGGTAAGGTCCTTCGGCCTTTGCGCTGTGAACTTCATGGTTTTTTACCCACCAATCGTTCTTTCCCTTGATAGCCTCTATGCCCTCCATCCGCGCCGGCATCGATGGACCACCGCTGGCGGCTTCGATGCTGACAATCTCTGGACTGTAGAGCGAATCGACAGCCTCCATAATCTTCCCTTCACGGCAAAGAGAAACAAGCTTCTTTCCGATAGCCAATGTGTCACTCATGATCGATCTCCTTCGCGACTATATGTTTGAAACTGCGAGATGGCAGCGGCTGAAAAGCTAACGCCGTGCCTTCTCCTGCTTAAATCCGGCGGGAACGGTGAACTTCGAATCATCTACCGGGCCAGCGGTAACCGACCCAACATGGGTCTCCATCTGAATCAATGGCGCTTTAGGATCGCTCTCGCCGCCACCCATGGCGGCCATCGGTGAGGAAACTCCGCTCACTGAAATATCCGAAAGAATCGGATACCCGTCGAGTTTTCGCACCTCACTCATTGCGGCATTCATTCCACCCATTGCAGGACCTAACGATGGCGCACCCGCGAAGGCATACGCGAACTTCTGCGCGAGCTTACGTTGAAAATCCAGTAACTCGGAAGTTGCAGAGGTGGGTGGCACAAGCCACGCATCGGTCTTGACAACCATTTGGCCCTGCGCGCTCGAGTTTTTGGCCGTCAGCGTCACCATCGCCTCACTTGCCGTTTGACCGTCAATCGTACGCGACTGGCCAGTCTTATCAACCTTCACATCGAACTCGAGTTCCCCGCCTTTTCCCTTGTTCATGCGCTGCTGCATTTCTTCCATGCGCTGCCGCATCTCTTCGAAGGTTGCTACCGAGTACGTATGACGCTCGTTATTGATGGTTGTCAGAGTGCCGGCATCCAGATCGAAGATGGTCGTCGTCAGGTTGCCAACACGCGCCATCTTGTTGCCCTTCACGAAAGTTGTGGAGGTCTGATCCTGAAACGCCGCTGCGAGACGACCTCCACCCAGACGCCCCATGATCGGGTTGCTGGCCATACGTTGGGTCATTTCGATGAGAGTCCCGCCCGTATACTTTGTCGTTTCCGTATAGGTGACATCGGCGAGCGCAGATTGTGACGCCGCCAACGCTAGCATTAAAACCGCTGTAGTAACTGCTTTCAACACAGCCTCCTTGCATGTCGGAGCAATGGTCCGCGCCCACTATGCTGCGCAGTGTCGTTCCAGTATATTCGCTAGGCGGGAAAAATAGGAAAGTTGGTCTGTTCGATAAGTCCTAGATGGTTCGCAGTACCGATCGAGACGTTGATCAGCCGATTCGGTTGCGAGCTTTTGGGCCAGCGTAATCCGGAGGAAATTCGAAGTCAGTGCGATGCCCGGCTCTTCGAGAGTAACGGCGCTCAATGTTTTGCCGATCATCCGACGCCGGAACTCGGAGTTCTTGCGTTCCGAGAGTTCACGCAAGATTCGCGTTCGCTCGCGTCGAATAGCAACGGGAACTGGACTGCCCAATTCCTGCGCCAGAGTTCCAGGGCGTTCGGAATAAGTGAAAACGTGTAAGTAAGTGAACGGAAGTTCTTCGATGAATCGAAGCGTCTCCTCGAACTCGGCATCGGTTTCACCGGGAAAGCCCGTCATCACGTCGGCCCCGATCGCCGCATCCGGCATCAACTTTCGGGCGAGTTCGACGCGAGTTGCGTAGTGGCGAGTTCGGTATTTCCGGAACATGCGCTTCAACACCGCATCCGAACCCGATTGCAGCGGCAGATGAACATGATCGGCGATCCGGCTTTCTTCGGCAACGAGCCGAAGTAACGACTCACTCCAGTCCATCGGCTCGACCGAACTAATCCGGAGACGGCGGATGTCGGTTTCACGCAAGATCGTTTCGAGCAGATCGGGAAAGCGAAGTCGTCCCGGCAAATCCCTTCCCCAACGTCCGAGGTTGATTCCGGTTAGAACCACTTCCGAGTAGCGGCTCGCAAGATCACGAACCTGCTCGATGATGTTCTCCACTGGCGCACTGCGGCTGCGGCCGCGCACGGACGGGATGATGCAGAAGGAACACTTATTGCTGCAGCCGTCCTGGATCTTGAGATTGGGGCGCGTTCGGTCCTCACGGATATCCCGGACCGCCGACGCGGCGAAAACCGGATTGCGATCGAAACTGCTGACGACAACTCCTCCGTGATACGCCTCGCGGCCGCTCAGTACGATCGTCGAAATGCTCGGCCTTGTCCGCATTGCCGACTACCCATTCCACGCCTTCGATTCCGATGAGTTCCTCGAGGAGCACGCTGGGCGTAGCATCCGGTGACCAGAATCTTTGCATTCGGATAGTCACGATGAAGGTTGCGAAGAGTGCGGCGAGCATCGACGTCCGCCGAGTGCGTCACCGTGCACGTGTTCACAACCAGCAGATCTGCGGCGGCAGGATCCCGCACGGGTTCGAGCCCGCTGTCCCGGAACGATGCTTCGATGGCCGCGCCGTCCGCCTGCGAGGCGCGACATCCGAAACTCTGGACAAAGACCCGTTCCACACCTCTAGTTTTGCCATACTAGGCTAAAGACTTGACCTGCGCGATCAGGCAACCGCTGGATGTGTCCGTTCGCGGGCGCGTCGGGAGGAAAGTCCGGTCTTCATAGGGCAGCATGCCGGCTAACGGCCGGGGGCGTGCGTTTAAGCGCACTGCTACGGCAAGTGCCACAGAGAAAATACCGCTTCGGTTCGTTCTGCGGGTCGGAGTAAGGGTGAAAAGGTGCGGTAAGAGCGCACCGCGGTCTGAGCAATCAGACTGGCAGGGTAAACCCCATGCGAAGCAAGACCAAATAGGGGAGGAGGAGTGGCCCGCTCCGTTCAAACTTCCGGGTAGGTCGCTTGAGCCTGTCAGTAATGGCAGGCCTAGAGGAATGGTTGCCACCCGCTTCGGCGGGAACAGAAACCGGCTTATCGATCGCGCAGGTGCAACTTGATCTTTGTTGTTCCAGGGGACTTCCAGAGTCCCGGTTGGCTGATAAACTGGTAAGTTCCATGGCAATTAGTGAACGGCTGCTGGAAATCCTTGTTTGCCCCCTCTGTAAGGCCAAGGTCGTCCTGAAAGAAGACGGAAGCGGGCTTAAATGTGTCTCGTGCCACCGGGTCTACCCGGTGCGCGATGACATTCCGATCATGATGGTCGATCAGGCCACGATTGAAGCTTAATCTCCATGACGGTGCTCGAGCAGCTTCCGGAGGGTTCTCGCATCGCGATCATTCGATTGCGATCGCTAGGCGATTGTGTCTTGACGACACCCGGATTGGCGCTGCTCAAGGAAGCGCGACCCGACCTCTCGGTTGGAGTCGCGGTAGAAAACCGGTTTCGAGCTGTTTTCACCGGGAATCCCGCGATCAAGCCCTTCTCACGCCCACATGGCAAGCTGTCCGGCGCTGGAAATCGGCGCTTTGCATCAACCTGCACGGCGGTTCCCGGAGCCAGTGGATGACCGCGCTCTCGGGGGCGCCCTGGCGAGCCGGATTCTGCCCACCACAGCTTCACGTTCGCGTACAACATCAAAATTCCCCGCGCGCAGCGCATCCTTGGTGTAAGCCGGACCGTGCATACAGCCGAACATATGGCCTCTGCCTTTTTCGCGCTCGGAGTACCGATGCAGCCAATTCCCAGGGCGGCGCTGTTCATCGGAAGGCACACCCCCCGCCGTCAACCCGGAAGAAGTCCCGAGGCGAGCTATGCAGTACTTCATCCGTTTGCGTCTGAGCCGTCCAAGCAGTGGCCGGCCGACCGGTTCTGCGAGGTAGCTCGCTACCTGGAGCTTTGGCAAATCAAGCCCGATCTTCCTCGCCGGTCCGGACGACGACGCTTCCGGGTTCTCAGCCTCACACGATCTGGCGCGGTGATCTGGAATCGGCGAAGACGCTGATTTCGAAGGCAGCCTTCTTCATTGGTAACGACAGTGGTCCGGCCCACATGGCCGCTGCCTTCGGGCGGCCCACGGTGGTTCTCTTCGGCAGTTCAAATCCGGCCATCTGGTCACCCTGGCGAACTGAATCCGAAGTCATCGTTGCTCCCGAAGGTTTGAACAACGTGAATGTCTCGCGAGTCATCGCCGCTCTCGAACGCCTCCGAGTTTTTGAGAAGGCGCACGCTTGAAAGATCTATACCGGCTTCTTCGGTATGCCCGTCCTTACCTCCCTGCCCTGTTCGCCTCCGTTCTGTTCATGGCGATTGTGGGTTTATCGCAAGGCCTCTTCGTCAAACTGATCCCGCTGATCCTCGAGCGGGTGCTTCGGCCGAATCCGGGCGACAACGATCCCGCCATCCTGTTTTCCATTCCGCATACTTCGATCCGCATCGCGCTTCAGGACCTGATCCCGTCTGCCATCACCAATATCTGGACGATGGTGGCGATCGGAATTCTGTGCTGCTTTCTGGCCAAAGGGCGTTTGCGATTACCTCGGCAATTACCTGGTGAACTGGGTCGGCGTCAGCGCGATCATGGACCTCCGCCAGGAAGTATTCGATCGGGTTCTTCGCCAGGATGCCCACTTCTTTGAGCGGCAGAGTACCGGCGAAATCATGTCGTCCATCATGAACGACATCGATCGCATCCAGGTCGCCGTCTCTACGATGCTGGCCGACTGGTTGCGGCAGATGTTCACGGCGGTCTTTCTCATGCTGGCTCTGGTCAGCATGAACTGGCGTCTCTCTTTGATCAGCCTGGTTGCTTTTCCGCTCGTCGCAATCGTCACCATTCGGCTAGGTCGGAAAATCCGCAAAACAACTCGCCACGCTCAGGACATGGCGGCGGGGTTGAACCAGATTCTGCAAGAGACGCATTTCCGGCCACCAGGTAGTGAAGAGCTTCGGGGCGGAAGATTTTGAAAGCCGCCGGTTCCGGCTGGCCGCCCAGCGCCTCAAGAGCGGAAATCTGAAGTACGTTGCACAGCAGGCGCTCGCTTCGCCCATCATCGAATTCTTCGGCGCGTCCACTATCATTGTTCTGCTCTGGTTTGCGCGGCAGCAGGTGAAAAGCTCGGCGATGACCGCCGGAGACTTCACCGGATTTATTGTTGCGCTGACGTTTCTCTACGAGCCGATCAAGCGGCTCACGAACATTCACAACATTTTCCAGCAAGGCATCGGGGCTGCGCTCAAAGTGTTTTCTTACCTGGACGACCGTCAGCACGTCGTCGACAAGGAAGGGGCGCGGAGACTTGCCCGTTTCGAGAAAAGCGTCCGGTTTGTCAATGTGGGCTTCCGCTACCCGGCTGCTCGAGACCGGCTCGTGTTGAACGGTATCAATCTGGAAGTCAAAGCAGGCGAGATCGTCGCCCTGGTCGGCTCGAGCGGCGCTGGAAAGACAACGCTCGCCAACCTTGTCCCGCGTTTTTACGACGTGACCGACGGACAGATTTCAATTGACGGCACCGATATTCGCGATCTGCAATTGATCAGCCTCCGCGAGAACATCAGCATCGTCGCGCAAGAGACCTTCCTGTTCAACGACACGGTGTTCGATAACATCGCTTACGGTTGCCCGGAGGCGAAAGAAGAAGAAGTATTTGCGGCGGCCAAGCAGGCTTTGGCCCACGACTTCATCCTGCAACTACCCGACGGCTACAAAACACATATCGGCGAGCGAGGCGTTAAGCTGAGCGGCGGTCAACGCCAGCGCCTCGCCATCGCCCGTGCTCTCCTCAAGGACGCGCCGATCCTGATCCTCGACGAAGCAACCTCTCACCTCGACACCGAATCGGAGCGTCTGGTGCAGCGGGCCCTGATCGCTTTGATGAAACGCCGTACAGTTCTTGTGATTGCCCACCGGCTTTCTACCATTCGCCAGGCCAATAAAATTGTGGTTCTCGATGCGGGTAAGATCACCGAAGTTGGCACTCATGATGAACTGCTCGCGCGAGGAGGCGTTTACCGTCGACTCTACGAAATGCAATACGCCGATCCCGCCGGGGTAGTGGCAGGCTAGGACAATCGGACCGCTTTCTTGACCGCGCCATCTTCACAATTCATCGTCTCCCGTGCGTAGCATGACCGGCTATGCGCTCGTCCGTCGGGAAACGAGCGCCGGCGAGCTGACGTGCTCGTTGCGCAGTGTCAACGGACGCGGCCTGGATCTCCATTTTTACTTCCCGGCGGAGTTCGCCGGCTTCGAGAACTCGCTCCGGGGACTCTTAAAACAGAAGATCGGCCGGGGTCACTTGGAAGTACGTCTCTCGCTCGCCTCTCAGCCCGGCTCCGAGCGAGCTCTTTACAACAAAGCCGGGCTCGCGATCGCTGCTTCTTGCGTTTCGTGAGGCAAATACCGACGTTCGGGCTCCAATCCGAGCCGGATCTGAACGTCTTGCTCGGCCTTCCGGGCATTCTCGACGCTTCGCGGCCCGCAGTGACGCTCGGTGAGAGTTTCGGCCAGGAAGTTCTGGAAGGAGCGAGCGCTTGTGCCGACGATCTGAACCTGTACCGGGAGCGGGAGGGTTCGGCGCTCGTGGAGGCCATTATGAGCGAGCTCCGTTCGCTCGAGGAGAGGGTGCGCTCGATGTCCGCAATTCGTGTCGAGATCGTACCCTACCTGACTGCTCGGCTTCAGGAACGCTTGAAAAGCCTGCTCGGGGAAGTTCACCTGCCCGAGTCCCGTTTCCTCGACGAGGCCACCCTGCTCGCCGACAAGTCGGACATTCAGGAAGAATTAACTCGGCTCGAGGTTCATTCAAAGGAATTACGCCGCCTTCTCGACACGGGCGGCGAGGTGGGCAAGCGCCTGGATTTCCTGCTCCAGGAAATGAACAGAGAAACGAATACTATACTTTCCAAGAGCTCGACCGTTGGCGATCTCGGGATCCAGATGACCAGCCTGGGTCTCGATGTGAAAGCTAACGTCGAGAGGATGCGGGAACAATCCCTGAATCTGGAATAAATAGGCTAAGTCCTGTTGCCGCAATCTTTTCCGTCCCTTATGTCAACCGTTTTCATCATCTCGGCGCCGTCCGGTTCGGGAAAGTCGACCCTGGTCTCGCGACTGATGGCCAAAGAACCCGGTTTGCGATTTTCCGTTTCGTACACGACCCGAAGCCCGCGCGGTAATGAGCGACCGGGCGACAGCTATAACTACATCTCACGCGCGGAGTTTGAGGAACGGCGGGATCACGGCGAGTTCCTGGAGCACGCCGAGGTCTTTGGCAACTACTACGGCACCCACCGCAGCGTCCTGGATCAGGCGAAACGCGAGGGGAAGGACCTGATCCTCGACATTGATGTACAAGGTGCGAGACAATTAAAGGAAAGCATTCCGGAGGCCGTCTCGATCTTTATCCTGGCCCCGTCCCGCGACATTCTTGAGCAACGTTTACGGTCGCGATCGGAGGATTCGGAGGAAGGTATCCGGCGGCGGTTGCGCGATGCGGCCGAAGAAATCCGGAATTACGCGCAGTACGATTATGTACTCGTCAATCATCAGGTGGAGGAATCTGTGAACACCCTTTCGGCAATCGTCGTGGCGGAACGCGTCCGGCGCATTCGCATGGAAGAGCAGATCCGTCCCATACTCGAGAGTTTCGAAGATCGTTCCCTCTCATTGTTTTAGGCTCGCGCAGGCAGATCGCAGGCGGGCATTCTCTTTAGTCGAGGTTATTCCATGTCAGACAAAACAAAGAACACCATGTATTCCATTCCCGATGATGCGACGGGTAGCACCTACCGGTTCATCATTGTCGCCGCCAAGCGGGCCCGGCAGTTGCAGGGCGGACAAAGGAGTGTCTTGCCTGCCACAAACAAAAAGCCGACCACACTCGCCATGGAAGAAGCCCGGCGCGGCCTAGTTCCCTACACAGATTTGAATCAGGTTGAGGGCGAGGTTTCTCCCGTAGCGGAATAAGTTCGATATGCGCGTTGTTCTGGGGGTTGGCGGAGGCATCGCTGCTTACAAAGCCGCGGAAATCGTTCGATCACTCCAGGTGCGCGGCCACGACGTTCAAGTTGTCATGACCCGGGCGCGCGCAGAGTTCGTCCAGCCACTCACCTTCGCCACGCTCAGCGGCCGAAAAGTCATCACGGATCTCTTTGCCTCCGACAGCCCGAGCGAAACATCTATCGAGCGCTGTCGAGCACATCAGCGTCGCCCAGGAGCAACGACCTCTTGCTGGTGGCGCCCGCAACGGCAGATCTGATTGCGAAGTTTGCGCACGGACTCGCCGACGACTTTCTCTCCACTCTGTACTTGGCCTTCCGCGGGCAAAGTGGCCCTGGCGCCCGCAATGAACACCCAGATGTGGGAGCACCCTGCCACCCAGGAGAATCTGCGGCATGCTGCGCCTTCGCGGATGCGCCGTGATCGATCCCGACGAGGGATGGCTTGCCTGCGGAGTCACGGGAGCGGGTCGTTTGCCCGACCCCGTCAAGATCGCAGAGTTCGTCGACTCCGTGGGCTCGTCCTAAGCAGGATCTGGCCGGCGAATCGTTCTGATCACGGCCGGTCCGACCCAGGAGCCGATCGATCCCGTTCGGTTCATCAGCAATCGTTCGAGCGGCAAGATGGGTTATGCCATCGCCGAAGCTGCCGAGCGAGCGGGGCGCGCATGTGGTTCTCGTCTCGGGCCCGGTCAACATTCCGCCGCCTCCGCGAGTCGAAGTGGTGCCCGTGCGCACCGCGCGCGAGATGCGCCAGGCGGTGATGAACCATCTCGAAAAGGCGACGATTATCGTGAAGAGCGCCGCGGTGGCGGACTATCACGTCGCCGAAGTTCCGCGCCAGAAACTGAAGAAAACGGCTACCCGCTTGTCCCTGGAACTGGATCCGACGCCGGATATCCTTGCTGAAGTCGGAGAACGCAAAGGCGACCGGTCTACTGATTGGGTTCGCGGCCGAGACACAAAATCTGATTGAAGAAGCACGCCGCAAGCTGGTTTCGAAGCATTGCGACATGGTGGTTGCGAATTTCGTCGGTCGTGACGGCACCGGATTCGAGTCGGATAACAACGAAGTCGAAATGGTTACGCGCTGCCGGTCCGCCGGTACACAGCAGGCCCCGCATCGAAGACCGAGATTGCCGGGCAAATCCTGGACCAGATTGCGATCCTTCGTCTCTCATTGCGCGCCGCCGAATTGTTAGTCTCAGATACTGCATGACCAAGGACCAGATTCGAGACTATCTCGGCTTCTATCGGGATCTCGGCTTCGACACGATCTACACTCCCTTGCCTCGTCCCCAGACCTCTCGCACCGTTCAGCCGGCAGAAGCACCCTGTTCCGGCGAAGCCGGCCGCTCCGGTCGTTGTCCTCCCGGGCTTGGCTCCGCAAGGACGACACGCTCGATCTCATTCGCCTGGACATAGGAGACTGCACCCGGTGCCGCCTTCACGAGAAGCGTCTGAACGTGGTTTACGGTTCCGGGAACGAGAAGGCACAAGCTTGTGTTCGTGGGTGAAGGCCCGGGAGCGGACGAGGACGAATCGGGACTGCCGTTTGTGGGCCGCGCCGGACAACTGTTGACGCAGATGATCGACAATACCGCCGGCGAAAGAAGGCATTCCGATCACTCGCGCGGACGTCTACATCTGCAACGTCGTGAAATGCAGGCCGCCCGAAAACCGTACGCCTCTTCCCGACGAGATGCAGACTTGCGGGCAGTTTCTGTTTCGCCAGCTCATGGCCATCAAGCCGAAAGCGATCTGCGCGCTCGGGTCCACGGCTATGAAAGCGCTTCTCAACTCCAAAGAAGGCATCACCAAGCTCCGCGGCCAGTGGCATAAGTGGAACGACATACCCGTGATGATCACGTATCATCCCTCTTACCTGCTGCGCCAGTACAATCAGATGGCACGCCGCGAAGCTTGGGAAGATCTGAAAACCTTGCTTCATTTCGTTTATGACTGAGGCTTCAGAACAGCGAAGCCTCCCGGGACTGTTCATCACGTTCGAAGGCACGGAAGGCAGCGGGAAGACGACTCAACTCCGGCTTCTCAGAGCTCGCCTTGCAGCAGCTGGGTCATCGTGTCACTCCGAATCAGGAGCCTGGAGGCACGCCGATCGGCAAAGACATCCGCCGGATCCTGCTCGACCCGGCGAATAGCGAGATGGCATCGGAGACCGAGCTCCTGCTGATGTTCGCTTCACGGACACAGGCCGCTGCCGAGATGATCCGGCCCGCCTTACTGCGCGGCGAGATCGTCTTGAGCGACCGCTGGACAGACTCCTCGCTCGCCTATCAGGGCGCCGCCCGCGGATTGGGCTTCTCTACCAGTCCTCGATTTGCATCGTCTGGCGCTCGGCGATCTCCATCCCGACCTCACCATTTGTGTATCAATCGATATCGAGACTGGCCTGCTTCGGGCCAACTCGACGAAATCGAAAACTTGCCGTCGGGTGATCAGGAAGCTCGGATCGACCAGCAGTCCATGGACTTCCATCGCAAAGTGGGTGAGGCTTATCGTGCGATCGCGCAGACCGAGCCCGAGCGATTCCGGATTGTGGACGGTTCGGGCGATGCCGCCACGGTGTTCGGGCGAGTTTGGGACGAGGTGGCTCCTCTTCTGGACCGGAAACTCACAAGCCGAAAGGAGGTCGGTCGAAGCGTGACATCATTCCCGAAGTTTCTACGGCAACGCCGAGCGTTGCCGCCACCTTGGCAAAGATGATCGACGAAGGGCGCATCTCTCAAACGCTTCTTCTGAGCGGCCCGGAAGGCGTCGGCAAAGCTACTTTGGCTCGCCGCTTCGCTGCCGCCCTTCTTGGCGATCCCCAGAAGATCGAGCGCGACGACCTGAGCCTGCCCGGAGAACATCGAGAGCATCGAAGGGCGCGAAAAGTGGACTTCGGATAAACGGAACGAGGATCCGCTCTTCTTTTCGAGCCATCCCGATTTCGTGACCTTCGCGCCCGATGGCCCGCTTCGGCAGCTCACCATTCAGCAGATCCGGCTTCTCCGGGAACGTGCCCAGCTCAAGCCTTCACGGGGTTCGTATCGTGTTTTCCTGATCGATCATCTTGAAAGAGCGAACGAGCAGTCGGCCAATTCTCTCCTCAAAGTACTCGAAGAGCCGCCGGATCACCTCGTTCTGATCGCAACGGCAGAGAATCTTTACGACTTGCTGCCGACCATACGTTCGCGCTCGGTGGTTCTCCAGATGTCACGCTTGTCCGACGCCGAGATGGCCGAGTTTGGCGGCGGCCCGTCAACTCGAAGACGCGCAGACGCGCATCGATCTGGCTGAAGGCAGTCCGGGTCTTGCCGCCACTCTGAACATTGAGGAATTAAGGTCCCGGCGGGCCGTCATGCTCGCGGCCTTCGAGTGTGCCGCCGGATTGACGCCGTTCTCGACGTGGGTCGGTCAATCGGAGACTTTCAACGCCAGCCGGTCCGAGAAGCTCGAGATCTACCTGAGACTCGGATATATGCTTCTGCGGGATATACTCTCCGTCTGGTATGGCCGCCCTCCTGTAAGAAATCGGGACATCCAAGCGCGCATCGCCAAGATAGCCGGCGCTGTGAGCTTCTCGTGGATCGAACGAGCGACCTTGCAAATAGATGAATTATTGGTTATGGTACGGCGAAATATCCAAAAAACAGCGGCATTGGATGCTCTTGTTATGAATTTGCGTAACCCCTCCCTTCAAACGAGCACCTAAATAGCAACTATCGCTCGTGTCCACCGCGAGCGGACCATCAATTGTAAAATCGAGAAACCAATGTTTGAGGAGAGGCGATTAGATTCGCTTACCAGAAAGCCCACTCGTGCTGCAACCGGGGATTTGAAAGATAATAATGCGAGGCGTCCAGTGTCGGCCAAAAAAAGTGCACCTCCAGACCAGACAAACGCCGAGCAGTTCTACTATTCGAAGCAGATGCAGAGCAAGACCCATGTGGTCGTCATGCTGACGGATGGAGAACAGCTAGAAGGAATCATAGAGTGGTACGACCGCGATTGCGTCAAGCTCAATCGCATCGGCGCGCCCAATCTGCTGCTTTATAAGCACTGCATCAAGTACATCTACAAGAGCGAGGCTGAGTAGCTTACCGCGCTGATTCAGCTTCCATCCGCTCCTGGTCTTTGCCTTTCCGGCAAGCCGGTACGCTCGTCTTTCGGCCGCTTCGGCATATCGCCGTTGTTCTTCCTCTGTCTCCGGCACAACAGGGGGCAGCAGAACTTTATTGCCGGCCGCATCCAGTCCTACAAAGGTCAAGTAGGCGGACGAGGTGTGACGCAGCGTTCCCTTCGTCAAATTCTCGACCCAGACCTTCACGCCAACTTCCATGGAAGTTCGAAATACCCGGTTCACCTGAGACTTCAGACGAACAAGTTCTCCAACGTGTATCGGGTGAAGGAAGGTCATCCGATCGATTGAGGCCGTCACAACTGCGCAGCGAGCGTGTCTCATGCCCGCGATCGCTCCGCAAAGATCAACCAGATGCATCACGTGCCCGCCCAGCATGTTCCCAAGCGTATTTGCATCATTAGGCAGGCAAATCTCGGCATAATCCGATCTTGACTGCGCCACTGTACGAACTGCTCTTCGGTGCCTCCCGGCACCACAAGCTGAGACTTATCAGACATCCTTTTCCTTGATCAGCCGGCGGCTTTCTTCAGGTAGCTTCGACAGAACGCCACAAGCTGCGCACGCTGGCAGATCTCGACGAGGTCGGGCACTAACTCCTCGCTACGAAGCAGAAATCGAACAGTCTGCCACCGCACCGGCCTGTGATTTGCTTCTTCGATCGCCAGAACTTCGAGCGCCTCTGCATCCTGTTTGGCGACCGTCAAGCGCAGGACCGCGCGTTCGCGGTCGACCGGAAATCTTCCGCACGGATTGTCACGGTTCCCGTGGTTGCACGCCGAAAATCGGCTCTCGTCAGGTATCAGAAGCGGTTCCGTGCCCGCATGACAGAGCCCGTCGTATTCGTCAATGAGAGGCAGCCGCGCGTTCGGATGAAAGGGGACGGTAACGATCTGCTGTGGCTCGAAATACCGGCACGGCATACCTGCAGTATCGCAGGCTAAGGAAGACGTCCTGCCTTGCGCTCCCGAGACCACCACCACCAATTGCTCTGTTCGGCAGGCAGGTGAGGATCGCGTGCCTGCGCAACTGCGCAGCGAAGCGTATCGAGTACACACGGGTCTTGCCGCGTCGCGGTGAGGTCGCAAAGGCGCTGATAAAGTTCATCACCGTTTGCGGCGGCCAGTTCCGGTACCGAGTGCACATTCAGCGCCCGAAGGTCCGACTCCATGGCGCGACCAATACCTGCAAGGTCGCGAAGCCGCCTTTTATCCTCCACGCGCTCAGATGTAGTCTTGCGTACCTGCGAAGCTGCTGCCATCGGGGAAACTCCTTCACTGACGTTCGAGTAAGGCGATTCCTCCTACGATCAGCAGGAGAGCGCCAACCTTCGAGATTGTAACTCTCTCGCCAAGCACGAGCGAGCTCAGCGCGAATGCAGCGAGTGCCTCAAGTCCGAGCACCGAGATATACGCCACGCCCATCTCCGTCCGCCGCATCCCGATTGTCTGGCAGGCGGCCCCGGCGCAGAACAATGCAAAGACCGCAACGCTGGGACCCAAGCGTGTAAGGCCGGCGGAAGCTTTCATGGCCAAGCCGCCTAACGAAAAGAGAAGAGCTGCAAAGGCAAGGAGCAGAAACTGCATCGCTACTAAGTTAGATCGCGGCGCGTGCCTGCCTTGAACGCACAGCCCGTTCGAATTGTTCTCTCGGGCATGAAAGATTTGTTATAGACTGCAAGGCATCTGATTCCTGAGTGGGTTTCTCGGGGGTGATTCGGTGTCTTGTTCAAGGGATGCGAACGTCGCTGTTCGCCTCGTTCTGTCATTCGCATCGCTGTTCGCGCTTGGCTTGCCGTCGAAGGCACAGGTCCTTTATGGATCGATCGTCGGCACCGTCGTGGATCAAGGCAGCAGTGCCGTTCCCGAAGCCGCCGTCAAAGTTGTCAGCTCCGGAACCTCCCAGACGCGCCAGAGTTTGACCGATGCTTCCGGACTGTTCTCCTTTACCTCGCTTCCCGGAGGCCAATACGACGTAACAGTCACGAAGACGGGATTCCAAACCTTCACGGTCCGGGGTCTCGCCGTCAACGCCGACGCTACTGTGCGCGTTAACGCAACGCTGCAGGTGGGCAAATTGGAGCAGACGGTCGAAGTATCAGCGCAGACAGCAACTTTGCAGGCCGACAGCGCAGAGGTGCGAAGCGAAATCGGGTCCAAGTCACTCGAAGCAGTTCCTGTTCCGCTTGGCCGGAATTATCAGAACCTGCTCGTCACGGTGCCAGGTGTTATGCCTCCCGCGAATCAGCATTCCGTCGCGGCGAATCCGGCTCGCGGCTTAACATTCAGCGTCAACGGAACAAGCCGCAATTCGAATGACGTTCGGATCGACGGTGCGCTCGCCAACAACGTGTGGCTGCCACACGTTACCGCCTATGTGCCGAGCTTGGATGCGATAGAAGCCGTCAGTATCGTGACAGCCAGCGCTGACGCACAGCAAGGTTTGGCAGGCGGGTCAGCCGTGAACGTGCAAATTAAGAGTGGCACAAATGATATTCACGGCTCCTTGTTCGAATTCCATTCGGACAACGCGCTGAAAGCCAAGCCGTTCTTTCAACCCGTTGGCCAGGGCAAGCCCAAGTACATCAATAACCAGTTCGGAGGCTCTATCGGTGGGCCGATCAAACACAACAAGTTGTTCTATTTCGGGAGCTGGGAGGGGACTTATGAACGCCAGACGGGTTCCACGTTCGTCACGGTACCGACGGCCGCCATCCGTTCCGGCAACATGTCCGGCTCCTCCGGATTGATCTACGACCCGCTCACAGGAAATGCGGATGGCAGCGGACGGGATCCGTTTGCCGGCAAACAGGTCCCGCAATCGCGCCTCGATCCAATCGTTCAGAAACTGGTCGCGGCTACCCCTCTGCCAAATATCGCGAGCCTGCTGTCAAATAACTTTCTATGCAAGCGGCCCGTACGCAGTAAACCGCTCGAAACTCGACGGCAAAGTAAATTGGATTGCCACAGACAAGCTGACCGTCAGCGGGCGCATGGGCTGGCTCCATTACACGATGAACGATCCTCCGGCTTTTGGCGATAACGGTGGGCCTCCGGTTTCGACGGCCGGGGGTCGCGCCGGCCACGCTTTTGGGGACGTCTACAGCACGACCTACAGTGCGGTCTACGTAGTCAGTCCGGCCTTTCTCGTGGACAGTTATGTTGGCTGGACGCAATCCAACTCCAATCACGATTCGGTGCGTCTCGGCACAAATCTCGGCTTGGATGTACTCGGTATACCCGGAACGAACGGCTCCAATCGTTTGTACAGCGGTTGGCCGGATTTCCAGGTTACCTCGTACGCCGATGTCGGAACGCCCGGCAGCTCATCACCCCTGCGTTATGCCGATTCGCAGTTTGAGTACGTCGCGAACGGCAGTTGGACGAAGAACGGCCACAATCTTCGTTTTGGGATCGACATTTCGCGTTTCGCGCTCAACCACTTTGAGGCGCCATCAAGCGCCGGCGTATTCACCTTCACGGGAGGTGTTACGGCTCTCCGAGGTCAATCGCCCAACCAGTACAACAGCTACGCGCAGTTTCTTTTGGGGCTCGCGAGTATGGCACAAACAGAAGCGCTGCCCTTCGATGACAATCAGCTGACCAGCCGTCAGATCTCGTACAGCCTTTACGCCCAGGATTCGTGGCAGGCGACCCACAAGTTGACCGTCGCCTACGGCGTGCGCTGGGATTTCTTCCCGATGGGGACGCGTGCCAGCCGTGGCATGGAGCGATATAACTTCAACACGAATCAGATGCTTATTTGCGGCGTCGCGCAGGTTCCGACCGATTGCGGCTATCGTATCGAGCAGAAGAACTTCTCTCCGCGCCTCGGCATCGCCTACCGACCAACCTCCAGCTTCGTCGTTCGAGCGGGATACGGCATCAACTATGATCCCTATCCTTTGGCGTTCGTGCGGGACATGATCACGAATTATCCGAACGATCTGCTGCTGACTGTGAATTCAGCAAACTCGAACCAATATGCATCACGCCTGCAGGACGGCATCCCTCGTCTTTCTGTGCCGGACATCAATTCTGGGGTGATTCCGGTACCGGTCACGTATGCGGTACGTTCTCTTCCTGCAGAACAGCGTCCGCGGCTACATCCAATCCTGGAATCTGAGCTTGCAGAAGCAATTGCCCGGCGGCTTTCTCGCTCAGGCAGCGTACGTGGGGTCACACCAGGTACACATCACGCAACGCTTCGATCTTGAATGCGGGCCAAGTGCTCGGCGCGGGAACAGCGGGTCAACCATATCTTCCAAAATTCGGACGTACAACTGCGACCGAGCTACTGACTCCTGTCGGAGACAATCACTATAACTCCCTGCAAACAACGCTGCAGCGCCGCTTCTCGCAGGGCTATCAAGTCAATCTGTCGTACACATACTCGAAGGCGATCGGGGTTTGCTGCGACGAGTTGAGCGACGCTCCGCCCAACGTGCAGATTCCGCAGTATTTCAAATTGAACCGTGCTCTGATGCCCTTTGATCGCACGCACGTATTCTCTGCTACGCTCGTTGCCGAGTTGCCGTTCGGCCGGAACAAACGTTGGTTGAGCAATGGTCCCCTTTCTGCTCATCGCTGGTGGCTGGCAACTAAACTCGCTCGTCAGCGCCTATTCGGGCGCGCCTTTCAGCGTGACAGCTTCGAACGCCTCCTTGAACGCACCCGGGAACACCCAGCGCGCCAATCAGGTAAAGCCGCAGGTCCAGATTCTAGGCGGTATCGGCCCGAATCAGCCGTACTTCGACCCGCTTGCGTTCGCTCCCGTCACAACCGCGAGCTTCGGGAATGCGGGATACGACTCCCTTCGCGGCCCAGGCACCCTCAACACGGACGCTGGGCTCTTCCGAAACTTCCGGATTACAGAGCGCTGGAAGGCTGAGTTCCGTGCGGAAGCGTTGAACCTTACGAATACGCCCCATTTCGCGGCTCCGAGCGGCACAGGGCTGAACGTTTCCAATCTCCAGGTGGCGAATGGGGCTGTCACGAACCTGGGAGGATTCGCCACAATCAATGCCACGACTGGAACCGGGCGCGAAGGCATCGACGAACGAACGTTCCGCTTCGCACTCAGATTCACCTTCTGACAAGCGGTTTGAAAACCTCCGAAAGCGCCTGCCGCCCCTTGTCGTAAGCCGTGAATTTCCGATGTCCTACCAGTTGCCGTTTTCACGTCTAAGAAAATGGAACTGATTAGATATGCCGACTGCCGATCCGAAAAACACCAACACCGCCGACCAGGATAAAGTTGAGAAACCGGAGAGTGAGAAACATCTGGATCGTGACGGCGGTGAACGCCAGCCCACAGATCAATCCTCGGAAACGTCGGACGCTAACAGCCGATGAAGCAAGTCAATCGGTTTGTCCATCGGATACTTTGGGCGGGATGAGGCATGCGATCGACATCTTGTTGAACCGGGCACCGATTTGTCTGCTGATTGCTGTGCTCTGCGTCGCCGGGGCCGCTTGCGATCACGCGCAGGCTCCGCAGACGGTTAAAATCCCGTTGCAGAGCTGCTCTGGGCTGCCATGCTTTGACGCGACGTTTGGCGGAAGCAAGCTCAAGCTACTGCTCAGTTTGGCCGATCAAACGTCCTACCTCTCGCCACTGGCAATCGTCAAAGCCGATGCGCAGCGTCCTCCGAAGGAGTTCGGGAAAGTAAGACGATTTAAAGTTGGTTCACTCGAATTAAGCGATATCTTCGCGATTGACGACACGCTGCATGGAGCTGCTCCAAAGGGGCCGGAAACGCTGAATCCTCCTGCTGACGGCACCTTGTCGTACAACGCTCTCAGTGATCGTCTGGTGGTGTTGAACATTCCCGGCCACGTGCTGGAGATATCCGCGGCGCCTCTGACGCGTGCGGCCTGCCCGGCTAATTGCAGCCAACTGAAGGATAGTAGGGCGACAGACATGGCCGGTGGTGTTACCCTCACGACCGACGGCTTCGCCGCCGGTAATGTCCCTCTTCGCGCACGCGTCGATACGGTGTTTCCTGGAGCCGTCGCAGTCACGAACCCGATTCAAGGACTCAGGACTGAGGGTGGCCGTCCAACTGAAGGCTCATATCATGGGTCCACGCTTTCCTATCTCGAAACGGCTCCGATCTATTTCGGAGGCAGACCTGTTGCCAGTTCCGCCTCCGTGGTCCGGGCAAACGATCTGTTCTCGATCGTGGGCCCGAAGTACGATAGCGCCGTCGGACTTGCAATCCTTTCCGTGGGCACCTATGGGTTCGATTTCAGGAGCATGAAAATGTGGCGCTATGAGTAGCGTCCCGTCAGCTTCCTCCTAGCCCTCGATTACTCGTCCCGGCTGTGCACTTGCGCAGGAGGGTGGGTCGCTTCGACAGCTTTGAAGTGTCCGTCAATGTGATAGGTGTGTTTCGCGCCTTTCGGCACAACCCAACTATCACCGGTCTTCAACTGAATTGTCTGCCCTTCCAGTTCCAGCTTGGCACTTCCGTCCAGAACGAAGCCGACCACCTCGTAGTCACGAGCAACGTTCTGCTCCTTGTGGGAATTGCCCGTTTCGTCCCAAAGGCGCATGGAAATGGATTTGCCTGATGCAAGATATTTCTGCCCAAGTTTGCCCGTCGGAGAGTGCGAAGACTCGACTTTCATGATGGTTGAATCGCCCATGCCCCGGTAGACGCAGATTTAGCCGGAAGTGGGACAATGCGAACGAATGGCTACGAATCGGATCGAGATGCTGAAGCAGATGCTCAGCGACAACCCGAACAACACGTTCGCACGCTATGGGTTAGCGATGGAGCTGGTGAAAAGCGGCGACTTCGCCGAGGCCATTTCGGAATTCGACAACCTTCTCGCGCACGATGATACGTATGCGGCTGCCTACTACCATGGCGGCCAAGCTCACGAAAAGCTCGGCCAGATCGAAGAAGCCCGGCGCATGTACGAAAAGGGCATCGAAGTCACCGCGCGAAAGGGTGACGGCCATACTCGGTCCGAGCTCGAAGCGGCGCTCAGTTTGCTCCCGGTTTGAACGGCGCAAAACACCAGCTTCTGAATCCCGGGCACGATCTGAATCAGGATATCGCCTTTACGTTCTGCCGCTCTAGCTACTTTGTCCGCGATGTCAGCCTTGAGATCGACCGTACTGTTTGGCGCGCGAGAAGCAATCACGTCCTGTCCGACCTGGCACAGTGCGACCACGGCTTCAGCAATCGGAATGTTCTCTTCGAGCAGTGAGTTCTGTCGGAGCAACGGCAATATCTGTTCCGCGTTGTCATGCCACTCCCCGAGTTGTTCCGTCAGCGATTCCGGAGAAACGTTCCCTCAAGAGAGATATCGATCTACCGCAATGTTAAAGTCCCTGGCGGCGTCGCTTCGGGAGGGATTCAACCAGCCTGTAGATCGTGGATTCGCGGATCACTGCCGCCGGCACCCGACAAGAGATGCTGACGTTCGCATCGATCGCAACTCTAGTCCCGTTTCCGGCCTTCACCGAAGCCGGCATTGGCATCAGAGGAGGGGAATCACTCGGTACAGCTTGACTCCAAACAAGAGAAGCCGTCAAGACAAGGAGCGAGATGCGAATGGTGTATCCGGATGGGACAAAACCCTGAAAAAGCCTCGGGACGGCTGCCACGTTATCTATATCCAGCAGCCTGCAACTCAAATAATTCTGCGTACTTACGACCCAAGCTGACAAGCTCCGCATGCGATCCCTGCTCGGCGATTTTACCCTCCTCGAGCACCAGGATCCGGTCGGCCATGCGGACCGTGGAAAAGCGATGCGAAATCAGGACGGCCATCTTGCCGGCCGTGAGATCGACAAACCGTTGGTAGACTTCGAACTCCGCCCTCGCATCCAGACTCGCCGTGGGCTCGTCGAGGATCAGAATCTGAGCGTCGCGCATGTACGCTCGGGCCAACGCGATCTTTTGCCATTGTCCCGTGGAGAGGTCTACGCCTCCTTCGAACCGGCGCCCGAGCATCTGACGGTAAGTCTCGGGCAAACCTGCGATCACGCCGGCTGCTAAACTTTTCTCGGCCGAACGCTCGATGCGAGGTCTATCGTCGAGTTCGTGGATCCGTCCAAAGCCAATGTTCTCAGAAGCTAACATGTCGTATCTCATGTAGTCCTGGAAGATTACGCCAATCTCTTGCCGAAGGTCGTCAGGATCATACTGCCGGAGATCGATGCCGTCGAGCAAAATGCGGCCTTCCGTCGGGTCATACAGTCTCGCCAGCAACTTAACGAGGGTGGTCTTCCCCGCTCCGTTCTCACCCACCAAGGCGATTCGCTCGCCGCGGCTGAAACGGAAACTCACACGGTCGAGTACCTTCCGCTCTGAATCGGGATAGCTGAACGACACGTTCTCGAATTCAAAACCTTCCCGGATTGGTCGCGGCGCCGGCAATGCTCCCGGCAGCGAGGTAATCGTTGGCTTCGTATCGAAGAATTCGAAGAGGTCCTTGATGAATAGAGCCTGTTCCGAAATTCCTACCAGGCCTGACACGAGCCCCTCCATGATGCTTCGGGATCGCGAAAAGGCACCGACCAACAAAGTTAGATCGCCTACAGTTAGAACACCGGAGAGTGCTCGGATGATGATGAGGGCGTACGCGGAATAGTAGGCTCCGGTCGGTACTACGTTGATAAGGGTTCCGTGTACTGCCCTCTTGACTGCCAAATGCTTGTTGTCAGCGTAAAAACGCTCGAAGAGCGCTCGCGAGCGGTCGGCAAGGTATTTGCCTAGCCCGAAGATCTTGACCTCTTTGGCGCTCTGATTACTGGCCCCGAGATATCGGAGATAGTCGAGTTCCCGGCGTTCCGGCGTATACCGGAAGAGCATCGAGTAGTTCAGCATGGCGAAGCGGGTCTCGCCGAAAAAGACCGGAATGGTGGCTGCGATCAGCAGAACGAGCAGCCAGGGCGAGAACAGGATCACTGCCGAGAGAAGGGAAAGAAGCGTGAGAAGCTGCTGTGCCATCCCGGCCAAACCGCCGAGCATTCCCAGCCGTGCGGTGGTCTGCCGGCGAGCCCGCTCCATCTTGTCGTAAAACACCGGATCTTCAAAGGCTAGTAGATCCAATGAGTTAGCGTGCTCCATCAGGCGGACGCTTATGTAGTTCGTGAAGCGATCGCCGAGAAGACTGTCAACAAGCGAGATAAAGCGGCCCGTGGTATCGGACGCAATCGCGACCAGCAGTTCGAGCGCGAGAAGCTTCCAGATGGCCGAGCGGTCCACCGGTCTGTGGCTGATAGCGCGCACCACCAGATCGATGATCAGCTTCGAAATCCAGAGTGTGGCAAGAGGAAAGAACGCTGACAGGCAGCGAAGGATGATGGTCGAGAAGCTGAGGGCCGGGCTCGTTTGCCAGACCATTTTCAGCAGCGGCGGGACGTTTCGGAGAGCCCGGAGTCGCTCGCGCCAGGTCTGGGGAACTTCGGTTGGCTTGGGAGGCGGCGGCCTCATCGGGCTACCTGGCCAGACTTTGCACTGTACAAAAGAAAATGCTCATTCTTGCGAATGAGCATACTTCTTACCCTGGCTGACCAGGATTTACGTTTAATGGGAGAATCAGATTCGACGGCCTCGCAGCCATCAAAACCTGTTTGTGATTGGAGTTTAGGGCCAGCGAGAAGTGAAGTCAAGGGCATTTTTCCCCCGAAACAGAAAGACCTTGTAAGTAGCAGCGTAGCAACCATTTAGGGGTGAGCATTGTCCGAGCTGAGGCGACCGTAATGCTTCGACAGCACCTCCGGACAGCACTCTACGGATGCGACTAACTCCTTTGGCCTCTGATACTTGCAGCGGTCTAATGACCCGTCCCGGTGAGATTGAGCGTGGTCATTGCCTCCTCGGAATCGAGGTTGCCGTAGCGGCGGCGGTAGATCCTGATGAAGGCGTAAACCAAACCAGCAGCTAGACATAGCACCGAAAGCAAAACGCTGATGTAGATGATGTCTACCAGCAGCCGGTAGAGCGGCTTCATCGGACTCGGCGGCGGTACCTCGTTCCAGGTAATCTTGGCTTCGTACTGTACCCGGCTTAACAGTGTATCCGCCTGCTCATCAGAAGCTGACCCGAAGACAGCGGCAACCAGGACTGCGGACCGCTTCACATGCGTGCCCACCGCCTGTCGGAAACTGACGGTGTGGATACGGGCCATTTCCGGAGTCGGGTAGTAGAAAAGAGCGAGCTTAGCCGGGTTCCCACCCTTGATCTGATAAGTCGCGACCTGAGCTTCGGCGCCTTCGTCAAACCCGGGTTTGGCAGAGGCCAATTCGGGAGCAAAGGCGTTCAGCGAAGCGGGACCGAGAATATAGCGCGCCGAATTGGGTACCCGGCCCTCTTTCGGCAGGAACGAGAGGATAGCCGGCAGGCTCGTCGCGTGCTTGTCGGGGAGAGATTTCAGAGTCTCTTCGACTTCCGCCTGCGTCGGAGCTCGTCCTTCGAACGTGACGACGTAGTTAGCGTCTGAAATCGTCGTTCGCTGCGGATCCTGGGAGCAGAAAGTAGCCAGTTGGCAGGTTTTCGCGTTGGGCGAACGCTGCCATTCGAAGGCGGCTACCGCCCCGGTCAGGTCCTTCAGCTGATAACTGGTGACTGTCTGGTTACCGCGATGCGTGGTATCGCTGTGAACGAGACCGTATTCTTTCCAAAGATCCGCATCGCTCGCGTTCAATAATCCTGCAAAAGCTAATAACGAAAGGGAGACTAGGCGAGAGCACCACAACATCGCTTGTATTTCTTTCCACTGCCACATGGGCAAAGTTCGTTCCTGCCGACCTTTGCCGTTTTGGACACCGTCGGCTGGCGTTGAGTTCCGCCGTCCGCGTTGGCGCCAAGCGTTTGAAGCTGCGCCAATTCGCGGTCTTTCTTGCGTTGAATATTGCGCGTCAGGTCCAGGACGGACTGCTGGGCTTCCTTTTGGGCCTGCAGTTCCTTCTGACTCTGAACATTCGCGGCGACCAGAGCCGGCTCGGGTCCGCCGTCATTTCCGCCGGTATTCTCATCGTCATCCTCGTCTTCCTCTTCCACTTCGGGATAAGGCAGCGGGATCTCCGACGTATTCCCGGTCTCGATGCGCATAAAGAACAGATACCGGATGGTCTCGTCTTCGATGCGATCCATCATGTCCTGGAACATGGTGAAGGATTCCTTCTTGTACTCGATGAGCGGATCCTTCTGGCCATACCCGCGGAGACCGATGCCCTCCTTCAGGTGGTCCATCGAGAGGAGGTGGTCCTTCCACTGGTTGTCGACGACGTTGAGCATGATGATCCGCTCCGCTTGCCGGAGGTTCTCAGGACCGATCAATCGCTCTTTCTCGTTGTAACGCTCCATGACGAAATCCTGGAGCTTCGGTTCGATCTCGCGACGCTCGAGGCCGTTGTACTCCTCGAGTTCCATCTTGGCGCCGAACTGGTTTAGGATCGCCGTCTGCAAGCCAGGCAAGTCGAACTGGTCAACCCGCGCATTTTCGGGAGAGAACTGATCCACGAAACCCGCGATGATGCCGTTGATGATCTCGACGATGCGGTCCCGCTGATCGGCATGCCCGTCCAGGAGTTGACGCCGCATGGAGTACACGGCCTGGCGCTGTTTGTTCATCACGTCGTCGTATTCGAGGACGTGTTTGCGCGACGCAAAATGCTGCGCTTCCACAGCCTTCTGAGCCGCGGCAATACGCTTCGTAATCAGGCCGGACTCGATCGGCACATCTTCTTCCATGCCGAGGCGGAGCATCAGGTTCTGCATGCGCTCGCCGCCGAAAATCCGGAGGAGATCATCTTGCAAAGACAAGTAGAATCGGGAACTGCCCGGATCGCCCTGGCGGCCCGCGCGACCGCGCAACTGATTATCGATACGGCGGGATTCGTGCCGCTCGGTACCGAGGATGTGGAGACCTCCGAGCGAGACTACCTCATCGTGTTCCTGTTTGATCTCGCCCTGGATCTGCTCTTTTAAGCTCGCCAGCTCTTCCGGCGAGAGCATGTCCTGCGTCTTGCCATACTTCTTCAGGCGATCTTCGAGCAGGACATCCGGATTTCCGCCGAGCAGGATGTCGGTACCGCGGCCGGCCATGTTGGTCGACACCGTGACGGCGCCCTTTCGTCCGGCCTGAGCGACGATGTGGGCCTCGCGCTCGTGATTCTTGGCGTTCAGAACCTCGTGCTTGACGCCCATCTTGCGAAGGACGCCCGATAAGCGCTCCGACTTCTCGACCGAGATCGTGCCGACGAGGACCGGCTGGCCTTTCTCATGAAGATTCTTGATCTCTTTGGCGGCGTTCCGGAACTTTTCGTCTTCCGTCCGGTAAACGACGTCCGCGTTCTCGATGCGAATCATCGGGCGATTCGTCGGAATCACCGTGACGTCGAGGTTATAGATCTTCCCGAATTCGGCCGCTTCCGTATCGGCCGTACCGGTCATTCCAGCCAACTTCTTGTACATGCGGAAGAAGTTCTGGAACGTGACGCTCGCGAGAGTTTGCGTCTCGCGCTCGATTTTGACGTTTTCCTTGGCCTCAACGGCCTGGTGCAAGCCATCGCTCCAGCGGCGTCCGGGCATCAATCGGCCGGTAAATTCATCGACAATGATGACCTGGCCCTCCTGTATCACGTAATCGCGGTCACGCTGATACAGAATGTGCGCACGCAAGGCCTGCTGCACGTGGTGGTTCATCTCGATATTGGCGGGATCGTAGAGATTGCCGGTATTCAGCAGCTTCTCGACTTTGATCACGCCTTCTTCGGTCAACGCCACCGACCGGTGCTTCTCGTCAACGGTGAAATCGCCCGTCGTGCGGGATTGTCCCGGTTCTTTCCCCTCGATCACTTCACCGCGCTCGAGATAAGGAATAATCCGATTCACCCGGTAATACTTATCCGTTGATTCTTCACTCGGACCGGCGATGATCAGCGGCGTCCGGGCTTCGTCAATCAGGATGGAGTCAACTTCGTCCACAATGGCGAAATTGAAATCGCGCTGGACGTAGTCTTCCAGGCGGAATTTCATGTTGTCGCGCAGGTAATCGAAGCCAAACTCGTTGTTTGTGCCGTAGGTGATATCGGCGCCATAGGCCTGACCGACGCTGGTCCTCGTCCAGGTCATGCACGATATTGCCGATCGTCAGCCCGAGGAAGCGATGCATCCGCCCCATCCACTCCGAGTCGCGGCGCGCCAGATAATCGTTGACGGTAACGACATGAACACCCTTGCCTTCAAGGGCGTTCAGGTAGCTGGGCAGGGTCGCAACCAGCGTTTTGCCTTCGCCGGTCTTCATTTCGGCGATCCGGCCTTTGTGGAGAACGATGCCGCCAATCAGCTGAACGTCGAAGTGGCGCATGTTGAGAACGCGCCGGCCCGCTTCTCGCGCCACTGCGAACGCCTCGATCAGGATGTCGTCCAGTTTGGCGCCGTTCGCGATTCGCTGCTTGAAATCGACCGTTTTGGCAGCAAGATCGGCATCTGAAAGCTGCTTCAGCCGCGGGCTCCAGATCGTTGATAGCCGCAACGAGGGGACGTATCGCCTTGATCTCCCGGTCATGTTTGGTGCCAAAAACCTTGGCGAGGGCGCCTTCAAGCATAAGAGTGACTGTACTTCTAGTTTAGCTGGAACAAGCACTTACGTGCCGTACTCGTTTGATGCAGCCGGAGGTCTACGGGGTACAGGGTAGACAGTGCCGGTTGACTGCTGCCGCAGGGCTCGATGGCGCGCGCAAGGCTCATCGAACGGTTATGATAATTCCTAGAACAGAGGACGCGAACATTCTGTTGCATGTTCCACGCTTCCGTTCCGAAAGTGTGAGACTGAAAGTGAAGCGCTGGTTGTACAGTCGCCGGAGTTGGATGAACAGCACAGTTGACCCATACAGCCCTTCAGAACTCGTCCTTGCAGCGCTAAGACCTTTCCGGCATCACCCTTCCAGTCCGGAGTCGACGTCGTCAACCGGCGCCACCGCCCGCGCTCCCCTTCTAATCGCTGAAGTCCCGAAGCGGAGTGGCGTCGCGCTTATCAACGGCGGAGGTGCCGCGTGATTGCACAGGATGTCAACACTCTAGCAGTGCTTGCCGCCGCGGCCGAGAACGGGAACGGCGGATTCCGCGCCATGCTCGAAGCGCTTCCGATCGCCGCCTACACCACGGATGCGGAAGGACGGCTCACCTGGTTCAACCCTGCGGCCGTAAAGCTTTCCGGCCGTGTGCCCGAGATTGGAAGCGACCGGTGGTGTGTCGACTGGCGACCTTTACGACTCCGGACGGCCGACCGTTGCCGCGCGATCAGTTCCCGATGGCGGTCGCACTCAAAAGCGGAGAAGCCCTGAGCGGATCGGAGTACCTCGCCGAGCGGCCGGACGGCACGCGGTTTTGGTTTGCGGCTTATTCCGCTGTGGTTCGAGATGCGGCGAGGCAACATCACCGGCGCGCTCAACGTGCTGGTTGATCGCACCGAGCACAAAAGGGCGGAGGCGGAATGGAAGGAGCAGTTCCGCACCATCGTCGAGACAATCCCGGAATGCATCAAGATCGTCTCGGCGGACGGAAAGTTGCTGTTCATGAATACGCCCGGACTCGCGCATGGTGGGCGCCTCTTCGCCTGAGGAGGTGATCGGGCAGGGACGTCTCTGCGACTCATCGCCCCGGAACACCGTGACCGAAATTCCGCGAATTCAACGAGCGGATCTGCCGGGGAGAAAAGGGCTGCCTGGAATTTGAATTGATCGGCCTCACCGGCACGAGATCTGTGATGGAAACCTATGCCGCTCCCATTCGGTACCGGGACGGAAGCATGGCCCAGCTTGCCATCACTCGCGACATCACGGAGCAGGAAACGGGCGGACGGCGCTAGCCTGCTGCTCAGTGCCATCGTCGATTCGTCGGATGACGCCATCGTCAGTAAGGACCTGAATGGGGTCATCACGAGCTGGAATCAGAGCGCGGAGAGGCTCTTCGGATACACCGCAGCCGAGGCAATCGGACAGCCCGTTGCCACTCTCCTGATCCCGCCGGACCGCCAGGAAGAAGAACCCCGATATCCTGGCCCGGCTTCGACAGAGGCGAGCGCGTCGATCACTTCGAGACGAAACGACGGCAGGAAAGATGGAACGTTGCTCGATATTTCGCTGACGATCTCGCCGGTGAAAGATCCGCTGGGGAAGATCATCGGCGCTTCAAAGATCGCGCGCGACATCTCGGAGAGTAAACGACTCCAGGACGTCCTGGTAGCGAGCGAAGCCAGATTCCGGCAGCTTGCGGACGCTATGCCCCAGATCGTCTGGACTGCGCGCAGCCTGACGGCCACGTCGATTACTTCAACAGCCGGTGGTACGAGTTCACCGGGTTCGACCGGAAAGCACTGGTGATGCAGGTTGGGAGGCCATCCTCCACCCGGACGATCTGGAACACTGGCACAAGGCCTGGAAGCCGTCGGTCGATTCCGGAGAGCCTTACAACATGGAGTACCGGCTTGTTCGATCGACGAGAACCGCGATGGCGCTGGTTCGTCGCCCGCGCCGTCGCGGTTCGGGAGCTCGAGGCGGCGCTTTAAAGTGGTTCGGGTCTTGTACCGACATCGACGAACAGAAGCGGGTGCAGGAGGATCTCCGGCGCGCGAACTACGACCTTGAACAGTTCGCATTTTCGGCCAGCCATGATCTGCAGGAGCCTCTGCGAAGCATCAAGATCTACAGCGAACTTCTCTCGAGACGGCATGGCAATCTGATCAACGAGGAAGCGAAGACATTCCTGAACTTCGTCAAGGACGGCGCAACACGCATGGAAATGCTCGTGCGCGATCTGCTGAGTTATACAAAGGCGTCTGTCCGTCGATCATGCGGACGAAACGGTTGATGCGAATGCGGCGTTCGCAGCGGCTGCTTGCCAACTTGAGCGGGTGCCATCGCGGAGACGGGCGCGACGGTGACCTCCGATGCATTGCCGACCGTTTTCGCTCATTCGCTGCACTTGCAGCAACTCTTTCAGAACATCATCGGCAATGCGATCAAATATCGAAGTCCGGATCGTGCACCTGTCGGTGCACGTGAGCGGCTCGCAAGCAGAACGGATTCTGGACGTTCGCCATCAGAGATAACGGGATCGGGATCGAGCCGCAGTATAAGGAGAACATCTTTGGGCTTTTCAAACGTCTGCACACCGACCGATCAGTACTCCGGTACCGGTATCGGATTGGCCATTTGTCGACGAATCGTGGATCGATATGGTGGCCGGATCTGGGTCGAGTCCGAGCCCGGAGAAGGATCCACGTTCCGATTTACAATCCCAGCGGGAGACCGACGGCCACCCAAGTAAATTACGTGCTGGTGGTCGAGGACAACGAGTCTGACGTCTTCCTGATCAGGGAAGCACTGCAAGCTACCGGCCTCGCGCTCTCTACCCAGTTGGCCAAGGACGGAGAACAGGCAATCCGTTTGCTGGATGAGATTGAATGCAGCGCAGATGCACCCTGTCCCGATCTTGTCGTCCTTGACATCAATCTGCCGAAGCTGCACGGAGGAGAGGTGTTGAAGCACTTGCGGCAACTTTCGAAATGCGCGGCGACGACGGTGCTTGTTGTTTCTACGTCCGATTCCAGCCAGGATCGGGAAAAGATGATGAACTTGGGTGCGAACGGTTACTTTCGCAAGCCTTCACAGTACGAGGAATTCATGAAGCTCTCAAACCTGGTTCAATCGCTGTTACCCCCGGCCCAAGGCGCGGCATAGCCGCTCGGTTTAGCCACAATACGCCAGTTGCAGCAGGCGGCAGATCACTTGGCGCCGAGGTCGTGGAGCAAAGCATCGATTCCGGCCTGTGCCACTGCTTCGTCGATTTCGGATTTCGACCCGCTACAGGCAATCGCTCCGAGCAGTTCGCCATCGACCAGGATCGGCAGACCTCCCTGATTTGGGAAGTAGTTGGGAAAGGCCAGTACCGAGAGATCTCCCTTTTTAAGCGTTTCGGCTCCCGCCGCCGAAGGCTCGCCGATAAGTGGCTGCGTGCCGTGCTTTCTTCTGTGCGAAGTCGATCGTGCTGAGCGAGACTTGATCTCCTTTCTGGAGAAAAAGCAGATTGCCAGCTTCGTCGACTATGCACATCGTGACGTTTACATTGCGCTTGGCCGCTTCCGCCTCCGCTCCGGCTACCATGGCCTTGATCGCAGTCAGATTAAGATACTTCTTTGTCGGCAGATCTGCTGGCGTCAACACAAGAGCTGCGGCCAGGAAAAGAGCGATTCGCTTAAGCATGGGCAATATGCTATCAGCGGCTCACCCGGTCGTTCCCGGACCGCTTGCGGCGCAGATGCTGCCGGACGAGAAAACACAAGGGCACCGCGGCGGCGAGGCTGGCGCATCCATCAACGGTAAGCAAGCCCTTCACTCCATAAGCCCGGTAGCCCGAGTCCATCGAGCCAGGTCATATAACTGATGGCAGCGTTGCCGACCATGGTGAACAGACCCATTTGCGTGCTCGCCACCGGATTGTCGAGTCCGACGAGCTCAAGAGCCAGAGCAGTAAAGGCCGCATACGAAATGCCGGCGATCCCGTTATACAGGAGAACCGAAACGGCAAAAGAATGGGGTGTATGGGGCACGAAGGCCGCGGTCAAGGCGCATAGGGCAGCGGCAATGCCTGACGCCGAGATAGATGTACGCGCGGGGCAGACGTCCGGCGGCATAGCCCCCGACCAAGGCGCCCAAAGACGTGCTGATCGCGCACCCGGCGCCGGTTACCCAGATCACCAGTCTGCGCACTCGCACCGAAATCTTTGCCCAAAGCGGAGAAGAGGTTGATGGCAGCGACGCAGCTCGCGGGACTGGCAAACAGGGCGAATCCCACCAGGCTTTCGCGGCGTTTCGAAACACGCCAAATGCTTCGCGCCGTGTCCGAAAAGATCTGGCCGATGCGGAAGGCCGACTGTCTTCGGTTTTGGGAATAAGACTGTCGGCAGAGCACTCGCAACAATCGCGCCCGCCATTCCTAGCCCGAGAATCTGTATCGAAACGCGCGTCGCCAATTGCATCACGATCAAAGAGCCCAGGGCACCCGCCCCAAGATACGCAACGTTGAACCAGCCGCCCACAGCGCCTCGCAGGCTTTCAGGAACAAACTCTGCCGTCCAGCCTTGGACAGCCCCGGAGTTGAGAACAATGGCAAGCACCGCCGCCACGGACAAGACGGTCACGGATGTGAGATGACCTGACGGAAGATTCCAAAGGGCCGCCGCCATGCAAATGGCCGATACCGCGCCTGTCAACCAGAAATAAGCGCGGCGCGTGAGGCCGACATCAAGAATCGGATTCAACAGCGAGCCCCAGGAGTTCGCGGACAACACGATGGCGCTGACCAGCGCCACTCGATCGGTGGGAACGCCCGCGTGTGACAGAAGAAAGGGCAGCGTCGTGATCGCGAATCCGACCACCAATCCAAACGGCAGCGCCTCCATCCCGATCAGCCATGCAGGTGGAAGCCGCGCACGCGTCGGCGGCTCTCGTTCGGTAATTGTCAGATCTTCCGGCAGCAAGAAACATCCAACAACTTACAACGAAGATGCCAGAAGGAAATGAACTTCACCGTCACGCCGTGCAGCACTCCGAGCTATTTGGAGGCCGCATCCTCACGGTGGAAGCGCCCAATGGAAGATTCGAAGAAGGTGCGGCTCTTTTGCATCGGAAAAAGCTCAGGTCAGTGGAGGCGTATGGCAAACACCTGTTCTACGACTTCGGATCTGGCCGGCACCTGCACATTCACCTGGGCCTGTACGGTAAATTTCGCACGGGCGAAATGCCATTTCCGGAAGCCGCGAGGCGCCCTCCGTTTGCGGTTCTCTTCCCGGCATCACTGGTTCGAACTGCGCGGTCCGACAGCATGCGAGGTGCTGACGGTTGAAGAACGCAATAAGATATTGGCTCGGATTGGTCCGGACCCTTTGCGAGATGACGCCGATTCCGCCGGCGCGATCAAGCGTATTTTGACCAGCCGGGCTCCCATCGGAGCACTGCTGATGGACCAGGCGGTCATCAGCGGGATTGGGAACATCTACCGTGCGGAGCTTCTGTATCGGGCTCGCTTAAATCCGTTCCGGGCCGGCAGTTCCATTCCGAAGAGAGCGCTCACGAAGCTATGGAAAGACGCAGAGTTGCTGATGAAAGCGGGAATGATCGATCGGCGAATCGTCACAACACGTCCCGCCGACCGGCCCCATGCGAACGGCAAAGCGCGGCGCGGGCGAAACTCACTACGTGTACAGACGGCACCGGCTTCCCTGCTTCATTTGCGGCACGGAAATCAGTCGGCAGGAGTTTATCGGAAGAAAGCTCTACTGGTGTTCCGCAGTGCCAGCCTGCGATGCGAGGCGAGTGATTAGTTCGGGAGCAACATCTGTTTCCCGGACAGCCGCTCCAGAATTGCCGCGGGCGCACGATCCGGATTCGCCATTGACTTCCTGGCAATGATAAACGTCTGTTCGAGTGCGTGCTGGCCCGACAAAACCGAATGAGGCACAACATCAGTAAAGGTCAGCCAGAGCGCGCCGGGAGGAAAGTTGAAAGCGTATTTCTTTGCGTTTTGCTGAAAGTCCGTGCTGCGCTTCAGATACTCATGGAAGTGCAGCATGAATCTGTCGTAAGCGGAACGCGGAACAACAGGAACGCCGAGGCCGTGTAGAACTCTTGCGGATCCATTCAGGAGCCGGCCGCTCGCGGAGTTCGCGCGCGCGGCGATGCTGTCGAGCCCGGCGTCACGCGCATATTGCCTGGCTACGGCCTCGAACGGATCGGTTGTAATCCAGTTCCTGGTCTTCGTCGGATGGATGTTCGTGAAGACCCGCATAATCAGGTCCCCATTGGTCGGCCGGGACGGAAATGCATCCGTATGGATCAGGTCGTTGCGCTTGTTCGTCGGAAGGTCGCGGTTTTCTTCTTCGAGCGGACGAAAGCTCGCGTAATCCAATTTCCAGTCCGCTGCGTATTGCGGAAGAAGTTCGCTCGTAAACCGGACGATGCTACGGGAGAATTCGCGAAGGATCGGACAGGAGCCGCTCTGTTTTCGCCTCGTCCAATTGCACGCCGGTGACGCGATCGCTCGAGGGCCGGTATGCCACGTTTTTGTGAATGGCGCCGCCCGCGAAGTTGATGTTCCGGAGAAACTCCTTGTGGTCTTCGGGGAACGGGAACGGGCACGACGGGAAGAACAAAACGTTTCCCGCTTCAAGCTCGGGCCGATAGTCGACGGGTTCGGAAGCGGGCCACTGACCGACGGTGATGAACTCCATACTTGTACAGGGTATCCGCTGGTGCTCTATTCCGCGGATTTGATATCAGGATGGCTCGCCAGCGGTTTCAGAATCACGTCGAGCAGCGCATCACCCGAACCCTCGCGGGTTAGATGCGGATACTTCGCGCCACCGCGGTAGTCAATCTTCACCACCTTGAAGTAGCCCGTGTTTTCGAGAATAAGTTCCAGCGGTTGGGAGCTTGTCTTCGACTCAGTAACAGCCGTACGCAGCAATTCCTCCGAAGCGGCTCTTCCGTTTATCGAGATGATCTTCATGCCCGGGCCGACACCCGCCTGAAAGGCTGGCGAATTCAGCAGAACATCGCCGACGGTGTTCTCGCTGCCGGTCCGCAGACCCAGCGAATACCACGCATTTACCCCATGGTGCCGCGACTCTTCGGCGCGCGTAAATTCATTCGGCTTGTCGTCGAACGTAAGTTGGTAACCACCGGCTGTGATGCCTCCCGTGGGAGCGTGGTTGACCTTAGACGTAATGCGTTCTTTCAGAAAGGAAGTCCAGTCGAACGGCTGGACGGCATTGAGCGCGTCAACAACATCTTGAAAGGTGTAGGGAAGAACCTGCGGGCCCGTGGTGCCGCCGACGCCAAGGAAACGGGTGCAGAAGTCGTTCAGCGATTTCTTGCCGCCGGAGAGTTTGCGTATGTTGACGTCGGCCTCGAGCCAGATCAATTCGCCTTCCGGGTAGTAATCCACAGAACGCCGCCAATTGTCCCAACCGCCACCCGAACTGTACAACGTTTGCGCGGCGACCGCGGTATCCTCCAGATCGCGCCAGGTGCGGCCGGGGCGATGATCCAACTCCGCAGCCGAAGAGGCCAGATAAGCCTTAAATTGGTCCGTTGTCCACAGGCCGCTCCTCGCGGCCAAAATGTCGCCCAGGTATTGCGTGAGCCCCTCGTAAACCCAGAGCAGTTCGCCTTTCATCGCCTGCTGGTAATCAGGCGTGATCAGACCGGCTGGCCGGCGGTATTTCCCATTCCAGGAATGAGTGAATTCGTGCGGCAGGAGATCTGCGTTCAGGAGTTTCAGGTCATCGTCGATCACGGTTCTTGCGGGAACCCGATCATCGCTCGATTGGTGATGTTCAAGGCCAAAATGAGCGACGTTGTCGCTCAACGTAAGGAGAAAGTGATAGCTGTCGAAGTGGTGAGAAGCGTACAGCTTACTCGCTTCAAGCACAAGATTGTGAACAGCGGCGGTCTGCTCCTTGCTGATGTTCAGATCCTCAGGACCATCGGCAGCCATGTCCAGGAAATGGCTTCGGAGCCACAGTGGGCGCGAGCGGTATTTCTTTGAAATAACGCCCCGCCAGGACAGGCGAGTCGACTATGGTCTCGAGCGTGACTGGCTTGAAGCTGGCGACGCCGCCGCTCTCGCCTGACGCCGTCAGGGCGGTTCCGAATTTCCAGCCTTCGGGAACTTTGATCGAGGGAGCGAAACGGACCTCCGAAGCCGAGTAGCCCTCCGGATACAGCAACAGTTCATTCCAGCTCAGAAGGCACAGGTTTGCGGTGGTGGACGCACCAGACGAAAACCCGCTGGGGCTCGCGGTCGCCAGGAAATCGAGGGTCGCATCGACGGTCGTGACGCCAGGCGGGATGTCGAGGTGAAAAGCGTACATATTCACGTCGTCCCTTCGCCAGGAGATGGGCTTTCCGTTCGCTGAAAATTTAACGCCGGCCAAGTTGTCGATCGGGCCTGTCGGCCCGTGTTCGCCTGGTATCCACTTCGGGTAAACGAGCGTGAGCGGACCCGGCTTCACGGGATAAGACAACTGGGCGTGCAGGATCTTCCGCGGCGCGTCCGTCAGGTCGACAGAGAGGCTGATCGGCTTCGTCTGGGCAAGCGACAGGGCAGCAACAGACAGAAGAAAAGCAGTGCAGGAAAGTAGTTTGGGGCGCAAGTTTTATGATACGTGTCCGGATTGGGAGCGAACGGAGGACGCGCTCGCGATACCGGGCGGCGCGCCCTCTAGGAATTTTCCTGGGAGCGCGGTTTAAAGCGGCATTCCCCTGATATTCTGAGGGAGAAGCGTCCTCCGCGGGAGCATTCCGCTTAGCTCTCTTATTTTGATCCGATAATCAAAGTCATGGAGCCCAGAGGGTAGTGCCTGTGCTCAGGCTCCGGTGTCGCAAGGCATAAGCGGAGAAGTCTAAAGGTGCTCAGAGGGTTCCCCCGTGGTAAACGGGATCAATGACGGGGGGTTAGGTGGAGTCTCTCGCAGAGGACGCTTCGTTACTTTCCCAAAGCCACGCCGTTTTGGCAGAATTTGCCTGCCGTGGTGTATGTGGGGTCGGGTCTGCCGGCTGGCCTTTCTGCTATCATAGGCAGGTTCGGATTATTTCGGGCCAGGTGGTTCCTCGTGTGCTTTTGAGGCCGGGAACGCCGTCGAGATTCGAAATTTGGCCGAAATCCCAATAAGCTAAGGTTCTGAAATGTACGCTGTCATCGAAACCGGCGGTAAGCAGTATCGCGTGTCGCCTGGTCAAACTATCGAAGTGGATACTCTGGCCGGAGATGTCGGAAGCGCTGTCGAGTTCGATCGTATTCTTGCGTTGTCCAATGAGGCTAACGAGTTGGTGCTGGGCGATGCCCTTAAAACAGCCCGCGTGCGCGGGAAGATCTCGGCACACGGCCGCGGGGACAAGATTCTAGTCTTCAAATTCAAGCGGAAGAAGCAGTACAAGCGCACCATCGGCCACCGCCAGAATTTTACGCGCGTCAGTGTCGAGGAGATTGTGGCCTAGCCGCAAGGCCGGCCCTAGGAGTTTTGAATGGCACATAAAAAAGGCTTAGGCAGTTCTAAAAACGGCCGCGATTCAAATTCGCAGCGTCTGGGAATCAAAGTGTTCTCGGGCGAAGTGGTGACGGGCGGCTCGATCATCGTTCGGCAACGCGGCACGCGCTACAAGCCCGGCAAGAACGTTGGGCTGGGCAAGGACGATACTCTTTTCGCGACCGTTCCGGGCACAGTAGAGTTCCGCGATCGGGGACGGCTCGGTAAGTTCGTGAACATCATCGCCGCAACCGAAGCGGCCTCCTAATCACTTTCCGAATCGGCCCTTGCGGCCATATCCAAAAACAACTACGAGCGAGCCTTGCTGAGGCTCGCTTTCTTATTTCACATCAGTGTTTATTGACGAAGTTCTCATTACGGTGAAGGCGGGCGACGGCGGCAACGGCTGCCTTGCGTTCCGACGAGAGAAATTTGTACCTCGAGGCGGACCGAGCGGCGGCGACGGCGGACGGGGCGGCGATGTCGCATTCGTCGCAAGCGAGCATTACAACACTCTTCTTCATCTGCGCTATAACCCGGAACATACCGCCGAGCGGGGGCGGCACGGCGAAGGCAGCAATCGCACAGGCCGGGAAGGCAAAAGCATCGAAGTGCCGGTGCCCGTTGGAACTGTCGTTTACAACGCCGAGACGGGCGAGAAGATCGTCGACCTTACGCACGCCGGACAGACGTTCACGGTTGCTCACGGCGGCAGAGGCGGACGCGGAAACGCGCGGTTTGCGACTTCTACTCACCAGGCGCCGACGGAGCACGAAGAGGGAAAACCCGGTGACTTCCTTAAGCTTCGACTGGAATTGAAGCTGCTGGCCGACGTCGCGCTCGTGGGCTTCCCGAACGCAGGCAAGTCCACACTGATCTCGCGGCTGTCAGCTGCCAAACCGAAGATCGCCGATTACCCGTTTACGACGCTCGAGCCGAACCTGGGCGTAGTTGCAGGCGGGTGACAGAACGTTCGTTCTGGCCGACATTCCCGGTCTGATCGAGGGCGCGCACGAAGGGCATGGCCTTGGCATCCGGTTTCTGCGGCATGTAGAGCGGACGCGCCTTCTGGTCCACCTGGTGGATGTTTCCGATTTCAGCGGCCGGGATCCGGCGCACGATTTTGACGTAATCCTGACGGAATTGGCGAGCTTCAGTGCCGAGCTTGCAGAAAAGCCGATGCTTGTTGTCGCTTCGAAAATCGACGCTTGCCAGGAATTGTCGCGTCTCGATGCTGTCCGTCGGAAGGCGGAGGAACACGGCCTTCCGTACTTTCAGATCTCGAGCGCAACCGGCGAAGGCATTGAGGAACTACGGTTTGCGATGAGTTCCCGGCTGCCGGCGCCGGCTGAGAATTCTCCTTTCGGCGTCCGCGACCTCCGAGTAGCGCTCGACGCGCCAAACTGCGTCTTTTTCCCCAAATTAGCAGCAACATACGGGCCGATTCAATTCGTCAGTCTAAGTAATGACGTTTTGTTCGCGGCGAGATGCTTAGGTCGCCTACTGTTCGCTCACTTCTCGGGCCTCCTGATCACGCTGGCAGCGGTGACCGGATTCTCCTGGTATGCGCTGCGATCAGTTAAGTGGCTTGCGGAAGTTGCAGGCGCAGACCATCGACATGAACCGGCATGACTCCCTGCTGCTCCTGCAGGTACAGAACGATCTGAATGCCGTGGGACTGAAGTTGCGAGACATGGTTCAGGTTTCCGGAACCTCGAATGTCGGCCAGTATCAGGCTGAATTCGAACGCTTGCGAGCAGATCTCGAGGATTCCATCAAGCAGGAAAGCAAGCTGGCTCCGGTGACGCAGAAGGCCCGAACGGCAGCGAAAGTTGACCCGTAGCCTCGAAGACCTGCGCGAGACATCGGACCTGGTATTCAGACTGGCGAAACGAAGGCAACGAGGGGGCTGCGAGGACGCTTGCCTCCACTCGCCTGTCTTCTCAGCAAGCTGCATGCAGCGGCCTTGGTCTTGTCCTTACTCGAACGTAACAACGAGGCGGAAGAACGTGCGGACCAGAAGATCGCTTCCATCTACGACGGAGTCGAGCGGAATATCTACGCCTTTCTCGCCGCCACCATGGTGGCGATCGTTCTTACCAGTTCTTATCTCACTTACTCCAATCGCCAGATCTTCGAGAAGCTGGAATCGCTTGTCGCGACAGAGCCGGGTGCTTGCAGCGCGGTTAATCACCGTGCAAGAAGAGGTGCTTGCGCTCCGTTTCCCGGGAACTGCACGACGAATTCGGACAGATTCTCACGGCCGTCTCTACCATGCTGGCGCGCGCGGAGCGGAAAGGCCTGCCGCCCGATTCGCCGTTTCGCACCGAGTTGACGGAAGTGCGAGAGATCACTCACAACACGCTCGAGAAGATGCGGAGCTTGTCCCAGATGCTGCATCCGGCTGTGCTGGACGACTACGGACTGGCCAAGGGTATCGAGTGGTACGCCGATGTCTTCCAGAAGCAGACAGGCATTGAGACAACCGCGATTGTGGAAGGAACACCGGTGCAGAGTGACCGGTCAGCTCGCAATCAATTGCTTCCGCATCATGCAGGAAGCTTTGAACAACGCCGCGAAGCACTCGGGCACCAGAAGGGCGGAAGTGAAAGTATCGTTTGCGCCGGACCTTTTGACCCTGAGCATCCGCGATTTCGGCAGCGGCTTGCCTTCGGTCAAGAAGGGCACTGAGCCGGGGCTGGGCTTGATTGCCATGCGCGAACGCGCCTCCCTCGATAGGCGGCCAGCTAAGAGATCGATTCCGTGCCAAACGTTGGCACCACAGTTTCCGTTGCAGTGCCCTTCCGTGCCGAAGAGGCGCTCAGCAACAGCACACAAGATCAAAGAATTGGAGAGGTGGCATTCCCGAACTCATGAGCGAAGATATTTCTGTTTTATTGGTAGACGATCACAGTCTCGTCCGGCGCGGTTTCCGACGCATCCTGGAAGACGACGGAATGAAGGTTGTGGGCGAGGCTAGCAACGGCGTTGAAGCCATTCGCATGGCGAACGAACTTAAACCGCAAGTGATCGTGATGGACCTCTCGATGCCACAGCTGGACGGAGTCCAGGCAACGAAGGAGATCGTCAAGAGATCTTCCAGAAACGCAAGTTCTGATACTCAGCATGCATTCGGACGATAACTATGTCCGGAATGCGCTCGATGCCGGTGCTAAAGGCTATCTTCTGAAGAGTGCGATTGACGTCGATCTGGTGGGCGCAATCAAGGTAGTCTCCGAAGGCAAGCGTTACATCGGGTCGGGCCTGAAGTACGTCGCGCACGAGCAGGAGGACGAACTTCACCGCTTGACCGCGCGCGAGAAGCAGGTGCTTCAGCTCATTGCACAAGGTCGATCAAACAAGGAGATCGCGGCGCTTCTGGAGTTGAGCGTGAATACGGTTTCCGTCCACCGCGCGAATCTGATGGAGAAAATGAATATCCATCGGACGGCGGAACTGGTGCTCTTTGCGATTCGGAAGGGATTGGTAGCGCCTCAGTAGTGGACGCCGGCATGGAAGGAGATTGAGGAGGCTAACTGGACGCGGTACAGAAATCCCGTCCAGTTAGCCTTCCGAATTACTGTACTTTTTTGCTGGCGGCCTTAGCATCAGTCGCCGCTTTCTTTTGCGCCTGAATCTCGCGCGCCTTGGCAAACTTCTTCTGGAAGCGGTCGACGCGGCCTTCGGTATCGATCAGCTTTTGCCGGCCGGTGAAGAACGGATGGCAACTGGAACAAATTTCGACGCGGAGATCGCCTTTGTGAGTGGAGCGAGTCTGGAAGGTCGATCCGCAGGCACAGACGACATTACCGGCTCGTAAGCGGGATGGATCCCAGCTTTCATTGACTTAAAATCCTTTCAAACTTGGGTGAACAACCTATTTTAACAGTTGGATGCATAGCAGAAGGCCCTGGGTTCTGCTAACACAGAACCCAGGGCCTTCTTTAGCGCTTTGGCTTTACTCTAGCCTACGTTTCGCGCGACGGGCGGCCGATGAACTGGAACGTCGGCCTCGTCACTGAACGAGAACTGAACTATAGGAACGGCGACTTTAGAAGTCGGCCACCTCGCGCGGATGTCGTATGCTACAGTCACTACCAGAATTCATATTCGACTGGACCACCTCCTTCTTCAGTGATGTCTTGATTTTATAAGCTGAGTCTGAGGTGTGTCAATCACTCCGCACACCGTTTTATCAGGAAATTTCGTGCCACACCGCGCCCGCGATTGGACCAGTGGATTTATAGTATTGGGAGTATTTGCCGGGAGTCATAGGTTCGCTCCTGGTCGCCTGGCAATACCATATCGATACCGATCCCGGAGTAATCGGCTTTCACTTCTTAGGCCTGAATGCGGGGTACGTAATCGGGGCCGCTATTTTCCAGCGTCTGCTTCGCCGGTTTCCGCTCCGGTTGACTGCCGTCGGTAGCTGCCTTCTCGGGTGCGCGACGCTCCTGGCGATCGCCTTTGTTCCGCCGCCTTGGCCCGCCGGATATCGCATCGGCGGGTTGGCCGTTCTCGGATTGGCCGGAGGCGGTCTAGCGGCGTCGCTTTTGCACGTTCTCGAGCCATACTTCCGCAATTCGCCAGCTTGGGCGATCAATATCACCGGTGCAATGTTTGGCTTGGGGTGCGCGCTCGCAACCACGACCGTGGCAGCGACATATTTTGTTTTCACCTCCGTTGTAGCGCGAGCCGCTCTTGCGATCGTTCCGTTTGTCTTCGCCATTCTGTTCTGGAGAAGCCGTTTTCCTGCCGCGCGGTTGCCCTTTCCGCTACAACCGGATGAGGAGAGGTCAAGGCGAGCGTTAAGCGACATCCGGAGCATTGCTGCCGTGCTTTTCAGCCTGTTGTTGTTCTTTCAATCGGGCAACGAATGGGTGATTGCAGGCTGGCTCCCATCTTTCTGATCCGCCGGCTGGGCACGAATCCGATTTGGGCCATCTTGGCGCTGGCCATGTATTTTCTCGCGCTCACGGCGGGTCGCCTCGTCGGCCGCAGACTCTTCCCCGCGGTAAGCCATCGCCGGTTGCTGCTGGGCGGAATCGCCCTATCTATGGCGGGCTATCTGCTTCTAAGCCTGACGACCTCCATTTCGGTGGCCTGGATTGCGGTTGTCACGGTCGGCGCCGGCTTCGCACCCATTTATCCTCTGCTCGCGGAAACGTTGGACGATCGCTTCTCGTACCATCCCGGTTTCTATAACGGATTGTTTTCGATCGCCATGACGGGAGCGATGTGCGCGCCTTGGTTGATCAGCTACGTCGACCGCTTTTTCGGGATCCAATACCTGATGCTTGTACCAGCGCTCGGCTCTATCGTGGTCCTCATTCTGAGCCTGTTGCTTATGTTCGAAGCCAAGTTGATGGGCGACCGTGAACAGCCGCGGGCGAACCAAGCGGCTGCTTCGGCCGCGGCGGGGAAATAGTAAGTTGCCCGGCTGGCGAAAGTGGGGCTTGGCCGCCTTCCTGTATCTCTCGCCATCTGTTCCCGGCTGCGCCGCTGATCTCAACACGGCCGCGGCGAAACTCGTGGCTGATTCAGGCTCCGTTCTCCAACACGGCCGGGTCGGGTATTTGTTCGCAGATGTTGAGAACGGTTCGGTCCTGGCGGCGAAAGACGCGGACGTCGATTTTGTGCCGGCTTCGAACATGAAGCTGTATACGACATCGCTAGCGCTCGTGCGACTCGGGAGCGAATATCGATTCCGCACGGAACTACGGACAACGGGCAGTTTCCAGGCGGGTCAGTCAAGCCATTCAGGATCTCTATATCATCGGCGGCGGCGACCCGAACCTGTCAGGGAGACCGCTGCCTTATCAGGTAGATGGGCACGGAGGCTGATCCCTTTGCGGGATTGCGGGAGCTTGCAGCCAAGTTATGGGACGCCGGAGTCCGCGAGGTTAACGGGGACGTGACCGGCATTGCGTCGCGTTACGGTTCGGACCTGTTTCCGGATGGCTGGACCATCGACGATAGCAACTACGATTACGGAGCACCCGTTTCCGCGCTGACGGTGAACGACAACTCGGTTTCGGCCATTCTGCGGCCCACGGCGAACGGTGAACTTGCCGAGTTGCAGCTTCAGGCCATCGTCGAGTCGTTTGATCGTGCTGAATGAAGTCGTGACAGATTCAACGAAGCCAACTAAGGTCGAATTCCGCAGACCGCTGGGCGCAAACGAGCTGATCCTTTACGGCACTATTTCGGATTCCCCAAGCCCGTGGCGAGAGGAGTTTTCCGTCCTCGATCCCGCCCTGTTCGCCGCACAGGCGCTAGTTGATGTTCTCCGCGACCGAGGCATTCTCAGTTCGTGGAGAGGCGCGGAGCGAGTACTCGGGGTCAGCTCCGGAAGGCACGCTGCTTGCCAGCCGCGACTCATTGCCCCTGTCACAGTTGATTCAGATCGTGAACAAGGTCAGCCAAAACCTGCACGCCGAGATGCTGCTCAGAGAAGTCGCTTATGCCAGGACGGGCGCGGGAACGCTCGACAATGGGAGGAAGGAGCGTGAAGCATTTCTGGCCGAAGCGGGTGTGACGCGTAAGGGCACAGGATTCAGTTCCTCCGACGGCTCAGGTTTATCGCGCGGCGATCTGACCACCCCGAACTCGACGGTCACTCTACTCCGCTACATGTGGGCGCGTCCCGAACGGGACGTGTGGGTGCAATCTCTGCCCGTTGGTGCCTGGGATGGATCGCTGGAGCATCGATTTCGCCACCTCGCAGGATCTCAGCGGGTGCATGCGAAGACCGGCTCACTCTCCCACGTCAACGCGTTGAGCGGCTATCTGCAAACAAAAGCCGGCCGCACGCTTGCTTTCAGCATCATGGTGAATGGAACGCTTGCTCCGGAATCCGCCGTTCGCGACTTTATCGACCGATTATGCGCGCTATTTCTCGACCAGTGAGCCGATTCCATGCAGGTTGAGTTTCGCGATACGGGCATTTACCTTCCCGAAATCGAGCTTTGGCTGGATAACACCGAACCTTGCTCAGCCACTTGGATTTCGCATGGGCACAGCGATCACGCTCGGGGCTGTCATGGCCAGGCGATTGGGACACCCGCCACTCTGCGGATCTATCGTATGCGGCTCTGGCTAGAGGACGGCCAGGCGGAACCGGAGATGCTGCCTTTGGATTTCGGCGAATGCCTGGACTGGAAGGGTGCGGTTCTCACGGCGTATCCGGCCAGTCATATCCTAGGGGCGGCACAGCTTCTGGTTGAGTACAGGGGTGAACGCCTGGTCTATACGGGCGACATGAAATTGCGCCGGCCCCTCTGCGGCGACACAACGGAGCCCGTGCCTTGCGATCGCCTGATTATTGAATCGACGTTCGGTTTACCTATCTATAAACTGCTGGATCGTGAGGCGGCGGCGTCCCGGATCGTCGGGTTCGCGCGCGAGTGTCTGGACGATGGCGCCATTCCGGCATTCATCGGGTATCCGCTAGGTCGCGGGCAGGAAATCGCACACGTACTCTGCCAAGGCGGCATTCGCACCGCCGTCCATGGCGCGATCGCAAAGTTCATCCCGGTTTACGAGGACTACGGGTATGAGTTCCCGGGCTGGGAACCGTACGATTCCCGTGCAACCGCGGGGAAAGCCCTGGTGGTAGTCCCTGCGCACGGTAACGTTCTCGAAGCGAGTGGCAAGAACATACGGTTGGCCTATGTTTCCGGATGGGCTGCGCTGGACAACGCGCGATCCCGCAGTGGCGCTGAGCAACTAATCCCCTACTCGGATCACGCCGACTTCAGCGAGCTTCTCGCAACGGTTGAGAAGTGCGGGCCGAAGCACGTCGACGTTGTTCACGGGTATACCGTGCCTTTCGCCAAAATCCTTCAGAGCCGCGGCTATTCAGCTGCCGCACCGCTGCGCACGAGCGCTCGCACCAACATCGAGGCCGAGGGGTAATGGATCGACTGGCACTGGTTTGTGAGGACATTGCCAGCCATGCGAGCCGATTGAAGAAGGTAGCGATCCTGGCGGAGTACCTCCGGACTCTCGAGCGATCGTGACCTCGAACTGGCAGTGCAATTTTTGAGTGCGGGTCCCGCGCTTGAAGGAGTTGTAAACCACAGCCTGTTCGAGGTGGAGGAAAAGACGCGTCTCTCCATTGGACACAGCGTGCTTCGTGATGCGTTGCAGATTGCAAGCGGCTGGGACCTCGAAACGCTTACGGGTTTGTCATGCCGAAGTGGGTGACATGGGGGAAACGACCGGGCTCCTGCTTCGCGGGATTGCTCGAGCCACAACCGTTGACCCTCGAGACCGCGAACGAGATCTACCAGCAGTTGTTTCGTGCCCGCGACGACGGCGCGAAAACGTGATTTGCTGGTCGCTGCCTATCGCCAAACTGAGCCCTTAACGTTGAAGTACTTCGTCAAAGTGATCACGCGAGGTTTGCGTATCGGGCTCATGGCGAGACAAGTGGAGGAGGCAATCGCGTTAGCTTGCGACGTTCCACACGACGCGGTTCGAGACGCCGCCAACCGTCTCGGCGATCTTGCGCGAGTCGCACTCGCCGCACGCCACGGAGAACTCTCCGCCATCGAGGCGCGGCTCTTCCATCCGATGGAGTTCATGCTGGCCAAGCCGCTTGAAAAGTTGGAAGACCTCGCCGCACCCGCCGACTGGATCATCGAGGACAAATACGACGGCATACGGTCCCAGGTGCATTATCAGTCGGGTTACGTTCGCATCTATTCGCGCGGCATGGAAGAGGTCACCGCTGCTTTTCCCGAACTGAAGCGCGTCTTTGAAACGCTCCCGGGAAACGGCCTTATCGACGGTGAGATTCTTGCCTGGCGCGACGGCCGCGCCTTGAACTTCAATGTTCTGCAGCAACGGCTCGCGCGCAAGAACGTTCGAGCGACTTTGATGGCCGAAGTGCCGGTCGTCTTTATGGGCTACGACATGCTTGCTGCGCAACGACCGGTTGCTCCTTGCAGGCCCCGATCGAAGAGCGCCGCCAGATTCTCACGGACACACTGCGTGGTCAGCCGTCGCCCATACTTGTTTCGCCTCAATTGGAAGCGCGCGATCACGAAGGAATCGACCGCCTGTTTACGGAGGCGCGCGAGCGCGGCAACGAGGGTCTGCTTCTGAAACGCCGCGGCAGTATTTATGAGCCCGGCAAGCGCGGAGGCGCCTGGCAGAAGCTCAAGAGACCTTATGGAACCCTGGACGTAGTGATCACATCCGCCGAACAAGGGAGCGGCCGGCGGGCAACGGTATTCTCGGATTACACGTTCGCGGTGCGTTCGCCGCAAGGATTCGTGAACGTCGGAAAGGCTTACAGCGGGCTTACTGATGCCGAGGTGAAAGAGCTGACCAAGGTGTTGCGTGCCGCATCGACGGACCGATTCGGGCCCGTGATGGTGGTGCGTCCTGAAGCCGTTCTCGAAGTGGCATTCGATGGAGTGCAGAAGAGCTCGCGCCACAAGAGCGGGTATGCTCTTCGATTCCCTCGCATCCTGCGCTGGCGCCGAGACAAGAGACCCGGAGATTGCGATGATATCGCGCGAGTCGAAGCCCTCTACAAAGCGACGATCCAATAAGCCGGCTCAGAGCGCGCCGAACCTCCGCAGCGCCCGGCGACGCAGCGGACCTGCTTCGTTCACTCCATCCTGCACTCGCCGACTGGTTCACGCAGCCACTTTTCAGGGCTTAGCGAGATCCAGCGGGAAGCGCTTCCGCACACGCTTGCGGGCGAGAACACGCTGATTCTGGCTCCGACCGGAAGCGGGAAAACACTGGCGGCGTTTCTGTCGGTGCTTTCGAAGCTTGGCGTCATCGAGCAAGCAGCGGCAGTCTTCCGAATGCGGTATGCGCCATCTATGTCTCGCCGCTGAAGGCTCTCGATAACGATATCTATCGGAATCTGAGCCCGGCTCTCGATGCCTTGAACGCCAGCTTGCCCGAGTCGCAGACAGATCCAGATGGAGGTGAGGACCGGCGACACCGCCCTCGCAGATCGCGCGCGTCAAAAGCGCAGCCGTCCTCACCTGCTGCTGACCACGCCCGAAAGCTTGAGTTCCATCCTTTCGCAAGGCAACTTGGCGCGAACGAGGATTCGATCCCGATACGGTCGTGGTCGACGAGATTCATTCGTTCGCGGAAAACAAGCGCGGATCGCTCCTGGCGTTGTGTCTGGAGCGCTTGGAACACCGCGTGAAGCGGCCGGTGCAGCGCATCGGCGTTTCAGCGACCGCCTGGCCAGTCGAAGCGATTCAGAAGCTGCTCTGCGGCGCTCGTTCCTGTGCGAAGTCGCAGCCGCCGACATTCGCAAATCTCACCGCCTGGAGATCGTTCCGCCTGAGCCGGGCGCCTGGCTTCCGCCTGCCGGCTACAATTCGTTCCGCATCGCGCCGACGGTCGCCACGCTCGTCGAGCAAGCCAATTGCAGCCTGATTTTCCTGACGACGCGATCCGGCTGTGGAACGGCTCGGCCTTGCGCTGAACATTCTGCTGCCGGAAATTGAGGATCGCATCGCGGTACATCACGGCTCGGTCGACCGCAAGGGCCGGCAAGAGATCGAAGATGGCCTGAAGACCGGGTTCTGGCGGGCCGTGGTTGCTTCGAGCAGCCTCGAGATGGGCGTCGATTTCTCGAGCGTGGACCAAGTGGTTCTGGTTGGCACGCCGCGAGGAGTCAGCCGGGCATTGCAGCGACTGGGGCGCAGCGGCCATCGGGTGGACGGCGTTGCTTCGGGCGCGCTCGTCCCGTTGAGCCTGCCTGATCTGGTGGAGTGCGTAGCGCTTCGCGAAGCCGCCAGGGAGGGCCGGCTCGACGCGCCTGCGGATTCCCGGAGTGCCGCTCGATGTGCTCGCGCAAGTGCTTCTCGGGATGAGCATCGAGGGCGAATGGAGCGCGGACGAAGCGTTCCGCGTTGTAACGGGTGCCGGTCCGTTTCAGGACCTGACCACGAAGCGATTTCGACGACGTCCTTCGTTACCTGGCCGGGATCGGGAAAGTGCTCGGTCCGTACGGAACCTACGGAAAAATCATCTTGCAGGAGGGCAAGTTCAAAGTCGCCAATACGAAAACAGCGCGCGACTACTACATGAACGCGGGCGTGATCAGCACCGATTTCGAGATGAAGGTGGTCTCGAATCGCAACCGGCAACTGGGAGCGGTGGAAGAAGCATTCATTGCGAGTCTGCAGCCGAACGAAGCATTCATCATGGGCGGGAAGGCGGTGCGTGTGGCAAGGGTTCACGGCAACATCGCCGTGGTGGAAGCCGCGAAAGGCGAACAAGTGAAAACGCCGCGCTGGATGGGGAACAAGATGCCGCTGACGATCGCAGATGGCGCAGGAAGAGCTACGGCTTCGGCGCGGACTGCGCGACGCGTTCGAGCAATCCGGCCCCGAAGGTTGCGCGCAGTTTCTCAAGAGCACGTACAAAGTGGACGAGAATGTGTCTTCGCGAATCGCCGCGTTTATCCAGCGTCATTCCAACGCCCTGCCGGTGCCGACGGATTCGCCGGTGTTGGTGGAGCGCATCGTAAACGGACGCAACATGCTGCTGCTGGTTCACGTGGTCGCCGGGCGCGCCGTCAACCGCTCTCTCGCGTGGGTGGCCGGCGCGCGTTTATCGAAAGGAGAAAGCGTGGTTGCGAACTTCGACGATCACAGCTTTCTGCTTTCACTCGATTCACGGATCAAACCGATCGCGGCAGCCTTGCGGGAGGCATTCAACCCGGTGAACTTCGCCGACGATCTTCGCCAGACTCTATCGACCACCGAAACACTCGGCACGTCTTTCCGCCACATCGCGGAAATCGGGCAACTTCTTCCTCGCCGGACGACCAGAGGCAATGTCACCGGCGAAAGCAGCGACATGGAACGCCAGCCTGCTCTACAAAACCTTGCTGCGAGCACGAACCGGACCACCCGCTTCTGAAGGAAGCCGTACGGGAAGTGATGGAAGACCAATGCGACGTGTACCGAGCGCTCGAGGAAGCCGCGAGGATCCACGAAACACCCATCGAAATTTACGATCTTCCCCGCCCTTCTCCGTTCGGCTTGCCGCTGTTCGCAGCCTTCAACCGCGAAGTACTGGTTGCTCGCGGATCCCGATCGCGCGCTGGACGATCTGGTCGCGGCCATCTACGAAAAGTGGGCCGGCGACAGCGAAGACCCGAGCCGGTAACGTCAGACACGCGGTCGAAAAACTAGACGTTATACTCACTGACGATGAACCGGCATTATCTTGCGCTTGATCTCGGCGCAGAGAGCGGGCGCGCCATACTGGCTCAAGTCGCCAAAGGACGGATCGATCTCCAGGAGCTCCATCGATTTCCGAACATCCCGGTTCAGCTTCCAACCGGCCTTTACTGGGACACCCTCCGGCTCTTCCACGAAATGTGTGAAGGCATCCGTTGCGGGGCGAAAGCTGTTGACGAGATTGACGGCATAGCCGTCGACACGTGGGGCGTCGACTTCGGACTCGTCGGCGCCGACGGTGAACTGCTGCACATGCCTCGACACTATCGGGACAGCCGGAACGTCGGCACACTTCAACCAGGTATTTGAACTTGTACCTCGGGACGAGATCTTCCGCCAGACCGGGATTCAGTTCATGGAGATCAATTCGCTCTACCAGTTATGGGTCATGCGGCGCGACTCGCCCGAAATCACTCGATCGAGTTTCGAAGCTGCTGTTCATGCCGGATCTGTTCAACTACTTTCTGACAGGCACGTACGCGTCGGAACGCACGATTGCGAGCACTTCACAGTTCTACAATCCCGGTGAAAAAGGGCTTCGCAACCGATATGCTGCGCCAGCTCGGCATTTCCGGCAGCTTCTTTCCGGAGTTGGTGGATCCCGGCGACGGAACTTGGACCCGTTCTGCCCTATGCAGCCAATCGATGCGGATTGAAACGCGAAACACTCGTCTACACGACGGGGTCGCACGATACAGCGTCGGCTGTCGCGGCCGTTCCGGCCGTCGGCGACGGTTGGTGTTACATCAGCTCAGGGACCTGGTCGCTGATGGGCGTGGAAACGAGTAGCCCATCATCAACGAAGAATCGCTCGAAGCGAATTTCACGAATGAGGTCGGCGTTGCCGGCACCGTTCGCTTCCTCAAAAATATCCCGGGATTGTGGGTGCTGCAGGAATGCCGGCGCGCCTGGGCTAAAGCGGGATCGGAGTACAGCTATGCCGAGCTAACCGGACACGCTTCCGAAGCAAAGCCGATCGACACGATCATCGACCTGGATCAATTCATTCTCGCCGGGAGAGCATCCGGAGCGCATCCGTCAGTTCTGTGTCACCAGCGGACAGGAAGTACCTGCCGACGTGGGCAGCATGACGCGCGTGAGTCTTGCAGAGTCTGGCCGAGCGATATCGCCAAGTGCTCGAGCTGCTCGAGAGCCTGACAAAGAAGAGCATCGAGACCATCCACATCGTTGGAGGAGGATCGCAGAACGCATTGCTCAATCAGATGGTCGCGGACCGAACGGGACGTCGAGTGGTCGCCGGTCCGGCAGAGGCGACGGCGCTCGGGAATGCACTGACGCAGGCCATGGGAACCGGCCAGATCCGTTCTCTAGAAGAGATGAGAGCCGTGGTGCGCGGCTCATTCGAGTTGCACGAGTTCACGCCTAAAGCCTGACGATTACTAGTTGCCGGTGTGAACTCGGGATTTGCCGCTGCGGATAAAGAATTGTTCTTTGTCCGTTCCCCGATCCACCGCTACATCGAAAAATCCGACCATCATCTCGGCCCAGGTTTGTTCGCCCCATGTAACTGCCGAATCGGGATCCGGATTGTGTGGATTCGCTCGAGAATTATCAAAGGTTGCCAGCGCCTGCAGAACATCGCCGGCGTGCAGCGGGACTGGCTCAGCAAGCCGATAGCTCAGCTGCCAGAAAAAGCTGTAATGGGGGATTCGGAGAAGCGTTTCGGGAGCTTGTCCTTTTCGCAGCAGCTTGTACTCGAACGATTTCCCGCGCAGATGCATGTGCGGAAAGAAACTCAGCAGGAGCGCATCGTTCGGAATGCTCCCGTGCACCTCGACATGGTGGTCCGGATCGCCAGGCGGGATCAGAAAGTGGTCGTTGGTTAACTGCAGGGTAAGAACACGCTTGAGCGGAGGCCGTTTGCTGAATACCAGGCCCACACTGGTCTGATCGGAAGTCGCTGATCCGTGGGTCGTGTAGTGCATCTGCAGCACGATGTCCGATCCGGCTGGTACGAGCTTTGCGAAGTCGTGTGGCCACCGATCCGGAAGACTACCCGGCGCATATACAAGCAGGATGTCGCTTGCGGTCCACATGGCGTCGCGGCGAAGAGCGGGATCAGGCAGTTCGTCCGCGCTGAACGGCACACCGACGGGAGCGCCTCGCAGCCAGGATGAATTCGGTTCACGGATATAAGCAACTGCGTGGTGCACAACCATGCGGTTGCCGGGCCGAATCTCGGACATGCGCACCCAACGATCAGTCTTGAAGCCAGTCGGGATGATGATGTATTGGTACGCTACATCGCCCGCCGCCGGGATCTGCTTCGGCAGCCGGCATTTTGAGCACCACGTCAGGCACATCGATGTTCCAGCCGGTAGCCCTATTGACGGGCGGGGGCGCATCTTTCACATTGCCTTCCGGGGCGCCTTCGTCGGCCCACGTCGCGAAGGTCTTGATCTGCTCCTGCGTTAAGGACGGGTCATTCGAGAAATGGCCGCAACACGGGTCGGCAAACCATGGAGGCATGGTCCTCTTGGCTGTGACGTCTTTGATTGCAGGGGCAAAAGGCCGCGTTTGCCGGTAAGTTTCAAATGGCATGGGTGCCATTTCTCCAGCGCGATGGCAACTCTGGCAATGCTCTTGCAGGATGGGCAAGACGTCACGGTAGAACGTTGCCATTCGTTTGCGACCTTGCGGGCAGCGCAACAGTAGCGACGGCCAGTGCGGCTACCGCAAAGGCTGCGGAAGTTACTCTCCGGCGCCCAGTTCCTCCTGTGCTCGATGAGACCTTTCGCCTGCCGCCGGATAATTGTAGAAGCCGTTCGGCATGCTAGGCCATCGTGGCTCTCGCTTCTCCTTGAAAGCCTTGTAGCCTTCCTTGAAATCATCCGTCTCCATTAGTTGACTCCGAAGCTCTTTCGATACTCTTCCGGCAGAGTTTGAGTCAAGTCCGCGCGCCTGCTGCACATATTCCATGCCCGCTCGAAGCGCCGCAGGACTCGTCCTTGCGAGATCCACAGCCAGTCCTTTCGCCCGATCCAACACCTCGCCGGCAGGAGCAACCGTCTGCACCAAGCCCCAATGCAGAGCTTCCTGGCAATGGAACAGGCGGCCTGTCAGGCTCAATTCCAGTGTTCGCCGCGAACCTATCGCGTTCTCTACAGCACGGTATATGAGGAATGGCCAGAGCCCAATCCGAATCTCGGGCAGGCCAAACACAGCTCCGGAAGATGCCGTCACGATATGCCCCTGGGCAACTAGTCCCAAGCCACCGCCCAACGCCGCGCCATTCACGCAGACCACAATCGGCTTTCGAGAAGTAACACCCAGCGTAAACAGGCGCTCGTGAACCTCGTCGAGCTTCCCGCTTTCGAGGTCACTCGCCTCGTCCAGGTCCATTCCGGCGCAAAAGACGTGACCATTCGCCACCAGCAGTACAGCGGCAATCTCCTTGTCCGCCTGAGCGGCATCGACGGCATCGACAATCCCCTGGCACATACCGCTAGTAAGGGCGTTGCGCTTCTCCGGCCGATTTAACGTCAGCCGAAGAATACGACGCTTTCGTTCTACTATGAGCTGCATTACAGCCGTTATGCTATCCCATGCTCCGCCACGTTCTGAATGCCTGGTGCGGACACCGAAGCGGCGGATGGCTGAGCGGGACAGAGGAGCTGAACCGGCAGATGATCTCCGCCAGCATTAGCTGATGTGACGTCGCAGAAGTAGAGCTGAGGACTTCCCGTGTTTCCTTGGGATCGATAACGGCGTCGCAGTGGCCTCGCGCCGCCGCATGTTTCGCATCGAGCCAGTGATCGTAATCTTCTCGCGTCGCCTCGATCTTTGATTTCCAGTTCGGGCGGAACTGGTTTGCCGGCCGTCTTCAGTTTCTCGAATTCAGGGCCGAACATCGCTCTGCACGGCCGAATCGCCTTCCATCACTCCAATCCGGGCAGTCGGCCAGCTCAATGTGAAGTTCGGATCGAAGCCTTGACCCGCCATGGCGTAATAGCCGGCGCCACTCGCGTGATTGACAACCAGGGTGATCTTCGGCACCGTTGCAGTCGCCATCGTCTCGACCATTTCCGCGCCGGCTCGAATGATTCCATCGGTCTCCGGGCCCACGCCCACCATGAACCCGGAGACGTCCTGCACGTACAGAAGCGGAGGCGGTGCCGCTCAGCATTTTCGACGAAGTAAGCGACCTTGCGGGCAGATTCGGGATACACGATGCCTCCGATTCGAGGACCAGCGGCAGTCTTCAGAAAGCCGCGGCGATTGGCGATCACGCCGACGGTGAACCCGTTCAGCTTGCCAACTCCGCACAACAGCTCGGGTGCGTAATCCGGCTGGAACTCCAGGAACTCGTCAGCATCCAGGATGCGATCCAACAGGTCTTCCATGCGATAAGGCAGGCGATGGTCAGCGGGAACGATATCGTAAATGCTTTCGGGATTGAATCGAGGAGGAGAGCCTGGCTGTGGTTGCGCGGAGGAGCGGGCATTTGCCTGAACTGCCGGCGGATCAGCGCGAGGCAGTCGTCGTCGTTCGAAGCTCGGTAATGGGCGACACCGCTGACGCTCGTGTGCATCTTCGCGCCGCCTAAGCGTTTCGGCGTCGGTGACCTGTCCTACGGCGCCCTTCACGAGATTCGGCCCGCCCAGCCCCATGAAACTGGTGCCTTCCACCATGATCACGACATCGCTTAGTGCGGGAAGATAAGCTCCCCCGGCAATGCATGGGCCCATCACGGCAGCAATCTGGGGGATGCGGAAACGTCGCCGCATAAGCGAGTTGTAGTAGAAGATGCGTGCAGCTCCGTATTGCCCGGGAAAAATGGCGTCCTGCAGCGGAAGATTCACGCCGGCCGAATCGACAAGGTAAACAATCGGCAGCCGATTGCGCATGGCGATTTCCTGCGCGCGCAAAATCTTCGTGATGGTCTCGGGCCACCACGCGCCAGCCTTCACAGTGGCATCGTTCGCAACAACGACCGCAGGACGACCTTCGATCTTGCCGACGACGGTGACAACACCAGCCGCGGGCGCCTGGCCGTCGTGCTTGTCATATCCAAGCAACAACCCGATCTCAAGGCAACGGTTCGATCCGGATCAAGCAGGCGCTCAATACGCTCGCGTGCCGTCAGCTTGCCTTCGCTGTGCTGCTTCTCGATTTTTTCGGGCCCGCCGCCGAGGCGCAGCTTTGCCTCCAATTCGGCGAGATCCTGACAAAGGCGTCTTATATCGCGCGGAGGTCCCTGCATGCATTTTGGCGTTTCAATCAAATAATCGGAAGGTAAGCGGCTGTTGCTAGTCTAACAACCATGATGGGGATTGATCGGCGCGCCTTGCGGGTTGCGTGGACAGTGTTCCTGTTCGGTCTCTCGCTGGCAGTCATTTGGTTCATCCGGTCAACGATCGTGGTATTTGCGGCCGCGGTGTTTTTCGCCTACATGCTCAGCCCGCTAGTCGGGCTGGTAGAACGTTTCATCAAGCGACGGCGGGGCTTAGCTCTCGCGATCGTTTATTGCCTGCTGATCGGGCTTGCTGGTTCTGATTGGATTTCAGCTCGTGCCTGCGGTGGCCGGACAGGCCATCAGCCTTTCGAGCCGATTGCCCGGCTTGATCAGCGGAGGGAATCTGGCGAAATTTCCACTGCCTGCGTGGGCAGAGCCGATGCGCGAGCAAGTAATCCCGGTGCTGAACAGGATCGCCACCAATCTGCAAACGAGTGTCGTTCCGTTTTTGCAGGAAGCGGGATCGCGAGTGTTGACCGGTTTAGGCGCGATTCTCCCGATCATCCTCGATTCCGATCCTCGCCTTCTTCTTTTTGAAGGATGCACGGGCTATCCGCTGCTCTCTGGTGTGCCTGCTCGAGAAGAGCTGCGAACCGAGCCATGCTGGATCGCATCCTGGACGATATCCATGAGGTGCTCAGAAATTACATACGGGCGCTCGTCTTCTTGTCCATCGCTTCTTTCTGCGCGTGGGCAATTTTCCTCAGCGTGCTGGGTTATCCTTACGAGCTTTTGCTCGCAGGTGTTTCGGCAATTTTAGAGTTTATCCCGGTGATTGGGCCTGCGGCTGCGTTGGCGATTCTGCTTGCTGTGTGCCTGGTGACGGGAACCGGCGGACTCCTTTGGATCGTGATCTTCTGGGCGAGCTTTCGCGTCTTCCAGGACTACGTCCTGAATCCTTATCTGATGAGTTCAGGGATAGAGATACATCCCTTGCTCGTCCTCTTCGGAGTACTGGCGGGAGACGCCATTGGGGGCGTCCCCGGTATGTTTTTCTCCGTCCCGGTACTTGCGATCTTGCGACTTATCTTTGTCCGGATGCGTACAGCATCAAACCGGCAGGAGCCCACTCCCGAACCTCAGCGGGTGATACTCACAAATGAATTGCCCTCGGACGTTCCGCCGGAGGTGAAGTTCAGGTAAACAGATTTAGACACTTGCGTTAGCGCGACTCCAAGCTTCGTAAGTCGCCATTCCGGCGATTGCTAACGCGTAGAGAATCGTCGCGGTCAGAGTTGCGTATTTGATCTTGTCCACGGTTTCACAGCGTTTGCACATGCTGGCCTGCGCATTCACGATGGCTGAGTCGTGGGAATCATTGTGGAGGTGAATGTAATGATCTTCGTGGTTTTCGAGCCACCGGCGGTAGAGGTAAAGGCCGATTGTAGTCATCAGCAAAACGCCGCAGATCAATATAGTGAGGTGTAAAATTCATGGCGGATATCGCCCCCTTTCAAGTCATGGAAGCTATCCTTGGAGCTTCCGGTTTAAGCTGTCATTTCCACCCTTACGCAGCTGGCTTCCTGGCCAGTCGCAAAAACTTACCTAATGGCCGCATGATAACGCCGGGCGGGCTCCGGTTTCAATCCTTTCCTCATGTCTTCGTCAATTTACGGGCAAAAGTTCGGATATCCAGGGGAGCGACGTCGCTATAATTTCTGTTTGCGCAGGTTATGGACCTGGACTCCCACGTGGATTGGTTTCCACTCTATCTCAGCTTGCGCGTTGCCGCCCTGTCGACAATCTTCGTCGTGACGGTTGGGACCTCGCTGGCCTACCTGCTTTCCCATCGCAATTTTCGTGGAAAAAATCTGCTGGAATCGCTACTTACGCTTCCGCTCGTGCTTCCGCCGACCGTTCTCGGTTATTACCTGCTGGTTGTCGTCGGACGAGCATCGCCGTTAGGCAAGATCTATGAGGGCGTGTTCGGGCATCCGCTCGTCTTCACCTGGGAAGCGGCGGTCGTGGCAGCGGTTCTGCACTCCGCTCCGATCTTTATCAAGGCCGCTCGCGCCGTTCTGGAAGAGGTAGATTACCGCTACGAATGGGCAGCGCAGGGCTTTGGGGCGTCGGAGTGGCGAACGTTCTGGAAAGTAACACTCCCGTTGGCACAGCGCGGCCTTTATCCGCTCGCTGCTTTAGCGTTCGCGCGTTCTCTCGGAGACTTCGGGGTCACGATCATGGTGGCCGGCAACATACCCGGCCGGACGCAGACCTTATCAGTCGCGATCTACGACGCCGTGGAATCCGGTAACGGGCAGCTTGCCCGTACTCTTGTTTTGATCGTTTCTGTTGCGGGACTCGCCCTGCTATGGCCGGGCAGCTATCTCTTGCGCTCATCCAGGCGGCGCGAGGGCGCGTGAAATTCATTGACGCCCGCATCCAGAAGACTTTCCCACTACCTGGAGTCTCCGATCACTTCAAGCTTGATCTGCACCTGGAGACCGAAAACACAGCAGTAGCGCTGCTTGGTCCCAGCGGCTCAGGTAAGACTCTCACGCTGAGCTGCATTGCGGGATTCGTTCGACCTGATGAGGGACGAATTCTCATCAATGATGAGCTCTTCTTCGACAGCCGCGAGAAAATCAGCCGTGCTCCAAGGTATCGGTGTTGCGGGTACGTATCGCAAGAGCATGCCCTGTTCCCCCATATGACGATTCGGCAGAATCTGCTATTTGCCGCACAATCCAGGCCTCGTCAGAAGTGGACCAGGGGCGGCAGCCTCGGACGGCGGCGGGCTATCAACGAAATTCTCGAGACCTTCGAGCTGACTGCTTTAGCCGAGCAAAAACCAGGCCAGCTCTCGGGCGGTCAAAAACAACGCGCTGCGTTAGCACGCGTTCTCATCAACGAACCACAAATCCTGCTGCTTGACGAGCCAACGCGTGGTTTGGATGCCCGTCTCCGCGACAATTTCTATCAGCTATTCGACACACTTCGAGAGCAGCTCGACATCCCCCTTCTCCTCGTCACGCATGATCTGAACGAATGTTTGCGGCTTGCAGAGTACGTTTTCTACATGGAAGGCGGGAAGGTAGTACAAAGCGGTACGCGTCACGAGATTCTGACCAAGCCCGCGAGTCTCAGCATGGCTCGTTCGCTCGGGATCTACAGCTGCATCCCCGCAGAGATTTCAGCCTTAGATCCAAGCCGGAATCTGAGCCGGATCTCAGCGAACGGCATCGTGATCGAGACGCCCTACTTGCCGGGTCACCTGATTGGAGATCATGGCCACCTTTGCGTTCGGAATTCTGAACTCACTCTAGTAGAGGATTCTTCTCTCCGTTCCAACTGCTTGTCGGTTTCCGTCGTACGCGCTACTCCGGCCGCCGAGGGAGTTCGCCTGGAACTCGATGGTGAGTTGTCTCTGACTTTGAACCAGGACAAATGGCTGGCACTTGGAAGGCCACGCCGAATCACAATTCACATACCGCCGCAGTCGGCTCACTTTCTCGGGTAACCGTTCGCAGCCTGAGTTCTTCCAACTAGATTCTCGTGAAACGCTACTACATAACAGATCGAAAAGACGGTAGGAGGGTTCCGTCCTCTGCTCGAGGTGATCAGAGACCAGATGCACCTCGGAGTGGATTTCATACAAATCCGAGAAAAGGATCTGACCGCGAGAGAGCTGTTCGAGTTTACGTTGGCTGTGCTGGAAACGAGAGAATCCGGCGTTCGCAAGCCTCTAGGCACGAAAGTTCTCGTCAACGGGCGCGCCGACATTGCCTTCGCCTGTGGAGCCGACGGTGTCCATCTCCCCTCAGCTTCTCCGGCTGAAACTCTGCCCGGGCTCTTAGTGATTCGCTCCTGTCACACGCTTGCGGAGATCCAAGCTGCTGAGGCAGACTTTGTCACGTTCGGACCGATTTACAGCTCGCCCGGGAAAGGAAGACCGCTCGGTTTGGAAGCTCTGAAAGCCGCGTGCGCTCTTGGCAAATCGGTTCTGGCCCTCGGGGGCATCAATTGGGAGAACGCCGCCGCGTGTATGGAAGCGGGCGCCGCCGGGATCGCAGGCATTCGCCTGTTTCAGAATCCGGTCCTCTGATCGACGGTGACTACACTGTAGGTTGAACGCAAGCATTCGGTACGTTCCGCTGGTATTGACACTCTGTTTTGGGACACATGCCCAGGTTCTTCCAAGCGTGCCAATCGATCCAGACAGACCTCCCGTTCCAGGGCTTCTCGAGAACACGTTAAGCGGCAGAAAGCTCACGCCGAGCGAGAAGTTTGACTTCAGAGTCGTGGAGCAGTTCGGGTTGCGCGGCATCGTGGGCACCGCAATCAGCGCTGGTATCGGAGAGGGGCTCGATGTTCCAAGCGCCTGGGGACCTCACTGGGACGGTTATGCAAAACGGTACGTGACCGGATTCGCAGGCGGCACAGCACGACAGGTCTTCGCGTTAGGTCTCGACGACGTTTCGCACCAGGATCCCCGCTACTTCCCGTCAACCCAAGCCAGCTTTCGAGAGAGGCTTCGGAACGTCCTGAAACAAGTCATCATCGCGAAGGACGACGATGGACACGCGGCGGTCGCATCGAGTCGAATCGTCAGTGCGTTCGGTGCTGGATTCCTGGCAAACACGTGGCAGCCCAAAGGGAATAGGACCGTAGCTGACGGCTTCAAACGCGGAGGGTTATCGCTCGTCGGTGACGCCGGATTTTTCTTCGTTCAGGAATTCGTTCCGTTTACGAGGAACCCAGCATTTCGCCATCATCGATGATTCAGAACGAAAGGCGAGAGGCAGTTCCGGATGTGGGCTCGGATCGGGTTAGCATTTCAGAACGGAAACCGGAATTTCCGAAACCGGCAGATAGCATGCCTTCGGCAAGCGTTCGGGAACGGAAGAATATGGTTTCCCGATGACTCTTCGTCTACGGGCAACACGGAAGTTGGGTCGCACGTGATGCGTAGTGTCCTTATGTCCGGATTCCCGACGGTCCACTCGGTAGCTGAAAGCGGCGGTCTCTCCCGCGAACGATGTTTCACGCCAGGCCGCGGTCTGGAATCAGTGCTGCGCATCCCTGGACACGAGGTCGCCGGCATCATTGACGCGGTCGGCCCCGGCGTGAAGGGTGGACAAAGGGTGACCGTGTCGGCGTTGGTTGGCATGGGCAGGACGGCACTGCACGCTTGCAGGAAAGGAGATTTCGCCAACTGCGCGAACCTGCTGGTATGTGGCCTCAGCTATGACGGAGGGTATCAGGAATACATGATCGCACCCATAGAAGCTCTTCGCCCGAATACCGGAATCGCTCGATCCTGTGAAGCCGCACCGCTGATGTGCACCGGCATTACGACATTCGACGCTCTTCGGCACAGCGGGGCAGTGGCGGGCGACCTTGTCGCCGTTCAGGGAGTCGGAGGCCTCGGTCATCTCGGCATTCAATTCGCGAAGAAAAGCGGCTATCTCGTCGCCGCGGTGGGCCGGGGCACTCACAATGGGCAATCGCACAAAAACTCGGAGCGGATCTTTCTATCGACAGCGCTGGCACCGACGCTGCGGCCGAACTGCAGAAGCTGGGTGGTGCAAGCGTCGTGCTCGCCACCGCACTGAGTGGAAAGGCGATGTGTTCGCTTCTGCCGGGGTTAACAGCCAATGGCACGCTCGTTGTTGTGGGCGCTTCCGAAGATCCCCTTGAAGTATCCACCGCCCTCTTGATTCTTGGGAGGCGCAACATCAAGGGCTGGTCGGCGGGAACGCCTTTCGATTCCGATCAAGATACCTTGCGCTTCGTCGAGGCGGCCGGTGTGCGCCCGATGATCGAAAAACTGCCTCTCGAAAGGCGGCCGAGGGCTACGCTCGCATGATGAGCGGCGACGCTCAGTACCGTGTTGTGCTTACGATGGGCTGAAGCCAGAATCTGTATTCCCTTGCGCGAAAAGCGGATCGTTTCGTGTTTATTCACGGGCTTCCGCTGAGCCTCAAAGTACTGCTGATTATTTTGTCTCAGCTGGCATGCCCGGTCATTTTCTCTGGCGAGTGTTAGGCATTCCTCTAATCGTTGCTTTCGTCTGCCTCTTCGCCGCCTTCGGGTTTTATGCTGCTCACGCAATCAGGGAAATCCTCAACCGCAAAACAAAATAGCTCTGCGTTGTCGTGTTGCAAAACTTACCCTGTCCGAGACGCGCTCGCTGGCATTGGTCCCTCTTCGTCATTGCCTTCGTATTGCGCTCAGCTAAGTTCTTGGGCGAGTCCGATGAGAAGCCCTTCAGGCCCTCGGATGTAGCAGAGCCGATACGCGTCTTTATACTGGACTACTTCGCCTACGAGCTGCGCGCCGCGCTTGCGAAGCCTTTCAAGCGTCTCGTCGATGTCGTCCACGGCGAACATGACGCGGAGGTAGCCTAGAGCGTTCACCGGGGCATTACGGTGATCCGCGACCGCAGGCGGCGTCAGGAAGCGGGAGAGCTCGAGCCGGCCGTGGCCATCCGGCGTGCGCATCATGGCAATCTCGACGCGCTGATCGCCCAGTCCAGTGACACGTCCGGCCCATTCTCCTTCGATCGTGGCCCGCGCTTCGAGCTCGAGGCCAAGCTCGCGAAAGAAATCAACCGTCCCTCCGAGGTCATCGACGACGATTCCTACGTTGTCCATCCGTTTGAGCGCCATGTGCCCAATCTACAAGGTGTCGTCTGGTCAACAACGGACCAAATTTGCAAGGCCGAAGCACGAGCGCGACGTGGAGCCTGAGAGATCGCTCCCGAATAGCGCTTACTCGGGGCGGATCACGGCTAACTCGAAAGTGGCTGAATTTCCATTCTGTCGTGATCCCCAATGACGAATCGACGCCGACTCGCTCCCGCCTCGACTGCCTTGCTCGTTGCGCTCGTACGACGAAGCAACGCGACGCTCTAGTTTCAGAAATGTCGCCATCCAGTTTTTCGTAACGAATCTTCGTACCCTCTCAACCAGCGCTCGTACTCTGCAAGGGACTCAGAACTCGCTTCACTTTCAACAGGATCATCTCAGCTGGAGGCATTCCCATTGAGATCCGCCGGTCATTCAGAGCTTCTAGATGCTCGGTCTGGCATCGACGGTAATGGCCATCGGATATGGAAGGGATTGAGTCCCGTGTTTCTGGGGACGACCCTCATAGATTGCGATCCGGCCGAACAAATATGCTTCTTAAGGGCGGGTACTCTGCCTGCGTCTACGCTTCCTTGTACTAGCTTTAGCGCTTGTCTTTTTGGAATCGGAATCAGTAATGGCGTGCTGTGCTATAAACCAAGCCGCTAAATGTGCCCTCGTCACGCTGTAGAGGTCGCCCATACCCCAATCGCGACAATTCTATGGCGCGCCGACAATCGCCTCCGCGGTCCAGCCGGCTTGGTTGGCCGTTCTGGATGACACGTTTGGACATGCATTCCGCCACAGCCATAATCAGCGACTATGCTTAGGAAATTCTTGTTCGAGAATTGCTTTTACGCCGTCGGGGCCAGTTAATGTCAACCAGTACAGCGTCTCTGTGCCGGACACGGACAACTCAAACCTCAAGAACGGGCAGCAGAGGCGTTAGAGACTCATCCACTCGCCGACTTCGGCGAGGCTCAAGTGATCGGCACGCACCAAATAGGAGTAGCCGTCGGGCAGCTCGGCCCAAAAAGACAGGGCGAAGCGGAGCCGTTCCCGTAACCTCTTATATCGAGGTCGGTCAGGGATGGCAGACAGATTGCAGGCGATCGGCCCGGCTTCAGCATCGGAGTGCGTAGAGAAAGGCACTAACGAATTATCACTTGTGAAAGATATATCGATCGCTTTTACTCTCAGCAATAATGTTCGGAGAAGAGAAGGGTCGGTCCATAAGAATAAGGCTCGGGCTTGGACAACGTCACCCTCCCTAACGTTCCGTACCGATCGCGATGACGAAATAGTTTGCGGGCGCGCTGCTGACGTTCTTCAAGCCATGCATCTCTTCCGAAGCGGCATAGGCGATCCCTCCGGGCCCAAGGTCGTGAGGGTTACCATTCGCGGTAAATTGGACACTACCCTCCCGAATGAGCATGAATTCGGTATGGAGATGCTTGTGTGCCGGATGCGGCATTTGGCCAGGCAACAGCGTCGTTTCGTGTATTTCCACGACCTCGCCGGTTGGCAGCTTACCGTGAAGAACGGGACGGGTTATTGCCCCTCCACTCGACCGCTTAACGAGCAGTTGATCGAAAGAGTATCCGGCCGAGTGAAGCAACGCAGGCTGCTCCGAAGGATCCGTTTGGGAATTTGCCATCGCGCTGCCCAGGGCTCCCAGCGCAGGCAGCAGAAGCGAAAGATCACGTCTTGTCATAGGGCCAATCGTATCGCTGGCGTTTCAAGCGGAGTCGGACCGAGTGACTCTGAACAGCCACACGTCGCGTGCTCATCGGGAACCGTCCCATGATGATCCTCCGTTCCCCGATGAACGAGTCCGGTTATGCCCTTCTTGTTCAGGAGACTCTTATCCGAGCCACTTGGAAATGTCTAATGGCTCCCCCCCAGAACACCCAAAGAGTTCGGACGGCCAATGAAAGAAAATCAAGAATAGGAGATCTTACATTTCGCATTCGTTGTCGGCCAGTGATCGGATAAAAGCCGTCGCTATGTTGAAGTTCACAGCTTCACGTTGACCCTCGAGAAGATCTCACCTTGCGCCCGCCCTTCTGCCCTACATCTGCCGTTATTGAATATCGTGAGACGCAAAGGCAAGAACGCCCAACACTGTACTCGCGCTTCGCACGCCTGGACTTTGAATTATGGCGGAAGGCGAGCCGGTCCACTCTTTCCTGGAAGGATGTAACGTACGAGGCGGGCTATTTTGATCAGGTGCTTCTCATTGAAGATTTCAAAGCACTGACAGGAGAGATCCCTCAACATTCCTGCGGATGATGGTCAGATCACCGGCTCGGCTCCTGCCGTCTGGGCCGGATGCCATGCCTTAAGGATGACGCTTTTCACTGTTGTTCGGTCTTAAGCACGGGTAGTATCGCGCCAGGGACACTATAGTGACACTCAAAGTAACGATACTCGCGGTGTACTTCTTTGCGGGACGGTAACTGTGACCAACACTGTTGCAGACAAGCGATGAACAATCCATACGTCAAGTTATAGTGCGTACCAGCGGGCTTGGAACAGACCTCGACAAGGACGCCTGGATTCCTGCTCTGTACGGCTCATCGCACCCGAAGTTGTGATCAGCATCGTTACTTGGTGGAAAAGCGCCAGTTCAGTTCTTCCTCAGGAACAGATGAAAGAAGAGAAATATCTTGCTGAGTTCACCCGAAAATAGCGGAGACCACCGATTGTGCGGGTGGCCGGACCATCATGGAACTGACCCACGCCCGCATCCATCCGGCCGCGTCATCCGATCAAGGCTAGCGACAAACCTGGAAGTGAGCCGGAACAACGCTCTGCAGTGCTCACTTCGTATAAAGCTATTTCGTGAGCGCTACTCACACCATTAGTTCATGGAAGCGATCAGGAATCCCGAGGACCAAGGCCATACCGCACTTAAGACACTTGCCTGCCCCTGCCGAATGATAGCTGCAATTTGTGGGGCAGACCCAATCACCGGTGTCACCTAAAGAGGCAGCAACCGACATGAGTGCGGCAGTCATGCCGGTATCAGCGCGTCTTCCCCAACTCGCTTACTTCCTGCTTGGGCGTTTGCCCTACGTCATCGGCAAAGGCCAGCCAGAAGCCCATCATCTCTTCATTGCTCGGCTCGCCCCACCGGACTGGCTTTGTCGGATCCGGATTCAGAGGGTTGTTGGCTGAGTTGTCGAAATAGGCGGTTGTGATCAGCTTCGTGCCTTTCGGCATCACGAATTGATGTTTAAGGAAATAAGTCTCCTGCCATCGGAAATCATACTTGGGAACGTTGAAGATCACTTCACGTCGGCCATCGGGGTAAATGGCCTCGGTTATCATGCTCTTGCCCCGAAAGTGCATGTGCGCGGTATAAGCCACTACAGTGAGATCTTTCGGCAGCGTGAAGCAGGAAGTAACCTTGTGCGCGCCATCTCCTGGTGGAATCAGGAAATAGTTGTTCCAGATCTCGTACTGGGCGACTTCATGCCTGACGGGTTCCTTCGCAAACACAAGGCCAATGCTGGTGCGGTCTTTAACGGATTCCTTCAACCGGTTACTGTAATGCACCTGGAACTGCAAATAGGAACCGGCCGGAATTCTCAGAGCGTAGCCGGGTGGCCGAACCTCTGCCAAGTGGCCTGGTAGATAGATGCCCGGGACGTGATTCACACACCCGGTAGAGAAACTCTTCAAGCCGGGCACGGTGCTCGGCGCGCAACCGTCATCGGATACGGGAGCGTCGGGCTTCAGGTGGTTCACCTGGCCGGTACGAAATTGGAATTCGCCTACGTTCTCTCCTGGCTTCTTGCCGATCGGAACTTTATCTGCGGCAATCACACTCACCGTGGCATGATGCACGACTCGGCGGTCACCGGGAACTACTTCAGCCGCCTGAACCCACCGGTCTTCTTTAAATCCGTAGGTACATAGATGTATTCATAATCGTCCTGATTGCCTGCCGCTACAGTCTGCTCGGGAATAGTCAGAATCAGATCCGGCTTGATGTGCCAACCGTCCTTGAACTCAGGAATTGGCGGGAAGGTCTTCCGGCGATCCCTCTCTCGCGCCGCTCTTCACCCACGCATCGATGTGTGGCGATGTCCTGATCCGATAACCGACGGTCATTGATGATAGTCGCCTACGTGCGGGTCTGCATGCCAGGGCGGCATTACGCGCTGAAGAACGGCTTCCCGTATGGCAGCCGCCCAGGGTCGGACTTCATGATAGGTGACCAGTGACATCGGAGCGATGTCGTTCGGGCGATGACAAACCACGCAATGCGAGTACAGAATTGGAGCAACGTTCTTGGTAAAAGTGACCTGGGCCGTCATCTGTCCTGCAGAAAGAGCGATGGGAGCGGCCATGAAAAGAAGACGGAGTAAGTTCATGCTGTTGCGATCGAGTCGGGACTCCATTCCAACTCCTACCGCAGGTTATCTTACCGAGCGCGAAATTAATGAGCGGACGCCAAGCGCGCACACTCTTCGCTCATGGGTCACCGGCTCAGGGCTCGCTTTATTCGGGCGATAGCTTCGTCTCGTGATCCGGATGCCCTCATCCCGAAACCGGGTTAGGGGACATAGATCCGATGTACTGACAGGAACCACTGATTCGGCAACCCAAATTTCGAGTTGCACCAGATGGCGGGCCATCCGTCACTTGGCACTTGCCATGTGATGTCGCGCAGCTTTGTCTGTTCCAACGTCCGGGTTGCTGATGATTAAGGGATAGCCGGAACTAGGGCGTTTTCCGTTTCTAACCCTGCCGGATACGCAGCGCCTAAAGCACTTCAGTGGTTTGCGCGTTATTTAGCCAAGTGACAACTTTGCCGGGCCAGCGAGAGGGACAAAGAGGCCGGAAATGTCATGCGTCATGGCGCGCATGACCAGCGGGCTTGACAGGTTAAATCGCCATAGGGCAATATAGC
>CAVUVF010000009.1:0-311496 GCA_963744795.1 uncultured Acidobacteriaceae bacterium
AACGAGACGGGAGCGAGCTGCCGCCGGAGGCCTCTACCCGAAGCTGCGGCACGCGCCGTGCAATCCCACCACGTCGCAGCCGGCGCTCGAGCCGCCTCCGGGAGCTGCAAGCGATCGAGGCGGACGATGGTCTCCATCCACATCTCCGCGGGCCTGAGCGGCACGCTCAACAGCGCCCGCGCCGCCGCGGAACAGGTGCCGGGCAAGCGCATCCGGGTGGTGGATTCGGGCGTCCTGTCGCTGGGGCTCGGCTACCTGGCGGCGCTGGCGGCGGAGGCCGCCGCGGCCGGGACTTCGATCGACGAGGTGTGGCGCTGGTCGAACCCAGCGGCCAAACCGTTCTGCGCGTGTCGACGACCCCAGCGCGTCGCTGGCGTCGGCTTCGCCCAGGCTGGTGCAGATCGGACCTGATCGCCCTGGCGGAGGGCGGGGTGCAGCAAGTCGATCGACCGCGTACCATGCGCAAGGCGTTGGATCGAATGGCCGAGCTTCAGCTCGGCGAGGCGCGTCGCGTCTAGGGGATACCCCACGCCGACAACGAGCCGCTGGCGCGGGAGCTGGCAGAAGGGCTGGCGCCTGGTTTGAGGGGAGAATCGACGTGGTCGCCACCGGCGCCGTGGTCGGCACGCATTGCGGGCCGGGCGCCGTGGCCACCTGTTACATCAGGCAAATAAAGAAAGGGGGCCGATCTCGGCCCCCTCGTTAGCGCTGCCCTACTTCGCGGCCCCAATTTTGAACATCTTGGTGCCGCAGGTCGGGCACACGCCTTCGGTGGCGGGCTTGCCGTTCTTCCATGGTGACCTGCTTGGAGTATGTTCATCTCACGCTTGCTCTTGCATTTGACGCAGTAGCCTTCCACGGTGTCCTACCCCTTTCGAGTCCGAAATGCAAGCACCCGAAAAGGCCGGGTCACTCGCGCCGGATTATAGCCGCCCCACGCTCAGCCAAGCGTGATTTTGAGCACGGAAAGCGGCCGTCTGGCGATCTAAGCCAAGATCTTTTGCGCGATCCAGTCGCCGATCAGCGGCCGAGCCTCGCCGATGTTGACGCAGCCGTGATCGCCCGCGCGGAAAAATGAAGCGCTCTTTGGGCTCCGGGCCTCGGCCCAGATCGAGGTCGGATTCGCTCGAAGGGAATGATGTGATCCTGCTGGCCGTGGACCACCAGCAGCGGGCAGGCGATCCGCTTCACCTGAGCCCTGCAGGTTCATCGGCCGAATCAAGTCCTGCAGCTCCTGCTGATCCGCGGCGCCCATGATGTAGCCCAGGAACTCCTTGATCTCGGCCGGGAAGCGATCCGCACCAGGCGGTCGGATAGTAGAAGCCGGCGATCTCCGCCAGGGCCTTCACGCGCCGGTCGCCGCCGCGGCGAGCATGGCGGCGGCTGCGCCCATGCTGGTGCCGATGGACCCCCAGGCGGCTCGGCATCGAGATCGGGCTGCGCGCCCCCAGGTAATCGAGGGCCGCGGCGACGATGCTCAGGGCGTTGGCCTGAGTCCATGGCGAAATGGCTTGCGGCTTTCGCCCTGGCCCGGCAGGTCCACGATCATGGCCGCCATGCCGCGAGGCAGCAGCGAGCTCGGGCGGAAAGTCGCCGTGCTCTTTGACCATGCCCAGGCCCGGGAAGGAATCAGCACCACCGGCGGGCGCTGCACGCCGCGGGGCAGCGGCAGGTAGGCCGGCGATTCGAAGCCCGCGCACGGGCAGGCACACGCGCTCCAGCGGCGGGTCCATGAACTGACCGGCCAGGACGTAGGCGTCAACCGTCAGCGGCGCGCTGCAGCGCTCTCGCGCTCGCCCGGAGTCCGACCAGCAGGGACATCTCGGCGAAGCGGTAGTAGATGGAAGCCTCGGACGAGGAGCTCGACGGCGGTGGCGCCGTCGGCCCTCGGCGGCGGCTTCGCGGCCGAGCCGGTCGAAGCGCTCGGCGGTGCGGCGCCAGTTCGCGCGCCCAGGCCTCGGGCTTGAAGCTGCGGATGCGGGCCAACGGTCTCGTCCACGTCGGCGTCGCGTCCCCGGAACTCAGCTCCTCCAGCTCGATTGGCTGTATGAAGAGGCCAAGGGAATCGAAAACCCAGGCGCGCGACGTAAGCAGCACGTCTCCTCGATGTTGTCGCGGCAAAAAGTCCCTCAACAAATCCGGGTTATCGGCGTTGTCAAAGATCAAAAGCCAGTGTTGCTGCGATTGCAACCAATGCACGATCGCTTTCCGCTGATAGGGATCGCCGTCCTTTTCTGCCAATTCCAAGATTCTGGCTATGTCAGAAAAACCCGTGTTGAGCGTCTGCTCTGTTTCCGCCGTCACCCATAAAACGGCTCCGTAGTTTTCGCGATATCGATGGGCATATTCCAGTGCTGTTTGTGTTTTGCCGATTCCACCCAGACCAGAGATCGCCTCCGTTTGTGAGAGCATGGCAGCGTCGCCTGTGAGCAGTTTGGCCCGTAGAATCTCTAGCGTCTCTTGGCGGCCTGCGAAAACCGGATTACGTTCGTACGGAACTAAGAAGATGTGGCTTTCTTTTTTATCCTTGGTACGGAATTTCCCTCGCTAACTTCCTTGATCTTGCGAGCGATCCTTACAAACTCAGCTTCTCTCTTAGGTTTGGATAGTAAGCTCAGCGGCTGCGACGGATTATTTGCTGCCTGAAAGTTTGCAAATCTTGCCTCCTCGTAGAGGCTAGCGCTGACTGCAATCCATAGGATGGTAAGACCCCTTTCCCGCGCAGACTGGAGAAGTGGAGGCAGCTCGTTGTCAGTGATGAACTTTGACGCCAAAAAGTCAGGCGTTACCAAGAGCACCGCAACGTGCGCGGAAGCCATTGCAGTCTCGATTTCCGTTTGCCATTCCTGCCCGGGTTGAATTTCATTATCTGACCAGACGTTTACTACTCCTTTCTGGAGGAGCGGCGCAAGATGGACTGAGAGCCGGTCCAACCACTTTTTGTCGCGGTGACTATAGCTAATGAAAACCCGTGATGTTTGCGACTCCGTATCACCCATGTCTCACATATATTGACACTGTTCGCATGTACACGGAATTGTTTGCGCGCTTGTCTGACGTATCTCCGGTGGTCGCGATCACAGATGACATGCAATGGGCCGATCTGGACACGATTCCTCTCTTCAAGCAGCTGGTCTCGGGGCCGATTCCTCCACGGATGTTACTTCTCTGTAGCTTTCGAACTGACAACCTCGATGCTCACTTTGAGATACGTTCGCCATCCCTTGAACAAGGCTCCTTCACTTGGATTGCGTTTCCGCCGTGTGCCAGATGGGATACGGCAGCCCCGCGAGCCGGTTGATTACCAGCGCCTGTGCCGTCAGCAGGATCACAGCTGCTTCAATCGTCACAAGATATTGGGGTTTAGAGATGATCCCGAGCGAAACAATCATGGTGGTCGCACCGGCAGGCGGGTGTGACGCTCTTCAGCCCGGACATGCGAGGAGATGCCAGTTTTCTCTGTCAGTCAGCAAGTCATGACACGTTAGATTCTTGAGCTGCTTCGCGCTTTCCGTTGAGGCGCTCCTTCAGTTCCTTGCTGGGACGGAAGGTGGCTCTCCGGCTGGCGGCGATCTGTATAGTCTCGCCCGTACCTGGATTGCGTCCGGTTCGCGCCTTCGTTTCTTTCGCCTCAAGAATGCCAAACCCTCGTAGCTCAACCCGGTCACCACCGGCCAGCGCATTCGATGCTCTGTCCAATATTGCGTCTAGTATGCGTTCAACTTCGCTCTTCGTTTGACCAGTGGCTGTTGCGACCGATTCGACTAATTGTGGCTTCGTCATCTCGATTCAGGATATAGAACCCGCTACCGTCAAGAGCATGCATGGCCACGGTTTGTCTATCGGGAGTGAGATCGCCGGGGGCGTTACTTTCAAACGTTTTTCCGTTTCCTTCTGATTTGATCGCCTGCGCGGCTTTTCTGCAAATCGGCAAGGCCGATCCTACTCGCGACCAGGTCCATGGAATGGGCATCTGGTACACATGACCGCACCGGTGTGATAGCGTTTCATAGAATTCAAGGGGGGAATACTTGATGCCTCGCTCACGCCGCACCTGGATGAAGGCTGCCGCCATGGGCGTGGGCGGCCTGCTCGCGAGCGAGCGCAATCTTGCCGCGCAGCCTGTGAACCACGCCTGCGCTTTGGCCGACCCGCGCGACGAGATCAAGATCACCGGGCTCGAGATCATCCCGGTCAACTCGCTGCGCAGCATCTTCGTGAAAATGCATACAGATGCGGGTATCACCGGCATCGGCGAGGGCACTGTCGAGGGCCGCATCCCCACTGTGGTCGCCGCCATCAAGGAGATCGAGCCCTACCTCATCGGCAAGGACGCACGCCGTCCGGCACACCACTGGCAGGCGATCTATCGACACGCGTTCTACCGCGGCGACATCGTGCTCACCTCCGCGCTCGGCGCGGTCGACATCGCCATGTGGGACATCAAGGGCAAGGCCCTGGGAGTCCCCATCTATGACCTCCTCGGCGGCCCCACGCGCGACCGCATCAAGTGCTACGGCCAGGCCGAGAGCGTGGAAGAAACGAAAACGCATGTGTTGGCCGAGGGGTACAAGTCGATGAAGACCAGCGTGTCGTCCACGCGCGGCCGGCTGTCGCGTTCGTCCGAGAGCCCGTATTACATCGAGGGCTTCGTCGAAAAGGTAAAGGCCATCCGCGAGCTCATCGGTCCGGACTTCGACCTCGGCATCGAGATGCACGGCGAACACGAGCCACCCGCCGCGATGGAGATCATCAAGGCGCTCGAGCCCTTCCACCCCTGGTTCTATGAAGAGCCGATCCAATTCCAGAACCTGCCTCTCATGGCGGAGATGGCAAAGAAAACGACGTTCCCCTTCGCCACGGGCGAGCGCATGGTAACCAAGTGGCAGTTCCGCGACCTGCTGACCGCAGGTGCAGCGCAACTGCTGCAGCCCGACATCACGCACGTAGGCGGCATCACCGAGCTCAAAGCCGTCGCCACCCTCGCCGAGGCCTTCTACGCCGACATGCTGCCGCACTCAAAGGAAGGAGTGGTCGGCTTCGCCGCGTCGATGCACGTAGCGGCGTCGATCCCGAACCTGCTCGCCCATGAGGTGCCGTCGCTTCAGGCCGTTAAGGGAGGGCCACCCAATGTGCAGCGCAGCCCAATGGGGAAGAGCTACATCAAGAAGCCGTTTGTGATGACGGAGGGCAACATCATCCTGAAGGGCAATCTCGACGGGCCGGGGCTCGGCATCGAGCTCGATGACAACCTCATCGACAACGAACGCGGCATCCCGGAATGGAAGTTCCCCGAAATGTGGGATAAAGTCGACGGCTCCGTACGCGACCATTGAGATCGAACTTAGCGGTGTGGACGACACATGCATGATCACGTGGTCATGACAGCATCGGATGACTGTTCACTAGAGAGCGTAACTTCGAAAGCGAATTGGGTCCCCAGTCGGATTTCGAACCTACAACCCTTCGTATAGTTGCTGCAACAGACAGGTTGCAGGTATTCAGATTTCCACAGTCGTCGCGCCAAGGCGCTGTGGAATTCATCACTTATTCGCTCAGACGTGGCGTGTCAGGGTGAACAAGTGCAGGCGTTTCGCTGCTACGAACACGACCCTTCGACGTCCTGACGTCTTTTAACCAACTTTCGAGTAGCGGGATGCCCTTTGCTTCCAAAACGAACACTCAGATGTTGTCTAGCCGATCAGAGCCGACTTTTCTATACGAATTTCGCGGGAGCAAAGGCTGCTTGCACGAAGGGAACTGACAGGAGAAAAAATGAAAAACGGGAAGGACGGAGAGATCGAGTTTGCTGCCTATATCGGGATCGATTGGGCAGATCAGAAGCACGCCTGCGCGCTGCAGAGTTCGACCGAGTCAGGCGTGGTGCAGGGCGAACTGATACACAAACCGGAAGCAGTGGAAGCTTGGGCGGCCGACCTATACCGACAATTCGGCGGACGTCCGATTGCCATCGCGCTCGAGCAATCGCGTGGATCGCTTCTCTTTATGCTTCTCAAGTATGAGCACCTGGTGCTGTTCCCGGTGCACGCCTCTACGCTCGTCAACTATCGCAAGGGCTTTCGTCCTTCGGGAGCGAAGAATGATCCTTCGGATGCGACTCTGTTGGTCGACCTGTTAGTACGCCATCGAGAAAGACTGCGTCGGCTCCATCCGGATTCAGAGCAGACACGTACCCTTCAGTTTCTGGTGGAAGGCCGACGGAAGTTCGTCCACGAGAAGGTCCGTTATTCCAACCGTCTGACTGCATATTGAAAGATGTACTTCCCGCAAGTACTGGACTGGTTCTCTGCCGTGGGCTCTGCCATTGTCGGCGATTTCCTGCTACGTTGGCCCACTCTGGAGAAGTTGCAGAAGGCGCGGCCCGACACTCTGCGCGCGTTCTTCCGGCAACACAACAGTTGCAAGTCGGACAGCATTGAGCGTCGCGTTCAGGAGATTCGAGACGCGGTGCCCGCCACTCACGATACAGCGGTGATCCGTTCCTGTTCGAAGGCGGCTCTGAGCTTCGCCCGGATGTTACGGGAAGTGCGAGCTGCCATTCGCTCTTATGACCAGGAGCTGGAAAAGCTCACTCGGGAGCATCCCGATTTCGCCCTCATTGATTCACTACCCGGAGTGGGGCCAGTACTAGCGCCGCGACTGATCGCTGCGCTTGGCTCGCAGCGCGACCGTTACCAAAGTGCCAGTGAACTGCAATGCTACAGCGGGATTGCACCCGTGCTCGCCAGCAGCGGCAAACAATCCTGGGTGCATTGGCGTTGGGCGTGTCCCAAGTTTCTGCGGCAAACTTTCCAGGAATGGGCCGTGCATTCCCTAGCTTCTTGCGCCTGGGCGAAAGTTTACTACGACCAGCAACGCGCGAAAGGTAAACCGGCAAACACCGTCGTGCGAGCTCTTGCCTACAAGTGGATTCGCATTCTGTTTCGTTGTTGGAAGGACCGCACACCGTATTGTGAAAGCACTTATCTGCAGGGACTGGAACGTCGCCAACCACTCGCTAGCAAAGGCGCCCTTGTGAAAACTCGGTGGAAAACTTGCGCCAGCTTTAGGAAAATCGATGCCGCTACTCCTTGACCGACCACCTCAGATGTTGGTTAACAGCCGAAATCAGAGGCGAAGCGGTGCGAAGAGAAAGAGCTAAGTTGTTGATTTCCCGCGCCCATCAAGTTGGTCGAAACGCCAAGCTTCGCATCACTTCGCAAGAAAGTTCGTACAAAAGTTCGTACAACCCGCGCTCCGGCCTCTGACTAGGCCGACTGTCGAGATGCATGGCATCCGCCGTCCTCAGCACCAGCAAGGTCCGCGATCCCCGGTGTTGATCGCGCCCTGATCAAAAGTTCGCTCCCTGAGGAGGATTATGGTAGGTCATGCTGGACTTCCGCCTAACACTCACGAGTCTCGTTTTCGTTTGTTGCACTGGCGTTGCGCAGGAGCCACCTCGTAATGTCCGAAAACTCGAACGAGGCCATGCAGCTCTGATATGAAGTTCGTAACGTCCGCGTAACGTTGCAAGTAACGGCGCCCCAAGTTGTTGACACCAGTCATGGCTGAATTTCCGGACATTACGGCATTATTGACTAGACCAGCTCTTGACCAACAAAAACAACCAGCTTCAGTTATCGGATACTACGTCATGGCGCCCGCGTGTTTAAGCTCTGCTGGATTGACAGAAGGGATTGGTTCTGTCGGAACGTCTGTCCCATCCGCCGCTCGGCGAAATCGGAAAATACCGCCGGTGGGATCCGGACACGGTTGCCCTCGTCCGGGTCAAACGATCAGAGTTGGAACGTGCTGGTGAGGCGAGTGATCGAGAAGGCGTCTCGCAGAAAAATTTGAACACTAAAGCGGAACTTGAACACTAAGACGAACACTTCTCAGAAGTGACGGATGAAAACCGTTGCCAGAACGAGGACGCCGGGAACGCTTATGTCCTCTATTTTCAATCGAAAGCCATTTTGGGAAGCTGGCATTCTACCGCTGAATTACTCCCGCTCAGCAAGAAACTTGCATTCGGCGTTTCTCCGAAATCCATCCTATCGCACTCGGTTCTGCGTCAGGCTAAAACTCACCTCAATCCTGTGAAGAGAAACAGAACTCCCCACTCGCATCTCTACTGTAGAAGCGTCCGGTAAACTCGCTTCTACAAACCTTACCTTGTCTGAAACCATAGCGAAAGAAAAGCAAAGCTCCTTCTTCTCGGCGTGGCGCGAACGTCTGCGAAGCGCTGAAAAACGTCCCACCTGTCCTTCGTATTGTCTGGGACTCCGGACCCTGGGTCGTTGCGCTTGGATTGGTCTTCCGCATCCTTATATCTCTCGTCGCCGCCGGGGCACCCAAAGTGGCGGGCTGGATCATCGACAACATCGCTGCCACCGTCCAGCACAAACAGCCCGCTTCAAATCAGCTGTGGTGGCTGGTCGGTCTCGAATTCGCGCTCGTCATGGCTTCGAACATTTTCGGCCGGGTCATCGATTATTACGATCGTGTTCTCGCCGACCGCTATACCCGCCACGTCAGCATTCAAGTCATGGAGCACGCCTCCGCTCTTGATCTGCAGGCTTATGAAAATCCCGTCTTTTATGACCGGCTCGAACGGGCTCGCGTCCAGGCGACGGATCGCCTGGGCATGATCCAGTCCATCGGCCGCCTCTTCCAACAGGTCGTCACGACGGCTACGCTCTCGATCGCCATCCTTTGGTACTCGCCATGGGTACTGCTGCTGCTTGTCGTCTGTTTGATCCCGGCGTTTCTGGGCGAAAGCCATTTCGCATTTCTGAATTACGCCCTCAACTTTCGCCAGACGCCCGTCAAACGAGAGCTCGATTACCTTCGGCAGGTTGGCGGCAGCAAAGAAGCTGCCAAAGAGCTCAAGCTGTTCGGCCTGAACACGTTTCTGACGAACCGGTTTACGAAGCTATCGAACCAGATCCTCGACGAGAACCTGAACCTCTCCCGCAAGCGTCTGGTTGCCGCTACGCTGCTTTCGTTCCTGAGCACGGCCGGCTACTACGGCGCCTACGTCTGGATCATCTATAAGACCGTCACCGGGGTACTGAGCTATGGAGACCTGGTGTTCCTGACGCAAATCATCATGAATGCGGCCAACAACATCTCCCAAATCTTCTCCACGCTCTCGAGCATTGCTGACCAGGCCCTCTTCCTGACAGACCTCCTTGCCTTTTTCCAGATGGAGCCCACTGTGGTTTCGAAGCCGAACGCACTGCTGGCGCCGCGCCCCATTTCGCAGGGATTCGAGTTCATTGATGTCTCCTTCCAATATCCCGGGACAGAGCGTCTCGTCCTCGACCGCCTGAATTTTCGTCTGGAACCCGGCGAGCGTATCGCCCTGATCGGCCAAAACGGGCAGGGAAAGACTACGATCGTGAAACTGATTACCAGGCTTTATGATCCGAGCGGGGGACGAATTCTCTTAGATGGCAAGGATCTGCGTGAATACGACATCGCGGACCTCTGCAAGGAAATCGGCGTCATCTTCCAGGATTTCATGCGTTACGAAATGACGGCCCGCGAGAACATCGCGGTCGGTCGTATCGAATACCTCCCCGATCTGGGCCGGGTTCGATCGGCAGCGGAAAGAGCCTTGCGGACGGCGTGATTAAGCGGTTGCCCAAAGAATACGAGCAGATGTTGGGACGGCGATTCGAAGGCGGAGTCGACTTGTCGGGAGGAGAATGGCAGAAACTGGCTCTCGCCAGAGCCTATCTGCGCGAGGCTCAAGTCCTGATTCTCGACGAGCCGACGGCGGCGCTTGATGCACGAGCCGAATTTGAAGTCTTTGAGCGTTTCAACGAACTCACGAAGGGAAAGATGGCCTTGTTCATCTCGCACCGCTTCTCGACCGTTCGCATGGCCGAGCGCATTATTGTTCTAGAGAACGGCGCTATCGCCGAAGAGGGTAACCACGACAGCCTTATCGCGCTCGGAGGGCGGTACGCTGAAATGTTCGACCTTCAAGCGTCGAGCTATCGTTAACGAAATTCAGCCAAAAGATGCCTCAGCAAGAAACCCTAGAGTTAAAAACTCCGAAATTCGACTGGTCTAGCCTCACGGAGCAAGACCGTCGAGACTTGCGCGACGCTGCGGCCCGGGCTGCGCGCTCGGGCGGTTGGGTTTCAAGTAGCGGACGATCCACCAAGCCACGCGAGATTTTCAAGCAGAGTTCTCGCGAATTCTTTCGCCTGGAACGCGAGTTGTACGGCATGCGCTCGGGTGAGCCGCCCGTCGACCTTCGAACGATTTATGACCATCTCCGCTTGATTCGGGCCTCCGTTGCCGACCTGGAGGACTCGATGAAGTTCCTGTCGAAGTTGCCTCAGGTTCGGACAAGCGAAGAGCAAGCGGTGCCCCGTTCTATTGCGCTGGCGCGTGCTCTGATGACAGCCGCGAAAGGCCGATTGAGTGTTCCGGCTTTCTCTTACTTCCTCGAGTCGGTGCAGGAGTTGGAACCGCTTCGGCTGGCAGAGCTTTGGGGAATGCTCCCGGCGCTCAAACTGGTTTTACTCACCACCGTCACCCAGGTGGGGTTCAAGGCGCTCGAGGAGTTCCGTGCCGACCCGTCGTTGCAGACAAACTACGGGGCAGATGATCTGATCAAATCCCTGCGCCTGATTACGGATCTCGATTGGAAACGTCCGATTGAAGATCTTTCTCTGGTGCATCGCACTCTTTGCCTCGATCCCGCTGGTGTTTACCCTCGGATGGATTTCGAAAGCCGCGAGATGTACCGTCTGGCGATCGAAAAAATCGCGCCTCATTCGGATGTCGGTGAGATCGAATTGGCCCGCCGATTGGTGCAGCATACCCGTGCGATTAACATACCGCCCGGCACATCCGAGGCACTCCGTGATCGGCTTTCTCATGTCGGGCACTACCTGGTCGATGAGACCGGCGCCCGCGAGTTCTTGCCGCGCATCGGATACCGGCCTCCGCTCGGAACTCGCATTCAGCTTCTGTTCCATCGTTTCCCGGACGAGGTCTACATCATCGGCATCGAGATCATCACCTTGATCACTGTCGTGACTCTGATCATGAGCCTGGTGCAGAACCATGATGCATTCGGGCTTATCGTCGGCGCTCTACTCCTGATCATCCCCGCAACGCAAGCGGCCGTCGAACTGATGAACTATTTCGTTACGGCCGTGTCTGACACCTAAACCCCTCGCAAAGTTCGATTTCACCGAGGGGGTCGATCCGTCTTACGCAACGATGGTGGCCATTCCAACGTTGTTGATCAACGAGAAGCAAATCCGGCAACTTGTGGACGATCTGGAAGTCCGCTATCTGGTCAACCGAGACCCGAGCATCTCGTTTGCTTTGTTGACGGATCTCCCGGACACCGCAGAGCCTTCAGGCGAGCAAGACATCCGGATTGACCTCGCGGTTAATCTGATTGAAGGACTGAACGAGAAGTATGCCGGGGAGGAGACCGGCGGCTTCTACCTCTTCCATAGACATCGTGTCTATAATCCGCGCGAACGAGCTTGGATGGGATGGGAGAGAAAAAGGGGCAAGCTCCTCGACCTGAACCAGATGCTCCGTAAGGTGCACGATCCCGTTCCCGGTCAAAGCTGGTGATCTTTCCCGATTGCCGCATGTGCGCTTCGTTCTTACGCTCGACTCTGACACGCAATTGCCTCGTGGATCAGCTCAACGCTTGATTGGTACGATGGCGCACCCTCTCAATCGAGCTCTCATCGATCCCGAGCTGAACATCGTGAACATGGGATACGGCATTCTTCAGCCTCGGGTCGGAATCAGCGTGCATTCCGCGACGCGCTCTCGACTGGCCGCAATCTATTCTGGTCAAACCGGTTACGACATTTACTCGCGGGCTGTGTCTGACGTCTACCAGGATCTCTACGGCGAAGGCATCTTCACCGGGAAGGGAATCTACGATGTCGATGCATTGCGGCAAGTGCTCGAGCGGCGATTCCCACGTAATGCCCTCTTAAGCCACGACCTGATTGAAGGCGCCTATGCGCGTGCGGGTCTGGTCTCCGATATCGAAGTAATCGACGATTATCCGTCCCATTACAGCGCTTACAATCGCCGGAAGCATCGCTGGTTAAGAGGTGATTGGCAGATCTTCCGCTGGATCTTCGGCAAGGTTCCTGATGAGTCGGGCCGGCTCGTAACGAATCCCATCTCGCTCATCTCGAAGTGGAAGATTCTTGATAATCTTCGCCGAAGTCTGGTTGAGCCTGCCACCGCTCTGTTGCTAATCGCCGGGTGGTTCTACCTGCCGGGTTCGCCCCGGTTCTGGACCTTGGTGACCGTAGCGCTTCTGTTCCTCCCCATTTACTTCCGGCTTGTCTTCAACCTATTGGGCGCGGCTTTCAAGAAAAAGTGGGATGTAGCGCGCCAGTCGTTCTCAGATTTCCTTACGTCTCACGTCAGCATTTTTCTGAACATCGCGTTCCTCGCGCACCAGGCCCTGGTTGCTCTCGACGCGATTGTTCGCACCATCGTCCGAAGTACAATCACCCATTCGAGGCTGCTTGAGTGGGAGACGGCCACGGAAGCGGAACTTGGTCTTAAGAAGCGAACACCGGTAGACGCTTATCTTGACTGGATTCCGCTGATAGCGTTGCCGCTGGGCCTTGCTCTTTATAACCGCCCGCAGGCTATTCCTTATGCACTTCCGTTCGTTCTCCTGTGGTGCTTCTCTAAACTGATCTCAAATTGGCTCAACAGTTCGCCGCACCCGCAGGACTTCGATCTTAGTTCCAAGGAACGCAAGTTTTTGCGCGAAATCGCGCTGCGTACATGGCATTACTTCAGCAAGTTCAGCAACGAAAGCAATAATTGGTTGATTCCCGACAACGTTCAGGAGGAGCCCTATCGGCTGGCAGAGCGATTATCGCCGACTAACTACGGATTCCTCTTGAACTCTCGCCAGGCAGCCGTGGAATTTGGATTTTTGACGGTTTCCGAATTTGCCACACTCACGGAGAACAGTCTTAACTCAGCGCTGTTGTTGCCCCGCCATATGGGCCACTTTCTGAACTGGTACGACAACATCTCTAGACAGCCTCTCGGCGATCCTTTCGTTTCGAGCGTTGATAGCGGCAACCTGATCGCTTCTTTATGGAGCTTGAGGCAGGGCTGCCTCGAATTGATGCGAGAGCCTGTCCTGCCTCGCTCTACCTTGCATGGTCTTGAGGATCACCTTTCACTGGCGGGGTGCGCTCCGCGAGGTCAACTCGCGAAGGCTTTGAGTTGTCCGACTGTGAACGAGGGTCTGGCCAGGCTCTTTCTCATAGAGGATCCTCTCGCGCAGATGGCGGGCTCCGACCCGGATTGGACGGAAGAGCTGCGGGCTCGCTATCGAGCAATCGAGCAGGAGGTCAGAGATTTCGCACCTTGGCTGCTGGCCGAGTATGACCCGCTTCGGAAGCTGGGCAAGGCGAAGCTCGATCTTCCTGCGACGTCTCCCGTTCCTCAAAAAGCGGCCGCAATTTACGCGATTCTTGAAGGTAAGCTCAAGGAGCTGGTTGCCCAATCCGACTCACCCGCGGCGGTTGTTGATCTTTGTTTGAAGCTTCAGAAGGAAATAGCGGTTTCGCGAGACAAGCTTGAGCGACTGAACGCGAGGGTGAAGGCGATTGCGTCTCTTTGCGACCGACTCGCCCGAGAAATGAGGTTCGAGCCGCTCGTCGACAAAGGACGGCGTCTTCTCTCGATCGGCTATGACGTGAAGCGGGGCGAGTTGAACAAGTCCTGCTATGATCTGCTTGCATCCGAATCCAGAACCGCAACTTTCATCGCGGTGGCCAAGGGCGAGACTCTTCAGGAAAGCTGGTTTCGTCTGGGACGTCAGCATACGTTGTGCGAAGGTGAGAACGCCTTAATCTCCTGGACCGGCACGATGTTCGAGTATCTGATGCCCGTAATTTGGGAGAAGTCTCATCCCGAGACATTGCTCGACCGCTCCGTGCGAGCGGCCGTCAGAGTGCAGCAGGCATACGCGAAAGCGCGTCACATACCGTGGGGAATCTCCGAAGCGGCTTACGGTAAGACCGACGAGCAAGGGAATTATCAGTACGCCGCATTTGGAGTGCCCGGACTGGCGCTAAGCGTCTCGCGTGAGAGTTCGCTGGTGGTATCTCCGTATTCAAGCTGCCTGGCACTCTTGGTCGATCCTGCTGGTGCGGTTGAGAACTTGCTGGCGATGGCGAAGAGGAATTGGCTCGTCAAGTATGGATTCTATGAGTCGGTTGATTATTCACTCTCGGCGAATTTCCTAGGGCGGCGCAAACATGAGGTGATCCGGTGCTGGATGGCTCATCACCAGGGCATGAGCCTCGCGGCCATCTGCAACGTCCTGAATGACGCCTCGTTTCAACGCTGGTTCCATGCGGAACCCCTTGTACAGGCCAGCGATCTGATACTGCAGGAGCGCCCGCTGCGTGTTCGCGCAATTTCCGACAGGCAACCGAGGCGCGTTCTTTCGTTCGCTCGTTCGGCGTTCCGTACGGCAGGGGCAAGATCGAAGGCTTCGGCCTAGTAACCGGCTTCAGCTGAGGGATTCGAGTACCTGTCGCGCTGCGCGATGGCCGGTTGCCCGAGCTCCGTGCACCGTTCCACCGTGTCCATTTAGTTCCGTGGCCTCGCCTGCAAAAAACAGAGTGTTCTCTACCGGCAACTCGAGCGGCGTGCGCATTTCGAGTCCTCCAGCCCGCACGTAACTATAGGCTCCACGGGAAATGGATCGTTATGCCAGTTGTGAAAGTATACTGCTTCTACTTGTTCCTGTAACTGCTCAAGTTCTACTCTGGAAATCCTAGCAAGGTCTTCGAGAGCGCGGGACACAATCGCAGTTTTCGGTTGCCCGAGCAACTCGTCCGTGTGCGGACCGGCACTCCACCCCGTGAGCAGAGGCGTTCTCATTGGAAGAGTAGTCCACCACGTCGGAAAGAACTTTTCGCTCGAGAGCCAGAATCCGAAATCAGCCAACTCTGCGTGATCTTCCCACCAAGGTTCTCTGAATCGAAAGATCACCCGTGTGACGTCTCCGAATTCCAGAGCTTCTAGCGCGTTCATGATACCGTTCGGAACTGGATCGAAGCGGATGCTACCCGCCAGGGAACTCGGAAGCTCTCAACACGCCCAACGGGATTGTGACGATAACTCGGTTTGCCTCGATCTGAGTGCTCGCACCAGTGTCAGGTCGAACGAGCTTCGACTAGGGCGTGACCTGGTCTCCACTGCACCGCTGTCAACAACGGTATTCAGGCGCAATTGAGAGTCGCCTTGCCGGGCACTTTGCAGCAGGAAATCCGTAACCGCGCTGTATCCGGCAGCAAAGCGAAAATTCCGATCACCATCAATTTTCTCAGCTGCCTGGGCGTCCTGCGCTAAGGAGGCGATGCTGATTCGTTCTTTATGCGCCGCGTTGAATCCTTCCACATAAGACGTGGCCAAGGTCTTTCACCGATCCGGAATGCGGAGTTCCCTGAATGAAATCGAAAAAGCTCAGATCGGGCCCGGTGTCCGCCACGCGCTTCATCTCGGCTGTAATCTCGTCCATCTGTTCCCAGGCGTCGCTTTGCGCCGTCGGCTTTCCCGTTCCGGATATAGACCGCTTTCTCTTCGCAGTCGTAAACAGGAAGCCGGGCGTCGCGAACCAGGCCCCAGGTTTCGGGCGGACGGCCATGAATAAACTCCGGGCCCAACTCGATCGGCAAGGGAGACAGTCGGATCTTGGATCGTGAGTATCCGTCCGCCGATGCGATGCGCGCGCCTCCACGCACAATACACGCACGCGTTGCCGCGAAAGGTCGTTGAAGGCTGTTAGTCCAGCCATGCCGGCGCCGATGATCAATACGTCACATTTCTGCTTTCGCAAGACCCTACTCCCCAGCTTTCTGTTCGAAGAATCCGTCTGCCCGGTTCTTACGCACCTGCCCGGCCGCAAAGCAGCAACCGTTCATTGCTACGTATACTCCGTCAGCTAGCGTTTGAACAAAGGCAAGCGCGCTTCCGAGGTTGAAAGCTCCGTCCGAACTTCCGAATTTATAGGGGATCATTGCACCGGTCAGTACGACCACTTTCTCGAGGGCCGCTCCTTCCAGAGCCCGGGCCGTCAACTCCATTGTGTCGGTACCGTGCGTAATGACGATGCGCTTCTCTGGAGCCGCCCGGCAGCGTTCCACGATGAATTGCCGATCTGCCTCGGACATGTCCAGGCTGTCGACCATCATGAGCGTCTCAATCTGGAGCACAAGCCGGCAGCGAGCCAGGCTCAACATCTCTCGAACGTGAGAGTCCTTGAAGAATAGACGGCCGTTGATCTCGTCATATTCCTTGTCGAAGGTTCCGCCGGTGGCGAAGACCCTGATACCCGATTGCGGTAACAAGTCCACACCGTCATTCTGAAGCAATCAGGTTTCAGGGACGGCGACGGGCAAGCTACGTAATCGGTTATCCGGCCAGGTTGCGGTATGCAATCAGGCAACGATCGGCGGTTTCGAGCTCAGGATATTGATTGCCTTCCTGTTCGATCAGGTAGTATTCGACGCCGCCCTTGTCCTGGGCCGCGGCAAGGATCTTCTTCCAGGGAGCGACTCCCTCGCCGAAAAGAGCCTGGAATTCCTTCTCCTTCGACCAGTCCTTCAGATGCAGCGAACGGGTTCGACCTGGATGACTATTGATCCATGCCACGGGATCCGCTCCCGCCGAGATACAGTGGCCAACATCCAGCTGCAACATGATGCTCTTGTCCGTGTTCTCGGCGAGAATGTCCATTGGCACTTTGCCATCTACCGCCTTCCACTCGACAACGTGATTGTGATATCCGGCGCGCAATCCGGCCCGGCGCATCTCGTGGTTGCCTTGATTCAGCGTATCCGCCACCTGCTTCCATTCGTCTGGCGTATTGACCTTCCCAGGGCTCGCCAGAACCATATAGCGACATCCCAGGATTTTATTTAACTCGGCAGCGCGCTTGAGATCATCCCCCGAGAATGCCTTCCTGCTGTTGTGTGTGGAATAGCATTTCAGGTTCAGGCCATCCAGCTTCGAGCGAATCTGCTTTGCGTGCTCCGGGGTCCAATCTGCGTAGACACCGTGGAACTCCACGCACTCGTAGCCCATCCTGGCGACTGCTTCGAGAGTGCTGATTTCGTTCTTCTTAAACTCCTCTCGAACCGAGTAGATCTCCAGTCCGATTGGAATGCGCTTTGCCGCTTGGAGCGTCCTAAGAGGAAGAGGTGCGGCTGCGAGAAGCGAGAGCGCCGTTCGTCGGCTGACTGGAAGGCCGTTCATCGTTTGAACCGCACGATATCACACCCGAAATGGTTCACGGAGGCAGCAGCGATCGTGTCACGATAGTACGGACTCTGATGCGTGCGCCGTTAGAAACTAATCCCGCGTATAAGAAACGCCTCATAACCGCCATGCTCGAGGAGCCAGTGTTCCTCGAGACTTCCCATCCGGTCGCGAAGCCGCCTGGAACCTGGTCGCCTAAGCTTGTCGTCTGCAGTGGTCGGGCTCGCTTTTCTGTCCGGCTTGGCTGTATTTCTGCTCCTTTATCACCATGACAGTTCAAGAGCTTCAACGCCGAGCCCAAATCCACCCATTGCTGCGGTCAACGGGCAGGACAAAGCACCTTCGCTCGTGCAGCAGCGCTCCTCCCGCTGATGTACGGGATTCGGTCGCTACGCCCGTCCCGGCGCCCGAACGTGTCGAATTCAAGCTCAAGCGCTCACGGACTTATCAAAGCGGTAGGTCCAGTCGGACTACGCCTGTTGCGAGTGAATTTGAAGCGACGTACCTGTGACGTGATCGTTCAGACTGCAAGATCAGCGCAAGGTTCAAAAGCGTTTGCAACTCAACCGGACTCTGCAGTTCAAGGCGGTTGGATCGGCAACTCCTATAGAGATAACTGTCTCGAATCTAGCAAGAGATTCGATGACAGGTTCCCTTGCGGCGTTACCCGGCACCGCGGGCGCCAAGTAGCGGTAAAGGGTATCTCACGGGCGGTTCATCCACTTTTCGTACTCTCGTGTGTGCCGCGACGAAAGTTGGACCTCGCGGCCAGCGATGAACATGCGCTTGATATTCGTCTTTGCTTCCAGAGGGTCACCGTCTGTGAGGATCAGGTCAGCCGGTTTTCCCTTTTTCGACCGAACCGATCTGATCACTAACACCCAAAATCTCTGCACTGTTGATCGTGATCGCTTTCAGCGCTTCCTCCCGCGGTAATCCGAAAGCTGCGGCCTGGGCCGCTTCGAATGGCACGTTGCGCGCGAATTCCACGTCGAATGTGCCGAAACAGAACTTCACGCCCGCTTTGTAGAATTCGCTCGGTAGGGTGTAGGGTGCGTCGTAAGGATCGTCATCCCGCATCGGCAATGTCAGCGGCTTGCTGAGCACCACAGGGATGTTCTTGTCTTTCAGGAGAGCACCTGTCGAACCGATCTCTTTCGGATCGGCAATGATAACTTTGATCTTCTCTTTCCCGGCGAAATCGACGGCGTCTTTGATCATCCGTTCGCGTTCAGCTCGGATGAAGACCGGCATTTTGTCGTCGATGACCGGGATCATAGCCTCAAGCCGGACGTCGGTGCGGAAATCCGGTGACCCAGCCGCCTTCGTCTTCTCGTAGCGTCGCGCCTGCTCGAAAAATTGGTGCAGGTTGTCGAGTTCGATCTTGTACTGCTTCTCTTCTTCCGCGAACGTCCGGACGGGTGCTCCCGCAACGGCCGCAAGTTGTCGTGGAATGGCTTGAATCTGCGGGAACAGCATATCCATCATTGCTCCACGTTTTACCGCCATTCCTTCCCAAGTCCAACCATCGAGGTGCATCACCGCACCTTGCCCGGTTATCAGGGTGTTGCCGCCCACTCCGCGCCGCCCGCCTCTCGAGCCGCTGCCGGGCAGACTCACAACCGAAGTGATACCCGAGGCTCTGGTGACCTCGACGTGTTCGCTCGAAGGATTGAATGCGACTTCGGCCCGAAGCTCCGGGTTGTAAAGCCCGATTTCATCGAGATCGACTGTGTCCCTCACGGCCGAAATCTCAGAAAGACCTACGTTCGTACCAGCGTTGATCAGTCCTGGATAAAGGTGAAGCCCACGTCCCTCCACGACACGCGCCCCGGCTCTCCCGCCGACCTTCGTTCCCACCTCGGCTATCTTGCCGTCAATTACCAGGACGGAGCCGTTTGCAATTTCCCCCGAGGTGACGGGATGAATCGTCACGTTGCGAATCAGTACCGAATTTGTATCTGCCCCGAAACACCAGACTGACAGAGCAGAGCCAATTCCAAGAGTTCGAAGGAAAGACGTCACGTGCATTAGTTCGATTCCTCCCGTCGCGCTCAGAGTGCCCGCCGTGGGCCGCGTACGATTGCGATTTCCATTTTGCCCTTCAGCGTTCTCTTTATCGAGCAGCTTCTTCTTGTCATCCTGGAACTTCGGACGTGTCTCCAGGTCCTTGTCACGGTCGAAGTATTCGTGGCCATCGATCCATACCTTAAGAGCCTTGGAGTAATTCGATAGCGGGTGCTGATCGAACAGCACGAGATCGGCCGATTTGCCCACCTCGATCGACCCGACCTTGTCTTCCACGCCAAGTTGCTTGGCCGGATTGATAGTCACCATCGCCAGTGCTTCCGTTTCGCTCAGCCCGCCATACCTCATGGTTTTTGCCGCCTCGAGATTCAAGTGGCGCTGCAGTTCGTCCGAATCCGAGTTGAGCGAGACCGTCACGCCCTTGCGGGCCATAATGGCCGCATTGTAGGGAGTCGCATCGTAGGCTTCCGCTTTGTAGGACCACCAATCGCTGAACGTGGAAGCGCCCGCGCCGTGCGCCGCAATTTCCTTCGCCACTTTATAGCCTTCGAGGACATGCTGTAGCGTTCTGATCTTGAAACCCATCTCATCTGCCACTCGAAGCAACATCAGGATTTCGTCAGAGCGATAGCAATGTGCATGAACGTATCTCTTGTTTTCGAGAACCTCGACCAGCGGATCTAATCGCAGATCTTTGCGCGGCGGTATTGGATGCTCTCCCCGGGCAACTTTGGCATCATATTCCTTCCAATCCGCCTCGTAATTCTTGGCTTCCGTGAAGGACTCCCGAATCACTTCTTCAACGCCCATCCGCGTTCCCGGATATCGTCGGTCCTGCGCTGCTCCCTGATTGAACAGGCTTTGCTGCGGCTGGCCCTGGCGTTTGGGATTCTCGCCCAAGGCGAACTTGATGCCCGGCTTTGCTCCATCAAACGCCATTTCCTTTGCGGACTTGCCCCATCGGAGCTTAATTACTTCCGTCTGTCCGCCGATGGCGTTCGCGCTTCCATGAAGAACGTTCGAAACAGTCAAACCGCCGGCGAGGCCGCGATAGATGTTGATGTCGGTAGGGTCGATCACATCTTTGATGTTGACCATCGAAGAATCGGACACCGTACCCTCATTCACGCCGCCCTCGATCGCAGTATGAGAGTGGCAATCGATGATACCTGGCATCAGATATTTGCCCGTCGCGTCTACGACCGTGGCGTCGGAAGGACCGCTGATGTTCTTCCCGATCGCCGCAATCTTTCCATCCTGGATCAACACATTCCCGTTCTGGACCGTCCCTTTTGTGACGGTCAGAACGGTAGCGTTCCGGATGAGGACGGACTCAGCTCTGGCCGCGAAAGCCGCCGTTGTAAAGGCTGCAACACCGAAGAGTGCTCTCCGCACTGTCATTTGCTTTCTCCTGATTCCTCGTTATCGGCGGAAGTTGGTCTGCGAGCGCCTGGGCTGCCTGGCGGCGGTGCTTGCTGGAGTTCTTTCGAAGGTTGGAATTGCTTCCCGTCGATGAACACGTATTCGACCGTCGATTTCTCATCGAAGGCCGAACCTCGCATCACCACGAGATTGCCGATCTTGCCCTTCTCGATACTGCCCAGGCGGTCCGAAACGCCATAGATTTCGGCCGGGCTGAGGGTCAGGGCTCGAATCGCGTCTTCTTGCTTCAGGCCAGCATCAATGGCCTTCTTGATCGCCTTCTTTAGCTCCGGGGCGGTGTTCACGCCGTCAGAGTAGAAGGCGAACTTGATCGCCGGCTTTGGCGAACAAAGAAGGCACGGCTGGTGCCTGGTCGCGCATAACAAGGTCCCGGTAATTCGGAATATCGCTAGGATCCGCGTCCCGCGGCTTTTCGGGCCATTTCAGGCTCACTAGCGCCGGAATGTTTGCCGCTTTCATTTGGTCCACTTCCTTATAAGCTTCGTGTAATCCGTACAGCAGGAAGGGGACTTTCAATTCTTGACCGAAGCTGATCATCCGATCAATTTGCTGACTTTCTTCGGCCGGCAAGAGGAGACGAGGCGATTCCGCCAATCCTTCCAAAGCTGTGGTCATACTCGGGTCTCTGCACTCCGTTCGCGTGCGCGGCGTACAACTCTTTCGCCTGCTTATACTGGCCCAGATCGAGGTAGAGTTGGCGAACATATGAGATGTTGCCCATCAGCGAACTCGGAAAGGCGCGACCCATCCCTCCGCTACCGACCCGGAAAGCCACTTGTTGGCCGACCGGCTGAGTCAAAACCATGTCGCGGCCGCGCTCACCGGCAAGATTGATCAAAGCGCCTTGCCCCATGAAGATGCCACGATTTGGATATGTCGCGGCCGACGTAAACCCTGCCGCACGGGCCGCCGCCAACCGGCTATCCGACGGAGCAACCATGTCGGCTGCGCGATCCGCTGAATAGGTCTGAGGTCGATCTTCCGGGCCGCGTACGCGGGCTTGATTGGGGGAACCGCCGCAGGCGAACTGGCCGAAGCTCCTCCAGCCGTTCCAGCCGATCCGCCCGCCGGCGCATTCGCAGTGGGAATTCCCCACGTACTCAAGGCGTCGATAAAGCCGGGGTAAACAGTCAATCCCGCTCCGTCGATTACCCAGGCATCCGGGGCTACGTTGATGTCTGCTCCAACCTGCTCGATGAGGCCGTTCCTCAGAATGACCGTCGCTTTCGGTAGGTCGGCTCCGGCCACTGTGACGATATGAGCATCTTTAATAGCGACCACGGTTGGGGTTTCCCCTCGGACCACGCTCAGGAGAGCAAGGAAGAGGCTCGGGACAACTAGGCAGTGTTTCATTGCGGAACTCCGGTCACAACTGAAATAAAGTTCTTTATTGTGCCATAAATTGGCGTTAATTAAACAAAAACAACCACTTACTCAGGCGGGCTTCGTCTGCTCGGTTGCATGGAGCTCGCAATACAGGACTTTTCGTGAGTATCTTTAGGGCATGAAACGCAACGAGGGCACGAGTTCCAAAATTACCAAGTCAATCCTTGAGGAACTTAGCCGAACGCAAAAAACCAACGACAAAGTGGCTTTGGCAAAACCGGTGATTCAGGAGTCTTCCGTGAAATCACCGGACCTGTCTCATGACGCAGGCGGGGCGTATAACTCTGACAAAAGCTTCTTGCAACAATAGCAGAGTGGCGGGTGAAAATCCGCCACTTCGTTACAACAGGAATCTACTCAGAGACATCCATGACCTTGCGCCGGCGTGCGACTACTCTCGCCGCCGTTCTGTTGTCCGCCGGTGCGAGTGGTGCGGACTTGGACGCGCCGGTCATATCGCAGATGCGCCTGGCAGTTCCGCGGCATCAACCAGGTCCGAGTTGTCACAAGGGTTCAAGCCGCTCCGGAACTGGATCTCGTCGTCACGCTTGCGGGCAGCAAGGATTGGCCGCCAGGTCAGAATCATTGGCTCTGGTGGGACGACAACAGAGATTCTCGGAATCTTTCTGCAGCGCCGCGATAGCGCGGGAACTGTCTACAAAATTGCAGCACAAAAAGGTGCCTCGCGACTGTGAAGCAGACAGTAGAACGAGCGACGGCCACTGACCTCGTCGTGTCGTGCACGCCCGAGAAGGGCGACCTGCGCGGCTTTAATTACAAGTTTGTCTATGACGTTCACTCAAAAGCCTTGACCGGGCAAGTCGAATATCAGCCTTTCCCAATGCCTCGCTTATTTGTCTCGGGCGAGACTCCTGTGTTGGTCGGCTCTGATCGAAAGCGCATGATAGCTCTGCAGTTCGACGCACTTAACGATCAGATCCCATTTCACTTATTAAAGGGACCTATGGCTGAACGCTGGACTGAACGGGTAAACGCCGCCTTTGGCGTGCGTGGATTTGAGAGCGGATCGGAAAGGCCGTCGACATACCCGCGCGGCCCTTCCGGACGCTCCATTTTGGTCCGGAGCGCTCGGTTTGCTCTCATTCGGAATGAGTCCTTGATCCCCAATACACCTGCGAGCGGATTTAAGATCATCGAGCGGCTTGGGAGAAGAACGAAAGCTTACCCGCTTCCGCGAACAACGTACGACGAATTTGCTCGTCTGAGGCCCGGTCGAGTGCGAGACGGCTACCAGCGACAGGTTACTGAGTTGGCCGAGGAGATCGGCCCTGCTCAAGTCTTGCGATGGCACGCTCTGGTTTGCGAAGACATTTTACGACAGCGAGGGGTCAACCGGAGTTGGTGGATTCGGCTTTTTCGATACCGCAAACAAAGAGGTACAAAATCTACTCCCCACCTGACGTCATTGACTGGTCCGCGACCGCGATGTTGGTTGAACCCGAAGCCGTCTGGATTGCTTTGAGTTCCCGTAGCGAGTATCGCGATGTCAGCGGCGGGCTTCTCCGGTTCGATCGCGCCACTGAAACATGCACGAAGATCGCTCTCCCGGACCTTACTTATGAGATTGCGCGTGTCGGAGACAGCTTGATTCTCGCCACTGACTTTGGAGCCGCTGTCGTTCGAGACGGCAAGGCTCCGTCGGTTCTTCGTCGATCGGACACTTCGCGGGCTCAATTGCAGGTGAGCGAGGCGATCGTGGGCAGATAATCCGCCCCGCTCTCAGCAAACTCTCGCGGGCCAGCCCTTTATCGAAAGAAGCCGAGCAGATACGCAATCAGCAGAATGAGCAGAATGGTTCCTAAGCCGATTCCGGCTCCGCCTCCAGTAGCCCCACCGCCCATACCCGTAGTAGCCGCCGCCACCGCCAAGAAGCAATATCAGAAGAATTATCAGGATCAACATGCCTTCGTAGACGTCGTGTTGCCGGTGAATGTGTCTCATTGGGAGAAGCATTCGGGTTAAATCGGCTATGCAAGGTACTATTCCAGTAATGAAGGCTCTGTTGTTGTCCGAGTACGGCCGGTTGGAAATGGCAGAACTCCCCATGCCGCGACCGGCTGCAGACGAGGTTCTGGTTCGGGTAAAAGCGTGTGGGATCTGCGGGAGTGATGTTCACGGTTATGACGGCAGCTCAGGCAGGCGGATTCCACCGCTTGTCATGGGGCACGAGGCTTCAGGTGTCATTGTGGCCGTGGGCACCGACGTTACGGCGGCTTCGGGAAAACGATCGTGTGACTTTCGACTCCACCATTTATTGCGGAGTATGCGACTACTGTCTTCGCGGCCAAGTCAATCTGTGCGATAAGCGCCAGGTGCTAGGAGTCTCCACCCCCGATTTCCGCCGAGCGGGAGCCTTTGCTGAGTATGTTGTCGTTCCCGAACGCCTGACGTACCGATTGCCCGACGAAGTATCGTTCACGGCGGCCGCCATGATCGAGCCCATTGCCGTTGCGGTTCATGCCGTGTCTTTGGCGAATCTTCCCGAAAATGCCTCGGCTGTTGTGGTGGGAGCCGGTATGATCGGCCTCCTCACTACCCAAGTGCTTCGCGAGGCCGGCTGCTCCCGAATTCTGGTCACCGACATCGACGATACCCGGCTGGCACTCGCGAAGAAGCTCGGTGCTACTGACGTCGTGAACGGCAAGACCGCAGATGCCTCGGGCGAATTTTCCCGGCTTACGTCCGGCACTGGCGTTGATGTTGCCTTCGAGGCAGTAGGAAGTACGCCCACGGTCGGCATCGCAATCAACAGTGTCAAGAAGGGCGGAACGGTGGTGTTGATCGGAAACGTAACGCCGAAAGTCGAGATCCCGCTCCAAGCCGTTGTAAGTCGCGAGCTCAGGCTGCAAGGGACCGCCGCCTCCTCCGGCGAATACCCGGAATGCCTCGATCTTCTCCGCCGTGGTGCCGTCCGCGTTGACGAATTAGTCAGTGTTGTTGCTCCTTTGGAGGAGGGAGCAGTGTGGTTCGAGCGTCTGCACGAGCGTCAACCTAACTTGATGAAGGTGATTCTGACCCCCGAAACCCCGGAGACGGCGCAAGCGATCGGCTAGTTAACTACCTTCCTGTGGTTCCGGAATGGGTTCTACTGTCCCGAGAAGAAAAACGTAACCGCAGATTCCGATCACAAGAATGGCGGCTGCCGCCCCGAACGCCCGTCCGAACGAATTGTTGCGACCCGCAAACAAACCGGTCGCGATGGGAGCAACAACAGCAGCGATCTGATTGCCGAAGTTCAGAATCCCGCCGACCTTGCCTGTGCAATTGCGCGGCGCGATCAAGGAGGGAATCGACCAGCCTACCGGCGCCGCTGCTGCGAGACCGCCCAGTGAAATACTGAGCCAAAACACGGCTGCCCAGGCAGTTTGGGCGAAGGCAACTCCGGCAACAGCCAGGCCGAGCGTAGTACCGCCGATCAGGATGGACTTTCGTACGCGGGATTCCGGATAACCGCGGCGGACCAGGAAGTCCACCAGCCAGCCACCAACAAGAAAGTCCGTGAACGTGGCGAAGAGCCAAGGGATGGAGGTGAAGAGAACCGAGTGGAGCAGGTCGATCCCTAAGGACCGCGAGAAGTAGCTAGGCAGCCAGGTCAGGAACAAGTAGAAGCAGTAGTTGTAAGCGAAGAATCCGAGAACCAGGCCAAGAACTTTCTGCTGCCGCATCAGAAAACCCAGTGAGGCGCCCTTGCCGGCACCTGGCTCCTCGTGTTGTTGCGCACCACCTGCGCGGATGTAATTCCATTCTTCCTCCGTAAGCTTGGGATCGTCCTTCGGCTCACGATAGACGAAGTAAAACGCCACAAAGTACAGAAAGCTGATAAGCCCCGTAACAGCAAAGCTCATCCGCCAGCCCAGCCTGATCAGCACGACGCCGATCAACGGAACGCCGATGGCCGACGCAAATTTCGAGGCGCCGTCGAACATTGCTGTGGCGAGGCTGCGCTCCTGACGGGGAAACCATGCTCCCGTCGCTTTTGAGCTGGCCGGAAAGGTGGGTGCTTCGCCAACGCCGAGAAGCAGCCGGCTCGCGACAAAGCCCCCGACGCTTGTGGCCGCGCCTCCCGCGAACGACGCAATCGACCAGACCAGGGCACTCAGGCACCCGATAAGGCGCACTCCGAAGCGATCAAGCAACACTCCCATGGGCAGTTGTAGCGCCGCGTAGGTCCAACTGTAGGCGCTCAGCACGAATCCGAACGTCTGGTTGGACATTCCGAACTCCCGATTCAGAGCATCTTGCGCAACCGAAACGTTCACCCGATCGAAGTAGTTGATCAGGACACCCACCCCGAGGAGGATGGCAATTCGCCAGCGGCGGAGTCCTCTGGTCTTAGGCACTTCGGGCAGCGACGCAGCGGTTGTAATCAGGTGTCCTCCCTCCACTAGGAAGGTACCTCACCGAGAAAAGACCAGGGAATCAACACCCGTTCTGGAAACTGTAGCGTAATGTTGCGCCACTTCCATTTCAGCTTCTTCGATCGACGATAGTGAAGTTTGTGCTTGACTGTTGTTCGCGTACGGATGATACTGAAGCGTAGACTTCACTAACTCAGACAGCCCAGGAGCATCAATATGAATTCGTCAATCGATCACAGTACATTTGTCCTGAAACGTCATTACCCTAAACCAGCGCGGCAGGTCTTTTCTGCTTTTGCCGACCCGGCGAAGAAGCAGCGCTGGTTTCTGGAAAGTCCTAACAAACAGGTAGACGAATTTACCATGGACTTCCAGGTCGGCGGCGTCGAGCGCGCCCGATATCGTCATAGTGGCGCGATGCCGTTCGCTGGTGTGCCTTTCGTAAACGAAAGCCGGTACCTCTACATCGAGACGGACCGAACCGTGATCACGGCATCGACAATGACCCTCGGCGGACGATGTATCTCGACTGCGCTAAATACGATTGAACTAAATGCTGTTGGCGATGGCGGTACAGATCTAACCTTCACCTTTCAAGGTGTGTTTCTTGAAGGCTCGGATGGTCCGAAAATGCGTCAGGCCGGATGGAATGGTTTGTTCGAGCGGTTAGGATCCGAGTTGGGGAATTGATTCTTGCGGACGAGCATGGAACATGCCTAGCGCCACAACCAGGGCGGCCGAGCGTATCTTTCAAGCGATGGGTGATCCCACACGCCGGGAGATCGTAGAAACCCTGAGCCTTGGTCCGCGATCGGTCTCCGGTTTGGCGGCGAAACTCAAGGTCACGGTGACTGCTGTTGGACAGCACATCCAAACGCTTGAGCAAACCGGATTAGTACGCACGGAGAAAATCGGCCGCGTGCGTACTTGCCGGGTCGAACCAGAAGGCTTTTCCCCTCTCGAGCAGTGGATCAGCGAACACCGGAAATCTTGGGAAAGCAAGCTGGATCGACTGGGCGAGTTGCTCGATGAGGAGGAATAAGCAGTCCTCTAGATCCTTCGCTCAGGCGTGATCACGCGCGAAATGCAGGGCCAGTCGGGGCAGACATAATCGGGAGAAAGGCTCGGCATAGAACTATCCGGAACCGCAATCTTTCCGAGCAGGATGGTTTTGCATCCCGCGGCTGCACCAGCTTCAACGTCCGTGAGCCGATCACCGATCATGTATGAGCGCGCGAGGTCAAGATCGAGGTCACGGGCAGCACGCAGCAGCAAGTATGGGTTGGGCTTCCGGCACTGGCATTGGTCGTCGGGCGAATGGGGGCAGTAATACGTTGCGACTTGTATGCCGCATTCGCCGAAGTGCTCTGCAATCCGTTGCGCGACGACTTCGTATTGCTCCTGTGTGATGACACCGCGTCCTATGCCCGATTGGTTACTGATGACCACAAGGCTGTATCCTGCGTCCTGAAAACGACGCAGAGCCGGAAGAACGGCGGGTAAAAACTGAACCAGTTCAGGGTCTCCGATGTAACCGGTGTCGTGAATGACTGTGCCATCGCGATCGAGGAAGATTCCGGGACGCTGCGGCATCTCTATTGAGGGATGGACGGCGGTATAGTGATCGAACCGAACGGGCGCTGTCTTCGTGATTGGCCTTCGTCCTGCGTTCGTGACTGATTAGTGGAAGCGAGGATCTCTTCACGCGAGACGGTTGCAGTGCCGGTTTTCTGAACGACTACGCTGGCAGCTATATTCGCCAAAAGAACCGCTTTTTCAAGCGGGAGGCCCGCCGCGATGGCGAGCGTCAAAGTGCCCACGACAGTGTCTCCCGCACCGGTTACATCGAAAACCTCGCGAGCAAGAGCCGGCGCATGCAGAACTTCAACGCTATCGCGGAACAGTGTCATGCCGTCCGGCCCTCGAGTCACCAGAACTGCAGCGTCCCCTAAACTGCTCTGGAGCTGGCTGACAGCTTTAAACAGGTCCCTTTCGCTCTCGATGATATGCTTCGACGCTACCTCTGTTTCGCGAATGTTGGGAGTGATGATCGAGCAGCCCGAATACTTCAGAAAACTAGCTCCTTTCGGATCTACAACCACGGGCTTTCGAAGCTGGCGAGCGCGCGAGATCACATGAGCACAGATTTCCGGGGTCAACAGTCCCTTTGCGTAATCCGACAAAAGGCACGCATCTACGTCCGCGATGTTTCGCTCGAACATCGAGAGAACGGCATGGGCATGATCTGCCGAAATGTTGGCGGTCAGTTCTCGATCTAGCCGCACAATCTGCTGTTGGCCGGAAACTATGCGGGTCTTCGTGACGGTAGGTCGCTCACCCGCTGTGACCAGCCACTCGGATGAAACTCCGTTGGCCGTTAGAACAGACCGAAGATGGTCAGCACTTTCGTCGTTTCCGACCATCCCGACGAGCACCGCGAATCCGCCGAGGCTCGCGATATTGGACGCAACATTTGCTGCACCACCAGGTACATGAGTCCGGCTCTGGACATCTACAATCGGAACGGGTGCTTCGGGCGAAATCCGGTGCACATCGCCGACGAGATACTCGTCCAGCATGACATCGCCGAGCACCAGCACACGTTTTCCCTGAAAACGGGAGAGAATTTGCTCCGCTTCTTCAGCGGTGAGATTGGGTTTTGGGTTCTGGTCGGGAGACTTACTCATGCGAAAGCAGGAGATGAAAAGAAAGCAAAACGCTTCGTCTCCAATCATAGTCGAACCACGGATGCCTCTGACAGATTCCAAGGCAACGAACTCACCACCCAGGCTCGATGCCCGATCGAAGGTAAAAGGCGAAGCTCGTTATACAGCAGATTTGCAACTGCCCGGTACCGAGGGTCCTCTACTACACGCGGCTGTGGTTCAGAGTAACGTCGCGTCCGGCTCAGTGGCCGACATAGACTCGAGCGGCTGCGCTTGCCGCGCCAGGTGTGCGAACCTTGATGACTTGGCGGAACGCGCCACGTTTGAGAGAGGTAAAGACCTTACTCGCGACGGAGCTGGATTGCCTTCTGCCTTTGCAGAAGCCGGAGATTCACTACAAGGGCCAAGCCATAGCCGTTGTCATTGCCGATACTCTAATGGACGCGCAGCACGCGGCGTCGCTGGTTGTGGCGAAGATTGACGACCAGGGCAGCGATCCCAAGCTTTCCTTCGAAGATGGCATTCCAAACGCGCCTGAAGCCAAGAAGGTCGGCGCCGGGGAACACGGAACGATAAAGCGCGGACGCCCTGAAGCGGCTTTCGCCCAAGCGCCTGTTCAACTGGACCGCACGTTCACGTTGGCCGCAAGTCATCACAATGCGCTCGAACCAGGATGCGCCATGGCCGTGTGGGGTCCAGACGATCACTTAACGGTACACACTGCCACGCAATTCACTTACGGAGATGCGGTCACCCTCGCACAGGCCTTCGGGCTCGGTGTTCGCGAAGGTAAGTTGCGCCTGGGTGCACACGTAACCGTAGGCATGGAAATCGGGAGCAAGGTGACCGTAGTGGCGCCGTTTGTCGGAGGCGGCTTTGGTAGCAAAGGCGAGAACCAGTATCTTGTCCTCGCCGCTTTGGCCGCGAAGTTTGCCGGGGCGCCGGTGAAACTCGTGCTCACGCGCGAACAAACATACTCGCTTATGCCGTATCGGTCCGCATCGGAACAGCGCATTCGACTCGGGTCCGATCGAGACGGTAGTCTTCAAGCGATCCTGCACGACTCCACCATCCAGAATTCGCACGTAGGAGCTTTCATCGAGTCCACGGGCGAGATGACGCCTCACTTGTACCAATGTGGCAGTCTACGGACGACCCACAGGGTAGTGCGATTGAATTTGAATGCGCCCAGTTGGATGAGAGCTCCGGGCGTTGCTCCCGGTCTTTTTGCATTGGAGAGCGCAATGGACGAACTAGCCGAACAGATCGGAATCGATCCTGTCGAGATGCGGCTACGGAACTATGCCGAAGTGGATCCGGCCACCGGACATCAATGGTCAAGTAAGTCGTTGCGCGATTGCTACACGGCAGGCGCAGAAAAGATCGGCTGGTCGAGTCGCGAGAAGAGACCTGGTTTGGTGAGACAGGGCGATCGTCTTGTCGGGTTCGGAATGGCCACCGCGGCATACAGGACCATGCAATTCCCGGCGAGCGCGCGTATCATCCTCCATCAGGACGGAAGTGCGGTAGTACAAAGCGCGTTTCATGAGATCGGGCAGGGCGCGATTACCGCACTCACCCAGATAGCCGCCGAGAGTCTTGCGTTGCCGACATCGCAGGTCAAGCTCGAATGGGGCGATGCGAGATTGCCGTTTGCGCCGCTCACAGCTGCTTCTACGACGACGCTCAGCGTTGGATCAGCGATCCGTGAAGCGGCCGAGAAACTGAAGCGCCAATTGGCGGTATTGTCTGTTGTGGACAAACGTTCGCCGCTGTACAACACCAAATCAGGTCTGCTGGGTGCGGAGAGCGGGCGGCTTTATTCACGAAAAGAGCCCGGCCGCACTGACTCATACGCCGCAATCCTTTCCCGCCGCAGTATGGCCAGCCTGAGCGTGAAAGCTGTCACGGGAAGGCTATTCGGAAAGAGCCGGTATGCGCGTGCCGCGTTTGGAGCACAGTTCGCCAAGGTGAGCGTGCACACCGAGACCGGCGAAGTACGAGTGGATCATCTTGCGGGAGCTTTCAGTGCGGGAAGAATCGTCAATCCGAAGCTTGCCGCGAGCCAGGTCCGGGGTGGCATGATCTGGGGCATCGGTCAGGCTTTGATGGAAGAGTCCATGCCGGATGAACGTGTGGGCGGATGGGTAAATGGAAATCTTGCCGAGGCTCTTGTACCGACGAACGCAGACGTCCCGATCATCGACCCGATCCTGATTGAAGAAGATGACTCGCGTGGAAGCGCTCTTGGTGTGAAGGGGATTGGCGAGATCGGTATCACCGGGGTGGCGGCGGCCATTGCGAATGCACTCCACAATGCTACGGGCCAACGATTCTACGAACTGCCGATTAAGCCGGATGCGGTACTCAGACGAGCTCTGAAGGATGGCGGCCAAGGATGATTTCGGCTGTTCAAACGGCATCTGGGACAGTCCGTGACTTGGGCTTTTGCCCTGGTACTCTGACGGCATGCGAGTGATCCGTGGGATTGCCGCTGCCACCGGAATGGCTGGTCTCGCGTTCGGGGCGGCTGCTTATGCCGTGCGAGGCCGTTCCTCCCAGGTTTTCGGGCCATCCGTTTACCGCGGACCGGGCAAGCGCCGATCCATTGCTCTTACTTTCGACGATGGACCAAGCCCGGGATCCCTCGAACTACTCGATTACTTCGGCAAGGAAGGGGTAAAAGCAACGTTCTTCCAATGTGGAGCGAACGTTCTTCGGCATCCGGAGATCAGCCGGAGCATCAGCGCAGCTGGCCACGAGATTGGAAATCACACCTATTCTCACTCCCGCCTCTGCCCGACGATCGGCTGGCCACCTCAGGTACGGTCACCACAATTCATTTTGGACGAATTCTATCTCGCACAGGCCATCATTCAAGCCGAGGCCAAGGTAGAACCGACACTCTTGCGAGCTCCTTACGGGCTGCGATGGTATGGCATAGGCGAGGCGCAGCGTACTCTCGACCTGCTAGGCGTGATGTGGACCGTGATCGGACACGATTGGGAGTGGCCTTCGGACAGGATAGTGCACCTGATTAGCCGAAAAGCTTCTCCTGGAGGAATTATTTGCCTGCACGACGGACGTGATATCCGTCCGAATCCGGATATCCGCGAGACGGTAAAAGCGGTCAAGCATCTGGTTCCGTGGCTGAAGAACCAGGGTTACAGCTTCGAGACCGTGAGTGAGATCCTCCGGTGAGTGTCCATCCGCAATTGCGTTCGGTTTGGCCTCCGAATTGCAAATATATTTTCCCGAAGAGAGGAAAACGCGCTGTTGCGCACTCAAGTGTATGCCCGAGAATGCCTTAGAATTACTGTCCAGCGATTATCTGCCGTTCCGCCTGTATGCCGAGCATAAACGCGGTGCGACGCCCTTCCAACTCGCCGCTGCGTTTTCGTTGTCGGAAACGTGGGTTGCTGAGCGGATTGAAGCTGCCCGCCTCTGCATCGAAAAGCAAATTCGCGTTGCGCTCGTAAACTAAGCTGCCCGGCTTTTTTTACGAAGCGTAAGCTGTAATTTCTGTTGCCCCGACTTGTTTATAGTTGAGGGCATGCCTGTTCGATCGAGAAGACAGTTCCTCGAGCCAGGTGCTGCCACCGCTTCAGCGCTGAATGCAGAAACAGCTGTAAACGGCGCCTCTACTATTCAGAGGCCATTCAGCGCCGAAACCCCCACGTCGGGCTTATCGGCACGGGCGGGCGGGGCACTTCAGTTCTCCGAAATATCCTCGCCGCTGACGTCCGGGTTCCGGTGCTTTGCGATCTTGTTCCCGACAAGGTCGCCGGCGCAAAATGTCTGCTGGGAAAGGCAAGCGAGATGGTTTCCCGGCGTTAACACCAAAGACGAGCACGCGTTCGAGAAATTGCTCGAACTCGATGACCTTGATGCGCTAAACCGGGCTCTCCACACAAAACTCGACGGGCTAGTGGTTTCTCCCCGTTTAGATAACGATCGTCCCACTTTGTGCTATCGCGCGGAACTTTCTGCCGGCAATGTCCAGCATGACGTCTCCAGGCGGTGGAAAGAACGCAAACGTTGCGCGATTTGAACCACCTGGGGCTGATACGGGCACAAGGCCAAGTGTTGCTTCGGGTAGTCGTTGCGATCTCCATTTGGTCGTCGACTCCCGTATCGGGTTGGCAGGCGAAGATTGTTCCAATTTCCTCGGCTGTACAGCGCAGATTCGATCAGGTCCGCAACAATCCGCTCGAACTCCGGGTGTTCCTCGAACGTATGCCGAAAGGTGCCGATCTTCACTCACACGTGAGCGGGGCCGTTTACGCCGAGTCTTACATTCAGGAAGCGGCCGATGATAACCTCTGCATCGACTTAGCCGGGTTAGCCGTGATCCCGAACGTGGGTACAACGCGGAGCATTCCCCCGAAGCCGGTTTGTCCGGAAAGGTCGGTAGCGGCTACCTCCGCATTCGCGGACCAGAAACTTTACGACTCATTAGTTAACGCATTCTCAATGCGGAGCTTCGTGCCGTTTGCGGGAACAAGCGGACACGATCACTTTTTTGCCGCCTTCGATCGCTTCGTGAAGATCGATCCGCAGAAGCATCTCGGCCAGTGGCTCGACGAAGTCTCGCGCCGGGCCGCAGCCCAGAATGAGCAGTACCTCGAGCTTATGCATACGCCTGACTTTGCTGCCGCGGCCAAGCTCGGTTACGAAGTAGGGTGGAACGGCAATCCGGCGGAAACTCGAAACGCGCTCCTGTCAAAGGGATTACGCGAGGCTGTGCAAAGAAACCGGGACGAACTGGACAGAGCAGAATCGGAACGCCGCCGTTTACAGGGCTGCTCCGGACGCCCCTAAAGAGCGGACCTTGCAGCGTGAAGATCCGGTACCTGTTTCAAGTGCTTCGAGGATTCCCGCCTGAGCAGGTTTTCGCGCAGACTCTTGCAGGATTTGAGCTTGCCTCGGCCGACCCGCGGGTTGTTGGCATCAACTTCGTGATGGCGGAAGACTGGTATATGCCAATGCACGAGTACCATCGCCAGATGGAGATGCTCGACTATCTACACTCGGTTTACCCGAAGGTACATATCAGCCTCCACGCGGGCGAACTTGCACCCGGATTGGTTCCCCCGGACGGTCTCAAGTTTCACATCCGGGAGGCTGTTGAACTTGGCCACGCCGAGCGTATCGGGCACGGGGTCGACGTGATGTACGAACAGAATCCACAGCAACTGATGGCGGAAATGGCCGCGAAGGGCATCGCGGTCGAGATCAATCTCACAAGCAACGACGTCATTCTGGGGGTCAAGGGAAGGGAACACCCGTTGCCGCTGTACCGGTCCGCGGGCGTTCCGATTGTCTTGTGCACCGATGATGAAGGTGTATCTCGCATCGATCTAACGCATGAGTATGCGCGTGCCGTTTCCGAGTTCAACCTGACCTATCTCGAAGTGAAGAACATCGCACGAACGAGTCTCGAACATAGTTTCCTTCCCGCCGATGAAAAGGCGAGGGAAGTAGCGGAACTTGAACGGCGATTCCGAGCGTTCGAATCGCAAGTGCAATAAGTCTGTCAGGCGCTCGGCTGATTGTGCGGTTTAGTGAGCAGTTCGCTGAAGCTACGCCATAGCCTCGATCGAGGCGGACGAATATCTTTTCCGGTGGCCGGCGTGGTGGAACCGCTTGGCTCGGGAAGGATGAACTCATTCGCTAGACTTCCGGCGTATTGCGTGAACGTCGGGCGAAAAGCCATGGAGACGGGCCGCCAGATATGCGTCGAAACCGATCGTGATTTCCGTACTGCCTTCGCAAGTTGCTTCGAAAATTTTGCGAGCTGCACCCTGGGCAGAATGCGCCAGTCCGGGAATAGAAGCTGAAAGGCTAAACCAGCGGTATTCGCGCTCGCGGTTGCCGACCACAATGGCATTGGGATAGGACCCGGTCCGCATCAAGCCCGGACATACGGTGGTTACCTGAACGCCTTTGCTTCTCATTTCCGCATGGAGCGTCTCGGAAAAGCCGACCGCAGCAAATTTGCTTCCCACATATGGCGCAAGATGGGGCACGGGTATCTTGCCCCCGATGGACGTGATATTAACGATTCTCCCTTCGCCACGCTGCAGCATCTGCGGCAGTACAGCATAGGTGGTTTGCACCATGGCGAAATAATCGATCTCCATCGCTTCGCGGTAAGCCTCTACTGTCTGCTGCTCGATAGGGCCAACATGAATGACACCAGCACTGTTGATCAGCACATCGACCCGGCCCCAGTGGTTTGTCGTTTCCTCGATCAGGCGCTTGCAATCCTCCGGTCGATTCAAGTCACACGGAACCACCAGGATCTGATCGGAGTGGATCGATGCTCTGCGGGAAAGAAGGATATTCTTGGCGCGCTCAAGTTCGCTAGAATTACGGGCCGAAAGAACTATTCGGGCGCCAGCCAGCGCGAATTCTTCGGCAAGGTTCAGTCCTAATCCTCTCGAGGATCCCGTAATGATCACGACCTTGCCCGAAGCGCTCCAATTGGTTTTCGGCTTACGCAGCACCGAACGAGCGAGCGCGGCGGTCAAAAGAGCACCACCCGTGGTTAGAAATGCAGGTGTCAGATACTTCCGTTGGGCAGCCATACTACTACGCTACCTCCCGTCGAGTGCCGCCTTCGGCTTCCACCACCGCTTCAGGATTCTCCCGTTCGCAATTGTCACAGTTCTGACAAGGGCCCGTAAAGTCATCACCGAAGTAGCGCAGCAACAACTCCCGCCGGCAGGTTGTCGTGTCGGCATACTCGCGCATTTCCCGGAGCCGCTCTTTGTTCCGTTCTTTGCGCTGCTCCTGCTGCTCTGCCGCTTCTTCGGTAGCCTCGGTGATGTCCGTGTCCTCGGCCAGCTGAACTTCTCCCGTCGGCAAGACTTCGACGGCTCCTGCATCCTCCAGACGATGCAGGGCATTGGTCAACTTCCGGGTTGAAAGGTTCACCTCCTCGGCCAACTCTTCCGGCTCCACGGGCTCATCTTTTTCAGACAAGGTCTCGGCGATAGATTCTAACTGCTTCGTGTCAACTTTGCCTTGACCGGTGTGGAAGGCCTGGGCTCCAATATCCTGTCGACGGAAGAATAGAATTGCGTCGGCCTTCTCGCCATCTCTTCCGGCGCGCCCGATTTCCTGGTAATACGCATCGAGCGAATCCGGCGCGTCGTAGTGATAAACGAAGCGTATATCAGCTTTATCTATCCCCATGCCGAAGGCGTTAGTCGCGATGATCACTTCGGCTTCGCCCTTCATGAAACGCTCTTGAATTTCTTCGCGCTCTGCGCCTTTCAGACCGCCGTGATAGAAAAGCGCGCTGACGCCTTCTTCGTCAAGGCTGCGCATGATGGTTTCGGCCATCTTTCGCGTTCCGACATAGACAATGCCCGGTTTTTCTGCCCAGCGCACATGATGAAGCAGCGCCTCGAGCTTCTTGTCTCCTTCCTCGAAGTGATCTACGCGCAGATGTATGTTCGGACGATCAAAGCCGCCAATCAGAACGTTCGGCTTCGTCAGCCGCAGCCGGTCCACGATCTCTTCGCGGACCTGCGGTGAGGCGGTTGCAGTCATCGCCAAGACGGTCGGGTAGCCCAGTCTTTCAATGGCGGTGGAGAGCTGAAGGTAGTCCGGCCTGAAATCGTGCCCCCATTCGCTGACGCAGTGCGCTTCGTCAACAACAAATAGGGCGATATCGGCCTTTTCGAGTGCCGCGATCGTTTCGTCTTTTCTCAACTGCTCCGGCGCGAGGAAGACGAATTTGCAGCATTTTGCTTCGATTCGCTCGAGGTTCTCTGTGAACTCGGAAGATTTCTGGGTTGAATTGATGACCAGAGCTTTCGCTTCATCACCTTGTGCGTTGATCGAGTCTACCTGGTCTTTTTGAAGCGCGATTAACGGCGATATGACAAGGACGGTCCCTTTGATCATCATTCCGGTGATCTGATAAATTGCTGATTTTCCTGAACCGGTCGGCATGACAACCAGCGTGTCCCGCTTGCTGAGCAATGCTTGGATCGCCTCTTCCTGTCCAGGACGCAACTCGTCGTACGCGAATTTGTTTCTCGCAACCTCGCGGATGTCCGGTCCGCTCTTCTTTTTAGCAGGCGGTTTCTTCGCCGTGGAAGGGCCGGCTGAGCGCCGGGCAGCTTGATCTGGGCATCAAACTTGTTCGATGGCCGGACCTGCGCGACTGTTTCACGTAGAGGCAATCTGGCGCACACTGGCTCGCGATACAGATATCGGCTTAAATGGACCTCGAAATCGCCAAGCGTCAGGCCGCCGCGTGCTTTTGCGGGGTCCGGAGCATGCCCCAGTTGAGCGAGGATCGAGAGCTGGTCATAATAGGCGTCACCGGAGATAACCTGCCCTGTGTCGTTGAAGTGGAGGATCTCGCAGAAATTGAATTTGACCGGCCGACCAGTGGCCGTTAGCGGACCAAGTGGCCCGTCGTTAACGCCTCGACCGACGAACTGGGCAATGACCGTATCGCCTGCATCCGTGTAAGTGGGTTCGGTAACTTGGGCGTCCGAGAACGATGCTACCCAGCTCTGCATGAACTCTTTGAATCCTGCTCTTCCTCGATACGTGGCGTCCCGGGCTCGATCCTGGTAGATCACGTTCTCTGCCATTGCGTTCACGACTGCATCGAAGTCGCGGGAATTAAATGCTCGATGGGCTGCCTTGAAAGTTTCAACATTCCTGGATGACATGATCCCTCTTCTCCCCGGACAATTACTCCCAAGCGGGGAACCATTGCCCGGAGGATGGCCAGTATATACCTTTTCAGGCTGCTACCAAATTCCAGAGATTCAGCCGCCTTAAGCATTGCGCTCGAGATCGACACCTTTTCTCATCTCTATCTGAGTGACGAGGAAATCCACTACGCGCTCGAAGGGGTCAAACCCGAAGCTGCGAGCGATGGGTGCCCGCAAGTTCGAATTTGCATTTACGTCATAGAACAACAGGCGACCGTCGGGTGCTTCCAAGTATTCGATGCCACCCACATCTAACCCGCCCGCCGCCATCAGTTTCTTCCCGGCGTCAACGGCGGTACTGGGAACGTCGTGATACGGATAGAATTCGACGGGCCGGGCTGGGGACGCTTCGGGTATTTCGCACTGCGACGACCCACTCTCGGGATTGCACACTTCCGACGGACAGAGGTTAAAAGCGCCATGCGAGACTACGCGCATGGCATAAAGCAGTTCGCCACCGAGAAACTCCATGCGCACAATGCCCTTTGTTGGATCGGTCGGAACATATTCCTGCAACGTGAGCAGGTTATCCGGAAGCCAAAGATCCGGTCGATCACGCAAAGTTCGTGCCAGCTCATCCGCAGAGTGGAGCAGATACATGCGGGCTCCGCTGCCACCTTGCTCGGGTTTCAAGAGAGCGGGCCAGCGGTCGCCCCATTCCGCGATCGCCGCCGACACATCGTTAAAAGCGATCGTTTGCGGGTGAGAGATATCAAGCTGGCGCATCAGTGCCGCTTGCGTGCTCTTGCTCAACTCGAGCGCGAAAGCTCGCGAGCCATTGAGCACACGTGCGCCACCGAGCTCGAGTGAACGCATGAGCGAAAGAGCAAAAGGAACGGCTCGAACATTTCCCCTGACATAAGCGCTGGGGCTCGCTTGATTGAAATAGAGAGGCGCTTCAGGCACGCGATCGGGGTCAAAGGACCCGTGCTTCAGATCAAATCTTCCAAATCGGACACCTCGACGTTCCAGGGCGGCAAACAATGGCTTCTGCCATTCGGGGTGTTCGAACAAGACGATCAGGTCGTGACTCATCGCAATTGCCTTAATTATCTCGATCTGAATCCCACGTTGAACGTTGCCCGAAGGGTTTAGGCTGGAGCAGGCGCACTTATGAATGACATCAGCCGGCTATCGCATGATCTGGATAAGAAGAAATGCGAGTGTAAGGCCATCATTGAAACCCCGAAGGGCAGAAGAAACAAATTCAAATACGAGCACGACTCGGGACTTTTTTCGCTCTCCAATTTGCTGCCGGAAGGGTTCAGCTTTCCTTTTGACTTCGGATTCATTCCATCCACAATCGCCGAGGACGGAGATCCTCTGGACGTTCTCGTTCTTATGGACGAGCCGGCGCACGTCGGCTGTCTGCTCACCGTTCGACTGATTGGCGTATTGGAAGTCGTCCAAACAGAGGACGGCGAGGAGACCAAAAACGACCGATTGGTGGCCGTTTCGAAGCGCTCCTACGAATACGAAGATGTCACCTCGATCTCCAATTTGCGGTCGACTCTTACCGAGCAGATCACCGAGTTCATTGCTCTTTACAACAAGAATTCAGGGAAGCAGGATAAGGTGACAGGAACGAGCGGGCCCGAGCGAGCTGTGGCGTTGCTGGAGCGAGCGTCCGACCGATTTTCCCAGAAGCAATAGGGTACGCCTGTGCTACTGCACCTTCTCGAAGCTCACCGCCTGATATGGCTTGCCCGGCAGTTTGAGCGTGAAGTTCCCGCCGTACTCGCCCGGAACCGGCGTACTTGTCATGGTCCATGGATCGAGGATCTCAGCCCTGAATTTCCTCTTCGGTAATTCGAAATCCATCTCGGCGGGCTGATTGAGATCGAAGTAGTACAGGTAGAATTTGCCATCGCGAGTGGATGCGGCCGCGTATTTCTGATTCGGAAGAGGGAAGAGACCGTCGGCCGCATGCGTCTCCATCAAGCGACGCAGGAACGCTATTCGCTGAGGGCTTTGACCGTGGAGAACGCCGCCTTTCGACCACCACAGGACGTCGGCCGGATCCAGATAGGTCTCTCCGTGGCCCACATAAGTGCCATCGGTGATCCCGCGCCAGAACCTTCTGGTCATTTCTTCTGCCGAAATGTTTCCCCAGCGCCGCTGTATATTGCCTTCGTACTTGCATTCATCCCATACGACGGGTTTCTTGTAGTCGTTGAGGTATACCGGATCTTTGCTGAAGTCGTCTCCCTGGATGCTGGCGTGTGTGACCCAGGGCTTCGAGTGGTCATACAAGATCGCTCCATTGTGAATCGAGCGAAGGTGTCCGTAGGGATCTGTCTCCTGAACGATATGGAAGAAGCGGTCGAAGTCGGAGAGCTTCTTCGCTTTCATGAAGTCCCATTCGTTTGCCATCGACCACCAAACGTTGCGAAACGCCGCAAGGCGCGCGACCAGATAGTGGAGATAGCGATCGTCCACCTCAGCCGGCATCGATTGATACCCCCAGCGATCGTACGGATGGAACAGAATCAGGTCGGCCTCAACGCCAATGTTCATGAGATCGCGGACGCGGGCTTCGAAGTGGCGAAAGAACTCAGGATTGAAGTGAGTGAAATCATTCCTTCCTGATGCATCCCGCGGGAACGGATAGAACTCAGGTTCATTCGTGTTGTACACGTAGCTCTTCGGAAAGACACACATCCGCATTTTGTTGAATGGACTGCCGCGAAGCGTCTGCAGCGTTTGTTCTTCGAGCTTGTCGCCTTGATGGGCCCAGGCATATGAAGTTGTACCGAACGGATGGAAGGGTGTGCCGTCCTCGTAGCCGAAATGGTAGGTATTTCGAACTCTTACGGGACCATGGTTCGACTGTGAATTCGGCACGCACAAAAACTTGCCCGATTTGCCATCCAGTTCTTGCCGGTTGCTCTTGGTCACGTACGACCATTCACCGGGCGAATCGGGCATGAAACGTACACGGTAAACGCCGGAGCCGTCGTAAAAACCTTCCACGTCAACGGTACGGTGATTCAGTCGAAAGGAAGCGCCAAACTTCACTTCAAGGAACGGATTTCCCGTTTCAGGACCTTTGAGCGAGGTCTCCCAAACACCCCAACGCTCGACGGAGCTCTGGGCTTGAGCCCGGACCGTATCGGGAACGATGGCTAACGCTGCAAGCAGAAGGAGAGACGTGGCCGGACGCATACTCAACCAAGCCTATCGCCTGAATCCCTTAAGCGATCCGCTGAATCGCAGGCCCCGTTTCACTCGTGAGCTCGAATTCCTCGAGTTCCAGACCTTCTATCTCCCCGATTGTCTTGCCGGCAATTCCCTGGAGATCGCCATACATGCCGACGGTGGAGTGCATCACTCGCGCAATCTGTTCATCGCGTTTCGCCCATGACTTCAAAGTGGCACGTTTCTCTTTCTCGAGATCCTCTTGCATGCAGGTAAACGCCTCCACGATGGCCTGAATACGCTGCCGGAACCGAGGCCCGGCTAAGTATTGATAGACCATCTCTGCCTTTGTTTGCTGCCCTTCGGAGGCTTTCCGCGCCGAATCGACTTCTACAAGGCCCTGGCGAAGAACGGTCGCGAGCGGGATCATGGTGCGGGGATGAGTGACCCAGACTCCGTCCATCCATTCGAACGATTCCACGCCTTTGGGCAGCGCATGGCTGACGATCACAGCCAACTCAGCCTTACAATTTCGTTGATCTTCGCGCAGCTTCGGCAGCCAGCCGTCCGTCCAGTTTTTCGTGCGTTTGGTCTCCCAGAGAATCGCTCCGCAAGATTGGCCGGGGGTTGCGGAGACTCGCTGAATAACGTCTCCTCCTCCTTCGCCTTTCCGTACAGGGATGATACTGTCCAGTGGGAACTTTGATGCCAGCAGCGTTTCAAGTTCCAGTTCCTGGACCTCACCTTGCAATTGCTGTGAACCTTGTTCAGCTTTTCGCTTCAGCAGCTCAATCTGCTTTTGCATGGAAGAGATTGTCTGCTCTTTTTCCAGGACCTTCAGTTTGAGTGTCTCTTCTACTTCCGCTCGAACTTGCGACCGCACGGCCGAGAGGCTCTCGGTTACTCGTCTTTCGACCGTCAGTTCCAACTCACGGCGCTGGTCTTCGAGCAGGCGCTCCTTCTGGATGTAGAGCGCCTGAGCTCGTTGCGCATCGGCCAATTTCTCATCGCGGGTCTTGAGAATCGAGTGAAGATGGAGTATCTCGCTTTGACGCTGTGCCAAATCGGTTTGGCACTTCATTTCAGCTCTCCGAGCCTCTTCCTCCGATATCCGCTCCCGCTCCGCTCGAAAACGCTCCTGTTCGGCCGCCCTCCATTCCACCTTCGCCTTAGCGAGAGCCTGCTCCTGTTGTTTCAGAGCGTCTTCTCTCTTGGAGACTTCGGAGTTAATTTGAGCGATTCGACGCTCGTAATCCCGGCGGGTCGCTTCAACGAGTGGCGCGGCCAGAGATTCAGTCAACTTGACCTGCGCTTTACATTGCGGGCAGAAAATGGTGGGCTCGGTCACCCCATGATTATCCCAAACATTTGACCGAGAAATGTTTGGGATTCGGAGCCTGACTGCTATGCTGCTAGGGCCTGATCCAGATCCGCCCTGAGATCTTCGTAGTCTTCGATGCCTACGGAGAGCCGGATCAGGCAGTCGGATATACCGGCGAGCTCACGTTGTTCCGCCGGGACGGACGCGTGGGTCATGATAGCCGGATGTTCGATCAGGCTTTCTACGCCTCCGAGGCTCTCCGCAAGCGCGAACACTTTGCATCGTTCCAGCATTCGACGCGTTTTCGCCAGATCACCTTTCAGAACCGCCGTGATCATTCCGCCGAACGCCTTCATCTGTTTCTGCGCCAGCGAGTGTTGCGGGTGCGAGTCCAAGCCCGGGTAGATCACTCGGGCGACAGCAGGATGCTTCTCCAGCCATTCCGCGAGCGCCTGGGCATTTTCGCAATGGCGCTGCATTCTCAAATGCAGAGTTTTGACTCCACGAAGTGCGAGAAACGAGTCGAAAGGCCCGGCGATGGCCCCGATTGCGTTCTGAAGGTAGGCTAACCGCTCTCCCAGAGCGGAGTCCGATACGATCGCCAGTCCTCCAACAACGTCGGAGTGCCCGTTGATGTATTTCGTAGCGGAATGAATCACGATGTCGAAGCCAAACTCGAGCGGGCGCTGCAGATACGGACTGGCGAATGTGTTGTCTGCGACTGCGAGGATCCCACGCTCCTTGGCGATACTTCCGACGGCCTGGAGATCCACGATCTTCAGCAGGGGATTCGACGGGGTCTCTACCCAGATCATCCGTGTTTCCGGCCGGACGGCACGGCGCACCGAATCCGGATCAGACATGTCGATGAAGCTGAATTGAAGACCCGAGGAGCGTTTCCGCACGCGTTCGAATAGCCGGTAAGTTCCACCATAAAGATCGTCACTTGCGATTACATGAGCGCCGGTATCGAGAAGTTCCAGGACCGTGGACATCGCAGCGAGCCCTGACGCAAAGGCAAAGCCGCGAGACCCACCTTCCAGATCGGCAACGCAGCGCTCATAAGCGAAACGAGTAGGATTTTGCGATCGGGAATACTCGAAGCCTTTGTGTACACCAGGGCTTGTTTGCACGTAGGTAGACGTGGCGTAGATCGGCGTCATGATCGCACCGGTCGATTCCTCGGGTTTCTGACCGGCATGGATGGCGCGTGTTCCAAATTGATGAGGCATAAAGGTGTCTAGCGAAGCTTTCTCCGAAGATGGCTCAACAGATCGGAGCGGGTAATCAGGCCGAGGAAAGTATCGCCTTCTGTGACAAGAGCTACCAGGCCGCGGCCCAGAATGTCGTAGACAGCTTCGACACGGGTCTCAGGGGAAACAGTCTCCAGCCGGCTGGTCATCGCGTTGCGAACGGGCGAGTGGAACTTGGCGGGATCGTCATGAACAGCAAGGAGCAGATCGGATTCATCGAGTACTCCGACACAGCGATCTTTCTCCATAACGGGCACCTGGGAGATATCCGCCATCCTCATCCGCTGGGAGGCACTCAGAAGCGTATCCTCCGGACTGACGGTAATCACACCGCCTTCCTCGTAACGTCTTGTGATCAACTCCCGGAGAGTGCCACTCGATTCTCGTTCAAGGTAGCCTTGGTCCAGCATCCAGTAGATGTTGTACATCTTGGAGAGATAGCGCGCTCCTGTGTCGCACACGAAAGTCACGACACGTTTGGGCTTTGTCTGGGATTGGCAATAGCGCAGTGTGGCGGCGAGCAGCGTTCCCGATGACGGCCCGCCGAAGATCCCGGTTCGCTTCAGGAGTTCGCGTCCGGTGAGGAAGCTTTCGGAGTCACTGATACTGATCGCGGTTTTAACCCGGGAAACTTCCGCAATCGGTGGTACGCAGCTTCCGCCGATCCCTTCAACGGCGTAGCTCCCGGATGGACCGTGAGTTCCGGTCAGCACGATGTCGGCCAGAGCAGAACCAACCGGGTCGGCAAGGATCATCTCGGTCTCGGGTGACACTCTTTCAAAGAAACGGCCAAGACCGGTCAGCGTTCCACCTGAACCAACTCCGCACACGATCGAATCCACGCGATGACTCATCTGATGCCAGATTTCAGGCCCGGTGGTCGTCTCATGTGCCAGCGGATTGGCGCTGTTGCCGAATTGGTTCACGTGGTAAGAACCGGGAGTCTCGCGGGCGATTCTAGCCGCCATGTCCTGGTAATAGGCCGGATCGCCCGGGCCGACATCGGAGCGCGTGAGGTTAATCTCGGCGCCCAAAGCACGTGCATGCGCAATCTTTTCGGACGACATCTTATCCGGGATGACGAGGATAAGTTTATAGCCTTTGACCGCGGCAACAAGCGCGAGCCCGATACCCGTATTTCCGGCCGTCGCCTCCACGATCGTGCCGCCTTCTCGAAGCGCTCCGCTCCGTTCTGCGATTTCAATCATCGAAACCGCGACTCGGTCCTTGATTGAGCCTCCCGGGTTCTGGCTCTCGAGCTTCAGAAAAACTTCACAAGGGCCTGTGTCGAAGCCCGTAAGCCGCACAAGCGGCGTATTGCCAATCAGGTCTAGAGTAGGTTGCGTCGGCGCGTCGCGCATCTAACCTCAAGAGTAGAGTAAGGCTGTCGCCCTTCGAGTGGAGCGGTCCCGTGATATTTGCCCGGAGTTGCTCTGACCCGGTGGTGGTAAAGTACGCTAGTCCCATGGCCACAACCCCCGCTCCTCAAGCGGCGCTCGAGCGACTTCTGACCGGCGTTCGCCGGTTCCGCGAAAAAGAGTTCCCGTCGCGTCGTGAGTTATATGCTCAGATTACACGCGACGGCCAGAAACCACATACGCTCTTCGTCACCTGCGCCGATTCGCGGCTCGATCCTGAACTTCTCACCGGATCCGGACCAGGCGATATCTTCGTGTCCCGCAACATAGGAAACGTCGTCCCGGCCTACGGCGGTATGTTGGGAGGCGTTTCGGCCGTAATCGAATATGCCGTAAGTGCCTTAGAGGTCAGTCAGATTGTTGTTTGTGGCCATAGCGATTGCGGTGCGATGAAGAGCTTGCTTCGCCCGGAATCCCTTGATAACCTTCCAACAGTGAAACGATGGTTAACCAGCGCGGAGGCTGCCATCAGCGTTACTAATGCAATCTGCACAAGAGAAAATGGGCCAAGATTCCTCTCTCATTTAGTGGAGCAGAATGTTCTTCTGCAGATCAGCCATCTTGAAGACTCACCCGTCCGTGGCAGGACAGATGGCTCGTGGCCACCTTGAGATTCGTGGCTGGGTGTTCGACATCAACTCGGGCGAGGTAACGATGTGCGGCGACAACGGTCAGTTTGAGCCGATCAATTAGCTGGAGAAGGCCGTAAGGGCTTTATTCCTATTACATATATGACCGAGAGATCCAACACGGTCCAGGACTTGTTACAGCCCGACGAAATGCGGGAAGCGCTCGTATCGTCTTCGCCCTTGCCGATCATTGTCCTTGCCGCTTCGGGAGAAATCTTGGTTTGGAATCAAGCCGCTGAACGCGCCTTCGGTTGGACTGCGGCTGAGGTTCTGGGCGGTCCGCTTCCATTTATCCCGTCCGAAAGACAGGAAGAACACCGGGCGATGCGTGCGCAGGACCTGGCCGGGCAGGGATTCACAGGTCGGGAAATCCGTCGGAAGCGAAAAGACGGAAAGTGGTTGGATCTCAGTGTCTCGACAGCTCCTCTCCACGATAAAACCGGGGCTGTCAGTGGAATCCTAAGCATTTACGTCGACATTACGGCCCGTATAGAAGCGGAAACAGAGTTGAAGCGACAGGCCCGCGAACTGGCTCGCTCCAACGCAGATCTGCAGCACTTCGCCCATGCCATAAGTCACGATCTTCAGGAACCGCTGCGTGCGATCTCTTCCTACGCCCAGCTCTTGGCGAGGCGCTCCGTTGAATTCGACGCCGACTGCAAACGAATTCCTGCAGTTCATTGTCGACGGATCTCAACGGATGAGTGCGCTGATTCGGGATCTCCTGGCTTACTCGCGAGTCATGGAGGGCGAAGATGTTCACCGAGACCTGGTCGACTTGTCCGGCGGTCGTAAGTGACAGCCTTGAAGATCTGTCCTTGCTGATGCAGGAAACAGGCGCCAATGTGTCGGTCGCCGGCGTCCTGCCCGTTGTTGAGGGTCATCGCGCAGCGCTGACCCAGCTTGTTTTCAATCTTGTTTCAAACGCTATCAAGTACCGGAAGCCGGACACGCCACCTCTCATCACTATCAGGGCAGTAACGGGGTGAAGAAGAGTGGACCTTCGAAGTTACGGATAATGGCGCCGGTATCGATTCCCGAGACTATGCCAAGATCTTCGTCATTTTCCAGCGGCTAGATCCGGCGAAATCCTCCGGCACCGGCTTGGGTTTGGCATTATGCCAGAAGATCGTCGAGCGCCATGGCGGTCGCATCTGGGTGCAATCCGAGCTCGGTGTTGGGTCTACGTTCTACTTCACTTTGCCCGTTCGCAAGCACCCGAGCGTTTGCAGTTCCAAGTAAAAGAGACTGAAGTCGACTTACGTCTTACATCCGCTGTTTGCTACGGCTGAACGGACGAGCGTTCCCAATTCCATGTACGCGTCATAGTTGGAAGGTTTTCGGAAGTAATGTGCGACCCGGAATTCCTCTGTCCACGCACGGTCTCGCGGTGAGTCTGATGACGTAATCACAATGAGTGGGACATCCGAGCAGCAAGGGTGTTCCCTTAGGAGCCGAAACATATCAGGGCCCTCCACCCGCGGCAGATTCAGATCGAGTAAAAGAACGTCTGGTCCGGGGCCGTGCTCTGCCCGTGCGTCAAGGAAAGCTCGTATCTTGTCGCCGTCATCCACGACGACCAGTTCGCAATCCGGGTACTGCTGTTGCAGTGCATCACGCACCAGCATCACGTCACCCGGATTGTCTTCGGCGAGCAGAACGCGAAGAGGATTGCTCATGAATCGGCCGTAGGCAGGCTAAACGTAAACGTAGCTCCCAGACCTTCTCCTTCGCTTGTACCCCAGATTCTTCCTCCGTAGCGCTCGATGATTCGCCTGCAGATGGCCAATCCTAATCCCGTTCCGGGATAAGCGTCTTTGTGTAGGCGCTTAAACAATCCGAAGATACGCTCAGAGTGTCCGGGCGAAAAGCCGATTCCATTGTCCTGGACATTCACCAGACTCTCGCCCGCGTGAGTTTCCGTCCAAATACGAATTCTTGGCTTCACGTCCTCCTTGCGGTACTTCAAAGCATTCGACAACAGATTCTGAAATACTAACGCAAGTTGCTTCTCATCGCCTACAACTCTCGGTAGCGGTTCACAAACGGTTATCGCTTCCGTTTCCTCGATTCGCACCTGCATGACCGCGATCGCGTCGTTCAAACATTGGTCGAGGCTTGCTGTTTGCGGTTCCTCCTGGTCAGAGTGGATCACACGTGAGTACACGAGCAGGTCGCTGATGAGCTCCTCCATCCTGCCGACCCCCTTGTGAACGAAATCCGCATATTGCGCAGCAGTCGCGTCGTCCCGCAAACCGTCGCGGCGGAGCAGCAGTTGCGAGTAGATATTAATCATTCGCAATGGCTCTTGAAGGTCGTGACTGGCGACGTACGCGAACTCCTCCAGTTCTTTGTTGGCTTGTGTAAGCTCATCATTTTTGCGCCGCAGTTCCTCTTCGGCGAGTTTTCGCTCGGTTGCGTCGACGACAACACCCAGAATGCGGCGTACCTCTCCGCTCTCATCACGGATACCAATACCTCGCTCTTCGAGCCAGGCGGTTAAGCCCGTGTCGGGTCGACGAATCCGGTACTCGGAGTTGTATGAACCACCCGCCTGGCGCACTCGTTCCAGCTTTGCCCGATGTTCTGGTTCGTCTTCCGGATTAATCAATCGAAGCGCGTCCTCGATGCTGCGCAGTTCGGAGCCGAAGATGCTTTGAAGACCGCCGCTGGTCGAGAGTTCATCTCTTTCCTGTGTCCCATTCCCAGCTCAGAATTCCCGGCGCCTTCAAGTGCCAGGCCGAGTCTTGCCTCGCTGAGGCGGCGGGCTTGATCGGCCTCTCTTCTCATGTGCGCCAAGGAAATATGGGCATCAACACGGGCCGAAAGCTCACGCGCCGTGAAAGGTTTGGCGATGTAGTCGTCGGCACCCGCATCCAACCCCTCAATCGACTGCCTCCTCGCCAGCGCGCGCTGATAGCAGAATGATGGGGAGAGTTTTCGTCTGGTCGTGTTTGCGGAGCTCACGGAGCAAGCCAAATCCATCGAGTCCGGGCATCATCACATCTGTTAAGAACCAGATCCGGAGGATTCGCCATAGCCAGCGCGAAGGCCTCGTCTCCCCTGCTGGCGGTTATAACGTCGTAGCGCCCATCGAGCAGGCGCGCGACGTACTCCCGCATGTCGGCGTTGTCGTCGGCTACCAGAATTCTGCTGCGTGCCGCTCGACTTTCATCTGCGCGTCCATCCTGCGAAGGGTTGCCAGCCGATTCTTCCGGTTCTCGGATGGGGCTTGTCAGGCAGCCACCGGAGGGCCTCTTCTAAGAACGCGTCGGCGTGAGACGCGGTAGAACTTAAGGTTCGCTGTCCTTGCACTCGATCCGCAGGCAAGTGCGCGACACCGAGAGGGATGGAGACCGTGAACTTCGATCCAAGGCCAGCCTCGCTCGTCGCCGTGACAGACCCGCCATGCAAGTGAACCAACTCCCGAACGAGAGCAAGGCCAATCCCGGTGCCCTCCTGAGTGCGGCCTCTCGCTCCCTCTACTCGGTGAAAGCGCTCGAAGATAAGAGGGAGTTCCGGCTGCGGGATTCCAATCCCGGTGTCCGCCACTGAGAGTTCCGCGAATCCATCGTGTTCGAACAGTCTCACCACCACGGATCCGTGATGTGTGTATTTGAAGGCGTTCGAAACCAGATTCAAAACGATCTTTTCCCACATCTCGCGATCAACGTAGACCGGTTCAGAGAATGGCTCGCAATCAACGATGTATTGCAACCCGGCGCGTTCCATCGCGGAGCGGAACGGAGAGGCGAGTTCCGCGGTGAGCTTTGCAAGATCGCTCGGACCATATGAGGCCTGAGTTCGTCCGGCCTCGATCCGAGAAAAGTCAAGCAGCGTGTTTACAAGACGCTGCAATCGAAGGCCGCTCCGATAGACGAGACTCAGCGTTTCACGGTAAGCCTTGGGCAACTCCGTCTCAGCTTTGGACAACAACTCCTCTACAGGACCCAGCATCAGTGTCAGCGGGGTTCGGAACTCGTGGCTAACGTTCGAGAAGAACACGGTCTTTGCTCGATCGATCTCGGCGAGCGCTTCCGCCCGGCGACGCTCCTCTTCATAAGCCCGAGCATTCGACAAAGCGGCGGCAAGTTGTCCAGCGATCAACTCCACGAACCCCGAGTAGCCGGGATCTAGCCGCCGATATGGGTTAAGCCCGACGGCAAGGAAGCCAGCGGGTGTCTCGTGAGCCTGCCTGATTGGAACGACCAGTGCCTGACCGGGAGCCTTGTCCCATGCGCCCGATGGTAGCTGCCGGGATTGTTCGTAATCGCTTAAGTCTCTGATGACGAGGGTTTTATGGCCGAGAAAAATCTCGGCTGGCGGGCCACGGAAGGTCCATGCCGGGCTCGATAAAGGGTGGCGACACGGTCCCTTCGCCGGTACCCACTCCGGTGCTAAACGCAAGGCGGGCTCCTCCTTCACGGCCAAATAAGTACGTGATGGTAAACGGAAGATCATACGGATTGCGAGCCAGTTGCTGTTCAGCGGCGGCCAGGACCTCGGCTTCGGAATTCGAGGATGCTAGTGCGCCTGATAGAAGCTGCAAGGTCGTCATTCGGCGCTCACTAATGACTCGATCAGTGTCTTCCGTGACGACGCACAACATTCCGCTCAATTGGCCCTGATCGTCCTGAACAGGGCTGTAGGAGAAAGTGTGATAGGTCTCCTCCGGGAATCCGCTTCGCTCAAGAAAAAGCTGCAATCCCTCGTCGTAGGTGGCTTGACCGGACGATAGAACTGACTCGATTCGCGGCCCTATATCGCGCCAGATTTCGGCCCAAACCTTCGATGCGGGGCTTCCCAGCGCCCAGGGGTGCTTGAGGCCGAGTGTGGGCCTGTACGCGTCATTGTAAAGGAACGTAAGGTCTTTTCCCCATCCCATCCACATCGGGTAGCGCGAGGTGAGCAGGATGTTAACGACTGTACGGAGGCTCTGGGGCCAAGTCTCGATTGCACCGAGTGGGGTCTGCGACCAGTCAAACTCTTTGACAAGCCTAGCCAGTTCACTGGCTTGAGGGCTGAATAATGGATGGGCGGAGGACCCCGCACCTCCGACAGTCCTCTCCTTGGCCATTGCTACATTGTCCCCTGCTTAGCCGGGAAATCGCGTGCGCCGACACCTGGGAGATTTGCGGGAGAGCTTGCTTCCGCAGGTGGGGTGGGAATTTCTGAGACCCCCAGAAAAAACTGGCGATTTAATCCGGTTTAGACCCACTTCTCTGTGTCTGGACAAATATCCCGAAGCGCTGCCGTTGAAAGAAGAGCCTGAGAAAAGACGTCCCATGATCGATCCAACTACCCATGATGGCGACTCCGAACAAAAGGAATCGGCCGGCGACGTCACTGCCAAGGCGGTTCTCGCCGAATATCGTGAGATTGAAAACGTAAAGTTAACTGTGCTGGCAGAGTTGGACAGAGGCACGATTTCCATGCGGGAGTTGCTGCGCCTGGAGGTCGGAGACGTGCTTCCGTTCCACAGACCGGTAGGAGAGAACATCGACCTTTTCGCCGCCGACGTTCTCATTGGCAACGCCGAAATCCTCGCGGTAAATGACAAGCTGGCAGTCCGGATAGCGGACGTGAACAGAAGATTGACTTCGTCCCAAGCTAAGAAGAGCTCTCTCGCCGAGTCGACCGGCGGACCTGTTCCCAAGATCAGGAGGCTGGCCTCCCATGAACTCTAATCACCCGGCACTCGATAGATTTCTGAATGTTTGGCTTACCGAGTTCAGTCGGGCCATTGAAACGGTCACGGGCCAGCAACCTGATTTGAAGTTCTCGAGGACGGACACAGTTTCTATTCCCCAAACCGCCTCGGCGCTTTGGTTGAAACAGGTCCTTTCTGGCGAGAGTGAATTCGAAATCTGGATCGGCGCCGAGGAAGCCACCTGGACGGAACTCGGCACATCCTCGGGCGATGGTACGCCCGACGGTCTGCGGTCCACATATCTCGAACTCGTCAAAGAGGCGCAGCAAAAGGCCGCCGCTTCAATAAGCGCCGAACTTCCGACTGCTGTTCGCTGCGGAACGGCCGAAACTTCCTCTGCGGCTGATTTTGAACCAGTCTCGTTCTTCATCTGCGATCTGGAATTCATCGATAAGGATCGATCTCCAATCGTTGTCGCCGTCGAGAAGAAGGCGCTGAAGGTTTTGGAACCCGCGCTCCAGCGCAAAGCTGAGAACGCACTCGCGGTGTCGAATTCGAAGAACGTCGCGACCTCCGATTTCCGGCGCATCGCAAGTCTTTCGTTGCCGGTTTCGGTATCGCTCGGCAGCGCCAGATTGGAGCTCAATAAAGTATTGCAAGCGCGAGCCGGTTCCGTGATTTCCCTTGCGAAGGACACCTCAGACCTCATGGAGTTGCTCGTTGACGGAGTGATTGTCGCCCGCGGAGAACTCGTCGTGGTCAAAGGTAACTACGGATTTAGAGTGAAGCAGATCGTAACCCAAAGCCAGCGCATTTCCCTTTACAGCAATTAGGCGGGAACTGCGGGCACTTTAGAAATGAAACGACCACCAATACAGCCAGAAACTGACGCAGCCTCTGGGAACTCGTCCATGGTTCACGCACAACCCGGCGAAGTGCAGGCCTTCGACATCCGGAAGCTGGACCGGATTCCCAAGTCTCAGCTCCGCTCTCTTCATCTCGTACACGAGACTTTTACCCGCAACCTCACGTCGAACCTCTCCGCTTACCTGCGTTCCTATGTGATGCTCAGCCTGGTCAGCCTCGAGCAGATCTCGTACGGCGAGTTCGTCGAAGGATTGTCGTCGCCCGCCTGTCTAGCCTATATCAGTCTTTATCCATACGATGGAACTGCCATCCTGGACATCAACCCCAGCCTGGCCTTCCGGTTCGTCGAAATCCTTCTCGGCAGCAAGGAGCAATCCTTCATTTCGGTACAGCGGAAAATCACGGACATCGAAAAAAGGCTGTTCAAAACGATCTTGAGCGTAATTCTTCGAGAGTTGCAGGAAGCCTGGAGCAGCGTCGCTGAGGTGAACTTCGCCGTCGCTTCGCTTGCGAGCGAGACTCAGCTCAATTACGCGCAAGGTGCGTCCGAGGCCATGATTGTCATCGCCATCGAGGTGAGGGTCGGCGGGACAACGGGTTTAATGAATTTAGCTCTTCCCGCGCTCTTCATCAAAAGACTCCGCAACAAATTTGATCAACTCGAACAGATTCGGCGCACCGAGGCAACGGAAAGCGATCAGCTTCATATGGGTGGTCTGCTTCAGAATGCTGAGATCGACTTCAACGTCCAGGTAGCCGGGGGAACTGTTAAGGCCGAAACTCTTCTCGACCTCGGCATCGGAGATGTACTAATTCTGGGCGAAAGCTGTAACGCTCTCTTTCGGGGCAGTCTGAACGGACGGCCGCAATGGCTGGGGAATATTCTCGAAGAGAGCGGCAAGCTGGCGTTTGAAATTGAAGGCCCAGCGGCCTGAAACTCGCGGGCCTGGAGTTAACTGCCGGACCGTGCCGCCACAAAGTCATCCATTCTTGAGAACAGCGCTTCTGGCGAAGTCTTAGCGCTAATTTGCTCCATGATGCAGGCGCAACTAATAGTTAACATCACCGACCGATTGCCGACATCGATGTTGGCCGATAGAGGCTTGTTCGATGGCCCGAATCTGACCTTCCATCTTTTCCGAGTTTTCGGAGTTGATGATGCTCGAAAATGCCGAACCGCTCCACCGGGATAAGAAGTTTGGGTCCGGTAGTTCCTGAGGAAGATACTGGCCACATACAGCAGCACTCGGTCGCCCGCAGCACGACCGAAGCGCTTGTTGATGAGCGGCAATCGCTCCGACACAAAGAGAGCTGTGACGAAATCTCTACCTTCGGCAATCGAGTCCCCGACCGTTCTTTCGAACTGTAGTCGTCCAGGCAATCCGGTTTCGGCGTCGAGTGTAGCCGGCGTCACTGGCGGAAGCGTCACAAGCGGCGGGTTGGACATCTCCACGCGAACCACGTCAAGGCACTTCGAGATCAGATCCTTGATTGCCTGAGGATCATTGAGTTCTAAAGCTGCTGAAAGATTCTGCTGCAGGATCTCCAAATCTGCCTACTCTGATTCCGGTTTTCTCGGGCCGTGCATCGGAGACTGCCTCTGGTACACCATGCCTTTGCGGAGTTTCATAGGTCGACAGAAGATCGGCGAGTGTTTGCACGAGAGGCGCTACCGCGACAATCTTCTCTCCTGAGAGCTCGTCAACCCAGCCTTGCACAATCTCTTTCACTTCGGCAGGCTGAAGCTTTGATGGCGTACGCGTAGCGACTTACCATGCCATCTTAGCATCGGTGTTGGCTATCGAACGCGGCCGGTTTTGCCGGATTCAGATGCTTTGAATTTCAGCCATAACTTTCCGGAACTTTTGCGCTCGTCGCGGGTAATACTTGTCGAAAGCATTCTCGATGAGGCCGAGGAAAATAGATGAGGAACCCGCGAACGACCATCACCTCCTCACGCTCGCGAAGCATGGGGATGAGACTGCATTCATCACGCTCTTCCATCGCCACCAGGCCCCGGTCTTTCGTTTTCTGATGCACATGTGCGGGAGCAAAGAGATGGCTGAAGAAGTGACCCAGGACATCTTTCTGGCGATACTTTCGAAAGAAACAAACTATTCGGGTGCCTTGGGCGATCTGCAGGGCTTTCCTGATCGGCATGGCTCGCAATCAACTCCGAAAGCGCCTTCGCCTGACGCGCAGGACGTGCAACCTGGACCTTATTCCAGAAGCCGCAGCAAGACCAGAAGTCTTCGAAAGTATCAGCAGGGAACAGGAACTCATGGCATTGAAGCTAGCCATCTTGCGGCTTCCTTCGCGGTACCGGGAAGTGATCGTGCTCTGCGAAATAGAAGGGCTCGACCTTGCGCGAGCTTCCGACCAACTAGGCTGCGCATTGGGAACTGTTAAATCGAGATTGAACCGGGCGCGAACCATTCTTCGCGCAAGGTTGCGAGACAGGGAAAGGTGCCCGGCATGACGGAAGACGAACTGACCGAGCTTTTTAGGGCAATCAGGAAGAGCGATCTCGAATCCGGAACTGAGATGCAGGAGGCGCGACTGCGTGTGGCTTTCCGCAAAAGGTTCCGCCGGAATCGCCTTCGCGAATACGTTATAGAGATCGCCGCTTCTGTTGCGGTGGTCGTAGGGCTGTACTTCCTCCTCGCGGGCCATGAACATGCCTCGCGTGAACCGAGAGCGTAGGCGGATATGCCGACGCGCAGTTTGTCCTTCTCCCCTACGGCCAGAGTGATGTTCCACTCGAGCATCCAGTGATTGTGCGGGTACAGGTTCCCGAGGCAGAACTAAGCCACTTGGGCATTTCAGTCCCGCCAATGTCCAAAAACGCCAGAGTCGAAGCCGATCTACTGGTCGGACAAGACGGTATTCCACGCGCCGTTCGCGTGAATAGGCAGTTCTGAGCTTCAAAAAATCAGCGAAGGAGATAAATATGGCTAAATTTGTCCTTGTTTTGTTGTTGTGTGGAGAATGGGCGATCGCACAAACGAGTGCTACCACTGAAGGAAAGATGGTCATTCGCATGGGCGATGCGGCCCCTGCTGGCCCGATGGGCATCACTACGATGCTGGCCGGGCCGATGGGTACAGTGACGGGCGCGCCTTACTCTGCCCAGGTAGTGACGGAGAGAATTCAGGTGCTTGCGGACGGAAACCGCATCGACGAGAGTTCGACGGGCAGCGTCGCTCGGGACGCTCAGGGCCGAATGAGGCGCGACGAAGCGCTTCCAAGTCTCGAGGGCGACAAAGGCGAGAGCGCCCACGTAGTTATGATCGATGACCCGGTCGCCCAGGTCCATTGGACTTTAGACGCGCAATCGAAAACGGCTATCAAGATGAGCCTGCCGTCAGGCAATACTCTTGTTGGTACCATGCCGCCGCCGCTGGCTCCGAACAGAACGGTGTTCTACTCTGCCTTAGGGGGCGGCACGCCAGGCGTGGCGTTTCACAAAGAATTCACTACAAAGATCGCGCCTGCGACTCCAGATCCCAACGTCTCCAAAGCTGATCTAGGCACTCAGATGATGGAAGGTGTCTCGGCCCAGGGCACAAAGTACACCCGCACAATCCCTGCCAGGCAAGTCGGGAACGAGCAGCCGATCATCATCACAACAGAAACCTGGTATTCACCTGAGCTAAAAGTGCTGGTAATGAGCAAGAGTAGCGATCCGCGGCTGGGCGAGACGATCTACAAGTTGACGGAGATTCAGCGCAGCGAGCCAGCACCAAACCTGTTTCAACCCCCGACGATTACGCGGTGAAGGAAGGTCCACAGAGCCAGTTGATGCTCCGAGAGAACAAGAAGTAATTCCGAACAGCGATTCGGACGGAAAGGAGGCGGGGCGTCTACAGCGACCCTCGCCTCCTTTCATCTGTCACGTGCTAACTTCGGCTTTTCGGAAATCCGTTTTGCCTTCGAAAGTTCGCACTGCGCAGTGTGCATGATCTGCTGTATCATACGCAATGACGGACGGCCGTGTTGCGACCGTCGTAACTGGCTTCGTCCAATTCATACGAAGGAACTGAATGTCATTGCGCCCCCGCTTCTTGTCGCTCGGCACTCCGGTGCTCATGTTGTTGGCCGCTAACTTCGCCGGCCCAGCAAACCCGAACCACGTGGAATGATTATCTTGGCGGGCCCGACAGCTCCCACTATTCGCTCTAAGTCAGATAACCGCGAGAACGTCGACAAACTGCAGATTGCCTGGAAATACAATACAGGCGACGATCTCAACTACACATTCAGCCCGCTAGTCGTTGACAACATGGCCTATTTCGCGGCTAAGAATGGCTCACTGGTCGCAGTCGATGCCACAAATGGCAAGGAATTGTGGATCCATCCGTTTAGCCACACCCAAGGGGCTCCTGCGGCCTTCGCGAGATTCGCCGGGATCACTGGTCAGCGGGGCGGCAACTACTGGGAAAGCAAAGATCGTTCGGACCGCCGTCTTTTTATTTCGGCATCCGGATTATCTCCACGCAATCGATGCGAAAACCGGACAGATCGGTTGAAACCTTCGGCGATCACGGAAGGTAGATCTGAAAACCGGTATCGATCGAGCCCGAGAGGATCTATCGGCGAGGAGCGCCGGTCGAGTTTTTGATGACATTTTGATCCTTGGCAGTGCCACAGGTGAGGGATACCTGGCTCCTCCCGGCGATCTCCGAGCTTTCGATGTCGTTACCGGCAAGTTACTGTGGGTATTTCACACCATTCCTCATCCGGGCGAACTCGGTTATGACACTTGGCCGAAAGACGCTTATACCTATATGGGCGGCGTGGATGTCTGGGGCGAGATCACTGTTGACGAGAAACGTGGGATCGCCTATTTCCCTGTCGCTTCGCCAAAGTATGAACTGTATGGCGGCGACCGGCACGGGCAACAACCTTTATGGCGATTGCCTGCTAGCTCTGGATGCTCGGACGGGCAAATATCTTTGGCATTACCAGACTATTCATCACGACGTCTGGGACTACGATCCGACCGCTGCGCCACAACTTGTCACTGTAAAACACGACGGCAAAAATGTCGACGTTGTTGCGTTGGCCAGCAAGAACGGATTCCTGTATGTGTTCGACCGCGTCACCGGAAAGCCTATCTGGCCAATCGTAGAGAAGCCCGTTCCTCAATCCGATGTGCCGGGCGAGATGACGTCGCCCACTCAGCCGTTTCCGACAGCGCCGCCTGCCATTCGCGCGGCAGGGATGGACGGAAGACGACTTGTATGACGGGTTCATGACTCCGGAAGAGAAGGTTCAGTGGAAGGAGCGGCTCAAGAATGCTCGAAAAGGCTTTTATACGCCGCTCGGTCTGGTAGACACGATCTCACTGCCTTCGGTGAATGGCGGCGCGCTCTTCTTCTCTTCTGGCGCGGATCCGACCAACGGTACGGTTTACGTCGAATCGAAAGACATGCCGTCCATCATGAAACTCGTTCCGGCGGGTGAATCGACGGCTGCAAACACCGGTGGCACAATCCCCTCAAGGCCGAGCGAAGGATGCGTTCGCGCGGGTCTGGGCCGTTCGCGGCATTCACTCCGGAGAAGCAGGGTCGAGCTGTTTTCGAACAGGATTGCCAGGTTTGTCATGGGGCCGAACTGAAGGGCGATCGCGGGCCGGCTATCGATACCGCCGTGAAGCGGTCGGGATCTGAGGGCACGAGCGCGGTCATTACGAACGGGCGGGCCGGGATGCCGGCATTTCCGAAGCTTCCCGACGAGGCAATGAGCAGCTTGCTCGCGTTCCTCGGCGATCCGGAAGCTGCGCCGCCTGGGTCGGCTGCGCCCATGTCAGCTCTCCGGGCCATGATTCCCGAACGAGCCCGAATATCCGTCGAACGTGACTCCGCCCCCTTCGCGCTACAAGACCGGTTATGGAAACGAGTCATACATCATCAAGCCACCATGGACGACGCTGACTGCCTATGATCTGAATACAGGAACGATCAAGTGGAAAGAGCCTTACGGCGACCTTCCACAGGCTGGCCCAAGCAAAGAACTGCGCGGAAATGTTTATCCGAAGAGCGGATTTGTCATCACAGCCGGCGGACTGATCATGTATGCCGGCAACGATTCCAAACTGTACGTGATCGATAAGGACACGGGCAAGTTGATCACGACCAAAGATCTGCCCAACGGATCTCTCGGTCAGCCGGCCGTGTATCAGGCAAACGGGCGCGAATACATCCTGTTAGCGGTGTCGGGCGGCAATCCTTACCCGGAAGGCGCGACAATGGCCCCGGGCGGGGTCACGCCTCCTGCAACCGAGAAATGCTATATTTCTTTCGCATTGCCTGAAACGGGCAACAAGACTACCAACTAATTCTGGAGGGCAGCGAACATGAAGGTCAGGACCGAAGCTTCCTGGTGTTCGCTTTCGCTGCTCTCAGCCTACAAGCTGCGGACTCGAAGGCGTGCGCCGATCTTGTCTCGTACCCGCTTTCTAACGGCACGATCACGAAGGCAGAGTTGGTCCAATCCAGTCCAGCCTCGGCGCGAAGTTCCGTTCCTCCGTTTTGCCGCGTCGCCGCTACCTTGAAGCCAAGTCCGGATTCCGACATCAAGATGGAGCTTTGGCTTCCCGATCAGATTGGAACGGAAACTTGAAGCGAACGGGAACGGAGGCTGGACAGGCTCGATCAATCCACAGGCTCTGAGCGCCGGCGTCAAGCGCGGCTATGCCTCTGCAATGAGCGACCTTGGACATGAAGGATCCCGCGCCACGTTTGCGATGGGCCATCCCGAGAAGCTTGTCGATTTCGGATATCGTGCCGCTCACGAAATGACCCTAGCCGCGAAAGCGATTACTGCCGCTTACTACAAGCGAGCGCCCGCTCATTCGTACTGGATCGGGCTGTTCTGCCGGCGGCAGGTCCGCGCTCATGGAGGCGCAGCGTTATCCGGCTGATTACGACGGCATCGTTGCCGGTGCTCCTGGCTGGAACTGGACAGGGCGCGCGCTGCAATCGGTGAAGATTGCCCAAGCCGCGCACAAGGACGAGCAGAGTTACATTCCTCCGGCTAAGTATTCGCTCATCCACGATGCGGTATTACGCGCCTGCGACACGCTCGACGGCTTGAAAGACGGCGTTCTCGAGGATCCCACCCGCTGCCACTTCGATCCGAAAGAACTCGAATGCAAAGGGCCGGATGCTCCGACCTGTTTATCGCCGGCTCAAGTGGAAACAGCGCACGTCATTTACGACGCCGTCAGGAATCGCCGAACTCACGAATTTATTTTCCCGGGATTCGAACGGGGCAGCGAATTGGGTTGGGCGCGAATGGCCGGCCCGCAGCCGTTCGAGATCGGGCTGGACCTGTTCAAGTATGTTGTTTTCCAAAACCCCGACTGGGATTACCGCACGTTCAACTTCGACAGCGATCTTGAGCTCACCGCGAAGGCGGAGGGCGGAATCTTGAATGCTTCCAATCCCGACTTGCGCCCGTTCTTCCGCCGCGGCGGAAAGCTGATTCAGTACCACGGCTGGAGCGATCCCCAGATTGCGCCCGGCATCAGCGTCGAATACTACAAAGCTGTGCTGTCGAGCCTCGGAGGGAGCGTCCGCGCTTTCGGACTCGTACCGGCTTTTCATGGTTCCGGGGATGGCCCACTGCGCCGGTGGTGAAGGCGTATCTACGTTCGACACATTGGGTGCGCTCGAGACTTGGGTAGAGCAGGGCAAGGCTCCCGCCCGAATACCAGGCAACGCGTGTGCAAAATGGACGTATTGAGCGAAGCAGGCCCCTTTGCCCTTATCCTCAAATTGCAAAATACAAGGGCTCAGGAGATCCGAACGACGCCGCTAATTTCACTTGTCAGAGCTCCGTGACTTGCGATGCGCATCGCGGTACTTTCTGATATACACGGGAATCTGACTGCTTTCGAAGCTGTGCTCTCCGACCTTCGCGGATGTTCGCCGGATCTTGTGTTTCACGGCGGTGACCTCGCAGATTCCGGATCGGGTCCGACGGAGATCATCGACTACATTCGTGATCTGGATGGCCCGGAGTGATGGGCAACACGGATGAGATGCTAGTGCGTCCGGAAACCCTGGATGAGTTGCTCGGCACGTCTTCGGCTCCGCCATCATTGTGGAATGCTGTTCGAGAGATTGCCGCAGCTGCACGTTCAGCGTTGGGTCGCGATGCGGTTGGAGTGGCTCGGCGGTCTCCCGTCAGCGCTGAATCAACCCGAGATCGCGATTGTTCACGCCACACCGGAGAGCGCCTTGGCGCACGCTTCCGGAGACAGCGCGCAGATGCAGAATTGCAATCAACATACAGCCCTTGGGTGCATCGATCGTTGTCTTTGGGCACACACACCGTCCGAGTATCCGTGCTCTTGAATGGTCAACGTCCGGCTTCTTGATCAATACCGGAAGCGTCGGCCTTCCCTATGACGGCGATCTCGAGCGTCGTACTTGACTCCTCGACGATGGCAACGCGCCAAGATTCGCCGGGTCGAATACGACGTCGAGCGCAGAGATACAGAACGATTTCGTCCCGATCGGGCATGCCCGGTGCAAGACTGGATTGCACGAATGTTGCGGGACAGCCAGCTCCGACGATGCCTTAACCGAGGGTAGCACCGTTCTACTAGAGTTGAAGAACTCCAGATATCGCCAACGGTAAACCCGTTTGGAAACGGATCTTCCGGATCGACCACGTACTGTGCGAAGCCGGTGATCCATGCTTGCCCGGAGAGAGTGGGAACCACCGCGCGGTAGTTTCCCGACCTGAGTCTCTTCAATCAGCCTTCCGGTGAACGTGGTTCCGAGAATACCTTCGTGTACGAAGTCTTGACCGAGCGGGAGTTTGCCCTTCGCGTGAAGCGTCGCCATCTTCGCGCACGTGCCGGTTCCACACGGCGACCGGTCGAGCGCGCCAGTCCACGAGTGCGGACGCGACCAGTCGAGCGTGCCGGTCGAAACGATCACGGTATTCCGTCGGCTGGAAGAAGGATGGACCGGCTCACCCGAAAGCTGGGCGATGGTGATGTCGTGGATGTCCGGGTTCTCCGGATGCGAGACCGGCAACTGTTCACGGGCCGCGGCCTTGATCATCTCGCCGATCCGGACCAGTTCGCGCGCTTCGTCCGGGACCAGGCGGAGCCCAACGGCTCCACGTCTGCAATGACGTAAAACATTCCGCCATACGCTACATCGACAGTCACGGTGCCGAGTCCGCTCACTTCGACCGGCGCGTCCAAGTGAGTGGCAAACGCCGGCACATTGCGAAACGTCACTTTTTTGACTTTGCCGTCTCGTACGTCAGCATCCACTTCGATCAGTCCGGCCGGTGTCTCCAGCTTCAGCTGAGTTAGCAGGCTCATTGGACGCGCACCATGCCGGTCTCGATGAGCACCGTGACCACACAAATGGTGTTGGTGCCTGACATGGGAGGATACTCCACCTGCTCCATAATCACGAATCCGGCATCGGCTTCGGGATGCGTCGGCGGCAGAATCAAATTGCAGTTCGCAGCCGGATAGCCGCGTGGTTCGCGAAGCATTCGCAGCCGGAAATCGTCGGCCTCTGTCGCGAGATACTTCATTTTCTCGAACATGGACCTGCCGGGGACGTCCAGAACGCCTCCCGTGATCACACGGCCGGGCTCGCCGCAGGCATGCGCGTCGACGGCCGTGATCATGCTGTTGAAATCGCATCTAAGAAGACGGCTTTTCAGATTCGGCCAGCAGTTCCTGCAGATACTTGCCCCAGATCGCCGGTATGGAATGTGTGCCGTGCCCTCGGGTCTCGTCGCTGATCGGAATCAGGATGAAGCGTCCATGCTTCACTCGCTTGATCAAGCTCTCTGAGATGCCCAGTTCGGGAGGGTTGACCTGGTCATCGGCAGAGTTGATGGCGAGTAGTGGGGCTTTGATTTGTTCCAGCTTTGGCTCCGGATTATAGAACCGCGATGATTCGTACGCATAGATCATGTCGTTAGCGTCATATTGTGCCGCGCGCGTTTCATACGACTTCATCGACGCCACGACGGCGGCGTGAGTAGGCATGTTCTTCTGCATTTGCAGCGGAACGCTCGTCATCAGGGAGAGGAAATAAGTGGCGCACAACATGCCGTACTTGGGTTCCGAGGTGTACTCGCCATTCTTCCACTCCGGGTCCTGCTCAATCGAGTTGATGATCATCTGCCGGAATGCACCAGTTGCGTCCCGCGATCTCGACCGGGTTGCTCGCGAGCGGCATCAGTGCGTCCATGAAATCGGGATACGTTTCGCCCCATATCCAGGTGTGCATCGCACCCATGGATGTGCCCATCACCAAGTCGCAGGTGGTTCACGTTCAAGCCTTGCGGTCACCAGAAGGTAATCGGCTTTCACCATGTCGTCGTAAGTGTATTGGGGGAAGTGCATATGCATCCCGTCGCTCGGCTTGCTCGACCCGCCATGTCCAATCCCGTCGGGGAGGATGATGAAATGCTTGGTCGCATCCAACAGTTGGCCTGCGCCGAAAAGGTGACCGCCGAAGTTTTCGTTCAGGAACCCTTTCCCGTTGCCGCCGGTGCCGTGCATGATCAACACGGCATTGCGCACCGTGCCCGCGGCATCGCGCTCCGGCTTACCGACGGTCCAATAATGGATCCGCAAATCCGGGAGCGATTCGCCGGTGGCGAACTTGAAGTTCTTGATCGCGTAACTCCCCTCAGCCGCTTGCGGGAAGCTTGCTGCGGAAAGGATCCCGGAGAGTAGAAGTGGTAACAGAAGCGATTTTCATTAGCACTCAATCCCTTGGTTGGCTTGTCTTTGGGCCGGTGGTGATTTGTCTACCGGCCCGCGCATCGATCCTGAACATGTTGAGGCGGTGGGCCTCATTATAGCCTCCTGTTCGGCTCCCGACCCTTCAGTCTCATAAGATAGTTTCCAATGCTTGTTTCCACCTGCCTACTATGACGAGAAGAGACTTTGTTTCGAGGGCTACGACCGCTTCTTCTTTACTGATTCTCAAGCCTGAGACCGTGTGGAGCTATCAGGCTAACTCCGCGGTCCGTTTAGCGCTTCTCGGATGCGGTAATCGAGGGACAACCGTCGCGACGTCCTTTGCCAAGAATACAAGCGCCCGGATCGTGGCGCTCGGCGACATTTTTCAGGATCAACTCGAGAACGCGAAAACCCACTTCGACACCGTTGCCAGTTCGCTTGGGTACCCGGGACCTGAGGCGAAACTGATGTTCCGCGGAGCTCATGCCTACCATGAACTGGCGAACTCGAAGGAAATCGACGCAATTCAGATCTCCACACCGCCGTTCTTCCACGTTGAGCATCTGGCCGCCGCGGTCGAGGGTGGAAAGCATGCGTACTGTGAAAAGCCTGTTGGCGTGGACGTGCCGCAAACCAAACGTGCTCTCGAGGTGGCTAAGCATGTCGGGAACAAAGTGAGTGTCGACGTTGGATTTCAGATTCGTAGTGCTCCTCCGTTTGCCGAATTAGTGCGGCGCATCCAAGCTGGTGCTTTGGGCAAGCTGGTTAGCATCGCGGGCCATTACTATGCACCGGAGAGCAGCTATCCTGACCGTTCGCCCTCGATGTCGAAGGACGAGCTAAAGCTACGGAACTGGCAGTGGAGTATGAATCTTTCAGGTGACATCTTTGTCGAGCAAGACATTCACGTCGTCGATATCTGCAACTGGATCTTGAATGGACATCCGACCTCGGTCTATGCCACCGGAGCGCGCAGCGTTGTCTCGCATTTCGGCGATAACTTCGACAACTACCAGGTGACCTATACGTATCCGAATGATGTCCATGTAAGCATCACGGCGAAGCAGTACGGCAAGACACGCGATTTCGAGGTCTCGGAGAGAGTCTTTGGCTCTCTCGGCTACTCAGAATCTCCGTATTCGGGGCCGCTGCGAATCGTTGGTGACAATGCGTGGGAATGGAAAGATCCGGAACCTCCTCCGCAGGAAGCTACCACGGGTTTCGCCCAGAATGGTGCTTTCTCCGATAACCTCGCTCACGCTGATCGTGAAAAAGATCGGGGTTTCATCGAGAGCATCACATCGGGCAAATATCACAACCAAATTGAACTTGGGGTCGAGACCGCGCGGACGGCGATCATGGCGCGAATGTCAGCCCGGCGCGGGCGCGTCATTACGTGGAACGAATTAGCGTCGGATAAAGAGACATTCAAACTCGACTTCGATATCGGCCAATTCTCATAAGGACGAACGTGACGGAAATCAGAGGAAGACGACAATTTGTAACAGGGCTTGCGGCGTATGGCTGCATGGCGCTAAAGCTCCGGGCGCAGGATGTGGCTCGATCCCGGCCCCGTCTGGGCGTAGTGGCGAGCATAGAGAAGGGACGTACGCCGGCAGAATCGCTGCGTCACGTTCGGGAGCTTGGTGTTTCCACCTGCCAATTGCACGTCGGCATGGCTCCCCCGGAACTTGCAGCGCCCATTCGCGAGGCTGCTCGCTCGAACGATATCGAAATCACTGCTTTGATGACTTTGGGCGAAGGCAGGATGGTTTGGAATCTGCGGGACGGTCCGAAGACGATTGGCATCATTCCTCCTGAGACCCGGGCGGCGCGTGTTGCTGCTCTTAAGCGTGCGTCCGATCTCGCCAAAGCCTCCGGTGTCAAAGCCGTCCATACACATTGCGGCTTCATCCCGGAGAACCCCAACGAGCCGCTCTACGCCGAAGCGGTTAAAGTCATTCGCGATGTGGCCCAGTACTGCCGCAACAATGGCCAAACGTTCCTATGCGAAACCGGGCAGGAAACGCCTATCACGCTGCTTCGGGTGATACAAGATGTCGGACTGGACAACATTGCTGTCAACCTCGATGTCGCCAACTTGATTCTCTACGGTAACGGCGAACCTGTCGGTGCTCTCGACGTCCTCGGGCCACACGTGAAAGGGTTACACGCGAAGGACGGTCTATACCCGACTGATCCTTACGGGCTGGGAAAAGAGGTGCCGATTGGGAAAGGGAAGGTGCGCTTCAAAGAAGTCATTGCCAAGCTTCACGAGCTGAACTACGCGGGGCCTATCACGATCGAGCGAGAAATCTCAGGTCCACGACAGGAGACGGATATACGCGACTCGCGTACGTACCTGCAGGGCTTGATTGACGGTGCGTACGGACACGGTTAGGGCGACTGGAAAGCTGGTCCGGGCCTACTCTTCGTCCTCGGCGTGAACGTGTGTCTTGGCAGCGCTGATGATCTTTTCCGCTTGCGGGGCCGGGACGTAGTCGTAGTGATCGAATTCCATATGGAACGAAGCGCGACCCTGCGTCTTTGAGATCAAATCATCCTGATAGCTCAGCATCTCGGACATCGGAACCTGGGCGCGAATGCTCTGGTGATTGTTCTTCAGATCCATTCCGCTGATTCGTCCACGGCGTCCGTTGAAGTCGCTCATGAGATCGCCGGCATATTCTGTCGGGGTTTCCACCTCCACTTTCATGATCGGCTCGAGAAGAGCGGGCCGGCACTGTTGCATAGCAGCCCGAAACGCCTTTCTCCCGGCTAGTTTGAATGCCATTTCCGACGAGTCCACGTCATGATAGGAGCCGTCGTACACGGTCACTTTGAAGTCCGTGACAGGATAACCCGCGACAAAGCCTTGTTCGGCTGCTTCGATGATGCCTTTTTCAACAGCGGGGATGTACTGTCTGGGAATTGCTCCTCCGAAGACTTCGTTGACGAATTGGAACTTCTCGCCGCGCCCCAGGGGTTCAATCTTGATCCAGCAATCTCCGAACTGCCCGTGCCCTCCTGTTTGCTTCTTGTGCCTGCCTTGTGCGCTGGCGACTGCGCGCACAGTCTCCCGATACGGAATCTTCGGGGCCTTTAGTTCCACCTCCACGCCGTAGCGCCGCTGCAGACGATGGACGACGATTTCCAAGTGTTGCTGGCCATTACCCGCCAGCAGAAACTCTTTCGTCTGCGCATCGCGGTAGAACCGAAGACATTGGTCCTCTTCAAGAATCTTCGCCAACGCCGCGCTCAGCCGATCCTCATCGTTTCGGGTTTTAGCCGTAATGGCATAAGCGATGGCGGGTTCCGGCGGTTCGATAGCTTTAAACACTACGCAATTGGATTTCTCGCAGAGCGTATCGCCGGTGAGCGTGTCCTTTAGCTTCGCGACAGCGCCGATATCACCGGTATGCATCTCCGGCACCGGGTTCGTTGCCTTGCCAAATGGCGCCGCGATATGCGCGAGCCGTTCGGCGGCATTGGTTCGCATGTTTGTCAGCCGGATATCGTCCTTGACATTGCCGGCCATCACCTTGAAGTAGCTCACGCGCCCGGCGAAAGGATCCGCGGCTGTTTTGAAAACGAAAATCGAGGGAGGATCGCCCGGTGCGACGCCCTTCATCACCTCTCCGTTTGGACCGGTCGCCGGTCTCGGCGGAGCATCCAGCGGAGAAGGGAAGATCTGCGCAATGAAGCGAAGCATAAGGTCGGATCCCACGTTTTGGCCTGCGGCTGAGCACAAAACAGGGAATATTCGACGGTCACGAATCTCTTCCTGCAATCCGCTGATGATGTGTTCGACCGGAAGCGTACCGGTTGCAAAGAATTCATCCATCAGAGCGTCGTCGCCCTCGGCAATCATCTCGACAAGCGCTTCGTGCGCTTTCGTTGCCTGCTCCGAGAGCGAATCCGGTATGTCACCTTCGATTCCTCGACCGTTCTTCACTCCTTCATAAGAGAAGGACCGCATGCTGATGAGGTCGACGATGCCACTCAGAGTCTTGCCGGTCTGAATTGGCAGATGGATCGGAATGATGGCTCGCCCGCACGCCCTTCGAAAGCGACTCCAACGCCTGCTCGAACGACGCACGGTCGCGGTCCAGCTTATTGATCACGAACGCGCACGGCAATTTAAGCTGTTCGGCGTATTCACAGACCTTCTCCGCCGATGCTTCAAATCCTGCGACTCCGTCGATCACTACGAGTGCAGCATCCGCCGCCATCATGACGGATCGCGTGTCGTGAAGAAACAGGCTGAAACCCGGAGTGTCGAGGAGATTGATCTTTGTTTTGTCCCAAGGAAAAGAGGCAACGGCTGACGTAATGCTCAGCTTGCGAGAGACTTCCTCTTCGTCGAAATCCGTGATGGTGTTGCCTTCCGTTACGGAAAGCTGCCGGTCGGTAGCTCCCGCCGTGAAGAGAAGGGCGGAGCACAGAGAAGTCTTTCCTGAATGCCCATGCCCGACCAGAGCAACATTGCGGATATCCGCACTATCGAAGGATTTCAACGGAGCCTCCTGGACAGTTCTTAACTCAAACTGCTGCTGAGAATATCAAATCCAAAGGCAAGGTTACAGCCCCGTGACCGATTGCATCGCTCCGAACGCGCGGTCCTTACGATAAAATCGTCCCGGCTGTCCTGACAGCCCGGTCTCCATGCGTAAACAAGCTCTTCTTCTCTCGGCTGCCATGCTGCTTTCGGCGGCCAGCCGTAACCCCGATATTCCATTCGTCGACCACATGATTGATCCCGGGGCGAGTGAGACTGTCGCTGTCGCCGACGTCAACAATGACGGACATCTCGACATCATTTCGGGCGACAGTTGGTACGAAGCACCCGGGTGGAAAAAGCATCACATTCGCGACATTAACTTCAGCTCGAATTATGTGGACAATTTCAGCGACTTGCCCGTCGATGTCGACGGCGACGGATTCGTCGACGTCGTGCAGTTCGGCTACTTCTCGCGGAACATCGTGTGGTTGAAGAACCCCGGGCAAATCAGGAGGCGATTGGAAATCGACGGAGATCGACGCGAGCGGCCCGACAGAGTTCGCCTTTCTTGTCGACCTCAACAACGACGGGAAGGCCCTCGAACTTCTCCCGGAATTTGACCGGCCGGATGTTCCGCTTGCCTGGTTCGAATTGACCGCAGGTAAGTGGACCAAGCACGTCGTCAGCTCGAAAAGCTACGGGCACGGGATCGGTGTCGGCGATCTTAACGGCGACGGCCGGAACGACATCATCACGCCTCAGGGCTGGTTGGAGGCACCGGCCGACATCCGCGCGGAAGGCGAATGGAAGTTCCACGCGACCGACTGGGACCAGCACGCCATTCCCGCCAGTGGATCAGCGCCGGGTACGCCGGTTCCAGCTATCTCGCGCCGCGCACACTTCGGCCGGATGTTTGTTCTCGACATCAACGGCGACGGGCGCCCGGACATCCTCACCAGCATGGCTCACGATTACGGCATTTGCTGGTTTGAGAACACTGCCGACGGGCAAATGGACTCAACACGTCATCGACAATTCCTGGTCGCAGGCGCATGCTTCGCTGCTCGTCGACATCAACGGCGACGGCCATCTCGACTTCGTGACTGGCAAGCGCTATATGGCGCATAACGGAAACGATCCCGGCGAGCGGGAACCGTTAGGCGTTTATTGGTACGAATATCGGAAAGCGCAAAACGGGTCGATCGAGTGGATCCGCCACATCGTTTCGTACGGCGGACGGATGGGCGGCGGGATGCAGATTGCGGTCGTCGATCTGGATGGAGACGGAGACCTGGATGTAGTAAGCGGGGGCAAGTCAGGAGTTTTCTTTGCGGAAAACCTGACTGCCCCCGCTCGAGGAAAGTGAAACAGTAACGGCCTGAAGCTTAGAAGTACAGCTTCAGCCCAAGGACCACGCGTCGTGCCAGGGCCGCACCGTTAAATTGACCGAACGTTGTATCGGTCTGCTGATTAGTGGCCGTCGAACCTGGCGCCGAGATCGAGCGAGTTGTACTGCGTGTGATTGAAGGTGTTGTAAGTCTCCAGACGGAACTGGAGACGCCGCGCTTCGTTCGAGCCAAGCCGGAAATTCTTGAACAAGCGAGATGTCGAAGTTGTTCAGGCCCGGGCCATAGATCGGTGCCTTCGATGCGTTTCCGATCCCATTGACGGATACGCCCGGAAGGGGCGCCAGGATCGAATTCGGATTGACCCACTGTCCGTTCGGACCGTGCTGCATCGGGTCGCCGACCAACACTACGCGGCTGTCATAACCGGTGATCAGGTTGCTGCTGTTGTCGTGCTTGTTTGAGTTGTTCCGCCGGTCAGGTCGCTCGTAAACGTGAGCGAATAGGGCAGGCCGTAGGGCTGGCCGGTCTGGAAGTTGGTGACCCCGGAAAGCTCCCATCCGTCCAGGCCGACGCGCGTGAAGGCGTTGTCCCAAACTTTACTTGCGCGCGGAAGATTGTAGACGTAATCAATCGTGAAGACGTGGCGTGCGGTCGAAGCTTGCCGGACCGTAATCGCGGCTGCGGTAATCGAGCACCGGATTGACCGTGCCGCCGATCGTGTCAACCATATCGAGGGCTTTGGACCAGGAGTAGCTCGCGTGGAACGTCAGCGAGTTTGAGAATCGCTTGGTCAATTGAACCTGCAGTGCATTGTAGTTTCCGAAGCCCGCAAATTCCAGGTAATTGATGTCCTGATAACCCCGGATCGGTCGCAGGAAATTCGAGTTCAACGGGCTGCTGGCCGTTGTCGTATCGCGGCTTGAGGGCAGGAAGTTCGTGCCGTACGGAACCGCATTCAAGTTGCGAACGTCGAGCAGGTGCTTCTGCTGATTGCCGGCGTAGGCCAAATCGAGCAGCACACCTTTGCCCATATTCTGCTGGATGCCGAAGCTGTAGTTGTAAACGGCTGGCGGTTTGAAATCACGCTGCACACCCGTCACACTGGTCGGGCTCAGGCTGAGCGGAGTAGAAAGCAAATTATTGATGGTCGTGTAGTTCGCGGATGCCGTGACGATGAGCGGAGGCGATTGCACGAGTTGGAGAATCTGGTCGTCGTTGAACCGATCGTAGAAGATGCCGAAGCCGGTGCGGAGAGCGGTTTTTCCATTCCCGAACACGTCCCAGGCAAGACCAATGCGTGGAGCGGTCTGAATACTGGGGTTGTTCATGATGCTCTCGTTGTACTTGGTCATACCCTGGTACGGAGTTCCGGCCGCGGAGGAGAAGGTTCCGATCTTTACTGCCGGAACGATCGCCCCGGTGACAGGATCGCGGCCCGACACGTACCCCGTTCGAGATGAACGGCTGAATGAGGGGCGGTTGCGCGGCTGCGTTGTAAGCGGAAGGATCGAACGCCGCCAGCGTATCGCCTTGGCTAAACGTCGGTTGAATGAAGTAGAACCGGACTCCCAGGTCGAGGGTCAGGTTCTTCGTTGGTTTCCAGGTGTCCTGGAAGTACCATTCAACGTTGTTGTAGCGTCCGTGTGCGCCCGGGTGGCCGTTCGATTCGGTGTAGCTATCCACCACGCCGAACAGAGCATTCGAATAGGCGTATCCGGTGTCCAGCGGATTATTCGCATCGCGATCGAAAGCGAAGGTTCCATTGAACGAGGTGGAGCGGGCGGCGTTGCGCGTTCCGTGTTCCCAAAATCCGCCGAACTTCAGGCTGTGCTGCCCGGCGATCCAGGAGTAGTTATCCGACAGGTTCCAGATGTTATTCGTTCCGAAGAAGGGAAAGCGCCCTTCGATGCCCAGATTGCCGACGTTCGGGATGCCGCTGTTGTTGAAAGTGGCGTTCGGAATCAGGTTGAGCGGATTCGCTTGCGGATAGAACTGCGGAATCGTTAAACCCTGCTTCGTCCGATCGTTTCGGTCGAGAGCGGCTTGTGTCAGGGCAGCGACCGTCTGCTTGGCCCGATTCACGCCGAACGTAAGTTCGTTGACCTTCGTGGGGCTGAAAGTATGGAGCAGGGTTGCCACCGCGCCGGCGCTATGGATTTCATAGCTGATGGGCAACTGCGGCCAGTTGTTGTCGCTTCCTCCCAAGGCCGGCAAGCAGTCCATAACCGCCTTGCGATGCCTGATAATCCTGAATCAGGCGAACATAAAACGTCGTGTTCTGAGGAGATGTTGTAGTCCACACGCAGAACGGAGTCCCGTCGCGGCTGCTTGTTGATGCTCACGCCGGCCCAGTTGTACTGGCCGCCGGGACCAACCGTGTTGGGCGAGCGGCAAGAGGTTCAGCAGCTTCTGTCCATTGGGATCGATCCGGCTGGCGGGCATGATGTTGCCGGCCAAGGGCAGGCGGGAAGTCGGATCGAGCACCGTCACGCCCGATTGCGAGAAGTTCCCGGCGCGTTCCAGAGCCGTGGGAAAGGTGCGCGTGGTGACTGGCGGTTGGGAATGGTCAGCGGCAGAAAATCCTGCGACCAGAAGAAGAACAACTTGTCGCGATTCCGATTGAATCGAACGCCCGGAAGCAGCACCGGGCCGCCGATGAAAGTAACCGGGATTGTTGAACCGGTAGCGCGGACGCGGCAAGCCGTTTCGGTTGTTGTTCCATTCGTTGGCGTTCAGATCTTCGTTGCGAAGGAAGTAATAAGCGCCGCCATGAAGATCTCGGGTGCCGCTCTTGATCACCGTATTGATCGTGCCGCCGGAACTGCGTCCATATTCCGCCTGGTAATTGCTGAGCAGCACCTTCACTTCGCCGACGGCGTCGATACTGGGCGCCAGATAAGGCCCGGTGAGGGACCCCGTATCCAGGCTTGTAATGCCGTCCAGGTTCAGATCGATCGAGCCCGCGCGCGTTCCGTTGATGTTGATTCCGACGAGATCGTTCCAACCCGGAGACTCGCGATTCGCGGTATCGATGACGCCAGGCAGAAGCCGCGTGGTTCCGATGTAAGACCGGCCCTTCAGCGAGATCTCCTGCATTTCGCGGCTTGTGATGAGACCGGCCCGTTCTGAGCTTTCTGTCTGAACGGCGGCGGTTTGCCCAGTGACGGAGATCGTTTCGCTAACGGCTCCAAGCTGAAGAGAAATGGCCGGGAGAGTGACGCGCTCAGTGGCGGTCACACTGATGCCCGTTTGTTCGTATTTCTTGAAACCCGGGATTCTGAATGCTGATCGAATAAGTTCCCGGGCAGCAGTTCCGTGAAGACGAATCGGCCATCGGTGTCCGTGTTTGCCGATCGCGTCTGGCTCGTCTGCGTGTTGGTGAGCTGTACGGCCGAGTTTGCCACTGCCCCACCGCTCGGGTCGGTAACAGTACCCGAAAGTTGTCCGGTCAATCCTTGCCCGAACAGGCTGCCGCCGAACGCGAGCAGGCACACGGCTCTAACACAACGCTTTTTGAAGCGTTTCAAAACTCATAAGCACCCCTTTCGAAAGCTGAGACAGTTCTACTTGGGATGAACTATATCAAAAACGTTTTCGGCGGCTTCTGGAGATTGCTCAATGTTCCGGCACACAACTCGGATACTCGGCCATAGCCGAGTTGCCCTTATAGCCGAGTTCGTCTCTGAGTCCTTGGCTGGAGGTGTAGTAGCCGTCAGCTGTCAGGCTCTTCAGAAGCGCGAAGAACTGAACATTCCGGCCACGCGCGAGGCCGGTGGTGGTGTCAGCGAGTTCGCACAACGGCTCCAAGATCGTTAGCTGTTGCTGTTCTGAAAGCTCGACGAACTTCTTCGAACCGATGCGGGCCGATTCTGCATCAAGCCACCTGCAGACCATCCGCTACAACAAGCTGCTGGTCCGTATTGCGTGCGATCACCAGGTCGACATACGCCGGAACTCCGGCTGCGAGTGCCCCCGGAGTGTCGGTGGCCGGGATGATCAGGTCGACAATACGCGAGATCGTCGCGAAATCGCTTTTGCCGAAAAACTGGGGCTGCGTGTCGGATCTGTTCCGGCTGCGTTTCATGTTTGTGTGGCTCGACTGATTGGCCGAATAGTTCATCGCTTGCGAACGGGTAAGCGCACGTCGCACCCACGGCTCCAAAGATCTTCAGGAGCGATCGTCGATCGCTCGAATAGCTCGCCATCAGACTTCCCCTTTCTTCAATCGGTCGGCTATGTGATCGGCTGTACGAGTGGCTAAAGCCATGATCGTCAGCGTCGGATTCTTTTCCGAAGAGTTCGGAAATACGCTTGCGTCCACCACATACAAATTGGAAACGTCGTGTGACCGGCAGTATTGGTTTAGCACTGAAGTTCTTGGGTCTGTGCCTATGCGGCAACCCCCTACTTCGTGGTTTGTAACCGGTGCGGCGCTGACCGAATGAATCTCTGCTTTGCTCGAGATGAGAATGTCGCGACACCACTTCTTCATGTCGTTGTGAAGCTTCCAATCGTCTTCGGACAACTTCCAGTTCCGTTTCACCCGCGGCAATCCATATTCGTCAACCTGAGCGGGATCTAGCTCGATGTAGCTGTCCTTGTTCGGCAACATCTCGTGATATCCGGTGAACACAAAATAAGCAGGGTAGCGCTCCTTTATCGACTGCTTGTACGAGGCTCCCATGCCTTTCATGCTGCGTGCCCAACCAACGGCGCGATGGTTCTGGTAATTGAACTGAACGCCGAAGCTCCGCGGGTAATCTCTCTTCCTGCTATGCATGAAGGAGGGAACATAGGCGTGGTCAAGAAAGCCCTCGTCGTTCACGCTGGGTTTGCCGACAAAGTCGGTCAGAAAGGCTTCGAAACCCGCCGTGATGTGGGGAATGAAATTCCTGCCCAACTCGCCGCTCGAGTTGCCGAGTCCTGTCGGGAACCGGCTCGATTTCGACATCAGGAGCAAGGCCGACGCTCTGGGCGCAGGCACACGCCACGACCACTAGCTTGCCGCGAGCGACGCCTTCGGCCCTCGTCTCGCGATCGAAGTACCGGACTTCCTTGACCTTTGCTTCGTCGGAAACCGGAAGGTCGTAGACGATGCTGTTCTGCCGCATCGTGAGCTTCCCGTTTGCCGCGGCAGGCAGCATGTGAACGTCGTAGGAGTTGTACTTCGCCACTACATCGCATCCGGACATGCAGTTGCCGCAGAAATGACAAGCCGGCCTCGTTCTGGTCGGTCGGCTTAAGGTGGCTTTACGAACGTGAATGACTTTGACACCCAGTTTTTCTGCGCCTTGCTTGACAGCCAGATCGGTGCACTTCATCGGCACGGGAGGGAGAAAAATGCCATCCGGCAGATCCTGAAGCCCGTCGTAATTCCCGCAAACACCAACCTGTTTTTCGATGCGATCGTAGTACGGCTTCATTTCCGCGTAGCCGAACGGCCAGTCCTCGCCCGCTCCGTCGTGCTGTTTGCCTTTGAAATCCCGCTCGCTGAAGCGAAGGGAAACGGCGTTCCATAGCTGGGTCTTTCCGCCAAGGCCACGGCTGCGCTCTCCGTCCATGCCCGGCTTGCCCGGCTTCATCGTTGGAATGTGGCGAAACGGAAACTCCCAGGGCAGTCCGTGTGTGTTGAAATCGGTGCGGGTATTGATCTTGGGGCCGCCCTCGAGTACGAGAACATCGGCTCCCAGATCAGCCAGGCGGGCCGACAACGTGCCACCTCCCGCCCCGGAGCCAATCACGACAACGTCATAAAGATGGTCAGTCTGCATTTTGACAACAGGAACTCGACTATAGATCCTATCGCCTGCCCATAGAGAATCGCGGCGCAGTCGCATCGAGAACTGGATGACTGGGCCGATTGAGAAATACTGGAATCTACTCGTGCTGTTTTTAGCTTCGCTGATTTCACTCTCTAAGCGACGCTGCCCTTCAACATCGTGAATGAGTGCGGGGGGAAAGTGTATTTCAGTGTTGTTCCGTTGGCTGTGGCCGACTTGGTTACCGTCTTGACGGGTGTCGAATCGAAATTGTTTTCCGCCTTGATATCCGGACCATTCACTTCGGAAGCTTGCCAGTTTCCGTTGAAGCGCTTGTCTTCCAGTTCGACCACTGCATCAATCGGCTGGTCGCGATGGCGATTGGTCACGTTGACGACCAGTGTTCCGTCTTTATACGCTGCAGAAGTATCCAGGTACGGAACGGCCGCATGCGCCTTGGTCGAATACGTCGGACTCTCAACGAATAGGTTCAGCGCAGATCCGTGCGAGTGCGTCGCAAATAGCTGCAAAGGATAGTAAATCGTCTGAAGGAAGATTCCGTTTTCGTTTGTGAAAATGGGCGCAATCACGTTTACCAGTTGCGCCATATTGGCAATTTTGATGATGTTCGCATGATTGACGAACGTGTTCAAGAAGCTGGAGACTACCAGCGCGTCTTCCAGATTGTAGTGTTCTTCCAGAATGCGTCGGCCGCGTTCCTTGTCTCCTCGCGCCCGATACCAGACGTTCCATTCGTCCCATGCGATGTAGAGCTTCTTAGTCGCCGGCATGTCCGACAACGCGGCCTTGATCACGCCGTCGGTGATCTCAATACGCTGAGCCAAATCGACCGTTGTCGCCTGAAATTTGTAGTAGTCGTTCTCCGGATTGCCGACATACATGTGCAAGGAAAGATACGCAATGTGATTCTTGAGGTATTCCAGGACAGTGCGATTCCATCCGACCCAGTCAGCGTTGAAGTTGGAAGAACCGGCCGCAATCATCTGGATGTTGGGGTCGGTCCAATGCATTAGCTTGGCGGCTTCCAGAGCGAATTTGCCGTAGTCTTCCGCCGATCGGTGTCCCATCTGCCAGGGGCCATCCATCTCGTTCCCAAGCCCCCAATACTTGACGCTCCATGGCTTGTCGCGGCCATTCTTCTTCCGCAGCCGCGTCATTGCCGTGTCGCCGGCGAAGTTCACATACTCGACCCATTGCTGGGCTTCGTCCCACGTTCCGGTGCCCAGATTGGTGCAAATGTAAGGCTCGGTTCCCGATCGGTCCACATAGTCGAGGAACTCGTGCGTGCCGAACCGATTGTCTTCAATCGTTCCCCAAGCCATCTCAAGTCGTCGTGGGCGCTCGTCACGCGGCCCGATCCCGTCTTTCCAGTTGTAATTGGAGGAGAAGTTTCCGCCCGGCCACCGGAGGAGCGAAACGTGCAGGTCCTGGCTCGCTTTCAGAACGTCCTTCCGAAATCCGCTCGGAATCGGACAGCTTCGAGCCCTCATCGAAGATGCCGCCCTCGAATGCACCGGCCAAGATGCTCGATGAAGTTGCCGTACATCTTGGGGTCAATCTCGCCGATAACCCGTTCCGTATCGACCTTGATCCTGGCTGCCTGAGAACTGGTTCGCTGTCCTTTCAGCAGCGCGGGTGAGGCGACAAGAAGACTGGAAAAATGTCGTCTTGTGAGTTTTGGAGTGTTCATCGGGGATTCGAATATAACCGTTTCCGGATCGAACCGGGCGGATTCGGTCATAATTCTATGCCATATTCGCCTTTCTGAGCCGCAATCGTTGCATGCCCGTAAATCCCCGTATAGCTTCGAGGGAAACAGGAGAAGGGAAATTCGCCATCCACAATCGGAGGAGATTAAGGTATATGTCCGCTTTATTGCAGGAAGTGCTCGTCGACCAACTGAGAGATCTGTTACATGCCGAAGGACAGTTGGTGAAAGCTTTACCGAAGATGGCCCGAGCGGCTCATAGCCCACAGCTGAAAACCGGGTTCCAGAATCATACGGAGGAGACGAAGGGACAGGTTGAACGGCTGAAGCAGGTTTTCGAGTTGCTCGGCGAAAAAGCGAAAGCCAAGCCGTGCAAAGCCATGCAGGGTTTGATCGAGGAAGGTCAGGAGACGATCGCGGAGGGCAAGGAAATGGAAGACGTTGCCGCCGACCTTGCTCTTGCCGTCTCGGCCCAGAAGATCGAGCATTACGAGATCGCCGGGTACGGCAGTGTCCGCACACTGGCCGAGGCGCTCGGGAATCAGAAAGTCGCGAAATTGCTCGCGCAAACTCTCGCGGAAGAGGAGAAAACCGACAAGCTGCTGACCAACGCCAGCGCGCCGCTGATTGAAGAAGCCAACCAGGAACCCGAGGAGGAAGAAGAAGAGGAGTAAACGCTCGGTCCACGACTACGGACGGTGCCTTGCAACTAAGGACCCCGGCGTAATTCTTGTTCGGTCGGCATTGCGCCCGGCATTGAAGCTCCCTCGGGTCTGGTATCTTCAACTCTTCCAACCTGGAGAGTGAAACAATGCCGGAGCGTAGAACCCGCCGAGAACTCCTAGCCTTAGACCGGAGCCGGCCTGCTGACACAGGGATCGCTCCGCCCAGGACCAAACGCCGAATCCGACGCCGAGCCCGAACTGATCGTGTTCAACGCCCAAGTGGTTCACGGTAGACTCGAGGCAGCCTCCGCGCCCAGGCGTTCGCTCGTCAGGAACGGCATGTTTACTGCCGTGGGATCGGACGCCGACATCCGTAATCTCATCCGGCCGGGAGTGGCAACCTGGGATGCGCGGCGGCGCGACCATTGTTCCCGGATTTATCGACACGCACAACCACGCGAACGGAACTGTCCTGCTTTACGAAGTCCTCGTCGGCAATCCTTTCGAGGTCGAGTTCGTCACAGTCGACAGCATCGTCGCAAAGCTTCGTGCGCGTGCTGCCCAAACTCCGCCCGGCTATTGGGTCGAGGGCTACTTTTTCGACGACACCAAGGTTAAAGACGGGCGGCAACTCACGATGCACGATCTCGATCAGGTCTCGAAAGATCACCCCGTTGCGGTCCACCATCGCGGAGGTCACACTTCGTTCTACAATTCCAAAGCCTTCGAATGGCTGACGTGAACCGGGAAACTCCCAATCCACCCGGCGGCACTTTCGACAAGGACGCGGCCGGCGCACTGAACGGGCGCGTGACTGACGCCGGGAAAACGCGCCTTCGCCCAAGTGGGGAAGCGCGGAAATTTCAGTACGGCAGCACCCATGTTCCTGCCGATCCGCTCAGCCGCGAAGTCGCCGGGCCTTGCCCACATCTCGAAATGTTCGCGCGGTACGGAGTGACCACCGTGCACCACGAAGGCGGCAACCTGCCCGCGATGCAGAAGGTGCGGGCGAACGGAGACCTCAAGCATCGCATTAGCTACGAAGCCATGGGCAAAGAACTGGATGCCATGATCGCCGCCGGCCTTCAATCCGGTTTCGGTGACGACTGGATCCGGCTGGGCGCCACATCCGAACACACCGTGGACGGTTCCTTCTCCGAACGCACCATGGCCCTCAGCGTGAACTATCCGAACACGAACTACAAGGGAAACATCACGACCACGCAAGATGACCTGAATGCCTGGATTGAAAAGGTTCACCGCGCCGGGATCCAGGTCAACTGCCATGCCAATGGTGACGTTGCGATCGGCATGTATCTTACGGCCTTCGAACGCGCCCAGAAGCTGTTTCCGCGCGTCCGATGCGCGCCCGAAAATCACGCACTGCACGCTCATTGACGATGAACTGGTCCGCCGGATGAAAGCTGTGAATGCGGTACCCGCTCTCTTCACGACATACGCTTACTACAATTCCGATAAGTTCAGTTTCTACGGTCAAGACCTCATGAAGCGCTGCATGGCGTTCCGTACTCTGCTCGACGCGGGTATTCACGTGGCAGCCGGCTCCGACTTTGCTCCGGGCCCTTTCGATCCGCGCATGGCAATCCAGGGCATGATTACTCGGACTGGCTGGGACGGGAAAACCTGGGGCGCGAACCAGAAGATCATCCTTGATGAGGCCCTGCGCGTCAACACTCTGAACGGCGCCTACAACTCTTACGAGGAAAATAGCAAGGGATCCATCACCGCCGGTAAACTAGCGGATTTCGTCGTTCTGGCGGAAGATCCTTATGCTATTCCAGTCGACAGAATCAAGGACATCAAGATCGTCCGTACCGTTGTGGGTGGCAAAACCGTTTACGAAGGCTGAGGTCTCGCGCAAAACGGCGTAGCCGGACCGTGCCTCAGCGGTTACCTGCGCTCGATAGGATCGCCAAAGCATCCTCCCAGATCTGCTGAACCACTGCATGCGCCGGTTCGGCGCGAGCGAACTTAGCGGATTGGCCCGCCCACATCTGCATGCGCTCCGCATCACCCTCTTTCTGCGCCGCTAGCCGCATTCCGGCCGTTAATCCTCGCTGGACCGGGTAAGGCGCGGGACAGGGGCCGTCAAGCGCGGCACGCACATAGTTCGTCCCTAATACCGCGGCCCGGACGCCCACTGAATGCTCGCGTGATGATCGTGTCGTGGGCTTCGGTCTGCGCGATCCGATTTGCGTAAACGGGGTGTAACTTCGCTTCCGGTGTTCGCAAAAATCCCGTCCCAATTTGGACAGCGCTAGCTCCTAAAATAAGCGCCGCCGCCACCGCTCGGCCGTCCGCAATTCCGCCAGTGGCGACCACTGGTACTTTGACGGCATCGACGATCTGCGGGAGAAGAGCCATGAGTCCGACCATCTCCCGTTCAGCCATTTCAGAGTTGAAAGCACCGCGATGACCTCCGGCCTCTGCTCCTTGTGCGACGATTACGTCGGCGTCTGCTTCTTCCGCCGCTCGTGCTTCGGCCACAGTGGTAGCTGTCGCAAACCATAAAATGCGTCGTGCTTTTAGTTCCGCAACAAAGGGCGCCGGGTACAGTCCCATGATGGAGGAGATTACCTTGGGCGAAACAGACAAGATCGCCCGGCACTGATCCTCGAATATGGGAGGTTTTGCGTCACCCGCTTCCGGTGGAACCGGTGGGCCCCACGAAGCGAGGAATTCGCGGACTCGGGCCTCAGCTTCGGCATCTCTTCTCGGGGGTGGATCCGGAATCCAAAGGTTGACTTGAAAGTCCCCGCTGCTCTGCGCACGAAATTCGTCGGCCCAGGCAATAATTTGCTCCGGTCCCATCAGCAGCGCGCCGCAGGCTCCAAGGCCACCTGATTCAGCCACCGCGATCGACAGCGAAGGCGGACAGGCGCCCGCCATAGGCGCGAGGAAGATCGGCAGCCGGGTGCCGAGGCGCTGGGTGAAATTCCGGACCCGCTCTAACGGTAACGGATGCATTTGGCGGGACCTGACCGCGTACCGAAGGATCGCTCGAACAAATTCATATGTCCGAGTTTATCGAGCAGTCACTTGTGCGATTAGGCGGTGCTATGGGTCAAGATAGAGGGGACAGGAACAGGTCATGGCTGACCAGTTGAAACGGCCGGAGCTTCGAGCACGTCCCGCACCCAGAGTCTTCTTCGTGCTTCGCCCATTCTGTCTTTTGACTCTCCTGACCTTCACGGCCTGCGTCTTCGCTGCGGACGACCCGGCGGTCTTCAAGAGTGATGTCGCCATGACGCGCGTGGACGCTCAGGTGGTCGACAGCATGGGTAGGCCGATCACTGGTCTGCAGGTAAATGACTTTGTGTTGAGGGTGGACGGCAAGGTTCAGCCGATTCGCAATTTTGGAAGCGAGAACATGCCGATCGACATCCTGCTGCTCCTCGATGTGAGCGGCAGCATGCAGCCTCATGTTCAGCGCATCGCCGACGCCTCGGAACAGGCTCTCAGTGTTCTCGCGCCTCAGGATCGAATGGCCATTATGGTCTTCGATACCCGTACCAGGGTTCGGCTTGCATTTAACGGTAATCACAGCGAGATCGTTGGCGAACTGCATAACGTCTTGCGGGCGGAGCGGTTCAATGGTGGAACGCGCATTACTCACGCCCTGCTCGATGCGGCGAAGTATATCGGCCGGACCGGAAGGCCTGAAGCCCGGCGCGCGATCGTCATCCTGACGGACGATGAAACGCAGGATGGCGAGGCCGGCCCTACCGTTCAATCGGCTCTGGACGAAGCAAACGCCGTACTCAGTTTCCTTCGTGCGCCGTATGAATTGCCTTATGGCGCCCGGGACTGGTGGTCAGGGGCCGGGCCGCAGAGGTCCTTGGGGCACGGGCGGCGGCAATGGCGGTCCCTGGGGCACAAGCGGACCCTGGGGCGGCGGCGGAACAACATGGCCAGGCGGCCAAAGAGGACCGATCGGTGGGTCCCGCTTCCCTGGTGGCACGACTGTCGGGCTGGATCCCTCACATTCTGCAGGAACAGCAGATATCGCGAAGGGCTCGGGCGGGGACGTGATGCCGATCAGTGACGCCTCGTCTTTTCAAGATACTTTGGAGCGTCTGCGCCAGCGCTACGCTTTGCACTTCTATTGGCCGGACGGCGCAACCGATCCTGAGGGGCGAACGGTAGTGGTTAACCTCGCGCACTCGACAGGCGCCCGGTACTCGGGTTCCGAAGTTCGCTACCGTCGCGCTTATCTGTCAAGCGCACGCGCGCACCACGCTGGAGGATTGATCGAGGTCTCCCGAGAAGCAGATCCGACCGATCCGCAGGGAGCGCGCTCCAGCCGGCCCGCTCTCGCCGCGGCAAACTCCAGATCGGGCGCGGGCGGCGGCGACGTTGGCGCAAGTCAGGCGCCGGTCAGACGACGAGCCGCCGTGAACGAGAGATCCGGCCCGTTGGTGAACGCCGTGGATGTTGAATCCGATGACACGCCCGAACGAAAAGCAACGCCGCAAACTTCAACGAGCACTGATACAGGTCAGGCGAGCCCCGCTCCGGAGAAACGCACCGGCTGGCCCCGGGTTGATGAGCCAAAAGGGCGACCCAACCAGGGTGGACCGCCCGACAAGTAGCCGAGATTTCCCACTATTATTCATAGCGAGAGCAGATATTGAATAAGGTCCTTCTTCTCCTGGTCACTTAGGTTAAGGCTGAAGCAGGAATCGTAGTGGTTAACGACATCGCCCAGCGTCTGAAATCGCCCGTCGTGATAGAAGCCGCGTGTCTGATGCGTGAACAGGCCTGCCAAAGGCGACGGTCCGATAGCGGTGGTCCGGCGCGCGATCAGCTTGGAAAGAGTCTATGCAGATCTCCGCGCCAGTATGCATGTTCCATCCAGGTTCGGTCCAGAGTGGCTCGACGTGGCAGCCATTGCAGGCTGCTTTGCCCGTGAAGAGTTGATCTCCACGTTTTGCCGCGTCGCGATCGAAGTCTTTGCCCGGTTCCGGTTTCGGTGCGGGCAACGCGAGCTGGTAGAAGTGCAGCGCGGGCAGCTTTCTCGTGATCAGATCCTCATCAGGATCGATGTGCGGGAGATCACCGAATCCGTTCGCTGCGGCTATCGGAAACTGCGCTGGGTCGTTGAGCCGGGGATCGAAGAAACGACCTTTCCCGTGCATCTCGAGATTGGCGACGAACGCGTTCCAGTGAGTTACTGAGCCCCATCCCGTCCAGGTATGCAGATTCACACCCGCAAGACCGAAAGCGGGAGGGATCAGCGTCGCTGCAGAATTCCCATCCGGCCGGAAGCCTTTGCCGTCGAGAAACAGTTCGGCGTCAAACTTGCCCGGACCCCAAGCAAGCAGTACCTTCCGGACGGTTGGCACATCGACGCGCAACAGGTCGGCCACCGGTGTGAGATTCGGAGCTAGTGCAACAATTGCCCCAACGTTCAGATCCCGGTTTGCCCTGCCATCCAAGCGCCGGCCGACCCCAGGCGCAACGACGTCGTCGACTGTCGAATGGCATAGCGCGCACTGGATTCCAATGGAGCGGAGGGCTCCCGAACGTTCAAAGAAGCCCGTCAGGCCGACTACGGCGTTGGCACGCAGAAGCGCAAGCGTGACCGCAGGGTCGTCCAGGTTGACACGGCTTAGTGCGGCCAAACCACGGTCGTGCAATGCCGCGTTCTCCTTGCGTCTCCTCACTTGATTCCGCGGCCCGGAGCAAAGCCGTAATGTCTACTTTCAAGCCGACTGACAGTGCCGTTTTAGGGCTCACCCCCGGACCCACACCACCGAGATTGGCGCCCCTGATCGCATCATGAAGCTTTAAAGTATCGCCCCAGAAGGCTTCATCGCCGAAGGTATCGAATCGGAACGTATGCCGTCCTTCCGCGATCATTTTCGCGGCGTTTCCGAGCACCGTATTGGCCTGGTTCTCTTGCCCGTTCGATTCGCCTGAGGCGTAAACTCTGGTTTTGAAGCGGGGCGAGAAGAAGAATAGTAACAGCGCGACCGCGCATCCTCCCGCCATTGTCAAGAATTGTTTTCTCACCGCTAGTGCCCCTTTCAGCCGTACTGAGTCTCACGGCCAGCAGCGGTTACTTGAACAGAGGATCATAGTTGTGAAGCTTTTGTAAAATCGACGGGTCCCACAGCAGGCATGTTGAACAGTCCGGACGGCTGGCGTGTTTGTTAGACCCATGGCATGAGCTGATCAAACCCATTCAGCTAGGAACTGAATTCCTGGCTTAGTCGTGCGAGGGCTAAAGCACCCAGGAGCAGGCCGAAATCACGTAAGGCGATATCGAAGAACCCTGGAAGCATCAGAAGATTAACGATGATGAGGAGCAGCCATGCCGCGACCACGTAGGCAAAGATTCGCGGCTTGATGGCCACGAGGATTCCCGCCACGATCTCAATAACGCCGGCGGCAAGCATCAGCCCGTGGCCCCCGATCGGTGACATATTCGCGATTGCCGGGGCCAGATACATGTCCCAATTCGCCAAGATGTGAGAGAACTTATCTAATCCGGCGAGTATCGGTGCCAGAACGAACGCGGCGTGCAAAATCCGATAAGCTTGATACGCTGGCCGCGTTTTCAACAGCGATTCTTCACGGGCAAAGGCGCCTTCCGCTCCCGTTGCTATCGTTTGTGCCATATCATTACCTCTTTCTGTCCGGTCTTTTCCGCCCCGGCATACGTACAGAGTTGTGGAGCGTTGATCGGTTACAAGTGCGTTCTTTCTGGAGGCACCCACCACCTTGTAACCTTTTCGAGCGATGAAACTCTGTAACCATGAGATAGGAGATGCGCCTGAATACCGCCGCTCGTGAATTCGCTCTTTCCAGCATTTCGCCGCTTTCAGACGAAGAGATTGTGTCGCGCGTGCGAGACGGCGAAACGGCGCTTTACGAGGTGCTTATGCGCCGTTACAATCAGCGTCTCTTTCGCCTGACGCGGAGCATGCTTCGAGACGATGATGAAGCGGAAGACGTGATGCAGGACGCGTACGTGAGGGCATATGTGTCGCTCCATCAGTTTGAAGGTAGAGCGCAGTTCTCAACATGGCTGACGAAGATTGCCATTCACGAGGCATCGGCTCGGCTGAGGAGACAAAAACGTATGCAGGAGTTTCCCGAAACGCCCCTTGGAGAGAGCCGAACGGTGGACTCGATCAGATCTTCCAATCCGGATCCAGAGCAGCAGACACTTAGGCAGCAGGGTGCGTCTTTCCTTGAACAGGCGTTGGATACCTTGCCGCAGACTTATCGCTGCGTGTTCGTATGCCGCGAGATCGAGAACATGAATACGCACGAAACAGCCGAATGCCTGGATCTCACTGAGGAAACAGTAAAGGTCCGCCTGCACCGGGCTCGCCAGATGCTACAGAACGAACTCTATGCCTTAGCGGGAGCGACAACCTCTCAAGCGTTTGTATTTATGGGGTCCCGTTGTGACCGCATGGTGCGCCGGGTTTTCGACGGGCTTCAACGGTTGTGATCGAAGCGTGATTATACCGGGAGGGTGCCTGGAAGCGCCCACAAGTCCTGCAAACTTGTTTAGGTTGTCCGCGACTCCTGCGACATGCCAAGTTTGTGATCGTGTGGCCGAAGCTCGTGCCGTTCTCGGGCGAAATACAGCAAGATTCTCGCTCGTTTCGCAGAAACGCTGCTTGCCGGAGGAATCACGGGATCGTCCTCCGGCTGCAATGCCTCCACGCGCTTGAAGATCCTGGCCCAGCGCCGACCCAGCGCATCCGCTTTCAGAGCAACACCCTTCTCCGCAAAACCATTGATCAACTCTTTATCGGATGGAAACCGCAGCGCCAAACGGATGAATTCCTGCTGGGAAAGGCTGAGGGCATAACGGATCGGCCGATGTCTGAAGATCTGCGCTGAAAATGCGGTCCGATGACCGGATTTCGTGGCCTCGTCACGGCTCAAGCCCACCAGGAACGGACGGTCCCTCGAGGCCACCATATCTGAGGTCCCATCAACATTCACGAAGCTTCGGAACTTGGTTGCCCCGTTGTCCAGAAAGAGGGCACGTTCATCGTCGCCGGCCCCTTCCATACACACTTCGCGAACCCGAAAGCCCCCTATCGCGTGCAGGTAAGCATCCAGAGCTGAATGTAAACTATCGAATTCCCGAAACACGCGTTCCGGACGGCAGGCACACGTGACGTTCACGGCGATGAGCCCTGAACTCGCGTTCGCGGTGCTTAGTTCTTTTTCGCTGAGAAGTACTTCTTTGTTTCCGGTTGCTATGTCGTTCAGGACCGCCTCAACGCACAGTATCTTGCCGGATTGCGAATACCGATAAAACCAGCTTTCACGCACGAACGCTATCAATCCCCAATTGAAGATTCGGGAACCGTGCGGCTCGGAAAGATCTTCGGAAACGCCGTGACTCACTGCTGAATGCTCCAGCAGGCTCTTCCAATGCTCCCCAAGCAAGTTGAACAGGCCGTGCTCCGCCATATATCGGCCGAAAAAGGGACGCCGCGCTAGTAGCGAAAGGCATTCGTTGCAATCTTTCGCCTCTATGTCTCGCGTCCGGGGGTGCATAGTGCACTATGTTACACACCGTCTGGATAGAACTTCATCAGTGACTCCGCAAATCCGTCCGTCTAGGGTCGTTTAGCGTACACCAGCGTGTACCTTGTGTAGATCCGCCAACGTCAGGTATCTTGGCGTCAATGAACGTGAGGCGAGTTAGGAGGGTTACGCAACATGAGGCAGTTCTTCAATCCCGCGCTTCGTCTACTTGGTAGCTACTCGGGGCATCGTGACGACGGGATTTCCTATCGATTTCGCTTCTGTCGTGACGGCACTTATTTCTATTGCGCAGAAGAAGTCGGTCAGTGGAAGCTTGCCCATCAGGGAATTTTTCGACTGGCGCAGAAGAGATTAGCTGGCGCAAAAATCACGGTCGCGCGTTTCGAGCCGCGGCAACTCAACGTTGCGGCCGGTTTCGGTCCTATGGCTATCCTCGAAGCCCGGGCGCTGCCCACGTATCGAATCGAGGAATACAAAGTCCAATCCTATAAGAAGACTCATGCCCACAACCCCAGTTTAGAGGTCGAACACATCGCTTTTGCGGTTGCCGACCGCGACGGGAATTCTTCCTCAGACGAATGGGAGATACAGAAAGTAATCTAGAGCGTGCCGCGGCTGGACCTACGTATCAGGCAAATAGATCGTCCGCCGGTACAACGTCGGGCGGCTTGCCCCGCAGCTAAGCGAAAAGCCTCAATGCCGAACGTTCGCTGTCCGTTCGAGTCATCGAAGAACAACTTCTTCAGCCCAGGAAACTGCGTTCGATGAGCCTCGAAGGCTTTGGTCTTTTGCTCTCTCCAGGGCTCTACATCAATGACGAAATCGAAACCTGGAAGTTCGCGAGGATCCGCGTTCGCTGCCAGTCGGAACAGAATCGTAGGCGGCGTCCATAGAATCCGTTTGGGTTGATGAGGTGCGCCTGCCTCGGGAAACCATCTCGGGTCCCGTGCGATAGATAAAGCGTCGCTCGCGAACCGGCTGATTGCAATGTGGTCCGGATGCTGGTTTGCGCCATGTGGATCGAATGTGATAACGATCTCCGGCTGAACGCGGCGGATTGCCTCAACGAGGAGAGCACGCATCTCATCAATCGGTGCTTCCGATAACCTCTTGTCCTGGTAGGGCAGGAACTGAATCGTTGCCCCGCCCACCGCCTCCATTGCGTCCGTTAACTCCCGTTCGCGTACGGCCGGAAGCTCTTCCGGTCTGCAACAACCGCCCGATTTACCCTGGTCGCCTCGCGTCGCACAAAGCACATGAATTTCAACTCCCAGCTCCCGATATTTCGCAAATGTGCCGGCAGCAAAGAAAGTTTCGTCGTCCGGATGAGCGCCGATAAAGAGGATTCGTTTCAACTCCCAGGATAGAAGCTCTGAACGATAGATCCCGACAGCACGGCTCAACTAAATCCGGGCGCTGTGTTCGGTTTGCTATTTACTTTTGCCCGATAAGGCGGGACGGGGCTGAGGCGAAGTGTTGCTGTAATGCTGGCTCAAGTAGTCGACGAGAAGTTGCCGGTTCGCCACAACGGCGCCCCAGCCGATCATCTTGTCGACTTCCTTCTGCCACGCCGCGGCCGAGAGGCGTTGGGATTCGACGAGGCGAAGACTGTGGCAAAGCTCGCACGAGCTCTGCTCGGCCTTCTTGCCCGCTGCTTCGTTGTCTTCCGCGGCGGTCATCAGATTCGCGGCAAGCCCGAGACCGATCACGAGCAAACTAGTGCTGCTCTTCATGAGGCTGCCTCCACAAGCAACCCGATTCGATCAACGGCATTGAAGAGGTATCCAGACGGATTCCAGGTAGGAACCAGCGGTTGCGTCCGCCCCGTCAGCATCCGTGGCCCGAGAGAGCACGGTGTAATAACCGGGACGCGCCGGACGCCAATCGAGCGCCCAAAGACGCCACGTAAACGGTAGGTCTTTCCCGCTGAGTTGGGCCGGTTGCCACGTCAGCCCCGAATCAGTGGACACCTCAACTTTGGCAATCCGGTCGTCGCCTGCCCATGCGATGCCGCGGAGAGTCAGCCGCCCGGAGCGGAACCTTGTCGCCGTCCGCGTGTCCCGTTATGTAGGATTTGACGGGCATTGCCTCGATCACTTCGAGATCGGATGGATCCACGGCCGACCCGGCGGTCCCGGGTGCTTCGGGAAAGCGGTACGCCGGATTCATATAAAAGCCCGTATTGGGGGTCTGGTCAACAGAAAGACTATTGACCCACTTCACCCAGCTTGTACCGTCCCAGCCAGGAACAATTAATCGCAGGGGAAAGCCGTGAAGTGCAGGAATGGGTTCCCCATTCATCTTAAGAGCCAATAGCGTTGCCGGATGCAACGCTTTTTTCATAGGCAGCGAACGAATGAAATCGGGTGTTTTTACCAGCCCGTTGTCGGCGGCGTTCGCCGTGACGTAAGCCGCGTTCAAATCCGCGCCCGCAAGCTTCAAGACATCTGCCAGTCGCGGCCCCGTCCATTCGGCATTTCCGATGGCACCGCGGCCCCACTGGACGCCGGGCACGCGAGGAGAAAAGAACGCACGGCCGTTCCCCGTGCACTCGAGCACAGCCGGGACGGTGTATTGGGGCAGTTGGCGCAGCTGCGGAAGAGTAACATTCATCTCCTTCGCAACCCGGCCCGTGAGAACCAACTTGTAGCTCGCTTCTTCCACCGTAGGCCGGGGCAGGTGCTGCCGCACAAAGAACGAGTCAAGCGGCGTTAGCCATTCGTTCAGGTACGCAACCGGACTCTCCAGGTCTTCCGGTCGATCGTTATGAACGATCATGGAGCGTTTACCGGGAATTGCGATTTCCTCGGATGTCGTCGAAAGCTCTCGCCGTAGCGGTCGCGGCATAAAAGGCGACAAGAGCCTCGCGACGGCTGGTCAGTACACGCTTCATTGTGCTCTGGGCTTTCCTTTCCTGTCCAGTATGCCCGATCGGGCGTGCCGGGTGGCCATGCTGAAAGTTGCCCTTGGGTTGCTCAGAACGATGATGCGTCAAACGGCTTGGGCAATAACTCGCCCAGAGGCATCGTCAACCGTGCGCCTGCCAGATTGGAAAGAATCAGTTCTGCATTTCCGCAAAACTCCCAAAGAATCTGCCGGCATGCTCCACAGGGCGGAGTCAACGATTCTGAATCTGTCACTACCGCGACTCTGTTGAGTCTTCCGGCGCCCTCGGAGATCGCCTTGAACACTGCCACTCTTTCAGCGCACATCGTCAGTCCAAAAGACGCGTTCTCAATATTGCATCCGGTGAAGATCCTTCCGGTTTCGTCTTCGACCGCTGCGCCTACCTTAAATCCCGAGTAGGGCGCGCGGGCATAGGATCGCGCCTCAATGGCAGCTAGGAGAATACCGTTGTCTTCATCATCCCTTCCATCACACCACCAACTCCAGGAAATGGAATGTAAAAACCGACATGGCGCGACGAAAATGCAATAAACAAAGAAAACATAGCGGCAATAATCCGGAAACTGCGTCCTTTTATTACCTAGCCCGTAAGGGGTGATCTATCGTCTGAGGCGTACTGTCGTCGAGAGCCGCTACCTGGGCGACAGAACCTCCATTTCGTCATGCGGATACAGTTCTAAGGGATTCAGGATTGGTGCACTTTCCGAATTGCCGCTCGATCGGAGCTCGAAAGGCGGCGCAAGTTCTGTGAGTAAGGGCTATTTGCATTCCCGCCGGGAAAATTTATTCTGCAGAAAACGACGAATCATTTCCGAATAAATAGCAGCGGAAATAACTCAGTCGGCTTTTGTCTTTCGGAGGAATTACTAAGATCATGTCATTAAATCGTTCGCCCTGATCGGCGCGGCTCTGCTTCTCTCGGCTCCCGGTTTCGCCAGCACTTACTACGGCTGGTTTCGAAGACCTCGTGACGAACAGTGATTGCGACTACAACGACATCGTTTTCTCGCTCAGTGGAAGTGGATTGTCCCTCCACACAACGGACGGAGCGTGGTACAACCAGCCTGTTCTCGGAACCAGCGGCACTCCTTTCTGGACATAGGTGCTTACGACGGGTCGAAATACAACATCGGCTATTGCATCTACGGCGGCGGCGCATGCAACGACGGAGTTGCACGATCCGGGTGCAAGTTACGTGGCGAAAGCCGGAAATCCGAGCGCGGCCGCGAACAACGTGTATTTCACGACGGACGGACGCGTCTCCGCCGATATCGAAATGGAAATCAGTTCCGACACAGACGTCCTTGGCTGGTACGATCTGTCGAGCCCGTACAACGTGCATTGGCTAAACACCTTGGGACAGCCTGGTCTTTTTCAGTTTCAATCCGCAGGGCAACTTTGGAATCGCCGCGTACAATGCTGACATCGCCATTCACGGCCAAACGTTCTACTGTATAACACGGCGAGTTCGCATTTCGCCTTCTTTGGAAACAACGTCGCCGCTGCCCCAGAACCTGGCGAGATGGGCCTCGTTGGCGCCGGTTTATTAGTCGCAGGATTCTTGTTCCGCAATGGCGTGGTGAAAGCGTAATCGACCAGGATGAGCCTTTCCTGTCCTGGGCGCCGACTCCAGCCAATGGAGAATCGGCGCTACCACGCCCGGCAGAAACGATCCGGGAACGGCGATGCGATGGCCTGATTCGAACCTGCGCCTCCCCGGTGCAAATCTGAACTTACGATTACTGAATGAGCCTCCGGAATTCGTTAGCTGCAACACATCCCTCCACGATCCGAACCAGCTATTGAATATAGGGACCCGCGCTATGTACCTACTAACTCCGACAGTTCCGACTTCGACGACTCATATAAAAGTCGCGTAAATCAGGACTTTAGTTCCATTTGGAATTGAGTACTGCTCCTGTAATATGTGGCTGTATCGAGAGATCGCATGCAGTCCTCTATTGGAGAGCTTGGGAAAATAGTTACAGACGAATTGACAGATGTTTTTCTGCATTTCGTAGCGGCAGACTTTATTTACCGCAGATTTCGTATCGATATGGCGGACGACGGCGCAATCGACTTGGATAAACCATTCCTGTCCTGGGTGCCAATCTCCAGCCAATAGGTCGGCGGAAGTCACGGCTGTGCGAAACGATCCGGGAACGCACGCGGTCTTACTGCTGAGAGGCAGGATAATTGCCAGCGGGATGACGGACAGGCTTGTGGCATCTCCGGGCACCGGTCATCGATGATTCTCTTCGTCTGCTCCTTCAAAAGTTGGGGGCGTCGCAAGACTCCCCCCGTTTTTTAACTCAACTCTCGGCCGTAGCGCATTGATATGTCCGGACGGAAAAGCGTTATGCTGTCCTGGTGTCCGACAGCCCTGAATTGTTCTTTCAAGAGGCTTTGCAGCAAGTTGATGCTCTCGAGACTAAAGTCGACCACCTCCAATGGTGGTTGGTACTCGCCACTTGCCTGCTTATCGCCGGCCTTATCCTGGAGTACTACGAATTCCTTCCTCGACCGATCGTTCTGCTTGCCCGCAGGTTAGCCGCGGGTGCCAAATCCCTTCAGCACAGGCACATACCGCAGAAAGTAGGAAGGTGCGTAATCGTTCTGGCACTGGGCACGCTAGGGACAGTGGAGTTCGCCTCCATGTGGGCGCAAACGCGGCTTCGCGAGGCAAACAGTCGATTCATGCTGGATGTCAACGAGCGGCTGTGGGGAGCGGGTTCCCGCGGCCGCTATCTTTTGGGTGATCGGCGGCGCGCGATGATGGCGCCCTTGAAGAAATTCGGCGGTGCGCGAGTTGAGGTGCGTTATTGCGAAGAGAATAGCGGGGACCACGAAATCAACGACTTCATTAATCTGCTGAATGCCCCCATTCTGCGAGCTGCGGGTTGGCACACCACCAAGCCGACGTCAGTTGATTGCCGAAGCAAGACCGGTGTGATGGTGCAAGTGCTGCCCAGCTGCAGTAGCCGAACGAAGAACGCGGCCAAATCCTTGGTTTCAGCCCTGATGAACAATCATCTCGACGTCTTCGGCGGACGAGTTCTCGATTGGCCCGATGGCGATCCGCTGCCCAGGGATTCGAATACAGTGGTCGTGTATGTCTTCCCGCGTTCCTGAATTGCGAACGAGAGTTGCTCGGTGCGCCGGTACGACGAGGGGGTGAACCTCAGACATTCCGGTTAGAGACCAATCCGATGACTGTAGGGGTTAATCTGAAGCGACAGAGATGCTGCAGCCCGACGAACCAGCTGCTGCTCCTGTCGTCCCGCTCGAGAACACCTTGCCCGAACTGCCAGAAGTTGAAACCGTCGTTCGCTCGATCACGAGCCACCTATTAGGCAAGACGATTGTCAGCGCGACGTGTCTTCCGAATCGAGTCACGAGAGGCGATCACGCGGCCACTCGCGACGGCTCTCGCCGGCTCGACCGTCACCGGCATCGAGCGCCGGGGAAAGCAGATCTGGATCTGCCTCGATCGGGGCTATCTTTATGTTCATCTCGGGATGACCGGAAAGCTGCTCTGGAACGGAGCGTCGGGTAAATACACCCGCGCTTCCCTTCGATTTCGCGGACGGTAGTCTCCTGTTCGACGATATCCGCACCTTCGGCCGCTTTGAGTACTTTCCACAACGAGAGACGGCGCTGGCGGCTGTCGGTCCAGACGCTTGACCGGTCTCGCAGACAGAGTTTATCCGACGGCTGCGAGAGCGTCGGGGCAGGATCAAGGCCGTATTGCTCAGCCAGTCGTTTCTGGCCGGCATCGGGAACATCTACGCGGATGAAGCGCTATTTGCTGCCGGAATTCATCCGCGTACGCCGCCGCACAGGGTTTCTGAAACGCGAGCCCGCCGGCTACACTCGGCTGTCATCGAGATACTTAACACGGCAATCACCCACAAGGGGTCCTCGATCTCTGACTACGTCGACGGATTGGGAGAGCGAGGAAAATTCCAACAACTCCATAAAGTCTACGGCCGAACGGGCGAACCCTGCCCGAACTTGCGGAGGCACAATCCGGCGCATTGTTGTGGGCCAGCGGGGAACACACTACTGTCCGCGTTGCCAACGAGTCTGAGTAACGGGTTGTTCTAAATCTCGTTCGGCAGCCTGCCGTATGACATCTGCAACGTCCACCACCGCCTTCATTGCCTTCACGTCGTGCACCCTGACGATATGAGCGCCGTTTAGCACGGATGCGGCAACCGCTCCCGCCGTCGCAAATTCCATTTCGTCGTCTTGTTCCTTGCGAAGGAACGATTTCCGGGATGGTCCGATCGCAATCGGCAGGTCAAACGAGCGCAGGTTTCCAAGCTGCGCGATAATCTCGGAATTTTGCTCCCGGCGCTTGCCAAACCCCAAACCCGGGATCGATCACCAACCGATTTCTCTGGACGCGGCTCTGTGACGCCCGGTGGATCGACGCTTCGAGATCGATCGTGATCGACCGCATGAGGTTCTTGAGCGGAGGCAATTGAGACCAGGTCTCCGGAGTGCCGCGCATGTGGTTGATGATCAGTCCTGCGTCGTGCTTTGTCACAACTTTGGGCAATTGCAGATCGAGCAGCACTCCGCTTGGATCGTTGATGATCTCTGCGCCATGCTCAAGAGCCTTCTCGGCCACACCCGATTTATAGGTGTCTACAGAGATGGGTACTGATAATTTCCCGCGTAAGCGCTTCAGAACAGGAACGAGACGTCGTAGTTCTTCGGCTTCTGAGATTCTTGCCGATCCCGGTTTGGTTGATTCAGCCCCGATATCGATGATGTCAGCGCCTTGATCTTCCAGTTCCAGCGCGCGGGCAAATGCGCGATCGGGATCCGAATAGATTCCCACCATCCGAGAAGGAGTCCGGCGTGACATTCAGAATGCCCATGATCTGCGTTCTCTCGCCGAGCGTGATTTCGCGAGCCGCAAGCTTCCATTGATACCGCTTTTCCATGCTTCGCTATTGAGTGTGGCAGATCGAATTTCCCGCGCCGGACTAATGCGGCCTCCCGGCTATCGAAGCGCTGCACCGGGCAGAGAACTGACGAGATGCTGTCGAAGCATCGAAGCAATCGATGGTTGAGTTCGGTCGAAGGAGTTCCAAGATGAGACTTCCAGATCTCGACGGACATTCGGCGAGAGGCCCAGTCGCCTCCAGTCGAGATCCCCGCGAGAAGTCCAGAACCATCTTGCGCGCCATCTGATCGAGAATGTCCCAAAGAACATTCCCTGACACGCCGCCTTCCCGAAGCAATTGTTTCGCGGAACCGAGCAGCGAGATGGGAACGGTCATCGCCAACAACTCGGAGGCAAACACCAGGTGTTTGTGCTCCGGACGGAGCTCGATCGATCGTGCACCGTTGCGGGCTCAAAAACCTTCGTACTTGCCGGACGGCCTTGATGTCACCCTCCACCACAAATCGTTCGTGTGGAAACGGACGGAAGCTTCACGACGCTCGCGACGGTCGCGCCTCGTTTCGCGAGTGGCTCTAGCGCCTCCCTGTCAAGCCAGCTTTCGCATAGCGCAAACCCCAGGCCCCGAAATGGCAGATCGGATGCGCAAAGCTCCTCAACAACTCTCGGCGACCGAAGAATCGCGCCAGCTTCATCAGGATGAGATTCGCGGCGTGCAGGTCCTGGTAATCGGCCACGGGATATCCGGCACGGATCTGGTTCGAATGGCGCCGGGCCACTCTGATAGCTGCTCGACTTTACTGGTCCGAGCTCTTGAACAATGCTCGGTAGCCGGAGGATTTCCGAATGTGTCGAATTGCCCTCAATGATGAGTCCGAGTTGCAGCTGCTGGTTCATACACGCCGCTCGTCTTCAGTGCCTTCATCCGATCACGGAACTGTGCTGCTTTTTCGAATTCGAAAACTTTTGCTGCCTCTCGCATCTTCACCTCTAATTCAGCAATCAGAGCGTCTCTGTCTTCAGGGGAAAGCTCGGCATCCGGCTCCTGCTCGACTTCGAGCGGGACGTCAACGTAGTCGCCTTCGGTGATAGCCACTAGACTCATATCGATCGGCTTGATGATCGTTTCGGGTGTGATTCCGTTGGCTTGATTGTACGCCTTTTGAAGGGCGCGTCGGCGCTCCGTCTCATTCATGGCGCGCCCCATGCTCTCCGTGATGACGTCGGCATACAAAATGGCTCGGCCGTAAATGTTCCGCGCGGCGCGCCCTATCGTTTGAATCAGCGATCCGGACGATCGCAGAAAGCCTTCCTTGTCGGCATCGAGAACAGCCACCAGCGAGACTTCCGGCAGATCGAGCCCTTCTCGCAGCAGATTCACTCCAATGAGAACGTCGTACACACCTCGCCGTAAGTCGCGAAGGATCTTTAAGCGGTCGAGAGTACTGACTTCCGAATGTAAGATAGGCGCACTTCACGCCGACTTCCGAATAGTATTCGGAAAGGTCCTCCGCCATCCTCTTGGTAAGAGTGTTAACGAGTACTCTTTCGTTCCGCTCGGCTCGCAGCCGAATCTCGCCCAGCAGGTCATCAACTTGTCCCTTGATCGGGCGCACCTCGATCTCAGGATCGATCAGCCCGGTTGGACGGATCACCTGTTCGACGACTACACCGGCCGACTTCGTTAGCTCATAAGGACCCGGCGTCGCCGATACATAGACCATTTGGTGAACTCGACGATTCGAACTCTTCGAAAGTTCAAAGGCCGGTTGTCTTTCGCGCTTGGCAGCCGGAAGCCGAAATCAACCAGAACGTTCTTCCTGGATCGGTCGCCGTGGAACATACCCTGCAACTGCGGTACCGTTTGGTGGCTTTCGTCAATCAGCAGCAGCGCATCAGTGGGCAGGTAGTCAAGCAGAGTGGGCGGTGCTTCTCCCGGCAGCCGTCCCGAGAAGTGCCGCGAGTAATTTTCGATTCCGTGGCAATAACCGACCTGTTTGATCATTTCGAGATCGAACATTGTTCGCTGGTACACCCGCTGCGCTTCGATCAGCTTGCCCTTGCTCTCGAGTTCCTTATGCCACCACTGCAGTTCGTTCTCGATGCTCTGCATCGCCTGCTGGCGCGTGGGGGCATCCATCACGTAGTGCGTCTTGGGATAGATCGGCAGCCGCAGATAGGTCTGCTTCACCTGGCCCAGGACGGGATCGATCTGGCTTAGCGATTCGATTTCGTCGCCCCAGAGTTCGATCCGATAGGCATTGTCGTCGTACGTGGGAAACAGCTCGATGACGTCGCCGCGCACTCGAAAGGTTCCGCGCCGAAAATCGTGATCGTTGCGGTCGTAGAGAATCTCGACGAGGCGTCCAAGCAGCTCTTTGCGCGCGATCTTTTGCCCCTTCTCGAGCATCAGAAGCATTCCGTAATATGCTTCGGGCGATCCGAGACCGTAGATGCAGCTGACGCTTGCGATGATGATGCAATCGCGCCGCTCGAACAGTGAGCGGGTCGCGGAGAGACGAAGCTTGTCCAAGCTCGTCGTTGATGGTCGCTTCTTTCTCGATGTAGATGTCTCCGGAAGGAATGTACGCTTCCGGTTGGTAGAAATCGTAGTAGCTGACGAAGTACTCGACCGCATTTTCTGGAAAGAATGTTTTGAACTCGTGGTAGAGCTGCGCAGCGAGCGTTTTATTGTGCGCCAGCACCAACGCGGGCCGATGACAGGCCTCGATGATCTTGGCCATCGTGAAGGTCTTCCCGGATCCCGTAACGCCCAGCAAAACCTGGTGCGCCTCTCCGTCCATCACACCTCGGGTGAGCTGTTCGATGGCGGAGGCCTGATCGCCTCGGGGCTGATAATCAATGCCTAACTTGAATGGCACCACTCAAGTATAAAGATGCTTCGGCACGGTCGGACGCATGGCGTCCGCTGCGGCAGTCCCGGACAGCGGGCTTTGTTATCCTGACACTTAAGCATCGAGCCCTCCTTGCGCCCACCGGCGTGTCTCTCCTTGACAAGCTGGAGGCCGCCAGCTTACGCCATGAAAGTGTTCGAATTGACTCGACAACTTGTCGACATCGAATCCGTTACTCCGAACGAAGGGGAGGTGTGTACGTTTCTCGAGGGTAGGCTTTCCGATCTGGCCAGTTCGCTTCGGCGGAAAGGTAGAGAGGATGCCGGTGGAGACCGGGCCGGGACAATCTTCTTGTCCAGTTCGGCCGGCCTGATGTGGTCCTGTCAACCCACTTGGACACGGTGCCGCCGTTCTTTCCGTCGCGAGAGGACGAACAGCACATCTGGGGACGCGGCGCCTGCGATACAAAGGGCATCATCGCTTCGATGGTTGTGGCCTCCGAGCAACTGCTCGAGGAAGGTGTACGTGATTTCGGCCTCCTGTTTGTTGTGGGCGAGGAAAAGAACAGCGCGGGCGCTCATCTGGCTGCTCGCAATCCGCGAGGGTCCAAGTACATCATCAATGGCGAGCCGACGGAGAACAAGCTCGCTTTGGGATCTAAAGGCGCACTTCGTTATGAGTTCCGTGCGACCGGCCGCATGGCGCACTCGGCGTATCCGGAGCTTGGCGTCTCCGCTATCGACAAGCTGCTGAATGCGCTCGAACGCTTGCGGAAATTGCGAACTGCCTTCGCATCCGGTGCTCGGCCCGAGCACGTTGAACATCGGCACCATCCGCGGGTGGTCGTGCTCCCAACGTCATACCGGATGAAGCTGTGGCAGAGATCTTCATCCGGGTTGTCGACGATGTCACCGAGCTGAAGAAAACAGATCGAAGAGGTCGGCACGGCCGGATGTCGAGGCCGTTGAAGTTCTTTTCATTCCTGCGCTTCATCTCCGTTCGCTCGATGGGTTCGAGACGACGGTGGTCGCCTTTACTACCGATATACCGGCGTTTGAAGGAGCCTGGGGCGAGCCTCTGCTGATTGGGCCCGGAAGCATTCACGTGGCCCACACTTCAGAAGAACGGGTTCCGAAATCCGAGTTGCTCGACGCCGTGGACCTTTACAAGCAACTAGTCAAACGGCTGCTCAAGTAGCTGTTCGACTGAATCACACTGAAATAAGACGAGAATCATGAGACCGATTGAAGTTGGAGTCCTTGGTGGCACCGGAATGGTGGGCCAGCATTTTATTCGCTTTTTGGAGGGCCACCCTTGGTTCAAGCTGACGTGGCTTGGAGCGAGCGATCGGTCTGCCGGGTAAGAAGTTCTCGGAGGCGACACAGTGGCGGCTGGAAGGCGAGGTGCCGTCGAGTATACGCGATATTGTCGTGCAGGAGTGTCAACCGAATTCGGCTCCAAAGCTGGTGTTTTCGGCGATGGATGCTTCCGTCGCGACCGAAATCGAGCAGAATTTTGCCCGGGCAGGACACATCGTCGTCTCGAATTCCCGGAACCATCGCATGGAGCCGGATGTGCCGCTTCTCGTGCCCGAAATCAATCCGGGGCATCTCTCCGCCATTCCTCTACAGCGCAGGAATCGCGGTTGGCAGGGCGCGATCGTCACCAATCCGAACTGCTCGACGATCGTGCTGACCATGGCGCTCGCGCCTCTGGTGCGGTTCGGTATCAAATCGGTGATCGTTTCGACGATGCAGGCAGTTTCGGGTGCCGGTTATCCGGGTGTCGCGTCCATGGACATCCTCGGCAATGTCGTCCCGTACATCGGCAGCGAAGAAGAAAAGATGCAGAGCGAGACGCAGAAGATCCTCGGCGGCTACGCCGACGGGGCGTTTCGCCCGCTCGAAGCTGCGGTCAGCGCTCATTGCAATCGCGTCGCAGTCGTGGACGGGCACATGACAGCGGCTTCCGTGCGTTTCGAATCGAAGCCAAGCGCCGGAAGAAGTGCAGGAAGCAATCGCGAGCTTTCGCGGATTGCCGCAAGAGAAGAAGCTGCCGAGCGCTCCAGCGCAGCCCGTTGTTTATCTTCCGCAACAGGATCGTCCTCAGCCGCGGCGTGACGCGATCCGCGAGAACGGAATGAGCGTTACGGTCGGCCGCGTACGCCCATGTCCGGTCCTCGACATCAAGTTCGTTGCTTGCGGGCACAACACGATACGCGGTGCTGCGGGTGCGGCCGTCCTGAATGCCGAGCTGATGGCCTCGGAAGGCATTCTCGACTAGGGATCGCAAATGATCGTAATGAAATTCGGCGGAAGTTCCGTCGAATCGCAAGAAGCGATCAATCGCGTCGCGGGGATCGTCAAGCAGTACGAAGCGCAGGCGTCCCGTCGTCGTCGTCTCCGCAATGGGCAAGACGACCAACAAACTTCTCGAGATCGCCGCGGGAAGCTGCCCAGGGCCGGAGCGACGAAGCGCTCGTCGCTGGTGAACGAGTTAAGGTCGGCTCATCTTCTGCCATGGGCTTGCGCTTGGCGGGCGATGCGGGCCGGCGAACTCGAGCCGCTTCTTCAAACCCGTTTCGATTGGCTGCAGGACCTTGTGAGAGGGCTGGCCATTGTTCGTGAGTTGTCGCCGCGATCTTCGGATGCGATCGCCAGCCTGGGTGAGCAACTGTCGAGCCTCATCGTGACGTTTGCTTTCCGCAATGCGGGGATGCACGCGGAACATGTCGACTCGCGGGACGTCATGATTACAGACGAGAGCTTCACCCATGCTCAGCCGCATCGTGGACGAGACGTATCGGCGGCTTCGGCAGACTGTTCGGCCAATCGCCGAGAAGAGCGTCGTCGTGATGGGCGGCTTTATCGGATCAACGCTCAACGGCCAGACGACAACACTGGGACGCGGCGGGTCGGATTTCTCGGCTTCGCTGATCGGTGCCGGCCTGGACGCGGAAGAGATTCAGATTTGGACGGATGTGGACGGTATGTTGACGGCTGATCCGCGCATCATCCCGGGCGGTCATCGCGTAAAGAGCATATCGTTTGCGGAGGCTGCGGAAATGGCTTATTTCGGAGCCAAGGTGCTGCATCCGGCAACCGTGTTGCCCGCAGTCGAAAAGAACATTCCCGTTCTGATCCTGAATTCCAGGCGTCCCCACGTGGAAGGAACAAAAATTACCGCCAATCCGACGCCCTGCAAAAATGCGGTGAAGTCGATCTCCTGCAAGCGCGGCGTGACGATCGTAAACGTGAACTCGTCGCGCATGCTGATGGCGCATGGATTTCTTCGACGCATGTTTGAGATCTTCGACCGGCACGAAACCAGCGTGGACATGATCTCGACATCCGAAGTCAGCGTGTCGCTGACTCTGGACGGCAGCAACGATCTGAGCGAGATCGTTCGCGAACTGGAAGAATTTGCCTCGGTACGGGTCGACAAGGGGCAAGCGCTGGTGTGTCTGGTCGGTGAAAACATCCGGCACACGCCGGGCATCGCGGCGCGCGACTTTTGGAGCGTTTCGAGAAGAACATTCGGATGATTTCGCAAGGCGCTTCGGAGATGAATCTCGGATTCGTCGTTTCGGACGAGGAACTTCCCGAGGTGGTTGGCGTGTTGCATCGGGAATTTTTCTCCGAACTGGATCCCGACGTTTTTGAGTGAGGACAAATGGCAGACCCGAAAAAACTAGCGTTGGTCGGCTACGGAAAAATGGGCCAAATGATCGAACGGCCTTGCGCCCGCGCAGGGCTTCGAAGTGGTCCTTCGGCTGGACGAACACAACAACGCAGACGGGGTCGGCATCACTTCCGAGAACTTCCGAGGCGTGGATGTCGCGATCGAGTTTTCCCACCCTGAAGTGGCCCCGGGCAATTTGAAACGGTTGGCGCAAACAGGTGTGGATGCCGTCACCGGCACGACGGGATGGCTGAAGAATCTGGACGAAGTCACGCAAGCTGTTCAGAAGGCAGGCACAGGCCTGGTCTGGAGTCCGAATTTCTCGGTCGGTGTGGCGGTATTCAGGCGCCTGGTGGCGAAGGCGGCGGAGTTGCTCAAGGATGAACCGGAGTACGGAGCCTGGGCTTGGGAAATCCATCACGATGCCAAGCTAGACGCTCCTTCCGGAACGCTTCTGCAACTGGTCAAAACTGCCGAAGAGCACGGTTATCGGCGGAACATTGACGTGAGTTCGAGCCGGGCAGGGAAGCATCCCGGCACTCACGAAATCGGGTTCGATTCGCAAGCCGACACCATCACCCTCCGCCATGCTGCCGAAGCCGCGAAGGCTTCGCGCTCGGCGCATTGAAGGCCGCGCAATGGGTCCAGGAATCGAAAGGGCGTTTTCACGTTTGATGACGTTCTTTTCGGGCGACTCGACCGGGATCTAGAATAGGAGGAATCATGTTTACCGGCTGCGGCACCGCTTTAGTTACTCCGTTTCGTCAGGACCTTTCTTTGGATGAGATCGCCATGCGGTCTCTTGTTAAGCGGCAGATCGAAGCCGGCATCGACTTTCTGTGCCCGTGCGGAACCACGGGTGAGAGCCCGACTCTGAAACGCTCGGAACATCTGCGTGTTGTCGAGATCACGGTCGAGGAATCTCGCGGCCGCGTCCCGGTGCTCGCCGGCGCGGGCGGATATGACACGACCGAGGTCATCGAGCTTGTCGAGCGAACTCAAGAAGGTCGGTGCCGACGGTATACTTTCCGTCACTCCGTACTACAACAAGCCGACCCAGGAAGGTCTTTATCAGCACTACCGAGCTATCGCCGAATCGACAGATCTTCCGATCGTTCTCTATAACGTACAGCCTCGGACTTCGGTCAACATCGAGACGCCGACTCTCTTGCGTCTGGCGCAGATCCCGAACATCATCGGCGTCAAAGAAGCGTCCGGCAATATCGGACAGATTGTCAGCGTCGCCTCGAAAGTACCCGAGGGATTCCTGGTGTTTTCCGGTGACGACGCGGTCGCCATTCCGCTGATTGCGATGGGCGGCCACGGTGTCATCTCGGTGGTTTCGAATGAGATTCCCGGCGAATTCACCCGCCTGACGCGTGCTGCTCTGAACGGAGATTTCGCAACCGCAAGAAGCTTGCATCGGAAATACCAGGACCTAATGGAAATCAATTTCGTCGAGACAAGTCCCGGGCCAGTGAAATTTGCGATGGCGCGCATGGGATTGCTGGAGCTTGCCTACCGATTGCCTCTGGTTCCTCCGCAACCGGCAGCTCAGATGCGGATCGAAGAGACGCTTGAAAAGGTGGGGCTGGTTGCAAGGATGGGCCTCGTCGCGGGAGTGACCGGTTGACTTCGAGCGTTGAGACTGCAGAGTTACAGCTATCGGTTGAAGAGCTTTTTGACCGCCCTCCTTCCAGATACTCCGATGAGCATCGGGCCGTCTTTTCGGCGTTTTTGCGGCTCCTGAATACCGGAGCGGTTCGCGCGGCAGAGCCGGATCCTTCCCATCCGACAGGATGGCGTGTGAATAGCTGGGTAAAGAAGGGAATCCTTCTCGGCTTCCGCATGGGCGTGATCGTTGACATGACGAAGGGCGGAAGTTTGCCCTTTTTCGACAAATCGACCTATCCGCTGAAAGAGATTGGGACTGACGCCGGCATACGGATCGTACCCGGCGGCTCGAGTATCCGCGACGGTTGCTTTGTAGGCCGCGGAGTGACCTGTATGCCGCCGATGTACATCAATGTAGGCGCATACGTCAGCGACGGAACAATGGTCGACTCGCATGCCCTTGTCGGCAGTTGTGCTCAGATTGGCAGGAACTGCCATATCTCGGCCGCTTCCCAGATTGGCGGCGTGCTTGAACCCGTCGGCGCTTTGCCCGTCATCATTGAGGACGAAGTTCTTGTTGGCGGGAACTGCGGCGTATACGAGGGAACGGTCGTGAAGGGTAGGGCAGTCCTGGGCAGCGGAACGATTCTAAACCGATCGACGCCGGTTTACGATCTGGTTCGCAGCGAGATTCATCGTGCGACGGAAGACCAGCCTCTTGTCATTCCCGAAGGGGCAGTAGTTGTCTCGGGTAGTCGGCGCATCACGCAAGGCGTCGGTGCGGAATGGGGATTGTCCCTGTACACTCCGGTCATCGTTAAATACCGCGACGCCGGCACCGAAGCGAAAGTTCAGCTTGAGGATCTTCTGCGCTAGCTCTCTTCCCTGTCGAAGCCAAGCGCCAATAGTTGTTGAGGCCCGTTGACAAGTCGGTCGTAACATATTAATCAGTCGATGTCAGAGCGCGATTGTGCTCCGATTGCCGGCAAAATCAGAGGAGGGAACACCGTGACCAGAAGAGAATGGCTCGCGAGCGTTGCTGCCACACCCTTGGCGAAAGCCGCGTCCGGGTCAGATGAAAACGGCAAAGCGGCACCTGCAGCACCTGTCGCGATCGGCCAAGCTTCATCCTACGGCGAGGACATAACGGGCACGCTTAAGTCTATGTTCGACCAGTTAGGCGGTATCGAAAAACTGGTCAGGAACAAGACCGTTACGATCAAACTTAATTTGACCGGCCCTCCCGATAATTTTGTGAACGGACGGCCGCCCCAGTTTACACACTGGTGTCATCCCGCCGTAGCCGGTGCCGCCGCCTACCTTTTCGATCGTGCCGGGGCCAAGCGCGTGCGCTTCGTTGAGAGCGGGGCTGGCGATACGGGTTCAATCGAGGACTACGTAGCGAAAGCGAATTGGGATGTGAAGGCGTTGCAGAACGCTGCCAAGATCGTGGAATTTGAGAATACGGTCAACCTGGGTAAAGGCAAGCGATACGTTCGCATGCAAGCCGGCCCGAACGCGTATATGTTCCCGGCCTGGGATGTCAATGAGGTTTACGCCCAGACGGACGTGTTCGTCAGTCTAGCGAAGCTGAAAAATCATGGCGTTTGCGGTGTGACCCTCTCGATGAAGAATCTGTACGGTTGTGTTCCGCTATCCATCTATGGCAGCGATGCGGGTGTAGACGAGCCCAACGAGCATCCGAATAGCAACCGCGCCGCAGTTGGTCACAGTGGTACGCGAGCGCCCGCGAAATGCTCACCTGGCGAACTGGCGTTCGGCACCAATCACGATCCGGGCTATCGCATGCCCCGCGTGGTCTCCGACCTGGTCGCGGCCATGCCGGTCCACCTTGCGATCATTGACGGGGTCGAGTCTCTTGCCGGAGCCGAACTGCCTCGCCGCAATGTCACTCGTCCGGTAAAGCCGGGTATGCTGATCGCCGGCTTGAATCCGGTTTGTACGGACTCGGTCGCGACCGCGGTTATGGGTTACAATCCACGCGCTTCCCGGGGCGAGCCTGGATTCCGGAAGTGCGACAACCAACTGGTACTCGCCGAGCAGCGCGGTCTGGGCACCTGCGATCTGAAACGGATTGAGGTGCGCGGCGTTCCGGTTGAACGCGCCATGTACAGGTACGACGTCTAAAGATTGGTAACACTAGCGAGCGCGGGCCCGAACACTGGCTTGGAGTCTCGAATTCAGGAGATTCTTCGTGCCCCAGTCTTTTAGGCCCGACGTTCGTGCCTGCCCAAATGGCGGTTTAAGTTCTTTGATGGCGAACTCGGCCGATTTGCCTTTGACGGTCACTAACGTGTGCTGGAAGAACCAACCGGATTCGTAAGTCTTCGGCTCCCGGAGATGCCCACCCGAACTCGCCATTGAGACATAGGTCACCGGTCCGAGTTCAAAACGCAGCATCTCGTGCAAATGCCCACAGATAACATACTGAACACCATATTGCGACTGCGATCTGGTGCAGAGGAAAGTCCGGATTTCTCAGAAGGGCATGCAGGAGCCACGAAGGTCGGTGAAAAAAGACGAATTTCAGCGGCTGCTTCGAATTCGCCTCAAGGTCACTCTTCAGGTACGAAATCTCGTCAGGACTCAGGGAATCGGTCTCGCTGTTGTTCAGTATCGTGAAGTGAGCCTGTTTGTAGTTGAAGCTGTAATGTAGAGGCCGTCGCGTATAGCGTTCGTACAACTGGGCAGAGACAGGAGACCACACATCGTGATTTCCGGGCACGAAGAACAACCGATACTTGCGATACGGCGCCAGTAAGCGTCGAACTTCCCGCCACTCCGCATTCGGCGTGAGTGTCGTTGCCGCCCTGAATCGTGTCGCCTACGGTAATGACGAAATCGGGATGATCAGCATCGATTTCGCGCCAAGCCTCTTCGTATACGCCAGGGACGGCCTCCCCGGTGCGATCGCCTAAAATCGCGAAACCGAAAATCCGACTTTCCAGTCTCAGCAGCCAGGAAGGGCGCGTAAGCCCAAGCGAGAGCGACGATCGAGAGGAACAGGCCGGCGGCGAAGATTGAACGCCGGCCTGAGTTTCTCAAGTTCAATTCTTGTCTTGATAGTAAGACGAAATCTTTTCGTAGATGTCCGGCGGAAACTTCAGGTTCTTATAGACATTGCAGCTATTGCGATCGCCCGCGTCCTCGCAAATCGGGAAGTTCTGCTGCTCCATCCATTCCAGAATCCGTTCGCGCTTCGGCGGATTGTAATCTTTCGCAGAGACCTGGGCGATCATCGACCGGGCCTTCTCTTCATCGCAATCTTTGTCTTTGGTGAGTTGCTCCAGAAGTTCCTCTTCTGACATGAAGTGGCGCCCGACCATAATCATGACAAGGCGGCCATAGTGTCCGATATCCTCGCCGCGATCGAGCGAATCCATAAGGTGAGCCATCATAGGGCTTTGACGAAGGTCTTCTACTGCCATATTCGTTCCTCACTTTGTGAAGACGAAATTCCTCGGCAGAGGTTTCGCCGAATGTTCTCCATGTCGCGACTTGTTAGTCTGAAAGAAGAACTTTGTTCATTGATCAACAAGCCGGGACGGCCCGCGTAAGCGCGCGACAAAGAGCGCACGCGTACAGACTGGTGCTGCTGATGGTCTTGCTGCGTCCGCTCGGCAATTTGTCGCTGGCCTGGGGCATGAAACATAGCGCCTCGCTCTTATCGGGATCTTTGCACACCGGTTTGCTCGTGGTGGCGAACCCGTTTGTCGCCGGCGGTGTCTTCCTTCTGGTACTTACGCTGCTTGATCCGGATCGCGACCCTAAGTATTGCCGACCTGAGCCTTGTGCTTCCGTTGACAGCAGTAGGATACGTGCTGTCGACAGCTCTCGGCAGATTCGTTCTGGGCGAAGCTGTCAGCCGGACGCAATGGCTGGGAACAGTTCTGATCTGTCTCGGAGCTTCGCTCGTAACTTCCGAGCAGCGCGTTTCTACCACCTAATCTGTTTTGGGTAGAAAACAAAATTAACGACGGGTTAACCTCGCCGCAAAAAATTTCGTCATCTCAGGAATGAAAGTCTGTGTTCTCGGCGGGGACGGCTACTGTGGCTGGGCAACTGCTCTCTACCTTTCAGGCGAGAGGGCACGAGGTCTCGATCATAGATAACTACGTTCGGCGTCAGTGGGACTATGAGCTCGGTGTTCAGACACTTACTCCCATACGGCCGCTTACCGAAAGATTGACGGGTCTGGCAACAGCTTACAGGCCGCACCATTCAGCTTTACAGCGGCGATGTAACAGATTATGACTTTCTCTCGGCGTCTATTCGCGCGCTGGAGCCCGAGTGTGTCGTGCATTTCGCAGAACAACGCTCTGCGCCTTACTCCATGATCGATCGTAAGCACGCGCTCTTCACGCAGAGCAATAACGTCATGGGGACGTTGAACCTGCTTTTTGCAATCAAAGAGTACGACCCCGATTGCCATCTTGTGAAGCTAGGAACCATGGGAGAGTACGGGACTCCCAACATCGATATCGAAGAGGGTTACATCAAGGTTGAGCACAACGGACGGAGCGACGTGCTGCCTTTTCCAAAACAGCCGGGCTCCTTTTATCACCTTTCGAAGGTGCATGACAGTCACAACATGATGTTTGCCTGCCGGATCTGGGGATTGCGCGCAACAGATCTCAATCAGGGCGTTGTTTACGGAACCATGACAGACGAAGTTGCCTTGGATGAGGCTTTGATCAATCGCTTCGACTACGACGAGGTTTTTGGAACAGTTCTCAATCGATTTTGTGTACAGGCGGCTTATGGATATCCGCTCACTGTTTACGGCAAGGGCGGCCAAACGCGTGGGTTTCTGGACATCAGGGATACCGTTCGCTGCATAGAACTGGCGTGTCTGAATCCGGCAGGTTCCGGTGAATGCCGTGTCTTCAATCAATTCACCGAGCAGTTCTCGGTCCTGGATCTGGCGAACCTCGTGCAAGTCGCGGGCGAGAAACTCGGACTTCGTGTGGATATGGAGCATCTTCCGGATCCGCGAGTCGAGAAGGAAGAACACTACTACAACGCCAAGCATTCGAAGTTGATCGATCTCGGATTGAAGCCGCACATGCTCTCCGAGTCGTTGTTGGACAGCTTGATGAATATCGCGCTCCGCTACAAGGATGAGATCGATCCGACCTTGTTCATTCCACAAGTTAATTGGCGTCGATCATCGAACGAGCGGCGAAGCCCGATGAACACAGTGGAATTCGAGGCGGCCGCCGCGGTCAGCGGGTCGTAGCGGGAACGAGATTGCCGTCGCGGATGTAATAATCGCCTCCGCGCCATCGAACGGTATTTTTCCCGAAGCTCGCGATCCAAAGGGAGATCGCGAGCACATCCCAAACTACAACCAGCGGCATCAGTTTCCAGACGGGCCTCTTCAGACCCCAGATGCCGACCAGCCAGACGGTGGCAAGCCGGAAAGCGAAATACGTCAGTATCAGAGCAAGAGCTACGGCCGGAGTGGGACGTGCCAGCAGAGCGGCGAACAGCCACGGTAGCGCTTGCGTGAAGAGCAATCCGAAATGGCCTTTCGGCCTCATGTGCCGCATGACGACCAGCCACCGCATACGCTTGTGGACAAACTCGCTGAACGTCTGGTAATCGGCAACAGTCTGGATTGCGTACGGAGATAATCGGACTTCGTAGCCCTCCTCGGCAATCAGGCGCCCGACAAGCAGGTCGTCTGCGGGTTGGTTTTTGATCTTCTCGTATCCACCAAACTCGTTCAGATGAGTACGAGTGGTCGCAATCGACGGTCCCAACGCAAACTTCACGCCTTCCAACTCTTTTGCGACAAACAGTCCAGGGTAGAAGTCGGAGATCATCCCAACGGATTGCAGTTTGTCGATGAACGTCTTCTCTCCGGTCGAGACATAAAGGCAAGTAACCGCTCCCACTGTTGGGTTCGCCAATGGTGCGACGACGTTCCGCAGGTAATCGGGTTGGACCCGGACGTCACTATCGCTAATGACGAGGTATTCGTATCGTGCTTCCTCTGAGAGCCGAGCAAGCTTCGCGACTTTGTCGTTTGTGGCGATGCGCAACGAGCCAAAGAGGACTCTGATTTGAATGTGCGGGAAATCGCGTTTCAGCTTCTCGAGGACAGGTACGATTTCGTCCTCGGGGCTACCCACGCAAAACACGATTTCATATTCCGGATAGTCTTGTTTGCAGAAACTTGCGAAGTTTTCGTACGCATCGGAGTCGCTTCCACGTACCGGCTTAAGGATGCTGACAGGTGGCGTGAACAACCGAGGAGTTACTGTGCCGGTTCTGGGCCGCCCCGAAAGAAACGCCAGGAGCTGAACAGGACGAGAACGTAATAAAAGAAAGGAAGGCAGGCTACGCACAGCACTACCCAGGAGGACGCGGCAGTCATCAAACCTCAAAGAAAGTAACTGTCCCCGCAACGCGACGAGCGTTGCAACCCCAATCGAACTATAACAAACGGCAGAGTCCGGAGTTCCCGGCCGGCGATTGTGCCTGCTATGTTGTGGAAGAGCTTCAAATCAAGAAAGTCTGCGTTTGTCCGTTCCTGCTTCTTCTGTACCAGGCAATCATTTGTCGGAATCATCCGTCCCGCCAGAAGTCTCTCTCGCCCGCCGCAACACGTCCGTTTACCTGACAGTGGTTCTCTTCGCAGCCGCGATTTTCCTTGGCTGCATCATTTCTCCTCCATCGTTGATGGACGACGTCGACGCCGTGCAGGCGCAGATTGCACGGAACATGCTTACTTCCGGAGATTGGGTTTCGGCCCGACTGGACGGTGTACTGTATCTGGAAAAAGCTCCGCTCATCTACTGGTTCATAGCTTGTTCGTACAAGGTCTTTGGCTCGGTTGATTGGGCAGCCCGAATTCCGGTTGCGATCGCATGTATCGGCTTGGGTTGGCTGACGGCCGCTTTTGGCGTGTGGGCGTTCGGACGCCGCGCGGGTTTGTATGCGGGTCTTTGCGTTTCTACATCGATTGGCCTGTTTCTGTTTACCCGAATTCTGATACCCGGACGTGATGATTACCTTCACGATCGGGCTCTCGATGTGGGGCTTCCTGCGAGCGATCGATCCGGAAGAGCCCGCCCGCGACTCTGGGCTTTTCTCATGGCGGCCAGCATGGGCGTGGGCCTGCTGCTTGAAGAGTCTGATCGGCATCGTTTTCCCGGTGGGAGCAGGTCTCGTCTACCTGGCGCTGACAAGGCAGTTATCTCGCGCAGCACGTGGCAGCGCCTGCGCCCATTCAGCGGCATTCTCATCATCCTGGCCATCGCTGCTCCGTGGCATATGCTGGCCACGCTTCGGAATCCGCCTTATTTCGTCTTTACCATGCGCAGTGCGCCCGGCGAATATCACGGGTTCTTCTGGTTTTACTTCTTCAACGAGCAGCTACTTCGTTTCCTGAACATGAGATATCCGCGCGACTACAACACGGTTCCGCGGCTCTGGTTCTGGCTATTCCACCTTCTCTGGTTATTTCCCTGGAGCGTGTATCTGCCGGCAACGGTCGGGCTCTCGTACAAACCGGTCGATCGTGCCGGCAGAACCCGCTTGCTTGCGCTTTGCTGGCTGGGATTTATTCTTGTATTCTTCACGTTCTCGACGACCCAGGAATATTACTCGATGCCGAGTTATCCGGCGTTTGCATTGTTGCTCGGGTCTGCGATTGCTGCCGGAGGAAAGTGGATCCGCGGAGGAAATAAGTTCTTGGCTGGGTTGTCGCTGCTTATTGCCTGTGTGCTTTTAGCGATTCTGTTCATTGTCAGGAATCTGCCGGCTCCGGGCGATATCTCGAGTGCATTTTCCTCCAACCCGAGCGCCTACACTCTGTCGCTCGGGCATATGGAAGACCTTACGATCGAATCGTTTGCCTATCTCAAGCTTCCTCTTGCTGTCGCGGCGGTTGCCTTTCTGATCGGCGCAATCGGAACATTCAAGGGACAACGAACGCCGGGTGGTTCTTCTAGCCGCGAGTATGATGGTGGTCTTTTTTCATGCCGCGCGGCTGGCGCTCGTCGCGTTCGATCCGTACATGTCGTCCCGGCCTCTTGCCGAGGTGTTGAACAGAGCACCGAAGGGCGAACTCGATCGTGGACCATCACTATTACGACTTTTCGTCCGTGTTCTTTTACACGAACCGGACCGCTTATCTGCTGAATGGTCGGTTTAACAACCTGGTGTATGGCTCATATGCTCCCGGTGCACCACCAGTGTTTATAGACGACGCTGATTTCGAGAGGCGCTGGCGAGGGACACGACGCTACTACGTCGTCGCCGAGTTATCGGGCGTGAAGCGACTGGAGAAGGTCGTCGGCCGGGAAAGCATGAACGTGACTGCGTTTCGAGGCGGAAAGTATCTGCTCACCAATCATCCGACGGCGGATACGAAGCTCTTGAGCTTCTAACGCCCTGTCTCCGATATTGCGCTGGTCCGGATGCGGCGCCGAGATCTGCTGTATAGTGTCCACCATGCCGGCAGCGATAGCTATCCGCCGACCCGACCCGACTGAGAACGAATTGGTGCATGCGCTCGTGCAAGGTGTCGCCGATGAGACTTTTGCGTACCTATTCGAGGGTTGTCACGTGCCGATCGGAGAGGCCGATTGGCTCTCCGCCTGGCTCGCACTTTCGGGAAAAGAAATCTGGGGCGTGACCATGACGCGGGAGGAATGGGTCAGCGATCTTTGGGTTCGCCGCGAGTGCCGCGGGGTCGGTGTGGGCGGCAAGCTGCTGGCACATGCCGAATGTGAAATACGCAGCCGTGGACACGATACGCTTCGCCTTCGAGTCGTGAAGTCAAATACTCGGGCGGTCGCGTTCTATCAAAATCGCGGCTGGAGAGTTCAGCGCGAATTTCCGCATGAGAAATTCGGCCATACGATGTTCGAAATGAGCAAATCGATCTAAAGTCCGTTCGAAAGGCTTCTGGAAACTGGATCGCGAGCGTTACGAGGTGCTACTTCTTCGCACGCACTAAGGGTGAAAGGTCTTCGTACTGGTCGGTCGCGATCATGTCGACTCCGGCCGCGATCGCGGCTTTCCATCGCTCTTCCACCGCCGGTCGCGATCCAAAGTTGTACGATTCGAACCAGCCGTGTTCCTTGCCGGCAGCCGCATCGAACCCGTCAAGCGTATAGAAGCGCATCCAATACCCCAACCGATGAGCACGGTCGACGAGCTCCCGCAGCCGGTTGTTGTCCGCCCCGCTCCACTCACCTGCGCGAGGCTGGCCGCCTTCTTCTACCTCATGCCAGGAGTTGTTCCACCAACGCCGGTAATTTGTCGCGGGCTCGGTTAAGAGTTGAGCGGCCGGCGTGGTCGCGAGCAAGTGTTCCGTCTCCTCTTTGGTCTGACCCTTTGGCGCGTGGGTGTGAGCCGAGCCGAAGATACGAAGTTTTGAACCGACGGAAATCTCGTTCGCAAATACCTGCTCCTGCGCATCGGGATCTTCCGTCAGTACTAGCAGCGGTTTCAGCTTCCAGGGCGAGATCGCTTTCGGATCGGCGAGTTTTTCTCCGGTCGTGATCCAGTTTTCGTACTGGCCGAGCAAAGACCATACTGCGCGTAGTAAGGGCAACTGATTGTCTTTGAAGTCGAAGTGCACAACTATCAACGGCCATTGGGATGAGTCGCCCTCGCGTAGTGCCTTTTCGATCGTCGGTCTTACGCGTTCGAAGAAGTAAGTCTTCAGTTCGGGTTCCGATCCGTCGGTCTCTGCCTTGTGGGTCACCACAACACGGCCTTTGCCCGAAGCAGGATCCACATACCAGGCCAGGTCCTGCTCGATGCCGACGGGGAGGCCAGTTCCGAGTGCTCGAGTGACGCGGTCGGCCCAGCGCCCTTCATAGGGATAGCAGTTATGCGCGTCGAGCAGCGGGCGGTTTCGATTCAGCAGAGAAAGGTCAGGAGATTGGGCCAGAGAATGTGCCGCGATCAACGAAAAGATAAATGGGAATGCGTTAAACCCGGAACGCGTCAACATCCGGACGTCAGTATATACTTATGGCAAAGTAGCGCGCGTTCCCATGTGAACTGACGTGCTCAGCTTCAGGTTTAGAGGTAAATTTCTATGTTGGAATGGAGCCCCGTTCGGCTCGTTCGCGTTTTTTCCTTGTTGACCCTTGGCGCCCTCTCTGTCGGAACGGGTTTTGCCCAGGCTGTTAATAATGCGGGGGCTAGCGGCCAGGTAGTGGATGCAACAGGCTGCTACGGTCGTCGGCGCCACGGTCAAGATGACCGAGACGGAGAAAGGTGTTCCGCACACTACTACCACCGACTCCGACGGCCGCTATAACTTCCCTAACTTGCCTGTCGGACCGTATCGCCTTGATGCCAGCATGACGGGCTTCAAGACCTACTCACAGACCGGCATTGTGTTGCAGGTAGGGGATCGTTCCACCATCGATATCAAGTTAGACGTCGGATCTGTCTCGGAGAGCGTGGAAGTAACTGCCGGCGCTGCCATGGTGCAGCAGGAGCAGACATCGGTGTCGCAGGTTATCAATCAGCGCAGCATTGTCGAACTGCCACTGAACGGCCGCCAAGCTACTCAGCTTGTCTTGATTTCCGGCGCGGCCACCGTGACACCGGCGGGCGACATGACTGGGAGTAAGAACTACGCGACTTCCACGACAATATCGGTTGGTGGAGGGCAGGGGAATGGAACCAACTACCTCCTGGACGGCGGGGACAACGTGGACACCATGACCAACGTGAATTTGCCATTCCCGTTCCCGGATGCCCTGCAGGAGTTCAGCGTCGATACCAACGCTCTGCCGGCGCGCAATGGTACGCAGCCAGGCGGCGTGGTCAACATCGTTACAAAGTCCGGGACGAACAGTATTCACGGAGACCTGTTTGAATTCCTGCGCAACGGCAACGTGAATGCACGTAACTTCTTCGCCCCCACGCATGATCTTTTGAAACGCAATCAGTTCGGCGGCACAGTGGGCGGCAAAATCATCCGTGACAAGCTCTTCTTTTTCGGCGGGTATCAGGGCACACGAATTCGAAACGTGCCTCCTTCGACAATTGCGTTCATCCCGACCGCAGCGGAACTAGCCGGGGACTTCAGCGTGGCGGAATCGGCGGCTTGCCAGTCGAGTGGAGCCCGCGCGATTCGACTTCCGAACACAACGACCAACATCTCAAATTTGAGAAACGTATTCGGTTCGGGTGTTAGATTCGACCCCGCAGCCGTGAAACTCGCAAGCTATCTGCCTATCGCACAAGCCGATCCTTGCGGTCGGATCGTTTATGCAATCCCACAGCGGCAAGACGAAGACCAAGGAGTAGGGCGAATCGACTGGATACAAAATGCAAAGCATACTCTTTTCGGCCGGTACTTCCGCACGGTCTACTTCCAGCCGGCCTTCTTTGACCCGACTAACGCTCTGATCACCACAGCGCCGGGCAATGACGAGGGCGTTCATGCGCTCACGATCGGAGATACCTACACGTTCAGTCCTACGGTCTTGAATTCGTTCCACGCCACCTTCACGAGGCGCACAGACTATCGTGGGCCCGCGACTGACTTCTTCAATGCAAAATCGCTCGGGATCAATATCAGCGTGGCTGTACCGAACGATTTCCGGCTAGCCGTGAATAACGGAGGATTCAGCGTCGGCTGCGGTACGTGTTCGCCGGCGCACCTGAACGTTAATACATTCCAGTTTGCAGACGATATCGATATCATTCGAGGCAAGCACCACATTGCCTTGGGTGTAGACTACATCCGCACGCAGAATAACATTCTGCTCGGATATCTGCAGAACGGTAGCTTTGCGATGAACGGCAACGCGACCCGGGATCCGATTCTCGACTTTCTGACCGGAAGCTTAAGTTCATTCAGCCAGAGCCTACCCCAGCAGCCAACACCACGCATGTCGATTCCTGCGGTCTACATCCAGGACACGTTCCGGGCCAACGATCACCTGACCATCAATGCGGGAGTGCGTTGGGAGCCAAACCTGTGGCCTTACGACTACTTCAATCGCGGCGCACGTTTCTCGCTTCCGAACTTCCTCGCCGGTGTTCATAGCACTGTGTATCCCACCGCTCCCGCGGGAGCGCTCTATCCGGGTGATACGGACGTGCCTAATGCGCTTACAAAGAACCGTTACAACAATTTCTCACCTCGATTGGGTATTGCCTGGGACCCGAAGGGCGACGGCCGGCAGACTCTTCGCGCCGGTGCAGGGTTGATGTACGATGTGGGTTCGCTGTTCACTCCCCAGCGGACCGCGTCCGATCCTCCGTTCGTAAACGAAATCGACTTGAATGCCAGCAATCCGCTCGGGTTCAGCGATCCTTGGGTGACCGGTTACAACTATCCTGGCGGTAACCCGTTTCCTCCGAAGGGAACGTTCTTCCCGGCCAGTGCACTTTGGATCGTGATGCCGCCGGCTATCAAGCCGATCACCGTGTACCAGTGGAACCTGAGCTATCAGAAGCAGTTCGGCGCGGACTGGCTGGCGACGATCAGCTATCTGGGGAACCGAACTGCCCATCGTCTGGATCGGGCAGGAGTTGAATCCGGCGGTCTATAGCCCGTCGGTTTGTGCGCAATTTTCAGCCGGCTGTACGACGGGTAATAACCAACAACGCAAACTGCTGAATCAGATCAACCCGAGTCAAGGCCAATACTACGGTAACGTCGACATTATTGATGATGGAGCGAACGCCACTTATAACGCGCTGCTCGCTTCCGTCAACAAGCGAATGAGCCACAACTTCACGTTGCTTGCTAACTACACCTGGTCGCATTGCATCAGCGACGGCGATTTCGGAGGTGACATTACCGGACCAAGCTACCAGAATCCCTTTAATCGGCGAGCAGACCGGGGTGATTGTAACTTTGACGTGCGCCACATCCTGAACACCTCGATTGTCGCGACGAGCCCGGTGAAGGGAAGCGGCTTGGGCGCACACGTCCTGGGTAACTGGCAGGTTGCCCCGCTCATTCGCGCGCTGAGCGGAGTGCCGGCTAACATAGTTACCGGGACGGACACATCGCTGACGGGCGTGGGTCTTGATCGACCCAACTACGTGGCGGGCGTGCAGGCGGTGAATGATAACTGGGGACCCAATCTCCAGTACCTGAATCCGGCTGCTTTTGTGTCAGCTGCTCCGGGCACCTATGGCAACCTGGGACGAGATGTGTTCCGGCTTCCCGGGCAGCTGCAGGTCGATCTTTCTTTGAGCCGCATCTTCGCCGTGCACGAATCGTTCAAGCTCGAAGTTCGTGCCGAAGCATTTAACATCATCAACCACACGAATCTCGGCTCACAACCAACGAGCGGAATCGGATTATCCGCGACGAACTCGTCGGGCCTCTCCACCTCGAGAAGCGCAGCCAACTTTGGCCGGTTCACTTCTGCAGGAGATCCCCGCCTGCTGCAGTTCGCGATGAAGCTGTATTTCTAGCTCTTCTCCCTAGCGAGAGAACGGACTCACTCCGTTCTCTCCGAACCAATCAAAGTTCTTCGTTTCCCCCCATTGCGCCACCGGTCTGGTTCGGTGTTTTTCAGCCAGTCGAGGGGCTCGGCCGTGGTACGTTTCGCGGCCGCGACCGAGAATGCCTGCCGTAAGGCTGCGCGCTGTTCAGGTCCGAGAGCATCCGGTGCGGCTGAGACGAACAACGGTGTCCCGCTAAATGCCAGAAGCTCCAGCCATTGACGGTTCATCTGCCACGGCACTTGTTTGGTTAATCCGACGCAATCGGCGTCCACAGCAAAGAAAGTGTTGTTCTGGCAGGCGCGGAAGGCGAGCGTGTTGACGCCCATTTTGCGCGTGCGATTCCAGTCGCGACCGCTGGTATCGTCGCCCGTCCTTTGTAATTCGAAGAGCCCGGCGCCAGATATGGCCGATCGTGTTGCAGCCGAGAACCATCGTGTCGCCCGCGGCTTCGCGGATTTCGCGATACAGATCGCCTACGATCTCTGCATTTGTCTTCGTTTCGTCATTAAAGTGCCAGTCCGGGTCTGTGATTTCGGCTCCCATCGTGAAGCCCCAACGCCCGAACAGATCGTATGTCGAGAAGTCATGTTTGAGTAATTTGTAGCCCCATCGCGTCATCGTTGCTGATGTCTTCTCTAAGCTTTGCGGCAACCTCCGGGACAGTGGGGTCCAGGGTGTAAGCACCATTCCGCGTGAACTCGCGCGCGCTATTGGGATGAGTCAAACGCCAATTTGCCGGCACGGGATCTTTTGTGAATAAGGGCCGGAACCATAATCCCGGTTGAACGCCCGCCTTCGTCATTTGCCCGGCGAGATTCGCCATGTCCGGGAACTTGGCGTTACCGCGGGACCACGGGCCGGCTGTCGGATTAGGCTGCCAGCCATCATCGATCACCATGAAAGGCCTGTTTTCTCGAGACGAAGCCACCGCACTCATTCGTTCAGAATCGGCGATCATATCGCTCGCGGAGCTGTGTCCGTACGCGTAATACCAATTGTTGCCGCCATACACGGGTGCCTTCGGCAGGCGAGGCTGGTCGGCAGAGCTCGCGGCAGAACCGCTGGGCCGTGGCGAAGACGCTTCCGCCTGCCGCAAACAGAGTCGAGATGGACGCGGCCTCGAGCTTGCGATCTCCAAGCTTCACACCACATCCCCCGCTACGCACATCCAGCCACAAAGAGACTCCTGAGGGATCCACTTGCCAGAATGCGAACGCAGCGGCGCCGGTTCGGACGCCACATGCCACTGTCCAGACTCCGTCGGTCGCCAGGAAATACCAAGGCAGAATGCGCTCGGGCTCCATGTTTCGCCACGCTAGATCGCCATAAGATCGCTCCCATGCGTCTCCGACCAAGCTGAGACTCGCCGGGACCGAGAACCGCCACCGCAGACGCAGACGCAGTATCGCTTCTGTCGGGGACTCGAGGCTTATGGTCCGCGCTGCGGGGCCCGGTAATTTCAACCACAATGGAGCCGCTCTGCCACTTGCCCTTATCGCGCACCAGTGCGAATTGGCCGTTTTCTGCAAAGGCTAGAACCGAGTCGGGCTGGGCGCCGACGTTTTCGAAGGGATTCGCGTGGCCAGGACGTGCGCGATCCGCGGAAGCCGCCAGTAAACCCGGCGCCCGATTGGGCCAAAAAACTACGACGTCCCGGTTTCGACTCAAGGTTATTGCTCGTTCACAACCGAATGATTTCCTTTAAGTGGCTCTTAATCATTGGTAAAGCCGGAGATAAACTTCCGTACTAAACCTGAAAAGGTGAGAAGGTTTTAGGGGATTGACCTACAATCTATAAAACTCGCTAGAAATAAACCTGGATGCTCGCCAGGGAGTATCTGTGCGGATAGGAAGATTATGAAAAAAATCGGATTTCTCTTAGTCACGCTGTTGTTCCTGAAGGTAAACGTAGGGTCAGCAGCTATTGTCACTTTTTTTGGGGAAGATTTAAATCTCACCGGAGATCCCAGGGTAGCTACTCCGGCTAACTCCAGCGCCGCGAGCGGCAGATTTTTCGCAAATCTGGCAAACGTCGGAACGGAAACCTTCGAAGAGTTCCGCACCAACACCTTCGTGCCGCTAACCGTGAACTTTTCGGGCTTGGGTTCCGCTGTGCTGTCCGGAACGGGAACGGTCGTCAGCGGTAACGATGGCGGTGGACGATTCCCGGTTTCCGGCACTCAGTACCTGCTGACTGACGCAGGCGGGGGGTTCAACCTAAAGTTCGGCTCAGCAGTGTCCGCTTTCGGATTCTACGGAACTGATATTGGAGATTTCGGCGGGCAGATTCTGCTGACGTTGACTGATGTCAACGGACAAGTCTCGACTCTCACGGTGCCGAATACCGTTGGCTCAAACGGTTCGACGAGCGGATCTGTGCTGTATTTCGCGTTCCTGGACAATGCAAACGCTTACACCAATATCGCGTTCTCCGATACAGCGGTACCCGATATATTCGCGTTCGACAACATTACCGTGGGAAGTGTGAACGCGGCACCCGGAACCTGGCGCATTCGCGCTCATGGGTCTCGGAATGGTCGGTGTGTTCGGATTGCGTCACATAAAGCAAAACCGCAACGAAGTAAAAACCGTAACCGAAGTTTCGAACAACCGAACAACGGGAGGAAGCTCACGAACCAGTGAGTTTCCTCCCCTTTTTCCTTTTCAGGCGCCCTGCAACGGACAATGAGAGCAATGAGCTGGATCATTTGGGCGCTCCTTTCGGCGCTGTTTGCCGCGAGCACGGCAGTTCTTGCGAAAGTGGGAATCGAAGGAGTAGATGCGAACATCGCCACGGCGATTCGCACGTCCGTAATCGTCGTGTTTACCTGGCTGGTCGCGTACCTTTTTTCGCCATCCCACGCCTTCGCGATGCCGGCGAAACGGGCGCTGACATTCCTCGTACTTTCCGGGCTTGCCACCGGCTTATCGTGGCTCTGTTACTTCCGGGCTTTGCAACTTGGCCCCGCCTCACGCGTGGCGCCGATCGATAAACTCAGCGTCGTACTGGTCATCATCTTCGCGGCCCTGTTCCTGGGAGAAAAGCTGAGCTGGGGCACTGGTGTAGGAGGACTGCTGATTGCAGCCGGCGCGATTGCGGTTATTTTCGGGTAATCTTTGTCCTCGACTCCGGAAGACTCCAGGCGTATAGGATGCTGTCTACAGCCGTCAGGACGAACTGCCGACCCGCTGTCTGATAGGTCATGGGCGAGCTGTTCATTAAACCGCCCCCGTACGCATGCCAAAGCACTTCGCCCGTATTCGACTCCAGCGCGAGCAAGTTGCCGGTCACGTCACTTGTGAATAGAAGATTCCCAGCCGTCGACAGGATGCCGGAATAACTTACCCCTGGCCCTTCTTCGTGGCGCCAGCGCACTTTTCCCGTTTCGTAGTCGAGCGCCAGTAACGCGCTGTCAGAGAAAAGCGAAACGGCATTGCCTGCCTGATGACCTTCGGCCTTCTTCCTCTCGTCAAGCGTCAGATAGAACAGGCTGTAGCCCGAGGCGGCGTTGACGTAGAAAAGCTTCGATCTGCGGACTGAAACTCGGCGACATCCAGTTCGTCCCTCCGTTGTAGTAGGACTTCACCAGCGATCCATCCACCTGCGGTTCCTTCGCCGGGCTTGGAACCGGCTCTCCACGCTTATTCAAGCCGGAGGACCAGTCGAGCGGAACAAACGGAGTGGAAAGCAGGTTCTCACCCGTTTTCCGGTCCAAGACAAAGAAGTATCCGTTGCGGCTTGCTTGCGCCAGCAATTTGCGTTGCGTGCCATCGAACTGGGCATCGAACAGCACCGGTGTTTCCGTCGCGTCCCAATCGTGGGTGTCGTGAGGCGAGGCCTGGAAATACCAGACGAGTTTGCCGGTGTCAGGGTTGAGAGCCACAATCGAGCATGTGTAGAGATTCGACCCTGGCCGAGCCACACCGCCGAGAACGGGATGGGGATTGCCGGTCCCCCAATAAAGAAGATTCAGCTCCGGATCGTAGGTTCCCGTCATCCAGGCGGGGCCGCCTCCGTTCTTCAGAGAAGCTTTGTCGAGCCACGTTTCCGAGCCCGGTTCTCCGGGCTTGGGGAGGCTGCTCCAGCGCCAACGTTCTTTTCCGGTCTCGGGATCGACCGAGATGACGAAATGCGGGACGTCCGCCTGATCACCCGACGTCCCGAGGATTAGCTGGTCCTTGATGACGAGCGGCGCAAGGCTCAGGTAATACCCGAACTCCGGATCCGCAATCGGTACATCCCACACCTGTTTACCATTCTTGGCATTCAGGCAGATGAGGTGTGCATCGGGCGTTCCGAAGTAGAGCCGGTCATGATACATGGCCACTCCGCGGTTCCCGATGTGATTGCCTTCCGATGGTCTCTGGAATCGCCAGATCTGGCGTCCTGTCGCAGCGTCGAGCGCCCAAACATTGTCCGGTGCCGTGAGATACAGGATGCCGTTGACTTCCAGCGGAGTGCCCTTCAGCACGGAGGAGTGCGCTTGAAACGCCCAAGCCATGCGTGAGCGAGTCTACGTTCTTGTCATTGATTTGGCTGAGAGTGCTGAAGCGGCGGCCGGAGTAGTCGCCGTTGTACGTGGGCCAGTCGTCGCCGGCAGGTTTCAGGAGTGCCGAGGGGTCGAGACCCTGCGCGCAGATGCGGCAGCGTCGGCGACCAGCGCGAGGACGAACGTTTTCAATGCAGAGTCTCCAGGAACGCGAAGACGTTGTGCACATCTGATTCCGTGTAGCTGTCCAGCAATCGACGGTGAGCGGACAGAGTATCGTGTACTGTTACGGAAACCGCATCGCGCGGCCAGGAGTGATACCAGCCTTTCTCGTCATTGATCGCAAGGCTGAAGGCGTCAGCATGCACGAGGGTGCCTTTCATCACTTCGCCCGAGGGCAGCTTTACGTCAGCGGTTTGCTTCACGTCCGGTGGGTAAAGGAATCTCGTTTGTAGTTCAACGGGCGGGTATTTCGACGCGATATGTGCCAGATCCCCGGTCACTGAATGACAAGCTGAGCATCCGCCCTTTGCCGTCGAAGAATTGCTTTCCCGCCTCGGCGTTGCCCGTCAGCAGATGCTCGAGCGCGTAAGTGGCAGGCGGCTTACCGGCTGAACGGCGATCAAGCTCTGCGACTCGGGAATGGATGTATTTCACGAGGTCGGAAATCTCAGCAGGCGAGAGGGAAAACGCCGGCATGCCTTTAGCCGGACGGCCTTCCCGAATGACTGCGCCGATCAGGTCGCCTTCTTTGTCGTGTCGCACGAGCGAAGACATGGTCAGATTCGGGCCTTCGGTTCCTCCGGTCGCATCAGGCCCGTGGCAGAAGGAGCACGATTTTCGGAATTGAGCTTGGCCGCGAGCGATGCCTTCAACGTCTGCAGCGGTCGCTCTTGCGGGACGGCGCCTGTCCCAGAAAGCTCGAATGGGATCGCGACCAAGACGAAGAGAACGACGCTCGTTCTAATAGAGCGTAAATGCAAAGAGATTTTCACCCGACGCGATAAGAAGATACTGGTGGCCGTCGAGCATGTAGGTCTCCGGCGCAGCCGAAACCAGTCCCAGATGCGAATGCCAGATCGGCTTACCGTTCGCCGGATCGTAGGCGACGATATTGCCGCCTGCATCGCCTCCGAAGAGCAGATGTCCGGCAGTTGTCAGGAGTCCGCTCGAGCCGCTGGTCGTGTTGCCCGGGAACCGGTGACGCCAGGCGACCTTTCCGGTTTTGTAATCGATGGCCGTCAGATAGTTGCCGAGAGTAGCAACGCCTAGTTCCTCTTTGCCGCCCAGTCCCATCGCGCCACGAGGATCGGTTTCGGTGAGATAGTACATCGCGTACGAGTCGTTCTGCGGAACGTAGAAGAGTCCGGTTTGCGGACTGTAAGCGGGAGGCGGCCAGTTGGTGATCCCGCCGTTTGCCGGAGACACAAGCGCACCGCCGATATCGTAGTCCTTTTTCGGATTCCGGACAGGTTCGCCGCGCTTATCTACACCGGCATCCCAATTCGCGGTTTCGGTGAATTTGCCCGTGACCAGGTGCTCGCCGGTTACGCGATCAAGGGTGAAGTAAAAGCCGTTGCGCGTGGCCTGTAAGACCAGCTTGCGCGGCTTGCCGTTGAATTCGCCGTCCACCAGGATGGGCGTTTGCGTGGAATCGAAATCGTGCGTGTCGTGCGGCGAGGTCTGGAACCACCACTTCAGCTTGCCCGTATCGACGTTGATGGCTACGAGCGAGCAGGTGTAAAGATTGTCGCCTTCGCCGCGGACTTGCGCCGTATAGGCCGGCGTCGGATTTCCCGTGCCGACGATATAAAGGTGAGTCTCGGGATCGTAGGATCCGGGGATCCACATGTGCCCGCCGCCATGACGCGCAGCGTCGACGTTGGCCCAGGTTTCGAGACCGGGATCGCCTTTCTCCTGTGGAGTCGCGAACCATTTCCATTGCAGATCACCGGTCTCCGGATCGAACGATTGCAGAAAGCCGGGCGCGTCCAGGTCGTTGCCAGTTCCAACGATGATGTGGTTGCCGACGACGATCGGCGACATGGTGGAGAAGTATTGCTGGTTGAAGTCGGAGATGACCTTGTGCCAGCGCTCCTTGCCCGTCTTGGCATCGAGGCAGACCAGGTAATCGTCCGGGCGTCTCCATATAGAGCCAGTTGCCCCAAAGCCCAAGTCCGCGGTTTCCAATATGCGTGCCGCCCTTGGTCTTCCAGAAGTAATGCCAAAGCTCGTGCCCGTCGCGCGCATCGATCGCCCAGGCGTTGTCTGGCATGGATGTGTACAGAATCCCGCCGACTTGCAGGGTGGCGCCGACGATACGAGTGGCGCCTCCGAAAGCTGCCGTGCCGACTTCGCCCGTGCCTTCGCCGCCGATGATGAAGGGAGCTGCGTTTGCGGCCCCGCGCCGTCCACCACCGCCGCCGGATGCCTCACCAGGACCGGGCGTAACTTTTGACGTCCAGCCCAGGGTCAGATTCTTGACGTTCGACTGATTGATCTGGGTCAGGGAGCTATAGCGCTGCCCCGTGTAGTCGCCCGAGTAAGTCGGCCAGGATTCACCGAGTCGCTGGGTGAGAAGAGCGGGATCAAGAATCTGGCCGAGGAGGCAAGCGGAGGCGAGTGCCGCAATGGAAATTGACGGAACCAGTCTTCTCATTTCACTGTCACCAGGAACGCTGTCAAATCGTGAATGTCTTTGTCCGTGTACTTCGGTAAGCAGATCCCGATGAGGTTGAAGAGGATCATGGATCTCGACCTTCGGCGTATCACCGTCGCGGCGGAATGAGCGCTCATTGCCTTCCTGGTCGGTGAGAGTCACGATGAAATCATCGATCTTTCCCAGCTTGCCGTCTACCTTTTGCCCGTCCGGAAGGGTAACAGTGACGGTTGTGGGCGGAACCTTGACATCAGCAACTTGCTGACCCGGAAATCCGCGTCCGCTTCCTCCCGGCATGAGGTAGGTCTGCTGCAATAATTTCGGATCACTGAACTTCCCACCAAACCCTTTCAGATCGCCCGTGAGTGAGTGGCATCCGGCGCAGTGACTCTCGAAGTATGTCTTCGCCGGCTTTGGCGTCGCCCACTAGAATGCTCGGAGGTTGCTGGCGCGACACATCGTAACCGCCGACTTTAAAGCTGTGAACGTAGGCCGCAATATCAGAAATCGTGGAGTCGGGCAGGTTGAACTTTGGCATTCCTTTATCGACCCGGCCGTTGTGCACGACTTGGCCGATCAACTCACCGCCGACATCGTTCAGGACGAGTTCGGAACGGATCAGGTTTGGTCCGCCTTCGCCGCCCCGGGCATCGGACCCGTGACAGAAGGCGCAGTTCACACCGAACACGGCTTTGCCGCGCGCAATGGCGGCAGGGTCGGCGGGTGGCCGTTCAGGATAGGCCGATCGGCGAACTCGCCCGGTGTTCGGAGGCTGAGCCGCTTGTGTGGCTGCTGGTGCGCCGGCTGCGGGCACGGGTGTGTTCCCGGTATTGGTGCTAGGCGGCTTCTGGGGAGGCGATTGCCTGGGGTCCTGCGCGGCAGCCAAGGTGGCAAACGCGGCGATGGCCGCAACACTCCCCATCTTCAATTTTGCTTCAGATAACACGTTGAATCTCCCCACCAGCGCTCGAAGGGCGTGAGCGTCTTTGTCCGTACTGTATCAAAGAAAGAGATGACGACAGGGCTGCGGGAAGCACACTATTTGTGGTGCCGCAGGACCAATTGCGGCGGTGCCGCGTCTGCTGGTTAGTGAACTCAGAGGTGCTCTCCGGACGATCAGTGCGAACGACGACAAACCTGCGTCGGGTAGATGAAGGCCGGAGGCCGGGGGATCCCCGCCAAGGCCGCCCGATTCACGATGCCGAACGTTCAGCGGGATCTACTGCGCGACGGCAACTACGCCCCAGGGACCGCCAGGGATGCCGATCTTTTTGGTGATTGTCTGTGTGGCGAGGTCGATGACGCTCACGTCGTTCGAAGGTCCATTGGCGGTGAACAGAGTTTTGCCGTCCGGAGAAACAGCGATTCCCCAGGGACGCTTTCCTACCTCGAAGGATGATACGGGCTTATTCGTGGTCGTGTCGACCACCACGACCTTCCCCCGCGTCCAGTTGTTACGTAGAGCTTGGTCGCGTCTTTCGAGAGAGCGAGACCCATTGGTTTTACCTGGCCCGGTTTCCCGAGCGAGATGGCCTGCAGTTTCTCGTTTTTCAATGCGTCGAAGAAAACGACCGCGGCATCATTTTCCGCGTTGACATAGCCGTGGCTGCCGTCTGGAAGGAACGCGATATTTCGGGGACGGTGCCCGACCTTGAAGGTTTTCTCAAGCCGCCCAGCGTCGGCATCAACGACCGAGATGGTGCCGTCTCCCTCTGACGTAGAGAAGATTCGCTTGCCGTCCGGTGTTACCTTGACGCCTTCCGGCTCTTCTCCCGTCGGGATCGTTTTGGTTACCTTTCCCGACGCGATATCGATGAAGCTGATTCCCGAAGCGTCCTCGTTCGAGACGTAAAGTGTCTTGTCATCCGCACTCACATCGAAGTTCTCGGGATCGGACCCGCCCTGCAGCACTCGAGCAACTTTGTTCGACTTCACGTCGAAGACGGCGATGCCATCCGCGCTTTTGTCCGGCGGCGGTAGCTTGCTTTCGTCTACTCCGGGGCCTTCCGGCGGAGATCCGCTGAGCGCGACATAGATGGTCCCGCCATCCGCGCTGGGATGAACTCCACGCGGGCGTTTACCCAGCTTGACCGTCGACGCAACTGCCATCGTGTTCGAATCGATAATGGCCAGCTCGCCCGAGGTTTCGCATGTGACGTAAATCCGGTAGCCCGATGGCTTCTGCGCCGCGTACGGATTTCGCCTCGCCCGACTCAGTTGGAGCTTTCGAGCACCCTGAACCGAAAAGCGTCAACACAGCGCAGGTAACGGGAAGGTACAGCAGGTGCGTTTTCATGATTGATCCTTAAATGCAAAACTCAGGTCCTGCTTAGAAGAAGGTGCGACTGTCACGTGCTGCTCCTCCGTCCCCAGCCGCTCCTGCCAGACCCCGATGGTGTAGTCTCCGGGCGGAACATTCTTAAGGACGAAGGAACCATCCGTTCCTGTTACCGCGAAGTAGGGATTATCGACAACGCCGATCCAGGCATGCATCCAGGAGTGAATGTTGCACTTGACGCGAATCATCACCTCTTGTTTCAGAAATCGTCGCTCGATAGGAGGAGCGCCGCCCGCCTGACTATGGTTCCACTCCCGATTCACCTCGGCCCGGGGATGGATGTTGTGAGTCACAGGGTCGGAGTTCGTAACCTTCAGCTCTTGTTCAGTTTCAATGCCCAGAACACGCGGCTGGAACATGCACCCTTTCTGATCAATCGTCACAGGGGTTGCCGGAGGCTCAAACTTTTTGCCTTGGAGACCGCTTTTGATGTACACGAACGCGTTGGCTAAATGCCCGTCGCGGCTGACGACCAAGCTTTGGTCATAGACAGGCTTGCGATGTAGTTTGGCACATTCGGGATCTTCGGTGAGATCCAGCTCTTTGAGAGGAGGGCGCTTGCCCTTGAATGTCACCTTTCCGGTGATCGTCGAGGCTGTCGCTTCATCAACTTTGAAATAGACCGGAGGTGTGGCAGCTTTCGGTTCCTCGGTTTTGGCCGTCGTCTGTGGTTTGGGCGGACTCGAGCAACTGAACAGCATTGTCAGAAGAGCCGCGGGCAAGGCAAAAGAGAAAGCGAATCTGGGAAGGTTCATGCTAATTGCTCGAGGGAAGCGCTTGGGGCGGCGGCTCACCGGTGAGCGAATCGAGGAAGGCCACGAGATCGGCACGATCCTGAGCAGTTAAGGTCAACGGATGAATTTCCTTATCCAAGTAGGGGTTCGAGTTACCTCCGCCCACATAGTAGTCAACCACATCCTTCAGAGTTTTCTCGCTGCCGTCGTGCATGTAAGGAGCTGTTTTGGCGATATTGCGCAGAGTGGGTGTACGGAAACTGCCTTTATCGGCATCACGCTTGGTCACGACATAGCGTCCGAGATCCAGCAAGTTTCCGTTCTCATCCACACCGACGCCGATGTTGTGGAACTTGCCATCGGCAAACAAGGAATACTTGTCGCCGATGGTGTGACAAGTAGCGCAGTTTCCGCGGTTCTTATCCCTGAACACGTCTAAGCCGCGAATGGCGGCCGGACTCATGGCGGTCTTCTCGCCACCGTAGAAGTAGCGATCAAAAGGCGAGTTCCCGCTCAACAGAGTGCGCTCGAAACTGGCGATCGCTTTTTCCACCATGTCGATGGTGATGGGTCCCGGTCCGAAGGCTTTCCCGAATTCCTTACGGTATTCGGGCATCGCGTTCAGTTTCGAGATCGAGACTTCGTGAGGCTGATTCATCTCGACGGGGTTCGCCATCGGCATACCGGATTGGGCTTCCAGGTTGATGGCTCTACCGTCCCAAAAATCGACAGGGTAGTAGGCGGCGTTCAAAATGGTCAGGGCATTTCGTACGCCCATCTGTCCGCTGGCGCCGCGGGAAAAGCGCTGGCTATCAGAAAACATCGTCGTCGGACTGTGGCAGCTCGCACAGGACAGGGTGTTATGGCTCGACAAAGTGGTGTCGTAAAACAGCTTCCTTCCGAGGGCAATGGTTTCGGCAGTGGGAGGATTGTCGGCCGGAATAGGAAGCGGCGGTAGGCCAAGTGGAACTTTGATCTGAAGAGGCGGGCCGAGCGGACGCGCTGATGCCTCTGCTTGCTTATCTTTGCTGCAGGACGTTAGAAGGCAAGCGAGAACTAGTAAGGACGAAACCTGGCGCCAAATCCGCGCACGGCGATAGAGGTCGAACGAAGACATTCGCTTGTGATGCATCCAACCCTGAGTGACGGGAGGAAGCCGGCTGGCTCTCGACCTTAATTGTAGGACACCGCGACCGGCAATCACGATCGGCAGGAGGCCTTTAAAGAGAGACTGGCAGCTCTCGGCAGACAAGCGAATGGAAGCGGAGCCATTCAGGGCGACGTCCAGGCTCAACGCTTTTCAGATTCCTCGTGAGTTCGATTCTTCAGGATTTCGGAAGATAATCGCTTCCGGCGCGACGGCAAGGATATCGGCAAGAGTTTTGGCCCACTGATGCACAACCTGTGATCGTGGGACAAATGCGATCAATGCACTATAACCGACTCGCGGAACTCCCGCCAGGATCTCTGGAATAGACAATCAGAACTACAGCTTGGAAGGATCGGCCGGGCCAGCGTGATCGGAAACCGGTCCCTGACGCACGCTGAAGATTGGGATTGCACCGTCATGCGGGCATTCGGGTAAGTTCTCGAACTCTACACAGACTTAACCTTGCACCCGTTCAGGTGCATGTGACACTTTCTGAGTCCGTGCGGTGACCTTTGCCTATCTCGTGAACGCAGTTCCAGTTGGTTCTATCGTATAGAGATGGTTCGTCGCAGATAAGAACGCTTCGCGAAGGCGCTTGCGGCTTGGGAGTTTTGCGAAATCGAGGGTTCGCCTGCCGCTGCACTCACGTTCTCGGGAATATCTTAAGCGACCACCGCCACCGCAGGTTCATCGTAAGAGGAGTCGTATTTTGCAGTTTTGCAACACCGTAGGAGGCCGGATTCCACTTACATGGGTCCGGAATGGCACGATCTTCGAAGTTGAGATGTGAACGGAGTGCACCTTATTTCTTTCCGCTTTCTGCTGCTGCGACACGGCTACTTGCTCGTATTCTTCTATGTTTTTGCCGTCGCGCTCGGAGTGCCGCTCCCCGCTGACCCGCTGATTTTAGTCATGGGCGCTATGGTCGGCAACCGTGAGTACCACTTCTTTCCAGTACTGCTCTCTGCTGTGATAGCCGCGCTCATCGGCGACACCTTGTGGTATCAACTTGGACGATTCAAAGGCCGCTCCGTCCTCGCATTCCTTTGCAAATTGTCGCTCGAACCAGATACTTGTGTGAGAAAGACGGAATCGACTTTCGCCGAACGCGGCGCTGGTGCCTTAGTCTTGGCAAAGTTCGTCCCGGGCATGAGTCTCGTGTCCGTTGCGCTAGCGGGTGTAAGCGGACTTCCATACTGGCGATTTCTGCTCGCCGACGCAGCGGGCTGTCTTCTTTGGGCGGTCACGTATCTCACGATCGGCCGCATCTTTTATCACCAGGTAGATTCGGTCATCTTAGCGTTGGGACTGTTCGGCCGTCGCGCTAGCCTGACCGTTCTTGCACTTGCCGCCCTTTACATCTCGTTCAAGTATCTCCAGCGTTGGCGATTCATACGCAAGCTGCGGATAAACCGCGTGACGCCCGAGGAGGCTTATGCCTTGCTTCAAGGTGGCGAGCCGATCGCAATTGTCGACTTGCGGCATCCGACTGAAATAGAACGCGACGGACTAAAGATCGCGGGTGCACGAATTCTCCGGCCAGATGACTTACGTTCGCGCTCTCATGAAATCCCGGAGGATCAGCAGATTATTCTCTATTGCACTTGACCAAACGAGGCTAGCAGCGCCCGGGTGGCGCTCCAACTGAAAAAAGCCGGGCTCCGGCAAGTACGGCCTTTAGCAGGCGGTTTCGAGGCATGGCGGAAGCTCGGGCTTCCGGTAGAGCCCGTCGAGGATACTATCGCTCCTGATCGGCTCGAAGTCGCCCCGCGCACGTGATGCTGGTTCGCAGCATTGGAGGTACTGGTATCGCGTGGTTCCAGACCCGGGAACTAGGGTCTGACTTGACCAGTTCTGAGGCAAGTCCCACGGAACGGCGTTTTTTACAAAAATTCTACAAATCGCGAGCAAGTCAAAGTGCCGCTTGCACATAGCTTTAGAGCAGGGGTCTCGAGACACGGAGGCGGTAACCGTAAGGGCGAGATCGATGGAGGGCGGAGCTGGTTCCATCGGTTTTCCTCTGCCGGGATCCGCCATTCGTGTTTGGGGCAACAAATTGGCGATACACTCGTCAGAACGGGTTTAGAGATCTCCCTCGAGAGAGCATGAACAGTATTCTTGTCATCGACGATGATGCCAGCCTCCGCGATACCATCGCGGTCATTCTGGAACAGGCGGAATTCCGACCGCTTCTGGCATCGGACGGCATATCGGGTTTGGAGAGTGCACTCCGCTTCAAGCCGGACTTGATGCTGGTGGATCTGCGTTTGCCGGGTCTTAGCGGAGTGGATATCTGCAAGCAGCTTCGGCAGAATGGGGTGTCTACACCCATCATTGCTTTAAGCGCCGTGGACGAAGAATTGGACAAGGTCCTGCTGCTCGAGATGGGAGCGGACGATTACGTTGTGAAACCGTTCGGCTCCCGAGAGCTGTTGGCGCGCATTCGCGCTGTCCTACGACGCTCTGCGCCGGGCAGTCGTCGGCTGGTTCAGTTCGGAAACGTCAATATCGACCTGGAGCGACGTATTGTCTCAAAGGAAGGCGAATCGATCAAGATGACGCCAGCCGAATATAATCTTCTGACCTTTTTCGTCCAGAATCCGGATAAACCGCTGACTCGAGATCTCATTCTAAACTCCGTATGGGGGTACGAATGTTTCCCAAATACGCGAACGGTAGATGCTCATGTGGTGAAACTGCGCCACAAGCTGGAGCCGGATCCGGCTATTCCGAAACACTTTCTCACGTTGCATGGCGTAGGCTACCGTTTTCTGCCGTAGGAGTAAGCGCGAGGCGGCGCCACGACTTCGTTTGTGTCGAAGCGATTCCTCCGTCACGTTCTGGTCCCTCTGCTCCCGGCGTGCCTCCTTCCGTTAGCTGCTCTCCCGGCGAGGTGCCAGTCGCCTGACCAGAAGGCCGCCATACTCGAACGACTGGATCGACTCGAGAAGCAGAATGGGGAATTGCGGGACGAGATTCGTTCGCTCCGCGAGCTTTTGAGTCAATCACCAAAACCCGAGAGCGTGAAGGCAGGAAACAGCGTGGATTCTCAGGGAGAGGGCGAGCAGGAGGAATCGGATGCGCAGGCAGATACGGCCAGCGAACGGGAACAAGTTAACGAGCACCGGATTGAAGAACTGGCTCAAACCAAGGTAGAGGCATCCCAACGCTTTCCCATTCATTTGACCGGCACGCTGCTTTTCAATGCCTTCACCAATGGTGCGAACAACGGAGGATCTCAGAACCCTACGGCTGCGGCGCTTGCCGCGGGTCCGAGAAATAGTGGGGCAACCGTCAGGCAGACGGTTCTTGGGCTTACATTTCATGGTCCGCAGACGTTTCTAGGAGGAACGGTATCGGGCTCTGTATATATGGATTTCTTCAGCGGTTCGGCGGCATCGCTGAACCACGTTCTCCGAATCAGGCTGGCCACCGTGCAACTGGATTGGCCAAACACGACGTTTGCTGTGGGCCAAGACAAGCCTCTTGTCTCGCGAAGAGAACCGAATTCGTTAGCCCAGGTCGGGGTTTCGCCTTTGACGAATGCCGGTAATCCCTGGCTCTGGCAGCCGCAGGCGCGCATCGAGCAACGCTTCTCGCTGGGAGAGAGCACCACGCTTGAAAGCAGAGGCGGGAATCTTTCAAACAAGTGAGCAGACGAATTTGCCCGCGGATTTAGCGGCCAGGGTAGAAGTGGCGCGTCCGGCTGTAGAGGCTCGGATCAGCCTTAAACATGAACAGGGCAACCATACGGTAGAGATTGCGCCGGTTTTGCACGCGAGTACCAGTCATATCGGCGGCGCCTCGATCCCGTCGCGCCTCTACGGTGTCGATTGGCTCATCAAGCCCGCGGCGGCGTTCGAGATCACAGGAATGGTTTTCCGAGGCCAGAACTTCGCCAACCTGGGTGCCATCGGCGGGTTGTCGACGGCGGCGGCCAACCGAGTGATTCCCGTTCGCGGAGCCGGCGGGTGGATTCAGTTTCGCTACATCGCGACGCAACGACTATCGTTCAATGTCTATGGAGGACAACAGGACGATCGCAATAGAGATCTCGTTGCAGGGCGGGTGGCGAAGAACCAGTACTACGCGGGAAACGTGATGTATCTGCTGGCACCCAACGTTATCTCGGCTTTCGAGGTAGGCCAGGCGCGAACCAATTATCTTGGAATCGGAAATCGGCTGAACAATCACTATGACCTGGCGCTTGGTTATTTGTTTTAGTTTGTGTGTGGTTCTCGCACAGCCGGCTACCGTGCGGGGCAGGGTTTCAATTCAGGAAGCGAATGGCAAGCGCGCCAAACCGCTGCAGCTCTCGAACGTCGTCGTTTGGCTCAACGACGCCGATCCTGAATCGAGCACTCTCGTCAGAGCGAATGCGGTAAAGGCAAAAATGCTTCAGAAGAACAAGACCTTCACTCCGCATGTGCTTGCCATTCCCGTTGGAAGCACGGTGGAGTTTCCGAACGCCGATCCGATTTTCCATAACGCGTTCTCGAACTACAACGGTCAAATCTTTGACATCGGGCTCTATCCACCGGGCTCCACCCGCAGGGTGAAGTTTCAGAAGCCCGGCGTGGTGAGAGTGTTTTGTAATATCCACGCCTCCATGAGCGCAGTCATCATTGTGCTGAACTCACCGTGGTTTGCCACTTCGGATACCGACGGGCTGTTTGAGATTGAGAACGTACCGGAAGGGAGCTACCGACTGAGTATTTACTACGAACGGGCAACAGAGCAGACGCTCTCGGCCTTACAAAGGACAGTTTCAGTTGATTCCGAGACGGTTGACGTGGGCACGATTCCGATCTCTGAAAGCGGGTACTTATCAATCCCTCACTTGAATAAGTACGGGAAGCCTTACCCCTCAACGGCATCAGATCCTGGCGCCTATCCGGGAGCGCGCCCATGATCTTTCAGAAGCGGTCGATACTGCTGAAGCTGATCGGCATGACATCGGCGATCCTGACCGTGATTTTCGTCCTGACCGGCTACTTGCTGGAAAAAAGTATCTCAGCCCGCGCCACTCAAAGCGTTGAGCAGGAAGTAGTGACAAGCTTCCGTGCTTATGAATCGTTGTGGCGAGAGCACACGGAGAATCTGCGCGAGATCAGTAGCGTGATCAGCAGAATGCCCGACGTGCGTTCGGCTCTACGAACCTTGGATCGAGCCACCATACAGGACACGGCTGGGGAGTTGTGGGCTCACATCTCATCCGCAAACGCGATCTTCGCGGTGAGTGACGGGAACGGAAGAGTCATTGCGACGCTCGGCAAGAGTTCACCTTTCCAGGCGGACGAATATCTGCCATTTGTTAGCGAACTCGCGTCCACCTTTCCCGCACAACGGACCGGATTCTTCAAGCAGGGTGGCCGCTTGTTTCAGACCGTTGTCACGCCCGTGTATGTCGACGCGAGTGACGGACGAGGTTTGCTGAACGTTCTTGTGACGGGATTCGAGGTGGATACCAATTTCATTCGAGATCTGAAGCTTGCCTCAGGCGGGAGTGATTTCATTTTCAAGGTGCGAGGTACCCCGCTCGCCTCTACATTAGAGAACAGAGAAGAAACGAGACTTCTTTCGGATCTCTGCTCAAGCCACTCGACAGGCGGAAACGCGAGGCGATTGGCTTCGAATGGAATCGCTTTTCTCGCCATTAATCGAGAACTGCCGGGTGTTGTTCCAGGACAGGCGGGAGAGCTGTGTATCGTCCGTTCGCTTGCCGGCTCCCAACAGACCTTGACCGAACTAAGACAACGTATCTTCCTTCTGTGGCTGGCCGGCCTCATTGCGGCGATTGTTTGCGCATATGCTGTCGCGCGCCGTATGATGCGGCCCATTGCGGTTCTTGATCAGGCGGCTTCAGAGATTGCGAAAGGCAATTTGAAGATTCGAGTGAACACGGAATCGGATGATGAATTGGGACGGTTGGGCGAGAGCTTCAACAGCATGTGCGGTTCGCTCGAGAGCGCCCGGGCGGAACTCATTCAGCATGAACGTCTGAACTCCGTAGCGCGATTGGCCACGATCGTTGTCCACGACCTGAGAAATCCGTTGGCCTCCATCTATGCCGGAGCGGAGATGCTGGTAGACAATGATCTGCCCAGAGCGCAAATTAAACGTCTGGCTCACAACATGTATCAAGCTTCGCGCGGAGTTCTCGAAATTCTTGCAGGAACTCCTTTCAGCGGCCAGGAACAAGAAAGCTGCGCCGGAGCTCTGGTCGCTATACGATGTAGCGTCAAACGCCTGGAACGCGCTGTCCAGTCGCCTGGAACGCCGGTCGATCAAGACCGATTGGAGCGTGCCGCAGGACCTTGAACTCAAGATGGATCGAATGTCGATGGAGCGGGTGTTCCACAATCTTTTCGAGAACGCTCTCGAGGCAATGGGAGACGAAGGGACGCTATCGCTTACGGCAGACGTTCACGCGATCGCGTGCTTCTGCACATTCGCGATTCGGGGAAGGGAATACCGCCAGAGCTGCAGGGCACGTTGTTCCAACCTTTTGCCACCAGGGGGAACGGTGACGGCCTTGGTCTCGGGCTGGCCTTGTCTCGGCAAACGGTTGTAGCTCACGGTGGAGATCTTTGGGCTGATTTCACGTGCAAAGTGGGCAGCCACTTCATCATGCGTCTGCCTCTCGAGAACAAACTTGGGCCCTCTCCGGGTAGCAAGAACGAGGCTGTTGATCTGATTCAACGTTAGCCCTTCACGCACCGTCTGAATTGGCGGGCATAGCATGGACAATGAGCCTGATCGCCGTGCGAGGCCGTACGTTTTTCCGGATGGAGAGGAGCAAGGTGGCATTCAAACGAGTTTCACAGCTTTTGCTTGTCGCGCTGATGTTCGCGGTGTTACCCGCGAGCGCCCAGATCAGTCCAGGTCACGAGTGGAGACGAGTGGTTGCGGAGCGTCTGCCCCTATACGGTCATAGAAACTGGATCGTGATTGCCGATTCGGCATATCCCGCTCAAACTTCTCCGGGCGTCGAGACGATCGTCGCAGATGCCGACCAGGCGGAGGTGCTGCAACATGTTCTCGCGCGCCTTACGAACTCGAAGCATGTACGCCCGATCGTGTACACGGATCTTGAACTTTCGTACTTGACGGAAGACGGATGCTCCCGGTGTTGACAGCTATCGGGAATTACTCAACGGACTTTTCTCTGAAGCGAAGCCGCTTTCGCTTCCTCACGAGCAGATGATCGGGAACCTCGCGAAGGCTGGTCAGACGTTTCAAGTCTTGATCATCAAAACGAAGATGACGATTCCGTACACAACGGTGTTCCTTCAGCTTGATTGTGCGTATTGGAATGCGGAAGCTGAGAAGAAGCTGCGCGTGCAAATGTCTCAGAAGTCTCGGAAGTGAGGGAGAGAGGTGCGAAGGATGGAAGAGGAAGGTGCGATTCGGACCTGAACTTGTCTGATGTCACACTGCTGGATTGGCCGGAACTCGATCCGTTCAGTTCCGGCCAAATCGTCGTTTGGGCCTAAATCAATCGGCCGCTTCTTTCACCAACCTTGCCGCGCATCACGAACGCTTCCGCCACGTAGTAGCCCAGCGCGTCGCTGATATGCGTTCTGGCTCGATCGGATTTGTCTAATTCGGTTGTCACTCGCCCCGTGCTGTCGATCTGCCAGCAGACGCGTTCGAAATCCTTGATCAACTCGCGACAGCGAGGATCAACAAACAGCCGTCGCTCACCTGACGCGTTCTGCAGCCGGCTGTTGACCAGCGCAACGCGGTCGCGAACTCCCGGGATTCGATGTAGCGGCCCGGACCGTTGCCTGGAACGTGCCTTTCCATCGGCCGAAGAACTCTCGAATCAAGCTCCAATCCGTACCGGTGCCCGACGTCCGGCGTTGATATCCGCTCGCGTCCCCATATACTTCCACATTGATGGCACCATGATGTCCCCAATCGCGCGTTCTCTCCAGGAATGCCTCACAGGCTTTGACTGTGTTCGAGTCCGGCAAAATCAATTCATCAAGCACGTGAACGGAATCATCCACACGCTGCGCCAAGACCGAACACATCGGATTAACGTTGAAATCCAAAGTCCAGATCAGTGGCAGGCCCGGCTGGTAAGAGCACGGCTTGACTGATTCAGCGCGAGAGAACGAATAATATGCCTGCCCTTGCGCCACACCTTCAAAGCTGGCCTCGAATTCCTGCCGGAACAAGCGGGCATCAAGCTCGCGCGATGCACTTGCCAGTTCCGCCGCTGTGACGTTGCCGCCCTGCAGTGTTGTGTATTGGAAGGCGGCCCATTCCTGATCTTTCTGCGCATGTTCGAAGCGTTCGAACAGATGGTCGGCGCCTTCGGGCGTTCCGATAAAAAGTGCCCCGCCTTGACGGTCTGCCAGCGCCGGCCGGATCACCTCCGTCCAGCATTCCGGACGCATGGACGCGTACTCGTCGAGAACGACAAAATCCAAGCCGTTACCACGGAGCGAGCTGTATTGGTCCGCTCCGCGCAGCGCAATCACGCCGCCCCAGCGCAGCCGGATGCTCAGATCCGTTTCGTTCGGCTTTCCACCCCAGTAAGGTTCGGTTAGCTGTTTTAGGCGGTCCCAGGCAATTCGTTTCGCTTGCCGATAACTCGGCGCAATATACCAGGCCGTTCTTCCTTGGCCCCAAGCCGCTCGGAGCAATTCGACCAGCGCCAGATGGGTTTTCCCAAAACGTCTGCCGGCTACCAGCACCCGAAACCGTTTGTCGCACTGGAACACATTCATCTGTGCCGGCCTTAGACCGATTTCGATTGTCTTCGACTGTTGTTTCTCTAATCTGCTGCCCATGGTTCGACCGCCGCTATTCCTGAACTTTCAAAACCAAGGCCGGCGGCAAATCGCCACCCGTACCGTGCGCCGGACGCTTCTGTTTCGTGCCTCCCTGCGTCTTGGCCCAAAAGATCGCTGCTGTCATGTTGTTGTCCTGGGTTGCTGCTTTGAAAATGGAGCCAAGCACCTTTGCGTTTGCCTGCATCCCGCCAAGCGACATCTCCTTGCGAAACTGCTTGCGCAACATGCTCGGCGTGATCCCAAGGTATTTGGCAATTTCTTCCTGACCGGTGCCACACGCAGTCAGTGCCGTCACCAATCGCCTATCTCGCGAGGAAGCTTTGAAAGTAAGTTGAGCCATTACCGCACTCCTTTGCGAGCTTTGCGCTTCGGTTCCGCGGAACTGCTGTTGTCACTGTCCTGCTCGAGGGCGAAAAAGTCGTTGAGCAGATCATCCACCCACTTGTCCCCGAAGTCGACGGACTCCCAACCAAAATCGTCAGCCCGACTCTCAATCAACTCTTCCTTAATGTCTTCCCAATCCCACCCAGCCCATTCGGAGCTCTTGTTCGCTCTCGCTTCAAAGGCTTGGATTTGCCGGAGTGTCCACCCTCCCGCAACGATGGCCGGCACAGTGTTCCGACCAAGCTGTTGTGCCGCCCTCAACCTGAGTTCGCCACCGATTACTTCTCCGTCTGCTTCGATCAGCACCGGAACCCGAAATCCGTGCTTCTCGATGAGACGAACTACCCTAACCACGGCTTCATCGTTTCTCCGCTGCTTCGAACTAGCACGCAGATTTGCGATTGGCCAATCGACTACCGTCAACGTTTCCATTAATTTCCTTAAGAACTCTCGGCAAAACGATCAGGAACGTGGCTTTGTATTCAAGCTCACGTGATCGGTCTTGCTTACATGGGGAGAGTAATCGGAATGGGACGAGTAAGTTGCTGAAAAAAGCTGCTAAGCTACTTACCTTAAACGAGTACTGAAAAATCTACCATCTGTGATCGGTAAAAAGTACTCGAGCAATCAGTATGCGAATTGCCTTTAAGAGTGGTACTTTAAAGCCAGAAATCTCTGAGTTCGCGTATGCTTGAAGTGTAATTTCTATAAAGGTGGCTTATGTCTGCTTCGCCTCAACGCTTCGACTTTTCGCCGCAAACTACAAGTCCGGCGACCCGTCTTTCGCCCGAAGTTGAACCGCAGGAACCGAAGCTTGTCGCCCGGTTCGAGGAGTGGGTGCAACTCACTAAGCAGTGGCGACTGTACACGCTGTTCGGCTTACTGGCGACGTTCGCGGCCGCTGTAGTGACCGGCTATGCTCTCTATTTACTCTGGGAGCAGGTCAGTTTGCACGACTCGCAATTAGCGCAACAGCAGGTAACGATTCAGCGGCTAACGGCAAACGGGGCGGCTGTTTCGAACCAGGTCGGGCGCCTTAAGTCGCTCGATAGCAATGTTGAGTCGCTTAAGGCGCTTATCGAAGTGCAGTCGCGAAGGTTGGCTGAGCTCGAGAAGGGCCAGAGCGGAGTGCGTGATCAGATGACCGGAATGAACGCGCGATGGCAGCGGGAGTTTCGGCAGTTGAACAATGCGAAGGCAGCCCCACCGAACACCCCGTCGCCCGCTCCGGCGAACGTAGCGAACGCGGCGGCCCCTGTGGTCACGGCGGCACCTGCCGCTGGGAATGCGCAACCGTCATCCGAGAAGCACAACGAAACGTTCAGTCCCGACCTGAAGCCAACTCCGAACTCGTATGCGCAAATGTCGCCGAGCGGGCTAGTCGTCTGGATGACCGCACGTCCAGGGTTTTCAAAGCCTGTTCCCACCAGCGTCATCGGCCATGTGCGTGGTCTTGGCATGCTGGTGCACGATTGGGATGACAATAACCATTACTTCATTACGGAATCAGGCAGCTGGCTTCCTGATCAACGCTGAGCCGGCTGGCGACCCGCTGCTTCACTCAACACGATTTCTACGCCCGTGAGACTCACTCTGCTGATCCTGGCGGTAGCATGTGCCGCGTGCGCCCAGAGCCGTCAGGACGAATCGAGACCGGCCATCTCGAACATATCCGGCGCTCAATATCCGAGAATCCACTCTGACCTTCGTGTTACGCTCCGCGTTATCGCGCCCCGAGCCTCAGAAAGTGCAGATCCAGCCTGGCGGTTCCGACAATGGTCTCGGTAAGGGCCCGTTCGACATGGTTCGCGACGACAGAGGCATCTGGAGTTTCACCACACCACCGGCCGTGCCCGACTTTCATTACTACTGGCTCATATTGGATGGCTTTGTGACGAACGACTCCTCGAGCAGAACGTAGTACGGCTGGGGTAGGAATTGCAGCGGGGTGGAAGTTCCTGATAAGAATGGTGAGTTTTACGCCGCGAAGGACGTACTCCACGGTGACGTCCGTATCCATCCATATCATTCGAAGATAACGGGTTCATGGCGCGCCGCGTTTGTTTACACTCCACCCGGGTATGACGACGGCAACGGTCGCTACCCAGTGCTGTATCTGCAACATGGGGCAGGAGAGGACGAGACAGGGTGGACGAAGCAGGGAAGAGAGAATCTGATTCTCGACAACTTGCTCTCGGACCATAAAGCTGTGCCGATGCTGGTCGTGATGGCTACGGGAGATCGCCACGCGTGAGCGGAATCAAAATCCCGTAGCTGTCGCGAACTGTCGTGACGCCATATTTGAGCTGAATTTGAGCTGCTTCGACGACGAATGTCGTCTTCGCGATCGAAATACTTCGCGAGCGATTCGTAACGTCCCGTGCTGCCTCCGTAGAGCGACAGGTGAACGTTGTGTCGATAAATCCAGGGACGACAAACCGGCCCGAGCCCTCCACGACTATTGCGCCGGCGGAACCGCAACCGACGCCTTTGGTCCGATGGCCGTGATGCGCGACCCGCTTACCACAACAGTTCCGTCGTCGAGATGCGGCCCTCCGTTCCCATCGAGAACCGTCGCACCCACGATTGCCAGATCCGCAGCAGATCTCGAGATCACCGCCTGGAAAAGGAGCAGCAGCAATAAACAACGGGGAGGCTTCATGCCAGGTTCTGAAATACGGCGTAAAGATCGGAGTTGTGCTCTATTCCGATTCCGGGTGCGTCGGACAGCTTGATCTTCCCGTCCCCTACAGGTAGGTCATCCGCAAACCCGCCGAACGGTAGAAATACTCCGGGATAAGACTCGTTCCCGCCGAGTTCCAGTCCGGCCGCTACGTGTAGCGCCATCTGGTGGCCGCCATGAGGAATGCACCGCCGCGAAGACCAGCCCTCCTCGCGCAGCATCTTCAGCGTTCTTTCGTACTCCACAATGCCGTAACTGAGTGCGGGGTCCATCTGCAGGAAGTCTGTGTCGCGATCGAGCCCGCCGTAACGGATCAGATTGCGAGAATCGATTGCGGAAAACAGATTCTCACCCGTCGCAATGGGGGTCTCCGAGGCGGAGGCAACTTCCGCGAGTAATTTGAAATCCAGAGGATCACCCGGCTCTTCGTACCACCGCAGCTTGTAGGGCGCGAGTGCCTTGGCGTACTCGAGAGCGGTCGGGAGATCAAACCGGCCGTTCGCGTCGACGCATAAATTATCGCCCGACGGAAGCAGCTTCAGCACGGCTTCGATTCGCTCCAGGTCGAGGGCGAGCGGGGCACCTCCGATTTTCATCTTGACCGTCGTGTAGCCTTGCGCAAGGTACGAGCGCATCTCGTCGGTCAAGGCAGAGACATCCTTGCCCGGATAATAGTAGCCGCCCGCCGCATAGACCGAGACGGTTCGATCGACCGTGCCATCGCGGTAACGGTCGGAAAGCACTTGAAACAGCGGTTTGCCCTCGATCTTCGCGGCTGCGTCCCAAAGCGCCATGTCAACGGTGCCTACCGCGACGGAACGGTCGCCGTGGCCGCCTGGTTTCTCATTCGTCATCATGACGGCCCAGGCTTTCTCAGGATCTACATTATCTTCGCCGTCCCTCGATATAGCCGAAGGTGACGCCTGCATCAGGCGCGGGATGATCCGTTCACGGAGGATACCCTGCTGAGCATACCTGCCGTTGGAGTGGAATCCGAACCCGATAACCGGCTTGCCGTCCCGCACGACGTCGGTGTGCACGGCAACCGCAGACACGGTCATTTCGGAGAAACTGATGAAGGCGTTGCTGATCTCAGATTTGATTGGGACAACGGTGTCCCGGATTTCCGTTATTTTCATTTCAAGTCGGCTCGTAGGTGCTTACCAATAGCCTACGAATTTCCACCAAACCATACCGAGTCCAAGCCAAATCACAACGATCACTAGCGATAGAAGAAAACCAACCTTCCACCAGGTGGATTGGCTTACGTACCCGACCCCGAAATAAACGGGCGCCGATCCGGTTCCGTAGTGAGTGATACCGGCATTCAGATTGGAGAAGAAGGCCAGGACGAATGCAGCTAAAAGCGGAGGCGCTCCCGTGGCCAGCGCTGCTGTCAGAAATCCGGGGTAAAGAGCAGTGATATGCGCGGTCATGCTCGCGAACCCGTAATGGACGTACAGGTAAGTGATGGCCAGGAAAGCGAGCGCAACCGCCCACGGCAGAACTCGCGCGTACGCGAATACTGACCCGGATAACTGTTGAATAACCCCGCGCTTATTTAGTTCGCCGGCCATCATAATCAGCGGTGCGAACCAGATAAGAGCATCCCAGGCTTTAGTTTCGCCGAGCAAGTCGCCCCATGTCAGTACGCGCGTGACCAGGATCGCCGATACCCCGGCCAGCGCCACGAAGGCATTCGGAATGTGGTGCCAAGGGGAAGTGACCCACCCTGCCATGACCAGCAGCATGATCAATCCCAGTCGGCGTTCGCGCGCGCTGAGACGGCCCATGCTCTCGAGTTCCTGCCGTGCGTGTACCCGGGCAGCTTCCGTGTCGGTTGAAGCAGGCCGGTAGAAGTGGTAAAGCAAGAACGGTATCAACAGAAGACAGACGCCGCCGGGCACTATCGCTGCTACGAACCAGCGGATCCAGGTCATCTCCACATGCCCGATCTTCAAGGCGAAATCGGCCATGAGCGGATTTGCAGCCATTCCGGTCAGGAACATGGCCGAAGCAATGTAAGTCGTGTGGAACGCGACCAGGACAAGGAATCCTCCCATTTTTCCGGATTCTGTACCCGGCTCGGAGCCCAACGCTTCCGCTACCGACTTCGTGATGGGACAGATGATCCCTCCGCCGCGCGCCGTGTCAGAGGGAACGAACGGAGCAAGGACCAGATCGGATACAGAGATCGAATAGCCCAAAGTAAGCGCGTTCCGGCCGAACTTGCGAATGAACAGGTAGGCCACCCGTGTGCCGAGCTTTGTATCCGTTACTGCTCTCGAGAAGAGAAAGGCAGTGAAGATGAGCCACACCGTGGGATCTGAGAACCCCGACAAAACGACCGTTGGCGGCAGGGTATTAGTGAGGGCGAGCGCCGTCATCGAGAGCAAGATGCACGCCCCCATCGCCATCGGCTGTGCGATCAGCGCGATGATAGTGGCCACAAAAAACGCCACCAGATGACGTTGGTCGGGGCGCAGGGACGGAACGGGAAGCAAGTACAGCAAAACGCCAGGAACCAGAACAACCAGCCATCGCCAGGTTAGTGTTCCTACGGCCGCCTTAGCTGGAGATGTGCCTTGAAGAGTCGCCATTCCTGCCGGTGAATGGTAACATGCCAGTCGTCCAATCTATCGATGAAGAAATTCAAGCTGGCAGTTATCCCTGGAGATGGAATCGGAAACGAAGTTGTCCCGGAAGGACTGCGCGTTCTGGAAGCCGTGGGGGCGCAATTCGGGATTGGTTTCGATCTACAGCATTTCGATTGGAATTGTGAGACCTACAAAGCCTCAGGACGGATGATGCCGGAAGATGGGCTGGCAAGGCTGCGTGATCACGATGCTATTTTCTTGGGGGCTATCGGGTTTCCAGGTGTTCCCGACCATATTTCTCTCTGGGGCCTTCTCATCCCGATCCGCCGCGAGTTTGATCAATACGTGAACCTCCGGCCGGTGCGGTTGTTGCCAGGCATCGAGCCGCCGGTGAGAAATCGCAAGCCGGGAGACATCGATTTCTGGGTCGTTCGCGAAAACACGGAAGGCGAATACTCGCAGATCGGCGGCCGCTTGCACTCGGGTACCGACCGCGAATTAGTGGTTCAGGAGGCGGTGTTTACCCGCCACGGTACAGATCGGATCATCCGGTATGCGTTCGAACTCGCGCGTCAAACGAAGCAGGAATCACGTGACATCCGCGACCAAGTCAAACGGGATCTTCTACTCGATGCCTTTCTGGGACGAACGGTTCGCTCTCATCAGCAAAGAGTTTCCGGAAGTTCGGACGGATCAGTATCACATCGATATTCTGTGCGCTCGTTTCGTGATGACTCCGGAGCGGTTCAACGTTGTCGTGGCAAGCAACCTTTTCGGAGACATACTGTCGGATCTGGGTCCTGGCGTGACGGGGACAATCGCGGTTGCACCCTCGGCGAACATCAATCCGGAACGTAAGTTTCCGTCCATGTTCGAACCCGTTCACGGATCGGCGCCGGATATTGCAGGGCAGGGAATCGCGAATCCAATCGGCCAGATCTGGTCTGCGGCGATGATGCTTGACCATTTAGGCGAGCCCGCAGCCGGCAAGGCGATCGTGGACGCGATCGAAAAAGTTCTAACGTCTTCAGGCGCCCCGTTGACGCCTGACATGGGGGGCAGAGCTTCGACAGTCGAACTCGGGACCGCCATCGCCGCGGCGGTCACAAAGGGGTAAGAATTATTTCCCCTTTTTCTTTCTTGACGATGCAGGCCGGTATTGGCCGGGTTGCAACGCGCGTCCCGCTCTACTCGTGTGCGAGATGCCTACTCACTTTCCCGTACCGCCCACTACGAAACGCCCGAATGACCGAATCTCAGGCCGGTCCGTGCAGCAATCCGTTGCAGCGTTCCGCGCTTGCCACGAGCGTTACACCGCTTGCCTCGAGTATCAGAGTCTTCGAACCAAGTCTCTCGTCAATGAGACTGTCCATAGCTTTGTGTTGGACTTCGATCTTGCTTCCAAGCGAGCCATCGGAGCAGATCGTGATCGTTACCGCATCTTCCAACTTCACTTCCTGCAAGGTTACTCAGCAAACGAGACCTGCGAAAAACTTGGGATTGCCCGCTTCACCTTTGCAAAAGAAATCGCTGAAATTGAAAAGCTCGCCGGACAAGCCTTCACTCAACGTGGATTGTTCCCTGTGAGCGCGTATTTCGAAGAGGAAACGAACGTAATTGCTGAGCGGAGAGCGGCCTAATCCGGGCCGGCTCTCCTCTTCGATCATCCACGGGCCAGGTAGGCGTAGAAGAGCACTTCCAGGCCGACTGCGGTGGCAAGAATCACGCTATGGCGAAGCGTGAACCGAAATAGCCTCGCCTGATCCTTCACTGACATACTCGTAGCTGCCGCAGCTACAGCTATCGTCTGAAGGCTGATCATCTTCCCCATCACTCCTCCCGCCGAATTCGAAGCTGCAATCAAACTCGGGCTTAGTCCCAGATGATGAGCAGTGACGACCTGCAAATTTCCGAAAAGTGCATTTGCGGACGTATCCGACCCGGTCAAGAAAACACCCAACCAACCGAGTAGCGCGCTGAAAAACGGAAACAATACCCCCGTTGCGGAAAAGGCGAGTCCTAAGGTCCCCGTCGCACCGCAGTAGTTCATCAGGAACGCCATCGCGAGCACAGACGAAACAGTAAGCGTCGGAAGGAGCAATTGCTTTGTCACCGAGACGAACAAGGCGAGAAACTCACCGACGCTGACGCGGAGAAATACCGCTGAAAGCAGGGTCGCAACCATGCAGGATGTGCCCGAAGCGGATAGCCAGTTCAACGTATACAGCGCAGCGTAGGGCGATGTCGTCGAGACCACCGGCGGTGTGCGCAACACATAATTGTGCAGCAGCGGCCATGGGAAGACGTGCGTCACCGAATTGAGCAATGTCTGAAATGGCTTGTACCCCCACAGCAGAACGCAAATCACCAGGAAAACATAGGGCATCCAACCTGCCACAATCTGGCCGGCTGTAAGACTCAGATGGACCGGCTGCTCTCTGACTGCCGTACTTGTCTGCGTTTGGGAGGAGGCCCGGGTTCCTTCTGCCGGCTTGCTCGGTTTCGACCGGCATGCCCGAATCGGAAGAGAAGTGCTCCGCGAACACGCCCGCCGTCTTGGGCCGCCAAACTCTGAGCAGAAACAGAAGCCCGATCATGGCGGAAAGAGAGCTCAGGATGTCAGTTAATTGCGGACCGATGTAGTTCGACACGAAAAACTGCACAGACGCAAAAAGGCCGCCGCAAACCAGGACTGCCGGCCATATCTCTACCAGGCCGCTCACCCAGACATCGTCACAATCAGGTACGCCGGAATGATCAGGGACAGCGGCGCGCAGAGCTTCCCCACATCCGCGCTGAGACGATCGAGCGGAAGGCCCGTAATGCCCGCGAGCGTGATCACCGGGATGCCGATGGAGCCGAAGGCAACCGGAGCCGTATTCGCGAGAAGGCAGATCGCCGAGGCGTAAAAGGGCGAAAACCCGAAGCCCATCAGCATCGCGGCCGCTACTGCCACCGGTGTTCCAAATCCCGCCGCACCTTCGATAAACGCGCCGAATGCAAACGCAATCAATAGCGCTTGTAGGCGCGGATCCGAGGTGAACGCCCCAATGGAGCTTTTGATCACTTCAAATTTGCCGGTGTTCACGGTAAGCCGGTACAGGAAGATAGCCCAGAAGACGATCCAGGAGATCGGAAACAGGCCGAAACGCTGCTCCGTAAGCCGCAGAGCTAACGGCCAGCACCGGAGGCATATGGTACGGACCAATTGCGATGACTCCAGTGACTGCCAATCCCGCCAGAGCCGCCATCCAAGCCGGCTTCCGCAGAACACCTAACAGGACGAGCAGCGTGACGATAGGAATCGCAGCGACAACGCGACGACCAGCACGAGTGCGTGTGCGATGGGTTCGTAGGTCTGGGACCAGACGGAATTCATACCTTCGTTGTGCCCTTAGTTGACGTAAGAATAAGCTTCCAGCGTTAGGAACTCCGGAAGTTTATCACTGAGGAGCATCTTCTCGAATAGCTCAGAAGCGAGGCCGAACTTGCCGGCATCATACCGTTTCGCCCCAACAATTCCGCGAATATGCTGCAACTGGGACTTGATCGTCTCGCGAACGAGATCGGGCGTAATTTTGCGGCCGTCGTCCAGCGTCGCCCCGTAGTGCACCCACTGCCATACCTGAGTCCGAGAGATCTCGGCCGTCGCTGCGTCTTCCATCAGGTTATAAATCGGAACGCAACCATTGCCGAGCAGCCACGATTCGAGATATTGAATGCCGACGTCGATGTTCAGCCGGAGCCCCGCCTCGGTGATCTTACCGTCCGGAACGGCCAGCAGATCTGCCGCCGTTACATGAACGTCCTCGCGCTTCTTGTCAATCTGATTCGGCGTGGGCATGCCTTCATCGAATACTTCCATCGCGACTGGGATCAGACCAGGATGGGCAACCCACGTTCCGTCGTGTCCTGCCTTCACTTCCCGAAGTTTGTCTAAACGAACCTTCTCGAGCGCCGCCTCGTTTAGCGCGGTATCCGACTTGATCGGGATCTGTGCCGCCATTCCGCCCATGGCGTGTATTCCGCGCTTATGGCAGGTCTGGATCAGCAGATCCACATAGGAGCTCAAGAAATGACGCTCCATCGTGACCTGAGCGCGATCAGGCATCACGAATTTCGGATTGGCCTGGAACACCTTGATGAAGCTGAAGATGTAATCCCAACGGCCGCAATTGAGGCCTGCGGAGTGTTCCCGCAATTCATACAGGATTTCATCCATCTCGAATGCGCCCAGGATCGTTTCGATCAACACCGTGGCGCGAATTGTGCCTCGCGGAATTTTTAGATAATCCTGTGCAAAGAGGAACACGTCGTTCCACAGACGCGCCTCGAGATGGCTCTGCAATCTTCGGCAAGTAGAAATACGGTCCGGATCCTTTCTCGATCAGAGCCTTCGCATTGTGGAAGAAATACAGCCCGAAATCGAAGAGAGAACCGGAAATCGGTTCGCCGTCGACGGTCATGTGACGTTCTACTAGATGCCAGCCGCGAGGCCTGATGAACAGTACTGCGGGCTTCGGTCCAAGCTCATAGTTCTTTCCTTCCGGGCTCGTGTAGCGGATCGTATCTCGGACCGCATCGCGCATATTGACCTGGCCAGCCAGGTTATTCGCCCACGTTGGTGAGTTCGAATCTTCGAAATCAGCCATGAAGACCTTTGCGCCCGAATTGAGCGCATTGATCACCATTTTGCGGTCAACAGGTCCCGTGATCTCTACGCGCCGGTCGAGGAGATCCGGGGGGATCGGCGCGACCGTCCATGTGCCTCGGCGAATCTCCGCTGTTTCGGGCAAGAAGTCCGGCAATGCTCCCTTGTCGATAGCTGCTTGACGTTGGACACGAGCCGCCAGGCGTTCACGCCTCCGAGCATCGAAATTCCTGTGCAATTCGACCAGGAAGTCGATTGCCTCCGGAGTGAGTATCTCCTTGTATTCGTCCGCGACCGTCTCGAGGAATGAGACTTGATTGGATTGAATGCCGTGCAAGTAGCTTGCTCCTTAGCGAAAGTGATAAAGCAGAATTCCGTAGCCCACTCCGGCTTCGTCTCGGGGGCTCGCCAGTTGGAAGGCCATGAATTTACCATCCGTCGAAACCACGGGATTGGAAGCCTTATAACCTTCATAGTCGTTGAAATTCGTCAGTCGGGTGAAGTTCTTTCCCGTACCATCGAGGCGAAGCTTCCAGATGTCGATGTTCCTGGACCCATGTGCGCCTCCAAGTTGTGCGACCTGGCGATCCGCTTCGACATTCGTGTAGTGACCGTCGGGATAGATCCCTTCGCATTCGTTATACGTCCCGGGGGCCTTTGACATGTTCTCAACCTTGCCGTTTCCGAGGTCGATCGTCATCACGGATGCCAGTCCCTTCGGTTCATAGCAGGTGAACGTCATCTTTCGATCGTTGTCAAAGAAGTCCTGAGCCTCGATCCTACACGCATTTGATTTGCTTTCGTAAACGCGCTTCTTGTTTGTAAGCCGTGCCGTTCCGCCGGTCTCGACAACATCAGCAACATACAATGCCGAGTATTCGGCTGGAAGAGATTCGTCTTGCGCATGAGTGATCGAATACGAAATCTTCATCGACTTCTTTGAAAGCGCTGCGCCTTCGGACATCTTCTCGTTAAACGGCTGCGGCTTCGATCCTGCCTGTTTCGAAAGAAACCAAAGTTGATTATCCTTTGTGCGGCTACTGTGGATATCGTTAAACGACTTTGGGCCGATCAGGATATAGTCTCCGGACGAAAGATGCATGATTCGCAGGAATGCCGCGCCGGGGACACTGCACGTCAGGCAGCGAATGATTCGCGTCTTCAGGTCAATCTGAAACGCATCTCCGAAGCTCTTGTCCATGAAGGCGATCTTGCTGTTATCGGGCGAGATATCCGCACGCTCGCCAAAGTGGGTCAAGTACTTCGATCTGGGAGGGTAGATGGTCCAGCGGACTACCGGATTTTCGTTGGGCAAAGCTGGCCGTCGAGATCAAGCCGAGCGCGAGAAGAGAAGACGGAATGTTCATGGCAGGATTTATGGACTTAATTTACCGGTGTCTATCGTTCGGTTCCAGCCTGTCCACCTGTTCTCAGCTGATCGACGCAGTTACCATGCAGGCATTCTCCAGTAGTAAAACTGCCACCGCCCTCGTGCTCTAAGAATTGCTGACGATTAGAGCGGATTTCTGCTGGGGCTCGCCGGTTCCGAATGCCATAACAAACACTATAATGGTCTGACCAGAGTGTCAACCGGCGGTTCATTAGGTGGGACAAAGCATGCGAGGCGGGAGCTGAATACCGCGCAGTTTCTGTCGTAAGGAATCGATGCTATAAGATGCAGGTCTATATCTGCGATCTGGCGGACTGATGGGAGACCCAAAACCAAGTGCTTTATCTTCGGCGCGCGTCGGCGTTCCCGCCGCGGTATTCGAACAGCTTTTGGGATACATCGTCAGCGGTGAGTGGAAGGAAGGGCAGAGAATATTACCGGAACGAGAACTGTGCCAGCAGTTAGGAGTAGCTCGTCCTTCCCTAAGAGAAGCGCTGAAGGCTCTCGAGATTATGGGTCTGGTCGACAGTCGCGTGGGCGCGGGAACATTTGTCCGCAGACGAGCCGATTTTCTCTCTCGCCCGCTACTTTGGGCAATCGCAGGCAGCAGTAGCGCCGGGGCTCACGAACTGGTGGAATCACGGCTCGTCCTGGAAGTGGAACTCGCAGGCTTTGCTGCCGAGCGTGCTACAGAAGGCGATCTCTCGGAGATTAAACACGGGCTTCATCGTCTCGATTCGAAGCCGGGCGAGGTTCTCGAGTTTGACCTGAAGTTCCATCTGGCTATTGCTGTCGCGGCGCACAACCAGGTTCTGCTCAATGCTGTGCTGATGATTCGAAATCTCATCCAGCGATGGATGCTCGTGACACTTCAGGTTCCTGGGATCACTGAGAAGGTCCTGCTCCAGCACACTGGAATTCTGGAAGCCATCCTGGTCGAAAGACAGCAGATCGGCCCGCGATCGAATGCGGAGTCACCTCTCCGAAATGGGCGGACTTCTGTTGGAAATCGAATCACCAGGAGATTCGAAATAAGCTTATGAAGACGGCTGTTGCTCTCTGCTATCTCGGCTTCGCCACCTTGCATCTGGTCGCGGCGGAACTGCCGCCGCTCGTCCATCAAATCGCGCCGGGCGTGTACTACAGGCAATCAGAAGACGAAAAGCGAATCATTGCGACCACGAGCTGGATCGAGTTCAAGGACTTCGTGGTCGTCATTGATGCAAACTTTCCCTGGGGCGCTAAAGCGATCCTCACGGATCTGAAGGCGACTACTTCGAAGCCGGTCCGCTTTGTGTTCGATACGCACTACCATGCCGACCACAGCTACGGAAACGGGGTATTCGCCGAAGCCGGTGCGACAATCATCAGCTCAGAAATGACTGCGGAAGACTCGCGGACACGGAACACGCCCTCCTGGGAGAAAGATACGTGGAGTCGGCGAGCAAAGCTTGAAGCTGTACTCTCTTGTTCATCCGCAGCTGACTTTCAAGGACTCTATCGCGATTAGCGATGGTTCCCGGCGTCTGGAATTGATCAGGGTGGGTCCCGGACACACAAGAGGAGATGGCGTCGCCTGGCTTCCTGCGGAGCGGATCGTGTTCACCGGAGATCTGTGCACCACGCGCGCTCAGAATAATCTCTCCGATCCGGGAATGAATCCCGATGGTTGGCTTCAGATTCTCGACAGGCTGGCGGGTATGAATCCGGCCGTCGTTGTTCCCGGCCACGGTCGCGAGGGCACGGTGGAGGCTCTCAAGGGTCAACGCGCCTATCTTGCTGCTGTCTTCGATGCGGTGAGAGCCGGGATCGCAAAAAGTGCCGGGGAGGACGAGATCTACAAAACCATCGATTGGCCTAAATACAAACCTTGGTCCGACGAAGAGAAGCGAAACCACGCTGCGGTCAATGCAGCCTACAAGAAATTCGGTCCGAGCCGGCCTACGCCCGCCAAATAGTCGGAAACACGTTGGCAGGATTCACCTTAGCGCACGCGCAAACGAGAATTTTTCCCGCTCGAGGGAACAACACTACAAGCATCCTTCGGGTCTGGTAGTGAGCGATTCCGTATCAACAGTTCGCGACAGAAGCAGCGCTAGATGTAGCCGCCGCTCTATTCTTTCGGGGGCCTCAATGGCGCTCCGTCGTTCCGATACTTGCCATGCTCTGCGCTCTCATTCCGAGCGCTCAGGCGAGTCTCGACCCGTCCAAAGACCTGTCGCAATACATCCAACAATCCTGGCAAAACGAGCAAGGGCTCCCAGAAAATTCTGTAACAGCCATCGCTCAAACTCGCGATGGTTATCTCTGGTTGGGCACGGAAAGCGGTCTGGCGAGATTTGATGGGTCGCGATTTACCGTTTACGACAAAGGCTCGACACCGGGACTCACGGGAAATTTCATTACCTGTCTGTTGGTGGACCGGAAAGGTGCCCTGTGGATCGGTACGCACGATGGCGGGCTCACGCGCTTCGATAACGGAAAGTTTGTGCCGTTTCGAGTTGGGGGAACCCAGGGCAGCGAATCCATCTTGTCTATCTACGAAGATGCCGAGCGCCATATCTGGGTCGGCACCGATGGTGGGGGCCTCATTCGCATTCAGTCCGAACGGATCGAGCGATTTACGAAGCGGAACGGGCTTTCAGACGACGCGGTACTTTCGATTTCAGGCGATAAGGACGGTAATCTCTGGGCCGGAACGCGCAACGGGCTGAATAAGATTTCCCGAGGCCGTGTTCAACTCTTCACCGCTAAAGACGGCTTAGGCGGAATGGATATTAGTTGCGTTCGCGTGGACCGAAGCGGCTCAGTGTGGGTTGGCGTGCACGGAAACGGACTGGTGCAGTGGACGCCCGGAAAACGAAAGCCTTTTACCCGGTTCGAAGGCTTGGCGGATGCCTCCGTTTCATCGATCTATGAGGATGGTGCAGGCACGCTGTGGGTCGGCACTCTGGATTCCGGACTCCACAGGATCGTCCACGATGGCATCACTTCCGGTATGAAAACCAATGGAGTTGCCAGCAGCGGCGTTTGGACCATCTTCGAAGATCGTGCGGGGACTCTATGGGTAGGCGGCACCGCGACCGGATTAAGCGCCATACGTCAGGGACTGATTACACCGCTTACGACGGAACAAGGGCTTGCCGCGAATATCAGTTTGGCAATCTACCAGGATCGAAGCGGCGCAATGTGGATCGGCTCAGAAGGCGGACTAACACGCTGGAACAACGGTAAAGCCACCGTTTATACGACGCGTGATGGGCTGCCGGACAATCTGGTGTTCTCCGTCGCGCAGGACGGCGAAGGGAATATCTGGGCGGGGACGAGAAATGGACTTGCGCGCCTGGAGAAGGAAAAATTCAGGCAGTTTAGCGAAGCGGATGGATTGCCGGCGAAGCACCCGTATCTTTGCCTCTACACCGATCGTCAAGGCTCGTTATGGGCCGGGTCTCGCGCCACGCTGAGCCGGTTCGACGGGTCGAAATTCATCACTCAAACGACTCGAGACGGTATACCCGGCAAACTCATTACCTCGTTATACCAGGACGCCAACGAGGCCCTTTGGATAGGCACCGATGGAGGCGGCTTGGCGCGGCTGAAAGACGGTCAAATCCGGACATTCACGACAGGTGATGGGCTGCCGAGCAACATCATCTACTCGATTTCAGGCGACTCGGACGGCACCTTGTGGCTCGGAACCAGCGGCAAAGGTCTCGTCCGCTTCGCCGGTGGAACATTTACCAGCTTCACCACCCAGAACGGCCTTTCTGACGATGCGGTTTTCGAAGTTCTCGACGACGGCGTTGGACGTTTGTGGCTGACTTCGAACCACGGAATCGCTAGCGTGCCTAAACGAGACTTGCATCTCGTAGCGAAGCACAAACTCGCCTCGCTACGCGTCACCAGCTATGGCATCGAAGATGGAATGAAAAACCGCGAATGCAACGGGGGATTTCAACCTGCTGGATGGCAGTCGCGCGATGGCCGGCTTTGGTTTCCGACTCTGAAGGGCGTGGCTGTTGTTAACCTCCGCGACACCGAAACTTCCAAATTGCCCTATCCCGCCCTGGTTGAACGCGTGAGGGCTGACAATGCAATCATCCCTGGTTCGGCCGAGTTTACGATTCCGCATGGACAGAAACGCCTGGAATTTCAGTTCGCTGCTCCGGGTTCGTCCGCACCCGGAAAACTTCAATTCAGCTACATGTTGGAAGGCTTCGATAAGGATTGGGTTCAGGCGGGGTCTCGCGGACTCGCGAGCTACACGAATATCGCTCCAGCAAATTACCAGTTTCGTGTGCTGGCCTGTATCGACGGCCAATGTTCGAGCAATGGAGCGGGTGCAAGGGTAGTCGTACAGCCTGCCTTCTACGAGACCCGCATGTTCTTTGTCCTGATAGCGGGAATCCTTGCTGGGAGCGCCTTCGGCCTGCACCGAGTCCGGGTCACTCACTTAAGCAATAGGGAACAAGTCTTGCGCCGGCTCGTTGAGCAGCGAACGGCCGAGCTGCGCGAATCCAGAGATCAGCTGGAGGTGCGAGTCCAGGAGCGTACAAAAGATCTGTCTTACGCTAATTCGCACCTGGAGCTCGAGATACACGAGCGACGAGAAGCGGAGGAGAAAGCTGCGGCGGCCAATCGGGCCAAATCCGAGTTTCTGGCCAATATGAGTCACGAGATCAGGACGCCCATCCACGGCATCATGGGCATGACGGACATCATGTTGACCACAGCCTTGGATCCTGAGCAACAGGAATATCTGGAAATCGTCAAGATCTCGGCCGACTCTTTGCTTTCGATCGTGAATGACATCCTCGACTTCTCGAAGATAGAAGCCAGCAAGCTGGAGCTCGAGGCGATCGAATTCCGATTGTCAGACTGCGTGAAGGGCGTAGTCGGCCTGATCTCGGCCCAGGCGCGAGAGAAAGGTTTGAGGTTGGATGTGGCTGTGGAAGAGGATCTACCCGATCATCTGATCGGCGATCCGGGCCGGCTACGTCAGATTCTTCTGAATCTGCTCTACAACGCTGTCAAGTTCACTAAAGAAGGATTTGTAAGCCTCACGGTCAAAGCGGAATCGGTCTCAGAAACGGAAGCATTGTTGCATTTTGCCATCAGAGATACGGGGATTGGCATTCCTAAATCTCGGCAGCAAATTATTTTCGAGGCTTTCTCTCAAGCTGACAATTCATCCACACGGAAGTTTGGCGGCACCGGCTTGGGACTGACAATTTCATCCCAACTCGTCGAATTGATGAAGGGAAGCATCTGGGTCGAGAGCGCCGAGGGGCAAGGCAGCACGTTTCGGTTTACCGCCGCCTTCGGACTGGTACCTGCGGCACAGCCAAACCACTACGAGAGCTTAGAATTGGCCTTGGCTGGCAACGAGTAGGCAAGTCAATTCTTCTGAAGCTCTGAAAAGTTTCCTCAAAACCTCCCATAGCTCTAAAGGTACTGCGTAATAAGCCGATAAATCATTTGTGAGCGGCAGTACCGAATATCACCAACGACCTGCCGGGCTCTGGAAGGATTGAATGAGGAAGTTAGCGTCATGTTTTCTCTTGGCGGTCGTCGCCTTTGCGGGGCAAGGATCCAAGAGAAAGATCTCGTCAGATCTCAGCAAGGTTACGAAAGCCACCTCTGTGCAGGTCATTGTGCAGTGGAATCCGGACGCGGCGGAAACAGCACAGAAGATAACAGCACTGGGCGGCAAGGTAATCGCCGAATTTACCTCCGTTCATTCCGGCGTATACGTCATGCCTTCGTCAGCCGTAGACAATCTGGCGAACGACGACGACGTCAAATTCATTTCAGTTGACAGGCAAGTTCATAAAAAAGCGGCAAGCATTGCGGATTACACCAGCAACGATCAATGCACCCGCCGCTTGGAGCGCCGGTTATGACGGGAAGGGGATCGGAGTCGCCGTTCTCGATAGCGGAATCAATGAGGAAGACGACCTTGGGGCATACAACCACAAACTCGTCTATACCGAAGATTTCACCGTTCCTGTACAGATCCAGCCGGACGGCAAGCCCGCTCCGAAGCCTCAGAGCTACGGCCTTGACTGGTATGGCCATGGACAGCACATTGCGGGCATTATCGCTTCGAACGGAAAAACGTCAAATTGCTCGGACTGCACTCAAGTATTCACCGGCATCGCACCGGGTGTGAACCTGATTAATTTCAAGGTTCTCGACGCGACCGGACAGGGATCCGACAGCTTTGTGATCGCTGCGATCGACAGGGCGATCTCGCTGAAGAAAACGTACAACATTCGCGTCATGAATCTTTCGCTCGGCCGGTCAGTGTATGAGAGCTATACACAAGATCCGCTCTGCCAGGCGGTAGAGGCGGCGTGGAAAGCCGGGATCGTCGTAGTTGTCTCGGCTGGCAATGAAGGTCGGGATAATTCGTTCGGAAACGATGGCTACGGAACCATCAATGCTCCCGGCAACGACCCGTATGTCATCACCGTAGGCGCAATGAGGAGCATGGGCACATCCGGTCGAGCAGATGACTTGATTGCGAGCTACAGCTCAAAAGGGCCCACCGCTGTGGACCATGTCGTCAAGCCGGACATTGTAGCGCCTGGGAATCAGGTCATTTCTCTTTTGGCTCAACACGGAACGCTCGCGCTCGCCAACCCTGAGAATCTGGCGCCCTTGACGACATACAAAAGCAAGGCGCCCACACTGAACCCGGTCGCCATTCAAGGCCAGTACGATCCCAGCTTCGGACAAGGAACCTCCCGCAGTGAAAGTTGCAGGCGGATATTCGAACCAATATTACATCCTGAATGGCACCAGCATGGCTAGCTGCGGTTGTTAGCGGCGCAGTGGCGGATTTGCTGCAAGCCGCACCGTCGCTCACTCCGGACGGAGTCAAGATGTTGCTCATGCAAACTGCATCGAAGAGTTTTCCAACTCTTAGCAGCGTTACCGATACCACCACAGGGCAGACATTTACGAGCTACTACGACATCTTTACCGTTGGCGCCGGATACCTGGATCTCAGAGCGGCCCTGGCCTTGGTGAACGCGGTACCAACCGGAGTCACTGCACTCTCTCCAATCGCTAATTACGATATGGCGAGCGGGAACGTGGAACTCTCTTTTGATCCTACGTCAGTGTTCTCCGAGAAAGCGATGTGGGGTGCGAACGCCCTGTTTTCGAACAAGGCGATGTGGGGAGCCAGCTCTACTTGGAGCAGCTCGATCCTGATTGGGAATAAGGCAATGTGGGGCGCCAGCGTGGTTTGGAGCGCTTCAAGTGACTCTGGTGCGAACAAGGCAATGTGGGGCGCTTCAACTGAGTCAAGCGCGAACAAGGCGATGTGGGGCGCAAGCGCCATTTGGACGGACAAGGCTCTTTGGGGCGCAAGCACGGCGAGCAACTCCTTGAGCATTCTGGTCAACGGCGAAAAGTAGGAACTTGCCCTTCCATTGGATTTAATCCTGCAGCGCTTGTCAAAAGCGTCAATGCTGTAACGGACCAGGTGCTTCGTGCGGAGCGCCTGGTCCGTATCCTTTACACACTTACCCCCTTCTAGGCAGCTCCCGGAGTATGTGTCAGATTACTCAAAAGCTTCTAGTACCTTCATTCCTTGTATGAATATGCGAGTTGATGAACCCTGGAGATGCGACTTTTCGCGTTTTCAATTGAGGGAGACAAACTTGCACAACAACAATTTGCTCGGAAGGAAGCTGGGACTTCACGCCCTGAAGCTCGGCATGTTCGGAGCAGCCGCCTTTTCAACAATGCTGTCCGCAGCGCAACTGACGATTCCAGCATCATCTCTGGTTTCATCGAATAGTCTTTACACGAACGACTTGGGTTCAGTCGTGGTCACCACCGGAGGAGGAAATGCAGCCAACGTCGGAGTGGCAAGCGGCCGGAATGACGACGGGTTCAGTGGTCCCGTCAACCTGGGATTCACGTTGAACTTCTACGGTCAGAACTACACACAGTTCTTCATCAATAACAATGGCAACGTGAGTTTTGGGGCTGGAATCTCTGAATATGTTCCAACAGGACCAACTGGCGCCAACGTTCCGGTGATCTCGCCATTCTTCGCCGATGTTGATTCACGAGGCGCCAATAGCGGGGTCGTGCACCTCGTCCAGAGTGCGAACCAGGACGTCATCACCTGGGATCACGTCGGTTACTACAGCACTCATGATGACAAGTTGAATACGTTCCAGCTCATTCTGCGTGGAAATGGTTACGATGTTCCTGCAGGAGAAGGCCAGATCGGTTTCTTCTACACGACGATGCAGTGGGAATCGACTGATACCAGCACGGTTGCCGCGATCGGGTTCGGTGATGGATCTGGAAACAGCCAGGTGCTCGAAGGCTCCATCCAGCCCGGGACGGCAGCTTTGGTTCAGAACCACCACATCTGGTTCAGCTTAGATGGCGGAACCGTAACTCCAGTCACCCCTGGGACCCCCGGTACGCCGGAACCTCCTCCAGTCACTGCGACGCCGGAGCCGGGATCTACTTCCCTCATCGTGGCCGGCTTGAGTGGTCTGGTGTTCTTCGGCCGCAGAAAGTATCGCGGCGCGGAAGCAAAATAGTCCGCACGTAAAAAGCCAGCAGTTCACATAACAAACACAAAAGAGATTTGAACCGATGCGTTCAGATCTCTTTTGCTTTTCCGGGATCCAACGAAAACGAAGGAGTCTAATTCAATCCGTAAACGTCAACGGTCGCGGAATAAGTAGGCACAATCACGTACCCACCCGAGATCGTCGGGACGTTGAACTTCGGATGAGTGAAGTTAACGGGCGACTTGTAGATACATTTCAGCCATCCCGCTCCATCGCCGAAAAAATGGCGTCTCGGGCACCGGAAAGCTGATGCTTGCCAACACACGGCCATTACAGATAGCTTTCACTTTCATGCCCAGAGCAGCAAGCGGCTCATGCAAGGCGCTTGGCGCAATACTTCATATGGGAATCGTCCCGGTCCCGTGGCGCTCTTTCATCAGCAAAGCCCTCGGTCTTGAGCGGGAGGAAAGCCCCAAGCCTCATTATCCAGAAGTGGTCGCGGCCATGCACCCAGACCACGTATGCGTGATGTTCCTGTCGTCGTCTCAATGGATGCTGCCCGGGTCCAGTGTCCAGCCTTGAGCGCGAGACAGTTTATTACAAAACCAAGCAAGTATCAGGAGTTCATCCGTGATAGTTGAGTGGTGCCTGCAGATGTACTCAGTGATCTGAGAAGGTCGGCATCGGACCCAACCGACCCAGTTTAGCGTCGCGACTGGTACTCTTTTGACCTTAGCCAGTACTTTTACTTAGCTCTGCTCGTCTAGAAAAGGTGTAATGTGTCTAACGAACGCTCTCTGCCGCGTCGCAGGGATCAGCCGCTTGGCACTCTCGAATCTAGCTCTGTGGCCACATGACAGAAACACCGTACCAAGCGGCTGAAGCGTTCAGATCGTTGCTCGGCTTTGCGCCCTTCCAAACGGGACTGCGGTGGATGGAGACACCGTAGCCCTTTACGCCTCGCCAATCTGTAGTTCGACACGCTTCAAACGCAGGGAGCCGGACGGCGGTTCGCAAGATGATCATGCTCTGGCGCTACAACGATACGGACACACGGGACGTCGTAGAGGCTGGTCGACGCACGCACCGTTACATCGAGGAGCAAAATACGACTCAACAACGGACTCGACTGCCCGAACGAAACAAACCCACCCTGGGAGCGCGCAATATATTTGAAGAGATTGGTGCGGATGTAGAGACTTGAATTCTTACGCCCATTTACAGGCGCTGGAACCTAGATCTCGGGCCATGGTGGCCTCGCCAGATTACTACAGGTCAAAGCACTGAAAATCCACTACCCGTGTGGTCACGGGAGTTCACCGGAATGCATCGTAACAGTTCGCTGACGACCGCGGCGAAGTGAACGTATGTGGCGTGCCAACTTTACTCGCAGCAATCCCAAAAGCGCGGTTCCGGAACCGTTTGGGGCGCAGCACAAACAGCAACCCAAATTCAGCAAAAGGAGAGTGACGAAGATGGCGAATTACCGCGGAACAATTGTTCCAACCCTGGTTCGCAAATCAGGCTCAGCCGAGGTGTACCAGGTGAGATGCTGCCCGTGCTCTACGGAACAGGAATTGCCGGCGAACAGCGAACGGTTCTATTGCCGCAATGCGGCGCGGATGTGCAGATCGAGTGGGAGCATTCGGCAAATCTGGAAGCGCCTGAGGCGCCTTATAAAGCGAATCTCGCTGATTGCTTCGAGTCGAATTTTGACCGGATCTGTTCCGACATCAGCATGTCGAGAAGAAACAACTCTTGGGACTCCAGCCGCCCTAGCAGTGGCTGAACTCGCTCTTACTCAAGGTTCCGGTTCGCCAGCGAGTGAATTATTCCTGCACGCGGATTGATCGTCAACGCGGTTTGTTCCCTTATCCCCATCCATAAGGCTTGGCTTCGAAATCACTCGGTCCGCTGGAATCGTTAGCATCGCAGCCACTTCCACCGGGTCTGCACCGGCTGCAATCAGGGTCCGAGCCAATGATATTTATGAAGCGCGCGCAGGGGAACAAGGTTCAACCCTCGTCGCTAATTCAGGTGGCGTCGGCCGGACCGGGGAGCTTTCCGGCGGCGCGCCATTTGATCGCTTGCTCTACCGCCCTCCGATAATCCGGTGCCAGCGACATGGAAGTTACGCCCTTGTTCAAGTTGTAGATCGCCAGTCGTTCAGTGGCGCTCAAGTGCGTGTTGTTCGAGGTTGGGTTGAACGCGGGGCCATAATAGCCTTCCACCCACTCCTTGTAGAGCGCCCGCATTCGCTGACGGCAAAAACGGATCGGGTTCACGAGTTGATGGGCGGTTCCCTCAATGCGAGTAGTGTTGAAGTCGACGTGCACATGATCGTCGTGAAGGTCGCGAATGCCGGCATCGTGAGTGGAGCGATCAGCTGCGCTGGCTGGGCTCCAGGCAAGTCCGTCGTAAATAACGTGTCCCGTGTTCGCGACCGCTGCATTGTCCTTGAACATTCCATACAGGAGCTTGCCGAGCGCCTTCTCTTGCGGCTCTCTAACGCTAAGGTATATGTCGATAGCGCGGCCGCTGGCGTGCATCGACTTTACGCCCGGCTTGCCGCGGATGTCTCGATCAACGAATCCACCCATCTTGAAGATGATGTATGCAAATTCGTCGGCGAGAATCTCCATGAGAGAAACGACGAAGGGCTTGCTGCCCCCGCTCTGAATCAACATTCCGCTCCAGTGTCCCATCGCTGCCTCCGTTCCTGAACAAATAGCCGTGGCTGCCTGCCACGTGAGGTTTTAGGTCCCGAATCAATGAAGCACTGTCGGCGGATGGAAAGTGCTTGGCCGTTAAGATACAATCCGTATTCGCTGATGGTTTCATCGTAATTATACGAATTAAACGAAGCACAAAACAGTACCTCATTCCCAGGCGGAGGGTAGCGTCATGAAAATGCTGATAATGCGCGGAAAAGCCGGCAGGTATGCGCTTCCTGGCGAACAGGAAAAAGATTGGGATAGAGGCGCGCTCGACGAACCCGCGGCGCTGCAATTTGCATTCTTGCGGGGCTACAGCCCGACAATCTTGGACGTCGCCGGTTCTTCAGCCGCTGGCAGCAGGCAGATGCAGATGGCGCTGAGCGAGATCCGGTCGGACAATGAGGTGTTCGCGCTCTATGGATTTTCGGCGGGCGGCTATGCCATCCATCACATCCTCAGGGCGCTAAAGCCGAAAGAGCGCGACCGCCTCGCTCTGGTCGTCGTTCTCGGCGCGCCCCCTCCGCCGGACACCCATTCCTACCGCGGACCGTGGGAGCTGATCTTTCGGCTGAATCCGCCCGCTGGTCATATGGCCGGTCCCAGGGCATTGCTGGCGCGACCTTACGGAGCCGACTGAAGGTGTTTCCTCCTCCGTTGCGTTGAAGGATGGAGTGCGGACAAAGCTCTTGGCTACGTCCACGGCGCGTCGCACATGAGCCGGTAACAGGCTGCCTCAAGTGCTGCGCACGGCCGTGAGGGAGTGGCACTCATGCTCGCAATGCGGCCAACAGGCGAGCGAACGAGCGACCTGCCGTAGTTTCCACTGCTCAAGGAACGCCCGACAAGGATTCCAGGAGGAAGCCGGGTTTTTGCGATTGGTCCCGGAACTCGAGAAGCCGCTGAAGCCATTTGCCTGCTGCGCCTACTACGTCGGTATGCGCCGCGGCGAGATGTTCAGGCTCGAGATTGCAGATGTAGATCTGAGCGGCGGGTTTATCGAGATCCGGAAGACGAAAAATAAGGAAGCACGGCTCGTTCCGAACTTCGATGGACCGATGCGCGAATGGGTCACATGGGCCGTTGAGAATCGTTTAGCCGGACAGACGAAGTTGCTGGTTTGGGAAGACGCGCGGTCGTTCACCGAACGCAACTTCTACTGCCGTTAGGGTGCGGCCTGCGAACGGGCCAAAGTCACCGGGGTTTATTCCACACGATTCGCGGCGCTCCGCAACTCGCAACATGCGGAATGAAGGTATCCCTCGCCACGACGGAAGAAGGTCATTGAGCACCGAACGGATTTAATGGATGAGCGTTACGGGATCGTCGATATTGAAGACGCAAAAGCGCTGCAGACATGATCAGTCAGCGGTTTAGCGACAATCAAACCACTGCAACAGGTGGTCTTGTTGAATCCAAAAAAGGCGGCAACTTAGTGAGCGATTGGTGCGGATGAAGAGACTTGAACTCTTACGCCCTTACGGGCGCTGGAACCTAAATCCAGTGCGTCTGCCAATTCCGCCACATCCGCGGTTCGGTCGAGAAATCTCTCTCAGCGTACCATCGAGAGAGTCTGCGTCGGTTTCGACTTCAAGAAGCTCAGGAACTCTCGCGGATTCCGCGTTAGCTGCGGGAACGTCGCGATGACGTGCTGATCAGGATCAAGAATCGCGTAGAACGGAATCGATGCAGTGCCGAACCGGGAATCCTCGAGCTGCTGGTTCCGCTCCGATTCCGGGTCGGTTCCGTCCGTAAAGAGATCTACGATCACCATGTCCTTCAGCGCCGTCTGGATTTCCGGACGAGGGAACATGTTTGCCTTCATCCAATGGCAGTTTGTGCAAGCATACCCGGTGAAGTTGACCAGTACGAGTTTGTTCTGCTCGCGCGCTGCGGCGAGTGCGCCGGGCAGGTCATTCTTGAGAGCAGCTCTCACATCTGGACCAGTTCCGGGCACAGAGGACGCCGAGACTTCAGGAACAAAAGCATCCAGATCTCCGAGCCGTGCATTAAACAATCCGGGAACTAGGCTGACGGAAAAAATCAGAAACGCTGACGCAATGAGCGCTCGCGTCACGCCGAGCCGCTCGTCTCGCTTCATGCCTTCCATCGGAAGGAATCCAAGCAGGTATAAGCCAGGCAACGCAAACAGCACAATCCACGCAGCCAGGAAACGCTCGCGCGTGAGCCAGTGAGTCTGGAGCACCTGGTCGATGTTGCTCAGATACTTAAACATCACGGCAAGGACCACAAAGCCGAGAACAATTTTCACGCGCGACATCCAACCTCCACTACGCGGCAGCCGCTTGAGGTAGCTGGGAAAGAGCGCAAGCAGGAAGAATGGCGTCGCTAGGCCTGAGGCGAAAGCGACCATTCCCAACACCGGCTGCGGACCCTTACTTTGAACGGAAGCAATCAGCAATGGTCCGACGATGGGTCCGATGCAAGCGAATGATGTCAGGGAAAATGTCAGCCCCATCAACAAGGTTCCAACGTAGCCGCCGGCCTGAGACGCGGTATTGAGTCTGGTCAAAAGGCCCGAAGGCAGGGTGAGTTCGAAAGCGCCTAGCAGACTGAGACCAAAAACGAAGAACACCACCGAGATAAAGGCATTCACCCAAGGACTGGAGCCAAGTTGAACCACGCCGAACGGACCAGCGATGGCGGTGACGAGGAAACCGAGCGAAGTGAAAAGTACGACAATCCCCAAACAGAAAACCAACGCCTGCGCCAGAGCGCCACGTTTCCCGCCGCCAGTATCCTGCCCGATGAAAAACGATACGGTGATCGGAATCATCGGGAACACGCAGGGAGTGAACAAAGCAGCAAGTCCAAAGGCGAATGCTGTAAGCATGAAAGGCAAAGTCGCCTCTTCGCCGGCCTTCGGTATCGTTGCAGTTCGCGCGGGTGAAGCCGCGCCTGCCCCCGCAGAGGAAGCAGCCACACGTGAACCGGTCGGAGAGGGAGCAGCGGTACCTGCTGTCGCAGGAACCAGCGCATAACCAGCGGGCATTTCGAATGGCTTACTCTGGCCCGGTCCGCTACTCGGGGCGAACGTCACGGAAGTTTGGACAACCTTCTTCACCGGAGGGAGGCACTTCGTGTCGGAACAGGTCTGATAACGCACAGTGGTCTCAATCGGCACGGTCCCGGTAGCGGAAGGGGCTACCATCTGCCTCGATCAAAAATTGTGCCGATCCAGTATACGTTTCGGTATCGATGTTGAAGTTGGGATCAAGCTTCCGAACAGGCTCAGGCCGGTAAAGCCGGAAGCCCGACACGGAAGGGCTCGGCGTTACCGCGATCTTGGTGATGATGGGACCGCCGGGGGGAGTAGTCGGCGAATAGAGGTGCCAGCCTTCTTCAATTTTGGCCTGGAGTTGAAGATACGCCTTGGAACCCGGCGTTACGGCTCGATCATTCTGCGGAGAAAGGCTCCAGGAAACGGGGTCTTCTTTGCCGAAGGCTGGAAGCGAAATAAACGCCAGCGCCAGAAGCGCAATACGCAGCATAGATACCTTCCTAAGCTGATGTAAAAATGCCAAGTTCCGATGCAATTCGCTCGTCCACCTTGCCCACGGCAAACTCTCCCGCCACACGGATGGCGTTGTAGATTGCTTTGGCAGGAGAACGTCCGTGGCAGATGATGCAGACGCCGTTCAGGCCTAAGAGGGGAGCTCCACCGTATTCCGCGTAGTCAACCCGCTTTTTGAATTCCTGAAACGCTCCGCGCGCAAGATAAGCGCCCAGTTTACGGCCCGGGGTAGCGCTCAGGGACTGCTTGAGCATCTTTCCGACAACTTCCACCAAGCCTTCGCTCACTTTCAGGGCCACATTACCAACAAAACCGTCGCAGACGATCACATCCACTGAACCGGTATAAACGTCACGCCCTTCAACGTTCCCGATGAAGTTGATGTCTTTCAACTTCCTTGAGATGCTGCTGTGCTTCCAGCGTCAGAGCATTGCCCTTATGATCTTCTTCACCGATGGAAAGCAAGCCAACACGCGGATTGGTCGTGTGAAAGATCACTCGCGAGTATGCGTCGCCCATAATCGCGAACTGGCACAGCATTTTCGGCGTGCAGTCCACGTTTGCGCCCACGTCCAACATCACGGCGGGAGATCCGCTTAGCGTTGGGAACACAGAGGCAAGCGCCGGGCGATCGACACCGGGCAGCATACCCTGAACGATCTTGGCCGTAGCCATAACGGCTCCCGTGTTGCCGGCAGATACAACACCCTGAGCCTCGCCGCTCTTCACAAGCCGCGTGGCTATACGGATAGAGCTATCTTTTTTTTGCCGCAGGGCTTTGCCGGCGCTGTCTTCCATCGTGATCTGCTCACTTGCGTGACGGATCTCGAAGGGAATACTGCTCCCATCCGGGATGCTTCTTCAGTTCTTTTTTTAGGACATCTTCGCGCCCGACGAGAATGACTCGAACATCGAGAGCCTTGACGGCCTGCAATGCACCTTCGATTTCGGGCGCCGGAAAGTTGTCCCCTCCCATGGCGTCAAGGGCGATTGTCACCATGTGGAAGTTTTAACGGAAGACGTGACTTGGACCAGGCGCGGACAACGTCGCTAAGCCTCAACAACCTCAATAACTTCGCGGCCTTTATATTTGCCGCAGTGCGGGCAGGCGCGGTGAGCGCGGATTTTCTCGTGGCAGTTCGGACACTCGGCAAGCTGCGGGATGGCTAAATGGTCGTGAGCACGTCGGGTCGAGGTGCGGCGCTTCGAATGGCGTCGTTTGGGATTCGGCATAGCTAACTCGTTTCTTTGCTTTAATGTTCAGGATACAGTACGGCGACTTTTGACTGCATCAGCGCCTGTTCTCGGTCCGGAAGTCTTTCAGACCGCTCCAGCGGTCATCCACAGCCGGAGGATGGCAATCACAATCCCGCTGATTTTTATTTTCTCCGCAGACAGGACATATACCTTTACAAGCCTCGCCACAGACGATCTGCATGGGTAGGGCGAGCAGGACGACCTCGCGCAGAACATCGTTCAGGGCGAGACCATTCCCTTCATAGAAGCCAACGTCAATGGCAGACTCGGCTACCTCGTCCTCGCCGCCCTCGGACTCCGCGGCCGGAAAATACACCAGATCGAAATGATTCTGGACCGGTAATGGCTACCGTTTCCAGGCACCGGTCGCAGGAGGCGGAAACATCTACTTTCAGATCCCCATGCACGCGGATGTCTTTCACGGCATGGTTCAACAGCTCCGCCCGGCCTTCGCAGTGTAAATCAGAGTTTTGGGTGATGTTGCCAACAAACTCGATCTCCCCGGCCGGTACGTCAACGTTGAAGCGGACTGGATTCTTTTCCAGTTGAGGAAGACTGATGAACACGACTACATTCCAAGCGGAAAAATGCGGGTGAGGGAGCTTCGAAGAAGCCGCTCAAGTTAAAGCTCGCGCGGCGCGGGCACGCAAACATTCCAATAATAGCATCCGGGCGGCCTGATCCGTTACTCATTTCAACCGGAGCACCGACCTGCGAATTTACAAAATATGTACAACATTTCGAGTCGTATCCCGCTCGCATAATGCCCTCTAAGAGATCGTTGGGCGGTGCACCATGAAACGCAAATCTTGTCCTATGCTTCGCGGCTGCGTTGTTGACCCAGGGGCATGTGTTCGCGCAATTCGTGAAGATTACTCCTCTGGGGGCGCGGACCGGCGAATTCTGCTCACCGGATCGAGCGTTAATCCTGGAAGATCCCACGGGAGTAAGGATCCTTTATGATCCCGGAACGACGGTTGCCGGCGGTACCGATCCCAGGCTGGTCGCCAACTCCAAGCTGGGCCGAGTCGACGCACTGCTTGTTACGCATGCGCATGGGGATCATATTGGCGCCTCCAAAATGACGCAGTCACCCGATGACCCCGCGGCAACTTGTGCGTCGGTAGCCACGGTGGCCACCCCTGATTCGAATGCGGCCGAAATTGCCGCAACTCAGAAACTCGCAATCGTCGGTTCTCAGGATCTTTCGGCTTTCATTGCTGCCAAAGTTCAAGGCATTTTGCGAGCGCCCACCCAAGGTTGCACGACGAGTGGAACAGGCAATGAAACCGTCACTCCGTTGAGTGCACCCTGCACAGGCAGTATCGGGTACGGTGCGAAACGCACGATACGAGCGACCGGAGCGGCAAACGGAGTACAGATTGCCCTGGTTCAAGCCCTCCACGGTAATGCGTTGCCGAACTCGCTGCTTTCTGAGTCGCTCGTAACGGGCTTGGCCGCAAGCGGCGTTTCCTTCTCGCCCGGAGGCCCGAGCGGGTATGTCGTCACTTTCACGAATGGACTCCGGGTGTATCTTTCGGGCGATACCGGTCAGATGAGCGACATGTCGACGATCGTGAAGGGCTACTATGGCGCGAACCTGGTGGTTCTGAACATCGGTGATGTCTTCACGACCGGCCCTGAAGAAGCGGCGTTTGTCATTAATCAGCTCATTCAGCCTATGTCTGTGATCCCGTCTCACGCGAACGAAGTCGCAACCTCCGGCGGTACCCTGTTGCCTAACACGAAGACTGCGCGTTTTGCCGGACTCATTGGAACTGCTGCCGTCTATCCTCCGCTAAGCGGCGTGACCATGGAGTTCGACGGCCTCGGGCAGTGCGTCATCGGCTGTGCCGGACGCTCAAAGCCGAGATCGAATTGAGGCCGCCAGGCTACGGAGGGGCATACCGACCGGTGTAAGTCTGCTTCGTTGACCGTAGCTTACGTTTAGGCGGACGTTATCAGTCGCGGTGTAGTCGACACGTACAGTCCGGCTAGTAAGTCGCGACCTTAGAAGGTGGCTGAAATGCGAGCAGATTGATGTTCGGATCGGAGAGTAGACGAACCCGAGCTTAAAGAACTGTTGATTGTTTGCAATTGTGCCGCAACGTTAAGGTCCAATTGAGCAGTGGAGATGGTCATCCCGCCTACGTTCTTCATGCGAGGCTGAACAGCCGTAGGCGAAAGCGATTGCTGATACCGGGCGTTCCATCAAAATCTACGCTGACGACGGCACCCCGAGGCATGTTGTTCCATCTCCCTGCCGTACTACTAGCGCCAGATGGGCTGGAGGCTGTGCCCGAACCCCAGAAAGAGTGAAGAGACAGAGCAACGCTTTGAAGTTACTAGGCTTCACTTTGTTCGCCCCTTCCAGCGCGAGGCGGAGGTCTCAAGCACTGATGTATTCAGAATTGTATCCATTTGAGCGCTCCCCCGCTTAGTGCAAGAGAAAGTGATTTTCGCGAGGGCGCAGGAGAAAGGTAACGTGTCCTCAACCGACAACGGCCTGCGGTCGCAGAATGTTACGGATTGCACGGTAATCTAGGTGAGAATGCCCGGACCTGTCCACAAACGGCGCACTGCCAAGCTGCAACTCGGCACTGAGCGAGGCAACAGTCTTCGGCTCGCGTTTCAGCAGCTTCGGGAGATGATCGTGACGGGCAGGCTCGCCCCGGGTACTTGGATCATCGAAGCAGACCTTGCCGCCCGGCTTGGGTTCAGCCGTACGCCTATCCGCGGGGCACTCCATTGGCTTGAACGCGAGGGTTACGTCAACGCCTCAGGAAGCGGTAGCAAGAGCCGGATGCTGGTGTCCCCTCTGACTCAGGACGATGCTCGGGAGCTCTACTCGATCATTGCGCATCTGGAGGGCTTGGGTGCGCGCCTGGCAGCGAAGCTTCCTCCGGATCAGCGCGAGCCACTCGTTGCGAGGCTGAGAGGCTTTAACGTGGGGTTGGCGGAACTTGCACGAACCCATCACGCGGACGCGAACCGCATTTTCGAACTCGACTTGAACTTCCACCGTGCCGTTGTAGAGGCCGGCGCTGGTCCTCGATTGCTTGAGCTTCACAATACCGTTCAGCCTCAGGCCGAGCGCTACTGGCGTCTTTATGCCAGCGCTATTGTCGACGAACTGGATCAATCCATAACTGAGCACGAGGAAATCATGGACGCGATTTCCAAAGGAGATTCCGACCGGGCGGAAATCTGCATCCAGGGTAATTGGGAGCACGGGGTCAAGCGGCTTTCCCGAGTAATCGGAGATCTCGGTGAGCGCGGAAGCTGGTAAGCTTAGCGGCTCCTGAGTCTTCTGACTTAGAGTTGGACAACCAGAGGGCGCCCCTCGAAAACGGCTTCACGAGTGACGTCCCGGCCGGCTACCTTCACGACAATCTTTCGTTTTTCGGGCGCCATCATCTTTGATCCTTTGGCTAATCGCATAGAAAGCTGGCGGCTGCTGTCGTTCCAATTCATATTCACCCGCATGAATTCGCCTTTGCGGTAATTAAACGTATTGCCGTCATCTTCGTAAAGGGAAAACGCGCCGTCCGCGCCGGGGTGCACCCAAACAGTCAACGGCTCATCTACCTTTTCCGCCGTGTATTGCTTGATGGGGCCCATCGGAAGCACGGCCCCGGCCCTGACGTATAAAGGTATGGTTTCGAGATCCACGGCGCGCGTGATCTCCCGCCCACCATCGGAAGTTTCTTTGGTCCAGAAATCGAACCACTTCCCGCGAGGTAGGTAGACCGGACGGCTTCTTGCGTCTTTTTCGACGACAGGCGCAACTAGCAGGTCCCGGCCATACAGATACTGATCACCGCAGGCGACGGCGGTCTGATCTTCCGGATAGTGAAGCCAAAGAGCGCGCACAATGGGCAGACCCGTTTCACACGTTTCCTTTACCGCCGAATAGAGATACGGCATGAACTGGTACCGAAGCTCGAGGTATTTCTTGCAGATCGGTTCGACCGCCGGATTCTGAAGGTCTTTCGGGTCGGGATGATAGCTTGGCGTTTCAGGGTATCCGATCTCGCCTACCGTCCAGCCCCAGGGCAAGTGAAGCCGCCAGTCGCGGCCGTGCGACCGGAACAACGGATTGAACGCCGCGAACTGAAACCACCGGGCAAATAGTTCTCCGGTGTATTCCTTCGTCGGAACGAAACCGCCGATGTCAGTGCCCCAATACGGAATACCGCTGATCCCGGTGTTGATGGCCACCGGCACGTGCGTTTTCAGTGTTTCCCACGTAGACTGAATGTCGCCGGACCATAAGAAGGCAGCAAAGCGCTGCATACCTGAAAAGCCGTTGCGATGGAGTGCATACACCCGCTCGTTCGGCTTATATAGTTGCTGGCCCTCGAAGTACATCCGGTTGCGTGCGAGGCGCGAAGGTGCGTCAAGCCCATCGCCCTGGTCGGGCCACCAGCCATCAACACCGAGATCCAGCAGTTGTTTATGAACCGGCCAGTAACAACTCACCTGGCGGTCGGGCGGCCAGTGACCGTCCGGTGTTCGTCCGCTCGGAAGCTGGGCCGCCGTGCAGGCATCCTTCACTGTGCCGGTGAGTTTGTGGCCCTCAATCACGATATGAAGGACGACCTTGAAATGTTCGTCGTGTAGTTCGTCAATTGCTCGCTTCGGATCGGGAAAGACCTTACTATTCCAGGTGAATTCGCCATTGTGAGTGTTCCAGCCCACGGGAGTGAAGTCGGTACCGAGATAGATCATGGCATCGCAAGGCAGCTTCTTCTCCCGGAATGTTTTCGCTTCCTGCAAGATCTCGTCCGGTGTGTTCGAGCGTGCGGTGCGATTGTTGATATCCGAAAGACCACAGCGGCGCCATCTCCGGATGGCCCGTGATTTTTGCGTATTCCGCCATGATCGCCACGGGATCTTTAGCGCCGACCACGAAGATGTCGACGGGAAGAGATGGTCGTCCGTTGATCGGCTTCAACAACCCCCGTTCGCCCGTCAGGTCGAAGGAAGAGACCGGCTCGGTGCACATACATCGCCCAGCCGGAGGTTCCCACGAGGAACGGGATCGGCACTTTCGCGCCGTGCGTTCGCAACTGGTATCCGCCTTGCCCGCTCGTCATCCGGTCTAGTTTGCCCCGCCGGTCAAACTGCGGACCGCCTTGTCCCAACCCGAGCAGTGGGCCTTCTCCTAGCGCGAAGGTGATAGTCGCCGGAATCGTCCTCCGCCCGTAGCTCCTGAACTGTTCTATTTGACTTGTCCGGAACTCGAATGACGACCGGGTTCGCTGTGACTGTGACGGTTAGATCGCCGCATCTTACGCCTCTGCCTTTCGTTTTTGTGCGCAAACGAGCAATCGGTTTGCCCCATTCCCGTTGCGCTAATGCGCCATCGTCCTCGTAATCCGGGTTGGCGTAAGCGTCAATTTCCAGCGATCTCGATACGAACAGTGTTTCGGCTGACTGAGCTTAACGAAATCTCAACAGGCTTTCCGCCGATCTGCAGCGAGCTTGACTGCAGCGCCTGGACAGGTTTGGTGAAGAGAGCACTGCGCCCGTGCTGGTCGCGATAGTCTGAAGAGCTTGTCTGCGATTGAGGGGCGTAGTTGCCATATTCGAGTTCGCCTCGCATTGTATACAAAGCTGTATCCGAACGTGACCGAGTCACCCTTAGCCGAGTAGTACGATGGCCATCATGCAAGTTGATCTTGCTTTCGCCGAGAGCGGTATTACGGCAGACCTGCCCGACGGCTTTCGGTATTGCATCCTGGAGGAGAAGTCCGCAAAAGCCTCTTGCCGACTGGCGAAGAGCATTGGAAACTGCTCTGGACCAGCCGATCGGCACGCGAGCGCTCCAGGACCTTGCGCGCGGTAAACAGTCCGCCGCCATTTCGGTTTGCGACATCACCCGTCCGGCTCCGAATGAAAAGGTTCTTCCCCCTGTTTTGCGAAGGTTGGAGGCCGCAGGCATTCCCCGGAATGGGATCACAATCCTGATCGCAACAGGACTGCATCGTCCGGCAACGGACGAGGAAATCAGGAAAATCTGCGGGGAGGAGGTTGCGTCCAAATACAGAGTCGTAAACCACGATGCGCGGGATCTGTCGTCGCATCGCTATCTCGGATCCACAAAATCCGGTACTCCCGTTTACATCGACGAACGATTCGTCTCGGCGGATCTTCACATCTCACTTGGATTCATCGAACCGCATCTGATGCTGGGGTTTTCAGGCGGTCGCAAACTGATTGCGCCGGGACTCGCGGCTCAAGAGACGATCAAGGTTTTGCACAGCCCTAAGTTCATGCGCGATGTGCGTACCAAAGAGGGCTCAATCGCGGACAATCCCCTGCATGATGAATTGCTCGAGATTGCCCGTATGGCGCGTCACGATTTCATCGTCGATGTAGCCCTTGCGGAAGGGCGCGCTATTGCGGGCGTGTTCGCCGGCCATCCTGAACAGGCGCACCGAACCGGATACCAGTTCATCTCTCGCGTCATGCTGCAGAAGCTCGATGAGCCAGTTGATGCTGTCATCACAAGCGGTGCCGGATACCCGCTCGATCTCACGTTCTATCAATGCATAAAAGGCGTCACCGCAGCCTCGCATATCGTGAAGGACGGCGGGCGCATTCTTCTCGTGGGAGCCTGCACGGAGGGAGCCGGAGGGCCCGAGTTTAGCCAGATGCTGGGTGACGGACTCTCCGACTGGGAGTTTCTGCGGAGCATTCAGGAAGCCCCCGTCGTGCCAGATCAGTGGCAGCTCGAAAAGCTGGCCATGGTGACGACGCGCAAGCAGGTTCTCTGGTATGTGCCTGGCCTTCCGGCTGAGTATCAGCGCAACCTTTGGGGCAGATCGTTTCATTCGCTGCGGGCTGCTGTATCGGCTCTCGTTTCCGGCCTGCCGCCGAACGCTCGGATTGCAGTGATTCCCGACGGTCCTTATGTCCTCGGTAGTGCTGAGCCCGAACCGGTTGAAGCGGCAGCTCATTCAGGAAGCCGCTGAGGGAGACCGTAAATGTAAATTGCGCGTCCCTCAGCCCTGAAGCTGAAGGACGCGCAATCGTGTTGCGACTCGAGAGATCTGCGCGTTGACTAATTCGCGCAGGTCCTGCTGGACGGATTCGCCGTGCAGTAGTTGCTGATCATCTGGGTGAGCTGGGCGCGCTTGGCCTCCCAGTCGTCCGGATTGCTGGACCAGCTAATAGGACCGACGAAGTATGACGGATCGCCGTTTGGCGCGGGATTTTCCCACAGAGCCTTCGGCATCGCCTGACTCACAATGGCTTGCGTCGCGGCAGGATCGATCTGATTGGCTAAAGCAAGATAGTCGGTGTCCTGGATTCCACGGCGCCATTCCTTCAACCGCAGGCTGGCCAAAGGACCGTTCACTCCATACGAATCGGAAGGATGGCTCACGTCCGTTCCCGGATAAACAAGGAGACCATTACCGTTTGATGTTCCATCCATGCCTGACTCACCTAAAGACCAGTCGAAGTAAGAGACGGAGCCCCAGGTAACTGCATTCTGGAACCAGTCGACCGGGGAATTCACATTGGCGTACCAGTAGAACCAACGATCGGCTCCGGATCTTGTATTGAGTCCAGGGAATGGTCCGCATCGAAACACCGTCGTCTTCTGTCATCGCTGTTCCTGTGGCGGGCCGGCCGTCGTTATATCCCCAGAACTTATGTCCTGGCGTGTTCTTGTAGAAGTTCGCAGCGTTCTCCATCATCGCGTTGGAATTGCACGGAGAATAATTCGGGCAATCACCGATGCTTGCGGCTGTCACTGGAATCGAAAGCGTCGGCATATAAGTCTGCGCGGCAACAACATTCACCGTCGCGAGAGAGAGCATGTTCTTGCCAGGCCCCGGGTCCTGAGCGATCCAGCGAGACCAGGTCTCCACCTGGTTGAAGTCGGATGGCGAAGGCTCATCTTGCAGATAGAGGAAGTAGTCGGTATTAGGCAGGTTCTGCGCGAACCAGCTGGCGTAATTATCGATGTGGTTCTGGAACAAACCCTGATCGTGTTTCCAGTCGGGCACTCCATAGGTTGCCGCTCCCCAGGTTCCGTATGTGCCGATCGAGTAGACGCCTTCGGGTGTATTGATGCCGGGGCCGTCGTACCCATTCCGAGCCGTGAAGAGGCTGCCAGTTAAGCGGGGCAGAGCGGTGTCACAGGGGTGATCGGCGGCAGGGCACTCATTCTCGCCGACAACGCTGAGCTTGTGGCGATGGAACAGTTCGAAGTATTTGTCCGTGATGGCCGCAATCTTTTGTCCGTCAGCGCCGGCCCAATTTGCATAGCCGCCAGTACCGGTTACGTAGCGCCACATGATGTCGGTCGTATCCACGTTCACCATCGTCTTCGAGGTGGGGGCGTCGGGAAGGCTGAAGTTCTGAACCGTGAGAGACACAGGTACTTCGTGCGTCGTCAAGCCATCTTCAAGAATCGAGATCTTGCCCGTGTATGTGCCGGCCGGAGCAGTCTTCGGCACATAGATGTCAGACCAGATGCTCTGATTTTGTGCCTGTGCGACGGAGAACGTGGGCACGAGTTCAATGGGAACCATGATGTCCGGATAAAACTTATCGTGATCCGGTCGATCGTTCCAGCCGCCACTGCCCATTACCCTCGCCGTTCCATGGTCTTTGGAACCGAACGGGCACCTGGCGCTCATCGCCCTTGAAATAACCGAAGTAGCTTAGACCTTTGATCTGCAGATAGCGCACATAGAACAGCTCGATGTTGCGACCTACCCAGTCGAACACACCGTTGCCGCTCGTGGGCGTAGACGAGATCGTCGCACCGCCAGGGCCCGTTAAGGTATCGAATTTGACTGAAACATTGTTGGCGGTCGCGTTTGCGGCTTCAATAACAAGGTTGAAGCTGACGACTTCGTTGCGCGCGCTCGAGAGCTTAACGGTTTGTCCGTCCCAAGCGCGATTGATCACAGTGCCGGTCAAGTTCTCGACGTGGTGAGAGGCGCGAAGTTCGTCACGGGTCACTTTGTCTCCGCCTTCGTTGGCCCAGATCCCGGTGATGTTGGTCGCTTGTGTGGCCGCAGCTGGCAGCCAACCCGTTGCTCGTCAGTGCTACCACATGCGGCGAGCCCGGTGCATTGTCCGTGACGGTGAGCGTTCCGAGGCACATGCCCACAGATGTCGGCTTGGCACTTACCTTAATGCTGCAATTGGAACCCGCTCCAAGCGATGAGCCGCAACTGTTTGTTTGGGTAAAGTCGCCTGATGCCGAGATAGTGCTGATGCTCAGCGGAACTGCGCCCATGTTAGCCAGCGTCAAGCTCTGGACCGCGCTCTGTGTCTGAACAGTCTGGTCGCCGAACTGAATCGCGGTCGGTGAAACAACCGCCTGTGGAACTAATTGCAGGCCAGTTCCCGTCAGGGAAATCTGGTGAGGCGCGCCGGGCGCATTGTCATTGATCGTCACGATTCCGCTTCGGGAACCTGCGGAAGTGGGGCTGAACGCCACCGAGATGGTACACGTTGCGCCGCTCTTTAAGGCGACCCTGCACGTATTACTTTGGCTGTAGTCGCCGGAGACGCTGATGCCTGAAAAGACCAGCGCCGCTTGACCGGAATTGGACACTGTCACCACGCGCGCTGAACTCGTCGCGCTGACTGTCACGCTTCCGAATGAGAGATTTGTTTCTGAGAGAGAGAGGGAAGGGGTAGTCTTAGCCAGCAGTGCCGTTGGGAATACAAGGATTCCGAGGTAGAGTGCCAGTGACCGGGCAAGCTGCCCATCCCGCTTTCGGTTGGTACACATAACCGATAAGTCGGGGCGCTAACAAACGTCTCTGATCCAGATGATTCTTGTAAAAAGTACCGGAGAATTTTTGGTAAAAATTTCCCAATTCTCTGATTTCTGCAACTTGCAGGGTTATGTGGAGGTGTAAGAATTACGCTGTCACTCCGCTGTAACTGGCGGAAGTGGAGCGCATGGGTCGTCACAAACCCGAGACGCTTATACAGGTTAACTGCGCGCTCATTCTCCTGAGCTACGTGAAGAAAACTGCGTAACTGCTGCTCAGCATGGAAGCGCAACAGGTGTCGAATCAAGGCCGTCGCGTAACCACGTCCCGTATGTTTCGGGTGGGTGCAAACCGCGCTGATTTCTCGCATTCCAGGAACCGCAATCCGCTCACCCGCCATGGCGACCAGATGCTCGTTCTGGAACACGCCGAAATAAGCTCCCAGTTGATAAGTTCTCTCTCGGAAAAAGCCGGGGAAAGCGATATCGGTCAGCGCGACCATAGCCGGTGCATCGTCTGGCGCCAGTCTATGGATCTCGAAGCTACGGAATTCCGGCATATCGAGCGATTGCGCATCTCCGTGGAAATGTAATTGGAGGCCCGGCAATTCGCTGATCTGGCTCAGGCCGTCGACTTCGGGAATCGCGTCTGCAGCTATGAAAACCCGTTCTTCCGGTTCTAAAAGATCTCGCAAAGCCGAGAAGATTTTTCTTCGAAGGCTCTTCGAGTCCGGCGAAAGGGATCACATCCGCGGGATAGCGGAGCACGCAGCCGTTCCCAAGGGCGAAGTGCGCATGTTCGGTTCGAAGCGCGAACCAGAACGGATTAGCAAGATCCTTGTTCATCGGGGAGACAAATCAATTGTCTCCTTCCTCTCCAGCGAGGGGCCAGGCAAATGGCAACAAACCTGCGATTTTATTTCGGAATGCGTGTCTAACAGTTATGAGAGTCACCTGGGCGTGCATTGTCGGATTCGCATTCGCTTATCATCACTATCGCGTCAAGGCCGAAGAGCGCTCGATGCATCGCGTCATGCGCCAAAGGCTGCTGGCCGTTCTCTGATCCAACCGAGTACCTTCTTCTACGCCACCGCAAAGTAGGACGACCGTTTCTCTACTCCAACTTCTGAAAAGCTGACGGCTCTCGGCGGACGACCACCGATACAAAAGCTCCGTAACCTATGATTCAGATTGGCTGTTCGCGTGCGTGTTTGCACTTGTGTGAGCCCCATTGAGCAGCAAATCGGAGAAAAGGTGTGTACACAGCGAGTCAGCTTGTCGACTAGCGTTTACGAATATCACTTTCATCTGTTGATGGGCTTCATCACCGCTACTTTGGTATGCCTGGTTCTCGCGATGTTCCGTGCCGAGAATATCTCAGCGGTCAGGCTGTCGATTCTCGACGTTCTTCAGCCGGTCGCCACACTCGCGATCGTCGGAGCATACTGTCATTACTCACGCTCTACAACCCTGCGTGAGATAGCTCTTCTTAGCGCATGGGTGTTCGTGTTGTTCTTCGTGTTACCGCTCCCTCAATATGCAGCAGTTCGCCTCGGAACATCACCTCATGACCAATTGATGGCACAAATTGATGAATCAATAGGTGTGAATGTCGGCGCGATCGTTTCGTGGGCCAGGGCGCACCCAATCGATAAACGTGTTCCTTGGACGTTGCTATGCGGGATTGATCCCTTACACGTTCCTTGCGTTCGCGCTAACGACGTTCATGGGTAAGCACCGTAGCACGCGAGGGTTGTTCTTTCTGCAATTATCGCAGTCTCTTTGGCCAGCGCGATCTCGGCGCTCTTCCCGGCCACATTGCCCTCGGTCGTCTACGGCTATCAGCCGTACGATTCTCAGAAACGATACTTATTGGAAGTCGACGCCTTGAGATCCAGTTCCGCCTACACCATCGACCCGAGTTATTCGTCGGGAATGATCGAATTCCCTTCATTCCATGTGGCGCTCGCTCTCTTGTCCACTCGCGCGTTGTGGGTGTTTCGTCTCGTTCGGATTCCTGCACTCGCGATGGCTGCGCTCGTTTCAATTTCGACGGTGACCACAGGAATGCATTACGGCGTGGACGTACTTGGCGGATTCGCTTTGGCGATAGTTTGCCATGCGATCAGCGAGCGTCTGTTACATCGAAGTTCGAGGCTCTTTCGACACTTTTCGACGCTTCCGGCCGGCCAAATCCGGGTGGGCGATCTCGGATCTGAGTAGCTCTTCCGGGCTACGCCGTGTCCATGCAGTTTCCGGCCGTCCAACAGATCTGAACAGGTAAATCTTGGGCTAGAGCAGGATTTGAGCTTACAGGTCGTTGGAGGCGCGGGGCGGGATCGAACCGCCGAATAAAGGTTTTGCAGACCTCTGCCTTACCACTTGGCTACCGCGCCGATCTGGAAGGTTCTTCCGAAACATACCACAGTGCTCCTTTGCGGAGAGCGGAAGGCATAATCATCATTAGGATTGTGGGTTGTCGTTCTCCGCGATCGATGGTGCGAGCTTGCGCAACTTCAGCCGAGATTTACTTCATCGCCTCTCAAATCCCGGATCTCACTCCCTCACCGAAAATCTTTTCTTGCGGCTCCTTGGCTTGACGTATCTCGCCGCATTCGGATCTCTTCTGCCGCAAATCGTGCCGTTGCTCGGATCCCAGGGCATTGTTCCGGTCGCGAGATTCCTGCATTCCTTCCGCGCAGAGACAAGGCCAACTCTCGTCTTGTCCATTCCCACCGTGCTCTGGTGGTCTGCGGCCGATTGGGTCCTCCAGGGCATCTGCATTTTGGGATGCATCGCCTCTGTCCTCCTGATCATCAGGTGGCAGTCGCGTTTGGCCGCCGCGATTTGTTGGGTGTTGTACCTCTCCGTTGTTTCTGCCGGCGCTCCATTTCTCAACTTCCAATGGGATGCTCTTCTGCTTGAGGCCGGGTTCCTTGCCCTCTTCGCTGGTTCGCCGCTGTTGGTTTGGGCCTACCGGCTCCTTCTATTTCGGTTGATGTTCCAATCTGGGATCGTTAAGCTGACGTCCGGCGACCCCAACTGGCGCAATTTCCACGCGTTGCGCTTCCATTTCATGACCCAGCCGCTGCCGAATCCCGTGGCTTACTACGCGTACCGTTTACCGGCCCCGGTCCTCGACTTCTTCACCGCCGCAACGCTCGTCATCGAACTGTTCATCCCTTTCCTGCTTTTCTTGCCGCGTCGCGTCCGCTACGTGGCGGTCGGTCTGCTGATGTCCTTGCAGGTCACGATCATCCTGACAGGCAACTATGCCTTCTTTAACCTGCTGACCTTAGCCCTTTGCCTATGGGGCTTGGATGATTCGTTCTTCGAGCCGATGAGCCGGTTTCTGCAGCGTCAAATCCCTTTCGGTTCAAGCTTCAGATTCTCGAACCGTATTCGACTCGCGAGCAGTCTTGCCCTGGTTTTCCTGATGGCCGCGGGGCTGATTCAACTTCTCCAAACGTTCAACAGAGGATGGACTCTCAGACTAGACACGTACTTGCGCTGGATGGGGCCTTTCGAGGTTGTGAATAGCTACGGATTGTTCGCCGTGATGACGACAACCCGGCCCGAAATCGTCCTGCAAGGGTCGGACGACCAGGTCCAATGGCGCGATTACAACTTTCCGTATAAGCCAGGCGAACTGCATAGAGGCTTGCCCTGGGTAGCTCCCTATCAGCCCCGTCTCGACTGGCAGATGTGGTTCGCCGCTCTCGGTGACATCAACGAGAACACCTGGGTCGGTAATCTGATGTACCGCATCATGACCGGCGACACCACCACGGCAAAGTTGCTGGAGCCGGCTCCTTTCCAGAAGCCTCCGCATTACATGCGAGCCCTTCTGTATGACTACCGATTCACCGCGCCTGAAGTACGCAGACGTACCGGCGCAGTTTGGGAACGAACGCTCACAAGGGTCTGGTTTGGTCCGGTATCTTTGACGGGCCGGTAAGGCAGGGGCCAGCCGTTGGCGGGTTGTTCAGAATGAAGAATATGCGATACAGGCCATTAGGACGAACCGGTTGGAATGTCTCCGAAATCAGCTTCGGGGCTTGGGCGATCGGGGGCTCGTGGGGCAACGTCGACGATAACGAATCAATGGCAGCGTTACATGCCGCAGTCGACGCCGGTGTGAATTTCATCGATACCGCGGACGTTTATGGCATGGGCCGCAGTGAGCGCTTGGTCGCCCGGCTCAAAAGCGAGCGCCGGGAAGACATCATTGTTGCTACCAAAGCCGGTCGCCGGCTGCCGTCGCAAACGGTCGAGGGCTACACGGCAGAAAATCTGGAGAGCTGGGTCAATGACAGCCTGCGCAATCTTCAAACCGAGGCGCTCGATCTACTGCAACTGCACTGCCCTCCAACCGGGTTGTTCTATCGCCCGGAAGTATTCGGTACGCTCGACGATTTAGTCAGGAAGGGCAAAATTCGTTACTACGGCGTGAGCGTCGAACGAGTAGAGGAGGCGCTGAAGGCGATCGAGTTTCCGGGCGTTCAAACAGTGCAGATCATCTTCAATTGTTTTCGTCAGCGTCCGGCGGAGCTCTTCTTTCCCGAAGCAGAACGGAAGAAGGTGGGCATCCTCGCGCGCGTTCCACTCGCGAGCGGCCTATTAACGGGTAAGTTGCGCAAAGACTCGCAGTTCTCGCCCGAGGATCACCGCAACTTCAATCGCAAAGGAGAGGCTTTCGACGTGGGAGAAACCTTCTCGGGTGTCGATTACGATACCGCCCTCGATGCAGTCGAGCAGCTGAGGAGCGTGGTCCCGGAGGGCATGAGCATGACGCAATTTGCCCTCAAGTGGATCCTCTCGTTCTCGGCCGTAAGCTGCGCGATACCAGGCGGCAAAACTCCCGAACAAGTCCGGGACAATTGCCAGGCTTCCGATCTCTCCCCGCTGCCCGGAACGGCGATGGACGGAGTGAAACGAATCTACCGCGAGCGCATCGCGCCCCTCGTTCATCAACGCTGGTAGGTCGTGATACCATCGCCGAAGTCTATGACGATCAGCGAAAGTTTGCTCCCGGAATTCGACGTGGAGATGGAGAACACGCGCAAATTGCTGGCTGCGGTCCCGGATGGTAAATGGGACTGGAAGCCGCATGCGAAGTCGATGTCTCTCGGGCAGCTTACCGGGCACATTGCGGACATGGCCTCCTGGGCCGTAGACACGATCGAGAAAGATTCGCTTGTGCTCGGGCCGGGCGATTACAAGCCGTATATCCCCGAGTCCGTCGACAACCTGGTTTCTACATTCGAGGAGAAACGGTCACAGGCTCGTGCAGCGATCGCGAAAGCGTCCGATGCCGACATGGCCCACGTTTGGAGCATGACGTGGGCGGGACAGAAGATCATCGAGATGCCTCGGATCGCCGTTCTGCGCGGCATGGTGATAAACCATATCATTCACCACCGCGGCCAGCTTACCGTCTACGTGCGCCTGCTTGACGGGAAGGTTCCTGGCTTGTATGGTCCAAGTGCCGACGAAATGCCGGCCGCTTGATGCCAGCTCACAGAAACTAGGGAACGAGCCGACTCCACCAGATCACTCGGCTCGCCGATGGCGAACTCGCTCAGGCGATCTCGGATTGATTGAGGGGCATCGGCGACAACCTCGCAGTGGTCGTCCTCATAACGTTCGCTGATCACGGCTGCTCGTTCATGCAGCAGGTTGAGCGCACGCCCTTCGCCAAGGGGCAGCCGGAAAAGCTGGCGCGCCACCGGATCCTGTACCAGTCTGCGATCGATCACCGCCAGCAGGTCGGCAACACCGGCTCCTGTTTTGCCGGATATCAGAACTGCAGGAGTTTCGTTCTGCCGTGCGGTTTCGCCAAGAAGCCGATGGGTTAACGTCGGCAGATCGTACTCGAGCCGCCCGTTCTCGAGGCAATCACTTTTGTTCAGGACCAGGATCTGGGGCGTGTTTTCCGCTCCAATCTCGGCTAGCACTCGCATCACATGGGCTGTTTGTTCTTCGGCCGTCGAAGATGTCACGTCGACAACATGCAGCAGGAGCGCAGCCGCAGTAACCTCCTCGAGGGTGGCTCGGAACGCATCCACCAGGGTTGTAGGCAGATTTCGGATGAAACCGACCGTGTCGCTCATCAGAACACGGCGATGCGACGGAAGCCGGATCTGACGGACCGTGGGATCGAGGGTCGCAAACATCTTCGCATCGGCCAGGACGCCGGCTCCCGTCAGTCGGTTGAAGAGTGTCGATTTTCCAGCGTTGGTATAGCCGACGAGACTGACGGTCGAAAGCGGCACGGCTTGACGCTGTGAACGTTGCACTCCGCGCGTTGCCCGAACGCGTTCGATCTCCGCCTTCAACTTGGCAATCCGGACGCTGATTCTCCGGCGGTCCGTCTCGAGTTGGGTTTCGCCCGGTCCGCGAGTACCGATACCGCCGCCCAACCTCGACATCTGCGTTCCGCGCCCGGCAAGCCGGGGAAGCAGATAGTTCAGTTGTGCCAGTTCCACTTGCAACTGACCTTCCCGGGTTCTGGCGCGCCGGGCGAAGATGTCGAGGATCAGTTGAGTGCGGTCGATTACTTTGATGCTGAGCCGGCGTTCCAGATTTCGCAGCTGGGTTGGGGTGAGTTCGTTGTCGAAGACAACCGTATCGGCTTCCTCGCCTTCGACGGCGGTTTTGATCTCCTCGACCTTGCCTGAGCCGACCAATGTTGCCGAATCGAGTGAATGTCTGGTTTGCAGTATCCTGCGGAGCACCGTTCCTCCGGCGCTGTCCACAAGCGTTGCCAATTCGTCCAGGGATTCTTCGGCTTCCGTACGATCCTTCGGTGCTCCCGAACGATCTTTGGCCGCCTTACTAAGATCCACCCCGACAACTACGGTTCGTTCTTGTTGCTCTGGCACTAGCGAATGTTTTCCGAGGGTTCAGAATCGTTGAGCGGACTACCGGGCGTGCTATGTACTGCGTTGTTCTGATTCGAGGCCCCGGCGCTCCTGGAAATTACTATCGTCGATATCGCATGCTTAAAAATCAGTTGCTCCTGATTGTTGGCTTCCAGCACCACTGAGTACTTGTCGAAGCTCTTAATGCGGCCGGAAAGTTTGACTCCACTCATCAAATAAATCGTCAGGAACGTCTTGTCTCTTCGGGCATTGTTCAAAAATGCCTCTTGTATGTTCTGTGCAAGCTTGTCCATCAGTCTCTTCCTGTTCCGGTTGAGCTATTCGGAGCTCGTAAGAAAAAAACCGCCCGGCGGGCGTACAGGCGAAGTTTAGCCAAACAAGACTCCCGGAACTCTCTACGCGATATCTACTTACGTATTATTGATTTTGTTTGGACGCGCATGTTTCAAGGCGGATGAGGAAGTCTGCGTTCCGGGGAGATCGATAGCCGATCTAAATTCTGAGACCCACGATATCCTCGACGTATATGGCCGTACGATCGAAGCTGGTGGCCAAGCGCGAGGAGGAATGGGGGCGACGGATCGCTCTCATCAGTGTGGCGCTCGGCATCGTTCTTGCGTCCGCCAAGATTTGGGCCGGGTTGGCCGCGGGCTCAACGGCCGTCGTGTCGGATGGTTTCGAAAGTGCAGGCGATGTTCTTTCCTCGGCGATTGTTTACGGCGGATTGTTGCTTGCGAGCAAACCTCCTGACGCGGAGCACCCGTATGGACACGGACGCTACGAAACGCTGTCCGGACTTGCGATCGGAGCGCTGCTTCTCCTGACCGGTTCCTTCATCTTTTGGAACGGGCTGACTCATCTTGGCGAACATGAGAGCATCGCTCCTTTTGCCCTATACCCGCTCTTTGCCGCTGTAATTCTTAAGTCTGCTCTGGCTTACACGAAATTCAGGGCCGGGCGGAGAATCGCCAGCACTTCTCTGGAGGCGGACGCGTGGCATGACATGACGGACCTGGTATCCACCGGGATTGCGTTGACCGCCATCACGCTCAGCCTGGTCGACCCCACCCGGTTTGCAGTTGCCGACCGGATTGGAGCAATGGTGATCGGGGTTATCATCTTCGCCTTGTCCGTGCGAGTGGTCCACGGCGTTTTGGGCCAACTTCTGGACACCATGCCTGAACCCGAAAAGATGGCCGAAATCCGCGAGGTTGCGTCCGCTGTTCCGGGTACGCTCGGAATAGAGAAGTGCTTCGCCAGGCGAACCGGTCTTCGATACCACGTGGATCTTCACCTCGAAGTGGATCCGGAAATGACGGTTCGCGAGTCACACGAAGTTGCAGCAGAAGTGAAGCACAGGCTGAAAGACCAGTTGGGATGGATAGCCGACGTTCTGGTGCATGTGGAGCCGGCGACTACGGCCCGGGGCAAGTCCCAGGACTCCCGCAGCGAATCTGCTGTCGTGTAACAGGATCCCTGACGAACATTCCTGCATGGAAAACCGGCAAATAGCAAATCTGCTCTCTGAGACCGCAGATCTCATGGAGGTCGCCGGCGAGGATGGTTTCAGAATACGAAGTTACCGTAATGCTGCCTCCGTCATCTCCACTCACCCGGAGCGCATCGCCGACATAATCTGCAATCCCGATCGCAAGGTGACCGACATTACCGGGATCGGCAAGGGACTCTCGTTTGTTCTGGCCGAGATCTGCCAGCGAGGCTCCTTCGAGCGCCGTGACGAGTTATTGACCAGGTATCCCGCTTCGGCTCTGGAACTGCTGAAGATTCAGGGGCTCGGTCCCAAAAGCATCGCTCTGCTCTACCAACACTACGACGTGAAAACGGTCGATGACCTGGAGCGCATTTGCCGGGCAGGGAAGCTACGTGAGTTACCCCGCATGGGCGCGAAGCTCGAGGAGAAAGTTTTGCGCGGAATCGAAGCATATCGCAAGAGTGCCGGTCGATTCCTGTTGAGCTTCGGCCATCGGGTAGCCCACGACTTGACGAGTGAACTGAAAGCGATTGGCGGCGTCGAAAAGGTGGAGGCGGCGGGAAGCCTTCGCCGGGGACGGGAAACGATCGGTGATCTCGACCTGATGGTCACCGGTACTGGTGCTGCCGAGGTTCTGAATCACATGGCTAAGCATCCGAATGCGCAGGAGGTGCTTGGCCTTGGAGCGAATAAGGTAAGCGTACTATTCGGTCTGGAACGAATTCAGGTGGACGTGCGCGCCCTCCCGCACGAGAGCTTCGGCGCCGCCATGCAGTATTTCACGGGAAGCAAGGAGCACAACGTAGTTCTGAGAACGGCAGCGATCAAGACAGGGATTGACTTTGAATGAGTACGGGCTGTTCACTCTGGACGGGAACCAGCGGGTCGCCGGGGAGACGGAAGAAGACATCTATCGGCGTCTGGGATACGACTGGATTCCGCCCGAAATCCGCGAAAACTCCGGCGAATTGGAAGCTGCACAGAACGGAACGTTACCTCGGCTAATCGAACAAGCGGATATCCGAGGCGATCTGCACATGCATACTACGGCGACGGATGGAAAGGCCACTCTTCGCGAGATGGCCGAGGCTGCGGCGGCTCTCGGCTACGAGTACATTGCCATTACCGACCATTCGAAGGCGCTGGCCATGGCAAATGGGCTGGATGAAAATCGTGCGGTCGAGTTTGCTCGCGAGGTACGCGAGCTCAATCGGGAAGGACTTCCGCTTCATGTGTTCTCAGGCCTAGAATGTGACATCTTGCGGGACGGGACGCTGGATCTTGCCGAGGAGGCGCTGGCCGAACTGGACTTTGTCGTCGGAAGCGTGCACAGCTATTTCAATCTGGAGGCAAGTGAGATGACAGACCGCCTTCTCCGCGCCTTCGAATCTCCGTCGCTCAAGGTTCTCGGACACGGAACCGGACGTATTCTGATGCAACGGGAAGGCTACCCGTTCGACTTTGAACGCATCGCCGCGAAAGCATCCGAGCGAAACGTAGCTCTCGAAATAAACGCGAGCCCCGAACGGCTGGACCTGCCGAGTCATCTTGTGCGGTCCGCCAAACGGGCAGGTTGCCGGTTCACGATTTCTACCGACGCTCATCGCCCGGCTCACCTTCACAACATGCGCTTCGGTGTGATGACAGCGCGCCGCGGCTGGCTCGAAGCAGGCGACGTTTTGAATACGATGCCTCTTCGACGAATTTGCCCAGGCGATACGGTCCAGCTCTCTTCAATAACTTAATTCCTCTTCTATGGCACTAGTCTTTATAACCGGATCGTCCGACGGTCTGGGCCGAATGGCGGCGCAACTTCTGATTGAGCAAGGTCATCGGGTCGTACTCCACGCCCGCAATGACGTTCGAGGGAAGGAGGCGCTTGCGGCTGTTCCCGGAGCTGAAGCTGTACTGACGGCTGATTTGACTAGCATCCGACAAACCCGGGACTTGGCTGACAAAGTCAACGCGTTCGGTTCATTTGACGCCGTGATCCACAACGCAGCAGTCGGATATCAAGAGCCGAGGCGGATCGCAACAGAGGACGGTCTGCCTCACGTGTTTGCCGTGAATACACTTGCGCCGTACATTTTGACGGCACTTATCAATCGCCCGAAGCGCCTGGTCTACCTCAGCTCGATGCTGCACCAGAGTGGAGACGCCAGTCTGAGAGATCTGACCTGGGAGGCGCGTCCCTGGAGCGGCCAACAGGCGTACTCCGACACGAAGCTGCACGATGTGCTGTTGGCGTTCGCCGTGGCTCGCCGCTGGCCGGGAGTGTATTCGAACGCAATCGAACCCGGGTGGGTTCCGACCAAGATGGGTGGCCCGGGAGCGCCGGATGATCTCAACCAGGGTCATCGAACGCAGGTCTGGCTGGCCGCAAGCGAGGACCCGGAGGCGCGAGTCACAGCCAAATACTTCTACCATATGCGGGTGCGGAAGCCGCATAAAGCTACCGGGGATATACAAACACAAGAGTTGCTTCTGGAAGAATGCAAGCGACTTTCAGGCGTTGAGCTTCCAGCCGCTTAGAGTCTTTTCTTGAAGCAGGAGCCTACGACTTCGTCGTCCACATCCAGCAGCGAGAAGCCAAAGGGAGTGGGCCGGTCCTTAAACGATGACATCCGGTTGATGGCAGTTAGTTTCGATCGCGTGTCTTCGAGTGCGCTGGCAAAGGCGCGTTGCATGACTGGATCGATCTGAGCTTTGGCGTCGACCATCGATGAGTAGAGAGCGGCAGAGTTCAGGAAGTTGTTGACGACATGGGCAATGGTGGCCATGGTCGTTCGCATGGCATAGAGCTGCTGTGATTGCGTTTCAGCCTCGCGTATGGTCGGTGATGTCCCTGTGGACGCCCACCAGGTAAACTAATCTGCCCTTTCCATCCACGTAAGGAACATATGTGACTCGAGCCCATCGGGTCGCGCCATCCTTGCGGCGGAACTGAGACTCGACCGTTGTTGTTTTCCCTTTCGTTTCCGCGAACAGCACGGCGTCCACCGCATCCTGGCAATTCGATTCGAGAGGAAAAAGAGCAGGCCTGTTGACCACTTCCACGTATGCGTAACCGGTGAGCTGCAGGAAGCCTTCGTTCGCGTACATGATGGTCAACTCGCCTCCCGCAGCGCTGGAGATCGTTACGCCATCACTTGCCATGTCGACTGCGCGTGCGAAAACCGCGACTCGGATGTTCTGACGTAGATTCAGGACGCGCATCACACTGTTGGCCAAAACACCAAGCGCAGCTCTCTGGTGGAGCGTTCAGTGTCCGGGGAGCGCTATCGATGACACATAGTGTTCCCAAAGCAAGGCCCGTCTCCGTGAGAAGCGGCATCCCGGCATAAAAGCGAATGTTGGGATCGCCTTGGACCAACGGATTACCACGGAACCGTGCGTCCAGGAGCGCGTCTTCCACCACGAACAATTCGGGACCCAATATCGCGTGACCGCAGAACGACACGTCTCGGGGGGTCTCGGATGCTTTGAGACCAATCTTGGATTTGAACCACTGCCGATTGCTGTCAATAAACGTCAGCGAGGCCATCGGCGTCTCGCAAATTTCGGCACGCCGCTTTAACAATGGTGTTGTAGATGTCCTCTTCTGCCGAATCGAGGACGTCCAGAGCGCGTAGCGCCGCTATCCTTTCAGCTTCGTTCTCCGGTAACTGCGGAGGTTGAAAAGAACGCTCGCCCTCATGAGAAGAGCCCACCATCTAGTACCAATAGTACTAGATTGCGTTGCGTAGATCACGTTGCGGGCTTTTACTAGCTTATTTCGAATGCGAGGCTTGTTACCGAGGCCGGCTTGAAGCTGTAAGTCAGCAGGAGAACCGCTCGTTACGTTGTCCTCCGCGGGCTTTACCGCGTTTGGCTGATCGAAAGTATTGCGCGCGTGGATGTCAGAGGCGGATAACACACGGGCGCGAACGTTCGTGATCTGTGCCCCTCGGATCTCTATCTGCGTCTGCTGAGCGTTTTGAGGATCAGGATTGACAACTGTGAGGAAGCCGCGTTTGCCGTTGATCGAGCAGGAGCCGGAGAGCCCGGCGAGTCCGTTGACGCGAGCAGCCGAGAACTCGGCTCGAACCGCCGTTGCGCCTTGGTGTGGCAGCGTACATTTCGAAGACATGAAACACCGGAGTAACGGTGAACTTATCTTCTCGCGCGACAAATGACGTATGGATGTTGTTGATGAGCTGCGCTGCGTTCGCCATGACCACCTTGTCGGCGTGCCGATTGAAGGTGTCGAGAGTGATGCCCGAGACCAGGGCGTCTCTCAACGTCGGAAAGTAGGCCCATAGATAGCGGGGATCAATGGACGGGTCGGTATGATGCCAGGCGCCCCATTCGTCAACCACCAGCTTCACTCGGTGTTCGCGGTCGCTTTCGCCCATGATTTGCCAGTGGTTTCGAATCAGCTCTTCCATGCGATCGGCCTTCTTAAGGAGTTCGAACCACTCAGCCGTCGTGAATTGGTTGGCGTCGCCGTTGCCGGTCGTCCCGCAATAATAATGAAGGGCGGTCCCGAGCAGACCTCTGAGGCTGCCTGGCCCGCGCTCGGTCAGCTTCTGGAAGAAGCTGCGGGTCCACGCATAGTCGGCGCCGTTTGGACCGGAAGCAATGAAGGAGAGACGGCTGGGGAAAAAAGGAACCCACTGAACCCACCTGCGGTACTCAATCGCATACTCGTCACCCGTGAAAGCTCCCCCGCAACCCCAGCTTTCGTTCCCTACACCCCAATACTGAACGTTGAAGGGCTCAGGATCGCCACCTTGCGCTCGTAAGTCAGCCAACGAAGTTGAGCCTTTTGGCGAATTGCAGTATTCGATCCATTCGTAGAAGTCATGAGCGTCGAGAGCGCGCACATTCCCCGCGAAGTAGGGTTGAGCACCTGCGGCTCGGCAAAAACGCGCGAATTCGTTGGTTCCGAACTCGTTTGGGATCGTATTTCTGAGGGCCGTCCGGCGCTTTTTGAAGATATTCGTTGTTCGCCCAGAAGTTCGTACGCCTGGGACGCCGGTCGCGCGGGCCCACGCCGTCTCTCCAGTTATAACTGTCAGCGAAACACCCACCCGGCCAGCGAATAACCGGGGCTTTCATCTTCTTTCAGGTTCTCGATGAGATCCTTGCGCACTCCTCCGACGTTCGGAATCTTGGATTTCTCGCCTACCCAGACTCCGTCGTAGATACAACCGCCCAAGTGTTCCGTGAAATGCCCATAGATGTTGGGCGAGATTGTGCCGATTGTCTCCTCCGGCATGATCTCGATGCGCGCCGTCGAAGCGGAGGAGGATCGCGGGGCCAGCAAAGCGAGCGATGAGAGGAGGAAGGTGCGTCGTTCCATAACCAAACTCAGATCTTATACCTTCATTTCTCGCCTCAGCTCTGGTATGGTTGCGTAACGGCACAGACAATCCCAGAACCGGACACTCGGCAATTTCGTTCCGCATGGTTTGCGTGTTGTATTCAGGCAACTTAGCGAAGTTGTCTGCGTGGAAGGCCAGATGCCTTTGATAGAGGAAACATATGGATGTACCTCGCGGAAGAGAAGTGGCCCGCCGCCGAACGATCCGGCGCGTCGCAATTATTTTGGGAGCAATCGCAGTAATTGGCGGCACCACTGTGGCACTTGCCCGTCTAAAACCAGCAGCACCGTCGGTCGAGATGAGCGGATTGTGGCCAGGAACAGTGAAGCGAGGTCCCATGGAGCGGCAGGTCCGCGGCTTGGGCGCTCTGAAGCCGGAACAGATCTATTGGATCAACGCCGCGGTGGATTCGCGGGTTGTGCAGATCGTTCGCCGGGCGGGTATCGACGCGATCAAAGCCAACGACATCATCATGGTTCTGAGTAATCCGGACCTTGAGCTCGATGCGGAGAAGGCCGAATGGGTTGTCAAGCAGGACGAAGCCAATCTCGCCAACCTGAAGGTGAAGCTCGAGAGCGACAAACTGGATCAACGGGCCAGCCTGGCGGAGTTGGAGTCGCAATTCACACAGGCCAAGCTCACGGCCGACCGCGATCTGGAACTCACTCGCTTGAGCCTGAAGAGTGATCTCGAATCCAGACTATCTGTGAATCAGGCAAGTCAGTTTCAGAACCGGGTGGGATTGCAGAAGCAGCGGCTCGAGATTGCTGACCAATCGATCAAGGCGCAGATCGAAGCTCAGGAAGTTGTTGTCCAGAGTTCGAAAGCGGCCTACGAACTGAAGAAACGTCAAGTTGACCAGTTAACGATCAGAGCGGGCGTCAATGGCGTGCTTCAGGAGGTCGATGCCGAGGTTGGCCAGCGGGTGCCGGCGGGTACGGTGCTCGCGAAAGTCGCGGATCCGACAAAGCTGAAGGCCGTGCTCCAGATTCCGGAAACACAGATGAAAGACGTTCGTATCGCATTGGATGCGTCCATCGATACCCGGAACGGAGTTGTTCCGGGCCGCGTGATACGGATCGACCCAGCAGCCCAGAACGGCACGGTAGGCGTGGATATTGCACTACTGGGCGCTCTTCCTCAGGGAGCGCGCCCGGAATTGAGCGTTGACGGCACAATTCAAATCGAGCGGTTGGCGAGTGTTGTTTATATCGATCGTCCGGTTTCGGGTGAACCCGATGCGACGGTCGGCCTGTTCAAGCTTGATCCCGACGGCAAAGGCGCTTCCCGGGTGACGGTGAAGCTGGGCCGAGCCTCCGTAAACACGATAGAAGTGCGCGACGGTTTGAAGGTGAGCGATCGCGTCATTCTGTCCGACATGTCCCAATACGATTCTTATCCACGGATCCGTTTGAACTAGTAACCAAACACCTACGTAATCAGTAGAGACAAAGAAAGGTAGACCCGAGCGAATGACGGACGTACAGCCCTTGATTCATCTCGACGGAGTGAAGAAAGTATTTGTCACAGACGAGGTAGAGACACATGCCCTCGCCGGCATCCACATCGATATCAGGCGTGGTGAGTATGTCTCGATCTCCGGACCATCAGGATGCGGCAAGAGTACTTTGCTTGCGATTCTGGGCCTACTCGACTCGCCTTCCTCGGGAACTTACATCCTGAACGGAAAGCCGGTGCAAAGCCTCAAGCTCGCCGAGCGTGCACGTATCCGGAACCGGGAGATCGGCTTCATCTTCCAGGCCTTCAATCTGATCGGGGACCTGAACGTCTACGAGAACGTCGAGTTGCCGTTGACATATCGAGGAATGGGTTCGGCGGAACGCAAGAAGAAAGTTCATGAAGCGCTCGAGCGAGTTGGAATGTCTCACCGCATCAAGCACTATCCATCGCAACTCTCGGGTGGACAGCAGCAGCGCGTAGCTGTTGCGAGAGCGCTCGCGGGCGACCCGGCCATCCTGCTTGCGGACGAACCAACGGGAAACCTGGACTCTCAGAACGGCGAACAGGTGATGGACCTGCTTCGGGAACTGCATCGTGGGGGCGCAACCATCTGTATGGTGACCCACGATCCTCGATACGCTCGCTATGCCGATCGGTCGATACATCTCTTCGACGGACGCGTGGTGGAGGAGAACGTGGAGGCGCTGGCATGATCAAAAAGCATGTCGATATCCTTGCGGTCGCAGCCCTCCTCCTCGGCATTTTGATCTGTTCAGAAGTCCGGCAATCCATGCTGGATTCGCATGATGAAAGCCCAAAGGCATGTGCGTGTCGAGCAAATTTCCGTCAGAGTACCTGAACCGCCGGTGATGCCTATCGTGTTTCAGTAATGGTCGAGCGCTTCGTGCTTATAGGAACGCGCATTGATTCGAAGGTGAATGTTCGTCGCAATGTACTCGGCCGCGTTTGAGATGAACCGCGAATTGAGGGACGATTAATATGGCTGCCATTCTCCAACCTCCTCCGCAAGTCATGAGCATCGTGCCATCACAGATACGCGTTCTGATCTGTGACGACCAGCCGGACGTTCTGGAGGCACTGCGTTTTCTCCTGAAGCGAGAGGGTTACAAAACAGAATCCGCGGAGTCCCCGCGGCAAGCATTGCAGTTGCTCGAGACGCGGGATTTCGACGCTGCGATCATCGATCTGAACTATACGCGGGATACGACGTCGGGCGGGGAAGGTCTCGATCTGCTGGCGCGCATGCAGGCGATCGACTCCATGCTTCCCGTTATTGTCATGACGGCATGGGGCAACGTGGAGATCGCGGTAGAAGCGATGCGGCGCGGGGCGCGCGATTTCGTTCAGAAGCCTTGGGAAAACGAACGACTCTCCACGATTCTGCGTACTCAGCTTGAACTGGTGCATGGCGTTTCGCCGAGGGCAGCGGCTCGAGATCGAGAACCAGCTTCTACGCGGCGAGAACGTGCCCACAATGATCGCGACATCACCCGCGATGCGGTCCGATCCTGGACCTGATGTCCCGGGTGGGACCTTCGGACGCGAACGTGCTGATTACGGGTGAGCCTGGCACAGGCAAAGAGGTAATCGCGAGAACTCTGCACGCGATCTCTAATCGTGCGACTAAGCCCATGATCACTGTGAACGCCGGAGGACTCTCGGAAGGAGTCTTCGAGAGCGAATTGTTCGGTCACGTGAAAGGTGCATTCACGGACGCAAAGATGGATCGTGTTGGCAGATTCGAGCTTGCCGACACCGGAACTCTGTTTCTCGATGAGATCGCGAATGTCCCGCTGAATCTGCAGGCGAAACTTTTGCGCGTTCTGGAGATCGGTGAAATGGAGCGAGTTGGATCGTCCCGGACGAAGAGAGTCGATGTGCGCATCATCTCTGCGACGAACGCGAAGCTTCACGAACGAGGTAGCGAACGGGCGTTTTCGGCAGGATTTGCTATTTCGTCTGAATACCATCGAGATCCCGCTGCCTCCGCTGAGAGAAAGACGCGAAGACATTCCTCCTCTTGCGACGCACTTTCTCGGGGTTCACGCCCGCCGTTACCGCAAGAACGTAAACGGATTCGACCGCAATGCGCTCCAGGCACTACTCGAACATCCGTGGCAAGGCAACGTTCGGGAGATGAACCACGTTGTGGAGCGTGCTGTTCTGATGAGCCAGGACGTCCTGGTGAAGCCGAATGATCTTGCTCTGCGCACAGCGGCTGCATCGAATCCCAGGCTGGAAGAGATGAGCCTGGAAGAGGTGGAAGAGTTTCTGATCAGAAAAGCGCTCGCGCGGTTCGGAGGCAATGTCAGCCACGCCGCGGCAGCCTTGGGCCTGAGCCGAAGTGCTCTTTACCGCAGATTGCAGCGGTTCGGAATGGGATAGTGGCCTATGGGCCTTGATGGATTTCGCTTCGCGAAAAGCTCAGGGTTGGGCACGACGCCCGTATCATGCTGCTGGCGCTTGCAGCCGGTCTGCCCGCGGTTATTACTTGCGCTGTACTGCTTGCCCTGGGCCACTACTCGGCACGCCTTCAAATACGATCGACCTGTTCTGTCATCCTTTGCTGCCGTCGCCTTTGCCTCTAAGGCCAGGAACCGCGTAACGGGTCCCTTACGCACTCTCGCCAATCTGCTCGAAGCCATGCGCGAAGGTGACTATTCCATTCGCGCACGCGTTGAGGATCCGACCGAACCCATGGGCGAAGTCATGCAGCAAGTGAATGCCATGGCGGCAACGCTGCGGGACCAGCGCTTGGGTGCACTCGAGGCGACTGCCTTGCTCCGAAAGGTCATGGAAGAGATCGATGTTGCGGCGTTCGCCTTTGATCCGCAACAGACGTTACGCCTCGTGAATCGTGCCGGTGAACGTTTACTTGCGCAGCCTTCTGAACGACTGTTGGCTCGAGACGCTGCTTCGCTGGGCTTGGAGGAATATCTCAGCGGCGATGCGGAACGAACCGTGCAGAGACGATTTCCCGGCGCGATCGGGCGCTGGGGAATACGCCGATCGCAATTCAGAGAGGGCGGAGTTCCTCATCAATTGCTTGTAGTGTCCGATTTGACCAGGCCGCTTCGGGAGCAGGAACTGCAAGCCTGGCAGCGCCTTGTGCGGGTCATCGGACACGAATTGAATAATTCGCTGACTCCGATCAAGTCGATCACGCAAAGCCTTGAAGACCTCTTGCGGCAAGATCCACTTCCGAGTGATTGGGCGGACGACATGTCACGTGGCCTTAACGTGATTGGGAATCGTTCGGAATCGCTCAACCGGTTCATGAGCGCCTATGCTCAACTGGCAAAGCTTCCTCCGCCTCGCTTCGCAGCCCTGGAATTGAGCGCGTTGCTCCGGCGTGTCACGAGACTCGAAACCAGGATTCCCGTTGCGTACGACGGATGTTCTCCGGTCATAATCCAGGGTGACGCCGATCAACTGGAACAGGCCCTGATCAATCTTGATTCGCAACGGCGTTGACGCCGCGCAACAGACCGGAGGAGGAGTCAAAGTATTTTGCACAGCCACTCCAGTGCGGGTAGAGATTATCATTCAGGACGAAGGCCACGGGATTTCAAATCCAGCAAATCTTTTCGTTCCATTTTTTACTACAAAGCGCGGAGGCTCGGGGATCGGGCTGGTTCTTAGCAGACAGATTGCCGAGGCTCACAACGGCTCGCTCACGGTGAGAAATCGCCCGAACAGTCCCGGTTGCGAAGCGCGGCTGACGTTGCCCGTAAAACAGTCCTGATCTGCTTTGTCAGGCAAGCATGGCGGGAGCGCTCGCGCTTTCGTGCGAGTGATCGGCGTGATATGAACTTCGCACCAAAGGTCCCGCTTCGACGTGTGCAAACCCCATAGCGAGACCTGCTGCCTTATATTCGTCGAACTCGCTTTGGGGAACGTACCTCATGATCGGCAGATGTTTAGCGGATGGTCTGAGGTACTGACCTAAGGTCAGTATGTCGACGTGGTTCTCACGGAGGCTACGCATAACCTCAAGTACTTCCTTCTGTGTTTCACCAAGGCCGAGCATGAGGCCCGATTTCGTCGGTATGTAGGGCCGAATCTGTTTCGCGTAGCGCAGCACATCGAGCGAACGCTCGAATCGCGCACCTAATCGTACCTGGCGGTAAAGGCGGGGCACAGTCTCAGTGTTGTGATTCAGAACGTCCGGATGGGCATTCATGACGATATCCACTGCTGTTCTCGATCCCTGGAAATCCGGAATCAGAACTTCTACCTTGCAGGCTGGAATCCGGCGGCGGATCGCCTCGATGGTCAGTGCAAATAACTCTGCGCCGCCATCTTTTCTGTCGTCCCGATTAACACTGGTAATGACCGCGTAGCGTAAGCCGAGAAGTGCACAGGCCTCGGCGACTCTCGCCGGCTCGTCGTAGTCGACTTCGAGGGGAGCGCCTTTACTCACGGCACAAAAGCCGCAGCGGCGAGTACATACATTGCCCAGAATCATGAACGTCGCCGTGCGCCGGTTCCAACATTCGCCGACATTCGGACAAGCTGCGCTCTCACAGACGGTGTGTAGTCGAAGTCTCGTCACGAGATCTTTCAACTCGCGGTAGTTCTCGCCCACAGGTGCCGGAGCGCGAAGCCACTTCGGCCGTTCCTGCGCAGACGAGATCGAGACAAGCATGCAACCTCATTGTATCGTCGCTTCCAGAGGAGGCAGCGGGCCTCGCGATGCGATAGCGAACAAGATTTCTCACTTAAATCAAACGCATTACTCCGACAGGAACTAGTATTTTTGTTTTCCGGTGTTTGTGAAACCCGCGTTCGCCCGTTTGTATCCAAGCGAGTAGAGAGCCGGAATTGATGAGGAATTCCGGCAGTAAATAACGATCTTCGAATATTACTTACAACTCGAAGGTCGTTTTGGAGTCTTTCTAAATGAAAAAGTCAATTCTATTGGGATTAGTGTGTCTCGGCGTCACCGGCCTCTCTTTGCAAGCGCAGGAGGGAGGTCAGAATGAGTTCAGTGTGTCTGCCATGGGCTCATTCCAGCGTAGTTCCGGCGGCAACGGCATCAATCAATCAGCAAACGCGACACCGGGTGTTTTATTCAGCTACCGGTATTTCTTCAACGCGCATCATGGGCTGGAAATGGACTACGGATATCGCAGATATGATCAACAGTTCAGCGGGGCCAGTTCGTCCGCAAGTTTTGTCGTCCCGGCAGATACTCACGAAGGAAGCATGTCTTATGTGTTTCGCTTTGCTTCCGGACATAGATTGAAACCGTTCGTAAATGCCGGAATCGGAGCTCTCGTTTTTGCTCCTACGCAGTTGGCAGGCAACTCTATTGTGGGAACCAGCACCCTCGCAACAGCAGATTTCGTCTACGGCGGCGGAGCCGATATGGCGCTGAGTCCGCGACTGAATCTACGAGTCGGGTATCGTGGGCACTTCTTCGAAGCACCCGATCTTGGATTGGCGACGCTGTATACGGGTTCTCGGACTCACATGGCGGAGCCGTTTATGGGCCTGTCGTTCCGTTTCTAATTGAGTAATGTGTCCGCCTGGAAGTTGGCTTAAATCCAGTTTCCAGGCGGGATAACTTCAATCCAGGGTCCGTCTTCTTTGTCCCCATGTAAGAAGATTCGACGGACGGCCTTTCCGAGTTCCGCGTACTTACTCGGGATTGCGACCTCGATACCTTCGTGCGCCGACAGGTCCTTGGCGTCGACTCTCTGGTCCTTCAGCAATTCAGAAAGCTCGGCCCGAAGCCTCGCAGGATCCGCATTCGTAGTGCCCGACTCGTAATCCGGTTCTACTGCGACCCGAGGGACAGGCGATTCGCCGCGCTCGAGGTTGCCGAACGCTTCTTGAAGAAACACTTCGAGATCTGGATTCATTCGTTCTCACATTTCACGCCGGTTCTCTAGAGAACGCGACATTGTGACTTCATCAGCGAATTCGAGATCACTGCCAACCGGTATACCCATCGCGATTCTCGTGATACGCGGGTCCGAGCGGCTTTAAGAGACGCGAGAGATACACGGCGGTGGCTTCGCCCTCAACAGTCGGATTTGTCGCTAAGATGATCTCCGAGATCTCCTCTCGGTGAACCCGGTCGATCAGGCCTTTGATTCTCAGTTGTTCCGGGCCGATACCGCGAAGGGGCGAAAGCGCCCCATGCAGCACGTAGTACACCCCGCGGAAGGTATGCGTGGTTTCGATCGGGAGAATGTTGTGCGGTTCTTCGATCACGCAAAGCTGAGAGTGGTCGCGATGCGGGTCGCGGCAGTACAGGCAAGTCTCTGCCATCGCTGATGTTATTGCACTGCTCGCAAATGCCTAGCTTGTCCTTAATGTCCAGGATGGCTTGGGCGAGGCTCTCAGCATCCTCGCGCGACCCGCGTAATAAGTGAAAAACAATGCGCTGCGCTGACTTTTGGCCGATGCCAGGGAGTCGCTTGCATTCCTGGATGAGCCGAGCGAGAGGTGCCGCGAATTCAGCCATGAACGGGTCTAGAACAAGCCCGGGGGGAGTCCCATCCCGCCAAGCATTCCGCCCATCTTCGATTGTGACTCTTCTTCAACTTTTTTCACGGCTTCGTTGAACGCGGCCATGACCATGTCCTGCAGCATTTCGACGTCCCCTGCCACTTCAGGATCGATCTTTACAGCGAGCACGTTTTTCTGACCATCCATCTTGACGCTGACCATGCCTCCACCGGAGGAAGCTTCGACACGGATGGCTGCGATCTGCTCGGCAAGCTTTTGCTGCATCTGCTGCGCTTGCTTCATCATGGCTTGCATGTTGTTGTTGCCGGGCATCTTCATGATTGAGCTCTCGTTTCTCCGTACCTACTCATTCAAATTTCGCACGGTGCGGACTTGGGCATCGGGGAATAGCTCCTGAAACCGTTTCACACCTGGGTGCTCCAGCGCCCGTTCACGAATCGCAGAGTCTGTGTCTTTGCCGTTCGTGGATTTGGTGACAACGCCGGAGGAAGCCGCGGCTTCTCCTGCTTCCAAGCGAACCTTCACGGGTTTACCCGCAACCTGGGCTGCAACCGTCTGCACCTTGGGATCTTTGAGCGAGAACAACGAGCCTTTCGGTCCCTTCAGAACTAGCTCGCCGCCTTTCAAGTCGACCTCGCATTGCATGAGCGCGTCCGCGCTGAACTGGAGACCAGCGGTGCACAATGCGTCGTAGAAGCTTTGTTTCAGGCTGGCGTCTGTAGAGGGCGCTGAGGGTTGCGGGGGCGGAGGCTCAGCAGCCGAGCTGGGAACTGGGGCAGCGACCGGTTGCGGTGCCTCGACCGCGGGCTTAGGCGGAAGCGCAGGTGCGGCTTGCTTCGGCGGCGGCGCTGGCGCAGGCAGGCGGTAGCATGGTGCAGCAGGCTGGCGCTGGTGCGGCAGGCAGCGGTGGCGCCGTAGGGTGCCGCACGCGTTCGCGAACCGGTTCTGCCGCGATCGTTTTCGGTTCGTTCGGCGGACTATCGGGCGATCCGAGGTTCGCGATCGCTTCTTCGATCGACTTCAATCGCCCGGCGTGGACAAGCTTCACCAAGCCGAGTTCGAGATGTAGTCGAGGCTGAAGCGATGTTTGCAGCTCTTTGTAGACACCGAGAGTCAGATTCAAGAACCGCGTCAGGTCTTCCTCGCTGAATGACTTTGCCGTTTCGAGAAACTGTGCCTGTTCAGCCTCGGAAGCGGCGATCAACGAGGTTGGCCGGCCCGCAATCTTAGACACCAGCAGATTCCGCCAGTAACGGGACAGTTCGCGGCAGAAGTGCTGCAGGCTTTGGCCGTGGCGTTCGAGATCGGACAACAATCTCGAGCATCCTGGCGCCGTCCGCGCTTTGGACCGCATCGGCCACGCTGCGGAGCGACTCCGCTCCGAACATTCCTAATAGCGAGCGAACTTCAGCAACTTCGAGCGTCGACCCGCAGCAGGCAATTGCCTGGTCGAGAGCTGATAGAGAGTCCCGTACGCTGCCTTCGCCCGCTTGCGCGATGACAGAGAGCGCTTCGTCGCTGGCTTCGATTCCTTCCTGCTGCGCGATATCTTTCATTCGCACCATCAACTCCGTGAAATCAACAGAGCGGAATGAGAAATGCTGGCATCGGGAAGCGATCGTGTTCGGGATCTCGCTCGCTTCGGTCGTGCAAAGGATGAAGACCACCCACTCCGGGCGGCTCTTCCAAGGTCTTCAGAAGCGCGTTGAAGGCTTCCTTCGTAATCTGGTGCGCCTCATCGATGATGAAGACCTTGTATTTGTCGCGAGCGGGCCGATAACGTACGTTTTCCCGAATCTCGCGCATTTCGTTGATGCCGCGATTTGAGGCCGCGTCGATTTCGATGACGTCGACGGACGAGCCGGCGCTGATTTCTAGGCAACTGGAGCAAACGCCGCAAGGTGTCGTTGGTGGGTCCCTGGATACAGTTGAGACAGCGCGCCAGGATTCGCGCAACCGTCGTTTTGCCCGTTCCGCGTTGACCGGAAAAGATATAGCCGTGTGCCAGGCGGTTGCTCTCGATCGCGTTCGCGAGAGTTTTCTGGACATGCTCTTGTCCGATCAGTTCGGAGAAATTTTGGGGACGATACTTTCTGGCGATTACCTGGTACATGAAAGAGATCGCGTGAGAACGAAGCGGGGACCTGCCGGTTGCTACGGTCTGAGGCTAACGCATCGGCGGAGGTATTTGCCAGACCCCGGGTGATCCGCGGCACACAAGCTAAACCACTACCGTTGCTTCCTTCCGAACCTGGCGGGGTTTGCAGCCGCCCGTTGCACGAAGCCCGGAGCCTGACAATTCATTATGTTAGCACTGATGAGCTACTTGCGAGGCCCAAGTACAGCCTGTAATTTTTCACCGAATAATGTGGGCGAGGAAGGCTGGCGATCGGCTTTGTCTCGAGGCGGTGATGGTGTTCGATTCGGCTGAGAGTCGCGCGGTAAACCAGGTGGTTGATGCGCCAGCTTCCGCCGTCTTCGGCGGTAGGACGGGACTTGGAGGCTCGGGAACCGGCGGAGCGCTGAACTCGCCCGGAAGCGGCTGTTGTTCTGGCGTTGTCTCCTTGCGCGGCAGGCTCCGGAGCGGCTGTGCCTTGCAGAAATTGATCCTTCCGCAAGAGAACGCGCTCGAGCGACGGCACCCACCCGGTGAACTCTGCTTCCGATCGGAGACGGTTTCCGGAGAATGCTGCGCATGGCTTCCATCTTCGAATCCATGTTGTCCAGATGATGCAGGAGCAGAGCCTCGGGGAAACTTGGCACTTTGGGAGAACCGAACTCCAGCTCGCCATGGTGGCTGATAACAGATGCTCAACCAAAGTTCTGAGGCGGGGAGGGAAGTCCGGAACCTCACGGATCTTGTCCGCCAGAATCTTCAAGCCAATCACAATATGGCCGAGCAACTGACCTTCGGAACTGTAGCCGAAACTGCGGAGGTACGAAAGCTCTTCGATCTTGCCGATATCGTGCAGAACCGCGCCCGTGAGCACAAGGTCCAGGTCTACGTCCTTGTAATGGCCGGCGATCAACCGTGCGAGTGTACAAAGAGACAGAACATGTTCCAATAAGCCCGCCCCGGCAGGCGTGATGGATGCTTTTGGCGGCGGGAGCAACTTTAAACTTCTCGGCAATGCTCACATCCCGCAGAACGGCTTCGAGCAGTGCACGCAGATGGGGATTGCCTATACCCGCAACCAGTTCGTGCAGTTCCCGGAACATGTCGTCCAGATTCCGCTCGGAGCACGGGAAGTAGTCTCCGAAATCGACTTCGCTATCCTCCAGCCGTCTCAGTTTGTGGATCGTAAACTGAGCCCGCTTCTGATAGAGCTGCATCAGCCCTTTGGCCTTGACGAAATCGTCGCGGTCAAAGGTGTGCATCACTTCTTCGACGTTGTCCCACATCTTCGCTTCAATCTCGCCGGTACGATCAGCGAGTTGAAGAGACAGGTAGGGTTCACCGGTTTTCTTTTGCCGGATTTCTTTGTGTGATGACGATGAATTGGACCGTAACGACTTCGTTCGGTACCAGACCGCCAACGTATGGCGACTTCATCGAATTAGCGGGAGCTGCTCTTTCCGGTAACGGTCGTCGTAGTTCCCGGGATCGGGATGGCCCAAAGCAGACGCTTGTGGCGGGTCTTCTCCTCGACTTCAGCTTTCGTGATGGTCTCCGGTTTGAGCTGAGCTGGGTCCTGCCAGGTTGTATTCTGTCCAGGCGCTGCACCGCTATCGACAAATCCCGGTTTGATTTGCAGAAATGCATGTTTCCGGAGATCCGTCAGGTATTCACGGACTTTCGGCTCCATCTTGGGTCCATACAGCGCGTTTTCAATCTCCGGCTTCGCGTCCGCGAGCGGCAGGAGGCCAGCCTTGGTGTGGTCGTCCACTTTGAAAATCTCGAATCCGGTGGCGATCTTGATCGGAGGAGTTACGCCGCCTTTCGGCAGGTTCCAGACAGCATCTTCGTATTGCTTGTTGAGATCGCCCTTCTTGTAACCGCCCAGAACGCCGCCCTCTTTCGCTGTTGTTCCATCGGAGTTGTCGCGAGCAAGGTCCGGCAAAGCGCTGTCCCCTTGCCGCTTCCGCAGCGATTTGCTTGGCTTTGTTTTCGGCGGCAACAACGGCGGCCGGATCTTTGCCTTCGCGTGGAGATGAGGATTTCGCTAAGGAATACCTTCTCCTCGCGCATGAAGTCGTTTTTGTGAGCTTCGTAGTAGTCGGCTATCTCTTTATCTGTGAAAGTTGATTCTGCGGCCGACTTCTTGCCCGATGACTTCCCGAGTCAAGTATTGATTTTTCGTCTCCGAGAGAAAATCCTCGTAGCTCATTCCGGATTGCTCTCGAATGAAGTCGTGAAACTTCTCCGGATCGCTGATCTTAGCCCTTCTCTGCAGGTCGGCCAGGTATTTGCTGATTTCCGGATCAACGTTGATGTTCAGCTCTTTCCCCCGTTGCGTCAAGAGCAATTCATCGATCCGGTTCCGAAGCACGTCTTTCTGCTGCTTCTGGAGCTCCTGCTGGATCTGCGCGGCGTTGGCTCCCTGGGTCTGTAGTTGCTTCGTCATGTCGCGCGTGACGCGGCCCAGTTCGTCCTGGCTGACGATGTCGCCGTTCACTTTGGCCACGATCTGGTCGACAACGCTAGGGGCGGGAGGCATGTCAGCCGCAAACCCGAGGGGCGCAAGTGCAAAGTAGGGCAGCGTACTGCAACTTCAACTTCATAGTTTTGGCTTTACTACATTATGACAATGTTCTGTTCTTGCGGCTCCGGAGATTGCCGTGTTGCCGGTACTAACGACGGGTGACGAGTGCGGGGCGTTTCTCTTCTTTCGTTTTGCGCGCCTTCGTCCGCTGTGAGCTTCTGTAGCGTCCGCCTAGATCCGTGAGGAGCGTGCCCGGCGTCTTCTTTGCCGGTTAAGCGGCAGTTTCAGCACGCCGGCCGGGGTAAATTGTGCGCCCTCAACGCTTCGCACCAGGTTCATCAGTCGGAATGGATCCACCTTCGACTGCTGGTGGAATTTGATGTTCACAAATCCTTGCCGGCGGTCAATGGACTCCACGCCCGCGCTGCGCGGCAAAGCTCTTGAGAAGCGAGAAGCTGACGAGATTTCGCACTTCTTCGGGAGCTTTCCCGTAGCGGTCGCTCAGTTCTTCGATAATCCGTGCTCCGGCTGCCTCGTCCTTGACGTCCGCGATCCGTTTATAGGAACGGAGCCTTTGCGCGTCTTCACTGATATAGGTCGTCGGAATGCGGATATCGAGGCCCATGTTGATGGTGGCGTGGATCTCGAGCGGAACTTCCTCGCCCCGGAGTTCCTTCACCGTTTCTTCGAGAAGGCGGACATAGGTGTCATATCCGACAGCTTCGATATGTCCGTGTTGCTCTCCGCCCAGCAGGTTGCCCGCGCCCCGAAGTTCCAGATCGAGCGCGGCGATCTTGAAATCCGGCGCCGAGATCGCTGAATTCTTTCAGAGCCGCCAGGCGCTTTCTTGCCACTTCGCTCAGCTGGGTGTCTGCCGGCACCATCAGATACGCATATGCGCGGCGATTCGACCGGCCGACTCGTCCGCGAAGCTGATAGAGCTCGCTCAATCCGTAGCGTTCGGCATTCTCGATGATGATCGTATTTGCGAGGGGGATGTCGAGCCCGTTTTCGACAATGGTTGTGCAGACAAACAGGTCGTACTCGTGCTTCATGAAGCCGAGAAGTACTTTCTCGAGCTCGGCTTCGCCCATTTGTCCGTGCCCGACACCGATCCGGCATTGAGGCAGCAATTCCTGGAGGAAAGCAGCCCGCATGAAGATCGTGTCCACGCGGTTGTGCACAAAGTAGACCTGACCCTGACGCGCAAGCTCCTGTTCCACGGCCGTTTTAATCAGGTCGGGATTGAAGTGCGCAACGACCGTATTGATCGCAAGGCGGTCCTTCGGCGGCGTCTCGATAACCGACATGTCGCGAAGGCCCAGCAGCGACATGTGCAACGTGCGCGGGATCGGCGTCGCGCTCATGGTCAGAACGTCGACGTTGTGCCGCAGTTGCTTCAGCCGTTCTTTGTGGCGAACGCCGAAGCGTTGTTCTTCGTCCACAATCAGCAGCCCCAGATCGGGAAAAACGACATCCTTCGAAAGGAGCCGATGCGTCCCGATCAGAATGTCCACTTTGCCCGCCGCCAGGTCGTCCAGAACCACTCTTCACTTCTTTGGCATTCCGGAAGCGGCTGACGAGTTCGACGCGGATCGGGAAACGAAGCGAATCGGCGCTTGAAGGTCTCGTAGTGTTGGAAGGAGAGCACGGTGGTCGGAGCCAGGACTGCGACTTGTTTGCCGTCGCCCAGCGCTTTGAACGCCGCGCGCATAGCGACTTCCGTTTTGCCGAAGCCCACATCGCCGCAGAGCAGCCGGTCCATGGGCTGCTCGCTTTCCATATCGGCTTTGATCTGCGCTACCGCGCTGAGCTGGTCCTTGGTGGCGCTGTATTCGAAGGCGTCTTCGAATTCGCGCTGCCAGTTGCTGTCGTCCGAGAACGCGAAACCCTTCGCCATGCGCCGCTGCGCGTACAGTTTCAGGAGTTCGTCCGCCATGTCGCGCATCTTGGCTTTGACACGCGATTTCGTCTTCTCCCAGGTGACGCCGCCGAGCCGGTCCAGATGAGGCTTGGCTTCTCCGGCGCCGCGATACTTCTGGACCAGATCGAGTCGAGTCAGCGGGACGTATAGCTTCGATTCGCCCGCGTACTCGAGGAGCATGAAGTCGCCCTTTTGGTCGCCCTGCGGTGATCTCGCGAATTCCCAGGAACAGTCCGACACCGTGTGTCGCGTGGACCACGAAGTCGCCTGGTTTCAGATCGGCGACGTCGGCAGCGAACGCTGCCAGCTGCGACTTCGTCGGCTGCCGCGCGATCAGATCGGAAGTCTCGAAGATGTCCTCGGATCCGAGAATGGCCAGTTCAGAATCGACCAGGACCGCACCTCGCCGGACGCAACCCTTCACCAGGTACACGCTGGAAAGTGCGCCGGCGTGATAGGTGCGCTCGGCAAGCGAGGGCTTGGTCCCCGAACTGCTCTCCAGGCCCAACTGATAGGGAATCGAGTACTCCTGCAGAACGTCGGCGATGCGCTCCACTTCTCCGGTCGAGAGGGCAAAGAGCGCGACGCGATTGCCGGCCTGGATCAGGTTCCGGCTTCCGCTACCGCGACGGGCATGTTGCCTTTGAACGTCAGCGACGGACGCGTCGGAATGTGAAAGCCGCTCTGCGTCACCGTCAACGCCCGGTAATGAGCGTCAAGTTCCTGCATATCTGACCTGCGGGTGATCCTTGAGAGTGGCGGCTAACTCGTCCCAGCGAGCGAAGTTCTTCTCCGGCGCGATTCGGCGCGGGACGCTCCGGGTTCTCTAGCCGCTGCCACAGCCGGTCTGCGGCGGATTGGATCGGCGCTCGGCTCATCGAACACGATCAGCGCATTCGGAACTAGCGAGAGAACATTTTCGCGTGCGAGGCCGAACGAGAGGAACCAGGAACTCCCATCCGGGAAACACCTCGCCAGGGTTCGACAAGTCCAGCTCCGCTTCTTCTGCTGCCTTGGCGAGTTGATTCAGGAGGGATCGCGACCGCGGATACTCGGCCAGAGGAAGCAAGTTTGTGGACGTAACCTTCAGAACCGATCGCTGAGACTCGACATCGAATTGCCGGATAGACTCGATTTCATCGCCGAAAAACTCAACGCGCACGGGTTTGCTTGCCTCGGCCGGGAAGACGTCGAAGAATGCCTCCGCGCACGCGAGAACTCGCCGACCATCTCGACCGGTTCGCGCTTCTCGTATCCGATGCTTTGGAGATGCTGCGCCAGGTCTTCGAGCGGAATTTCTTCGCCCACTCGCAGCGTGAGCGCGAGCTGCCGGTAAAACTCTGCAGATTCCGTCCGGAGCAGGGCGGAGGCAATCGGGATAACCGTAACGGGGACTTTACCCGTCGCAAGCCGCCACAAAGCGACCGCTCTCTTCTCGGCGATCTCGTTGTGAGGCGAAAGGTGCTGATGTGGCAGAACATCGAACGCCGGCAGGAGCTGCGGCTCGGGCAGGTCGCGGCCCTCGAAGAACATCTCGAAGAAAACTTCGAGTGTCTCGAGCAGCGTTTCGGCTTCTTTGTTGCCGTCGACAACAACAAAAATCGGCTTTTCCGTCGCCTGATAGAGCAGCGCCAGGTAGAGAGCTTTGGCCGTGCCGACCAGTCCCGAAAGCGAAAACGGCCCAACCTCATTGCGCGTCAGGCGCTGCAGCAGCGCCTGGAACTGCCGGATGTCTCGCGGCGGACTTGAACAGATCCTGAGTTGCTGGATGGATCACAACGAGTAATTGATCCCGTTCGGAGCGGTCTGGCATGTCCGTCTTTTGCGCGTTCGCTGTGCCGGACCGAAGCTGAACCTGCTTCCGCAATGGCCGTGGTGGAATACCCGGGCTCAAGGGGAATGGTCACGACTTCTCCTCCAGCGGCTTCCACTTCCTCCCTTCCGGCAACGAAGTGGTTCCAGTCCGCACCTTTCACCAGCACATCCGGCAAAACAGCAGAAATCAGTTCCGTGGGCGTTTCTTCGTCGAAGAAGACGACCGCATCGACCGCCTCGAGACTCGCGGCCAGCGTCGCTCTCGACTCCTCGTCAAAGTAAGGCCGCGCAGGACCTTTCAATCGCTGAACGCTCCTGTCCGTATTCAGAGCGAGGATCAGGCGATCGCCGAGTGATCGGGCGCTCTCGAGAAGGCGCACGTGGCCGGGATGCAGAATGTCATAACAGCCATTCGTGAGTACAACGCGTTCTCCGGCTGTTTTCCACTGCTCTCGCTGCGCAACGAGGGATTCTCGTGTGTACAGCTTACACATTCTCTTCTAGTTTACGATCCATCGGAGGCGTGGAACGACATGAACGTTCGATTGGCAAGTATCCTGGATTCTTGAATCCATGTCTTTTCGCCGAATCCTAGTTCGTACGACGAATTGGGTAGGTGATGCGGTTATGTCGCTGCCGGCTCTGCAAGCGCTACGCGAGCATCACCCGGAAGCCCGAATCACTCTTCTCGCGCGGCCCTGGGTGGCCGATATATACAAGCGAGAGGCCTTCTGCGATGAAGTGATTCAGTACGAGGCGCCGCGAGGGCCGCAGGGATTTCGGGCAAAATGGATGATCGCTTCGATCCTCAGCGGGCATTCCTTCGATTGCGCGATCCTGCTGCCGAACTCCTTCGAATCAGCTTTACTGGTTCGCTTGGCAGCGAATCCCGGTGCGGATCGGTTATCGTCGGGACGGCCGGGGCTGGCTGCTCACGCGCTCGATTCGCTGTGCCAAAACGCGGCGAGATCCCGAAGCACGAGCGGTTCTACTATCTCGAACTCCTGCGAAGATCTGGCTTGATCCCTGATGTATTCGCGAGGAGGCGACATCCGGCTTGCGGGAAGGGAGGCTGCGGCGGAGAGCGGTAGAGCGGCCTTTCGGAGCCTCTCGATTTCGGAGCCCGTGATCGGGATCGCGCCGGGAGCGGCATACGGTGGCGCAAAGCGCTGGCTGCCGGAGCGCTTTGCCGAGGCGGGCAGACAAATCGCATTCGAGTCTCCCTGCTCGTTCGCTTTGTTCGGTTCCGAAGGCGAGCGCCCCGTTTGTGAGGCCGTAGAAAAAGCTCTAGCCGATCGAGGACAGCGCGCGATCAACCTGGCTGGGCGGACCACGCTCGGCGAGTTCATTGAGCTTGCGGCGGCTTGCCGCCTTTTTCTGACGAACGATTCGGGCCCGATGCACATTGCGTCAGCGCTGGGCGTGCCCACGGTAGCCATCTTTGGTGCAACGGATCATGTGGGTACCGGCCCGACAGGCGATGCCAGCGTAGTGGTCCGCCAGCCAGTCGAATGCAGTCCGTGCCTGCTGCGTGAATGTCCGATCGACCATCGCTGTATGACTCACGTTTCAGCCAATCGCGTAGCCTCCGAGGCCCTGCACCTGCTGGCTCTGCGAAGCTAAGTCCGGCGATAACTTATTACAATAACGACGGGAAATTTGGATACACGTGAAAAAATCTTATCCCCTCAGCAGGCTCTCGTCGAGCTAGCCCAGGGAAATTGGCTGGTAGTCGCCGGTTACTTCGATCCTGTCACTGCTGGCGTGGCAGAGGGCTTGCACGATCTCGTCCAGGCCAATCGCGAGCGCAAAGTGGTTGCAGTTGTTTTAGACGGCCCTGAGACTTTGCTGAGCGCGGAAGCTCGAAGCGTTCTGGTTGCTGCGCTCCGAGATGTCCAGGTCGTTGTTGTGATGCCGGAAGAAGATTTGAACGGGTTCGTACCCCAGAATTCGCGTATCCGGTTCGTTTTCGACAGGGAAGCGGAACGGAAAAACTCGACCGAATTCGCGAGCTTGGTGCTTGCCAAGGAGCGGCTGCAGGACCAGTCGCGTGAACTGGGACTTTGATGGTTCGCTGCACTTCTGAAGTCGAAGCGGACGCGAGAATCAATTCTTGTCATCCGGCTGGGCGCGATGGGAGATATCATCCATGCGCTTCCCGCCGTCGCGAGTCTGAAGGCAAGCTTCCCCCGCGCGAGAATCTCCTGGCTGGTTTCTCCGAAATGGTCGTCGCTGCTCGAGGGCAACCCCGCAGTCGAGCGATCTCATTCCTTTCGAACGCGGCGGGATGTTTGCGCTCCGAAAGACGTGGAGGCGCCTGCGCCGGCGCACGTTCGCACGTAGCCTTTGATTTCCAGGGTCTATTGCAATCTGCTCTTGCGGGACGCGCGGCCCACGCGAAGACTCTCTACGGATTCAGCAGCGCAGTCGCGCGGGAGTCCCACGCGGCTTGGTTCTACCATCGCGCCATCAACGTGACTGGACCACATCGCGTCGAGCGCAATCTCCAGTTGATTGCTGCTGCCGGAGCCGTGCATTTGGGCGAACGCGCCTGGATTCCACCAGGCAGGGAAGAGGGCCGCCTTCCGCGTGGCCCTTTCGTTCTGGCAAGTCCATTCGCTGGTTGGGCCGGTAAGGAGTGGCCGCTCGAAATCGTACCAACAACTGGCGCGATCGCTGAAACTGCGAAGGACTGGAACTCGTCCTCAATGTTCCGGAAACCAGAAGTGGACGAGACGAGCCGACTCGCGGAACGTCACTGTGCATTCGAGTTCCATCCCGGGTCTGATCGACGCGACACGCCGCGCAACCGCCATTCTCGGCGTTGACAGCGGTCCGCTCCATCTTGCCGCCGCGCTCGATAAGCCCGGTGTTGCGCTGTTCGGTCCGACAGATCCGGCTCTGACGGGGCCCGTATGGAAACGAGTTTCAAGGTGCTGCGGGCTCCGGGCGTTGAGACCACGTATAAGCGTCACTCTCAAGTGCACTGGAGCATGCGAGATATTTCGGTTGAGCAAGTCGCATCGGCGCTCAAAACAGTGCTGGATCGTTCTGCGGCCCAACATCCCGCCCCAGTGAATGTGGAGTCGAACTCGATCCCGTGAAGCCAACTCCTGCTGAACGCGAACCCTCTTACCTGGTTTCCGAAGCCGTACGCTGACTTCGTGCAGCGCCTCCGGGTTCCCTTCGGATTCGTTCTCCTGATTGGATTTGGGTGGCTCTCTCGCCCATCTCCAACTTCCATGCTGGTCGGGATTCCCGTTGCGGTTCTGGGATTGCTCTTGCGCGGCTGGGCTGGCGGACATCTTGCTAAGGACCAGCAGCTCGCGACTTCGGGTCCCTACGCTTATATCCGCAATCCTCTGTACATGGGCACACTGACCGTGGCCGGCGGCCTCGTTATAGCATCGAGGAGCCTCTGGTTGGCCTTGCTTTTTGCTGCGGCATTCTTCCTCGTGTATCTTCCGGCCGTCGAACTGGAAGAACAGCATCTGCGAGAGATTTTTCCCGACTTACGGAACCTATGCCGCGCGAGTGTCTCACGCTTTCTGCCCCTGTCCCGCTACCCGCATCGTCCGCGCAAGTTCTCCTGGAGTCTTTACAGGCAAAATGAGGAGTACAAAGCCGCCTTGGGCTTTCTGCGTCGCGGGCGCCTGGCTTGCTCGCGAATTTGCTATTCGTTCCGCTCAGCTAGCGATCTGGCAAGCGGCAGTTCCTGTGGTACGCTTTCGCTCATGAGAGTTGGATGTTTCACCCCGTTGCTGTCGCAGTTTCCGCTCGAAAAAGTAATCGAAAAGCTTAAGGCGCTCAACATCACCACTGTTGAACTTGGAACCGGCAATTATCCTGGAGATCCGCATTGCAAACTCTCCATGCTGGACAACCAGAAGCAACTCACCGAGTTCAAGAAACAATTGGACGATAACGGGTTCAGCATCAGCGCACTAAGCTCTCATGGCAACCCGCTTCATCCTGATTCGGCTGTTGCCAAAGGCTATGCCGATACCAGCAAGCGAACGGTGGAACTGGCGGCAAAACTCGGAGTTCCAGTGGTCATCGACTTCTCGGGATGTCCCGGAGATAGCGACACGGCGAAATATCCCAACTGGGTGACCTGCCCATGGCCTCCGGAATATCTGGATCTGCTCGATTGGCAGTGGGAGAAGAAAGTTGCTCCGTTTTGGACGGAGCACGGCAAATTCGCCAAAGATCATGGCGTGAAAATCGCGATCGAGATGCACCCGGGCTTTGTTGTTTACAGTCCGGAGACGATGCTGAAGCTCCGCTCGATCGCGGGCGATAGTGTCGGCTGCAATTACGATCCGAGCCACATGTTCTGGCAGAGTATCGATCCCATCAAGGCAGTTCGAGTGCTCGGGGACGCGATCTTCCACGTCCACGCCAAAGATACCCAGATCTACGACTTCAATCTGCCAAAGGCCGGTGTTCTCGACACCAAGAAATATACGGACGAGCGAAACCGATCCTGGATTTTCCGCACCTGCGGCTACGGCCATCCGTATGGCTGGTGGAAGGAGTTCATCTCCACGCTGCGCATGTACGGCTACGATTACGTTCTGTCCATTGAGCACGAAGACTCGCTGATGTCGCCCGACGAAGGACTGACAAAAGCGGCCGAATTCCTGAACCAGATCATGATTCGGGAACAACCCGCAGCCGCCTGGTGGGTCTAGACTCGCGGCCGCTGAGCCGCTCATTAGCCGAAGCTGCTCCGCTCACATCTCCTCGCTTCTTCTCGCGACGCTAAGATGGAATTTCAGCGGTACGCGAGTTTTGGAGAGGAGACTAATGTCTGGCAAGAAGATTGGGATTTTGACCGGCGGCGGCGATGTTCCGGGCCTGAACGCTGTCATCAAGAACGTCGTTTACCGAAGCACGAGCGATGGCCATCAGGTAACGGGCATTCGTCTCGGTTGGAAGGGTCTGACGGACATCAACTTCGACGACCCTGAAAGCGTAAAGCGGTTCACGATTCCACTCACGCGCGACAATACCCGCACTATCGATCGAACGGGCGGCACGTTTCTTCACACCAGCCGGACCAATCCGTCCAAGATGAAGAAGCTTCCTGATTTCTTACAGGTGAAGGCTTTCCCGGCCACGGAGTCGGTGAAGGACGGCGTGAAGACCACGACTTACGACATGAGTAAGCGTGTGCTGGCCAATCTCGATCGGCTCGAAATCGATCATCTGATCGCGATCGGCGGAGACGACACTCTCAGCTACGCCGCAACTCTAGACAAGCTCGGATTCAAGGTCATCGGAATTCCGAAAACGATGGACAACGATGTGCGAAATACGGAATACTGCATCGGCTTCTCGACGGCCATTTCGCGTGCGCAAGAAGCTATTCAGCGGCAGCGCACAACGGTCGGTTCGCACGAACGGGTCGGCATCTTTCGTGTGTTTGGCCGGGACGCCGGCTACACGGCGCTCTACACCGCCTACGTCACGTCCATCCGTTGCGGGATTCCCGGATACAAATTCGATCTCGATCGCATGATCGAACTTGCTGAGCACGGACGCCGCAACAACCCGAGCAACTATTGCCTGGTGATCCTTTCCGAAGGTGCTCGGGTGGAATGGGTACCAGACGAAAGAGTACGGCGAGCCCGACGCTTTCGGCCACCGGAAGAAATTCAGCGTTGCCGAGGCCTTCAGCGACGAAGTAGTGCAGAAGATGAAGGCCGAGACCGTTGTCAGCGATTTGACTTACGATCTGCGGAGCGGTGCGCCTGATTTCCTGGACACTTTGGTCGCCGCGACGTTCGGCACCATGGCATACGACTCGATCACATCGCACAAGACCGGACTGATGGCCTCCATCTCCGACGGGAAATTTGCGATGGTGCCGATTCCGGATCCGAAGCTGGGACCTCGTCACGTGGACATCGAAAAGATGTACAACACGCGAGCGATATCGGCCGAATTACGCCAACAAAGAAGGTCTCCCCGTGTTTCTGACGCACGTCTGAGCGCAATGGCGAATACTTCTCAGTCGAAGAGCTCGCTGCCATCCGAGGTGGTCGAGGCGCAAGGCCATCTTATCGATTCGCACATTATGGAGCGGATCTTCGACACCGTTGTCGAGTTCGGCGGAAACTTCGAAGTCGAGCAGTTCGCGATCGGGCGCACGAACAGTGAGCCTTCGTCTCTCCGCCTGCGCGTGACGGCTCCGTCGGGGGACGCGATGGAGCACATGATGACCCAGTTACTGGGTCTCGGCTGCGCTCCCGTCGACTCTGGTGATGCGGAACTCAAAACGGCTGAATGCGACCGCTGTGCGCCCGAGGAGTTTTATTCAACGACCAATCAACGCACGCTGGTGCGCAGTCGTGGACAGTGGCTCGAGGTAGGAAAGCAGCGCATGGACGCCATGATCGTCGTCGATGATGGACGTGCGGAGTGCCGCCGACTGCGTGATCTGAAGGCTGGGGATCCCATCGTTGTCGGCATGAAAGGTATCCGGGTGATCCCGGAGGCCAAAGAGCGAGATCGCTTATCGTTCTCGTTCATGAGCAATGAAATTTCGTCCGAGCGTCAGGTGGAAACAGCGGTCGCGCAAACGGCGGCCATGATGAAACAGGTCCGGGAAGACGGGAAGAAGATCGTTGCTGTTGCCGGCCCTGTTGTCGTGCATACGGGCGGTTGCGGGCCGATGACGAAGCTGCTTCGCCACGGGTGGATTGACGCCATCTTGGCCGGGAACGCTCTCGCGGTTCACGATATCGAATCGGCGCTACTCGGAACATCGCTCGGCGTCCGAACCCAGGACGGACGTCTGGAAGAGCATGGGCATCGCAATCACATGCGTGCGATCAACGCCATCTATCATGCGGGCGGTATCCGGCAGGCAGTTGAATCGGGCCGCCTCACGAAGGGTCGTGATGTACGAGTGTGTCAAGGCGAACGTTCCGTTCGTTCTTGCCGGTAGCCTGCGCGATGATGGGCCGCTGCCGGACGTCATTACGGACATGAACGCCGCCCAGGATGCCTACGCTGCCCAGTTACAGGATGCGGGGCTGGTTCTATGCCTGAGTTCGATGCTTCATTCCATTGCAACAGGAAATATGCTTCCTGCCTGGGTAAAGATCGTGTGCGTCGATATCAATCCCGCAGTGCTCACGAAAGTGAGTGACCGAGGAACAGGACAGGCGGTCGGGCGTCGTCACCGACGTAGGTCTGTTTCTCGACCTTCTCTCCCATAAGATTAATCGAAGAATGAACAAGAATCGCCAATACACGGACGAGCACGCTGAAGCGGGCGTCAATGCTGATCTGCCGGACATCGAGACCTGGCCCAATCAGTACTCGGGCTATGAGATTGAAATCGTGATGCCGGAGTTTACTTCCGTGTGCCCGAAAACCGGATTGCCTGATCATGGTACGCTTCGTCTGATCTACATCCCGAACAAACTCTGTTTGGAACTAAAATCGCTCAAGATGTATACTTTGGCGTATCGGAATCTGGGAATTTTTCAGGAGAATGCCGTTAACCGGATGTTGGCGGATGTCGTCAAAGCCGCAGATCCCGTGGAAGCCACCGTCATCGGGGATTGGGCGGCGCGGGGCGGTATGTCTACCCGCGTGAAAGCAACCTACAATCGTAAGAAGAAGTAGATTGAGCCTCGCCGGATGAGGCACATCGCAATGGATCGAAATTCGCCGCGCTGTTCTCATCATTACTCGTTCCGGCGCTTCTGTTCTCAAGTGATTTCCGGTCCGGCCAAGCAGCCAGCGCGGTGATTGGCCAGTCTTCGTTTTCCTCGGTAGCGGCAGGAATCACGCCAACGGCTCTTTCCCTTGCCGGCGGCAAACTGTTCGTCACGGACAAGGGCCAGCGTGTCTTGTCGTACGACGTCTCGACGCTTGTTGAGTCTCTGGGCGAGACAGATCGGAATCGTCCGGCAAGCCGCTCGCCGTGTTGCCTGGACAGTCCCATCGTCGGTCGTACCCAGTCGGTTATCTCTGGAGTTTCACGCGTTAGCACTTTCGCTAATTCGGTTGCGATCGCCGATCCGGCCAGTCATCGCGTCCTTCTTTGGCGCGATAGTAGATCCGCGGGCGCGGCTTCCGGTCCCGATGTGATTCTGGGGTCGGGAACCGAAGCGGGAACTCCGGTGTCCGCAGCGACATTGGTTGAGCCCGTCTCGGTGGCGCTCGACGGACACCGGCTGTTCGTCGGTGATGCCGCTCTTCACCGGGTTTTGATCTGGAATTCGCTTCCGACGAGCGGCGCGCAACCGGCGGATGTCGTTCTGGGCCAGCCGGATATGAACAGTTATTCGGACAAGGCGCCTGCTCCCGGACGGATCGCGACGCCCGTCCGCCCTCGCTCTCGGATGGCAAGAATCTGTTCGTCGCGGATGCTGCAGCTCATCGCGTGCTGGTTTTTACACCTTCGGAGTTTTCGCTGTCCGAGAAGTCGGTCCTGAATTCTGCAACGGGCATTCATGGTCCTCTTGCGCCAGGCACACTCGTGACCATCGAAGGTGAGAACATGGCCAGCCGGACGGAAACTGCGGTTGATGACGGCGAACACGCATTGCCTGATTCTCTGGCAGGGATCGAAGTGCTTCTGAATGGCCGTCCGCCTTCCGCTCCTTTCGGTCAGTCCGAATGAGATCCGGTGCCAGATGCCGTACGAACTGCGCGGTGCAGATTCCGGCCAGTCTTGCCATTCGGGACGACCTCGGCGCCTGGCCGCGCAGCCTTCAGCAACGCCGTCTCGGTCGAGTTCCGCTCCGTTTCTCCCGGTATTCTCGCGTTTGCTGGTCCGGAGCCGAGAGCCGGAATGTTAGTCCACGTCAACTCTGAGACAGGTGAGACGTCAAGCCCTGTAACTGCGATGGAACCGGCGCGACCCGGGCAGCCGGTCGTGCTATGGGCAAGCGGATTGGGCGCGGTGCTTGATCCGGACGGAACTACAGCGCCGGTCGCCGGGCAACCTTACCCGGGCGAAGCCGGAAACGTTGCTCATCGGACGTACAGGCTGAGATCGACGGCCAGCCGCTGCAAGTCGTCTCGGCCATTCTTCCGCGCGGCGCGATTGGGATTTATCAGGTCGAGGTGCTTCTGCCGGGCGACCTTCCCGCCAATAGTGCAGCTCGCCTGATGCTTTCTCAAGGCGACGTGCAAAGTAACACTGTCACACTTCCCGTCGGCAATCCTATCCAATAAACAATGCATCAGCTACGGTGGCATGCCCTCCTTCAGCAATGGGTCGTCGTTACAACGGCTCGTCAAAACCGGCCTCAGATGCCGGCCAACTGGTGTCCCTTCGATCCGGGTTCCGGCAAGGTTCCAGACAACTACGACGTCTATCTCTACCCGAACGATTTCCCGGCCTTCTCGTCCCGATGCCGATCCTTTTGACCCGGATCCCCAGCCCTCGCTTTTTGCGTCTACCGGGGCTCGCGGCGCATGCGACGTGGTTCTCTACTCGCCCGAGCACACGCTGCCGCCATCGAAGCTTAAGCGTCGAGAACTGGCGAAAGGTCGTGGATCTCTGGGCAGAGCGAACCAGATTCCACTCGCAGAATCCGGACATCGCGTTCGTAGCGCCGTTTGAGAATTCAGGGGAGGCGGTGGGCGTCACCATGCCTCATCCGCACGGCCAGATCTATGCCATGCCATTCATCCCGCCGACCGTCGAGAAGGAACTCTCCGCGGCGCTGGAATTCTCGGCGAAAGACAAGGACGGCTGCCTATTCTGCGAGCTGCTTGAAGGAAGAACTGAAGGCGCGCGAACGAATAGTCGCGGCAAACGCTTCTTTCGTCGCTTTCGTTCCTTATGCCGCGCGCTTTCCTGCTGAAGTGGCGATTTACCCTCGGCGGCACGTGCGTACCTTGATGGATCTTGAACCGATGGAGAGCGGCAGGATCTGGCAGAGTTGATTAGCATCATCCGCCAGAAGTACGACAATCTGTACGGATTTATGCTGCCTCTGATGATGGCCGTCAAGCAGGCTCCTTTGCGAAATGCCGAGGCGCCCTACCATTTCCACATCCAGTTTCTGCCGCTTCAACGGGCGGCTAACAAGCTGAAGTATCTCGCCACAATGGAAACCGGGTTTGGCACGTTTCTCGCGGATACTGCGCCTGAGCAGATGGCCGAGAATCTGCGACAATCGCAACCTGCTACAGAGCCCTACTCGGGTACGTAAGGTTGAAAGTGGTGTTCCGACAGTAGCGACTGGGAGGCAGCCAGATCTTGCGGCGCGACATAAAAGAAGGCGCCGGCCAAATCGCGCTTCATGAGAAAGCCGGCCGTGTAGGTGCCGGTTTCGATCAGGTAATCGACACCTGCGGCGGTCAGGATTTCTTCAAGTCTCAATGCGTCCTTGAGCCGCCGCGCCATGTATAGCAGATCCAGTTCCACGATCGCCGAAATGTTCACTCTCACGTCGCATGTCGCGTCCGGCGGCCTCAGCAACCACCTTACCGTGCCCGGCGCACGGATCTCCTAGTGTCTTCAGCGGATCTGTGAGTGTTACGATGCAACCGGGTGAAGCAAGTCTCTTTTCGTTCTCGGCTTATTTGTATCGGCTCGTGTAGTCCGCCAAAGCCAGAGACACCTGCGCTTACGCCGCAGAGCGCCGCAAGCTTGCTGCAGTTCAACGCGAAGGCCAAGACCTGGCTGATCCACATCCAGAAAGAAAACCCGACTTGCGGCTACAAGCTCGATCTGCCGGACCAGACTTCCCATCCGACCGAGGTTGACGTGGATCACATCGTGTCATGCGGCGGAAAGCCAAGTCCGCGAGCGTTGGACGCGACCGTCACGTTCAGATACGACGAGGCGGCCGGCCGCTGGGTCGTGTCTCGATTCCAGAGTTGAGGTCGCGCCGTGGCTGGCCGAATCGCGAACGGGTTTCCCCCATACAATAGAAGGATGAAGGCTCGACTCGCCATTGCAACTCTGCTCAGCGGCTTGGCAATTTTCGTCCTGCAAGCAGCGGGAGCAGTGGATTGGAAGACCTCGGCGAACATTGCCGGGTGTCGATCTCAGCGGCCTGTCGGCCAAGCAAAAAGTAAGTGTTCTCGAGATTCTTCGTGAGCGCCCTTGCTCCTGCGGCTGCAGCATGAAACTCGCCGAGTGTCGAGTGATGGATCCGGCTTGCGCGTACAGCACAAATCTGGCGATTACGGTTGTGGAATCCGTGAAGGCCGGTAAGAGAAAGCGGAAACGTTCGCCGCAGCTCGACGCCTCGAAGTGGGCTCACCTGCAAGAGCCGAAGATGCTTGACGATGCTGTCCAGATTCCGGTCGCAGGTGCGCCTTCGGTGGGTCCTGCAAACGCCAAGATCACGATCGTCGAATTTTCCGACTTTCAATGTCCCTACTGTGCGGTGGCCATCGGCGAGATCAATGCGCTTCTCAAGGCTTATCCCACGCAGATTAAGCTGATCTTCAAACAGTTTCCGCTCGAGACCCATCCGCAAGCCGATCTTGCCGCCGCGGCTGCCGATCGCCGCGCACAAGCAGGGCAAGTTCTGGCCCATGCACGACGCCATGTTTGCTCACCGGAATGATCTTTCGCGCAAGTCCATCATGCTTCTGGCTAAGCAGAACGGATTGAACATGGATCAGTTTGAATCGGACATCGATTCCACCGAAGTGCGTGAAACGGTTGTTCGTGACGTGCAGGATGGCGATCGGGCTCACGTCGAGGGGACACCCACGCTGTTTATCAGCGGCCAGCGCTATAACGGTCCAGTTACGCTTGCTTCTCTGAAGCCGGTCATCGATGCGGAATTGACCGGAGCTCAGACCGCCGCTGTACCAGGCAAACCCGCGAACTAACTTCCCGCGTCAAGATCCTTGACGAGAGCCATCGTCAGATCGCCTACGATCTGGAAACTGCGGACGCTTAATTTGTCCATTGTGTCTTCCGCTGTGTGCCAGTAACCGCCATTCGGCCCGTAGTCGAGGTCGATGATGTCGAGTACGTTCACTCCCAACTCGGCAAACGGCTTGTGATCGTCGTCGATCGCGCCCGCATCACTGCGCAGAAATTTGCTGTAGCCTAGACGATCCGCTGTCGCTCTTCAACTTTGTCCGCAAGCGACTGGGAAGAGTTGTCGTCGTTAGCAAGATCGAGGTCCTTATCGCCGATCATGTCGACATTGATCAGCGCACGGATGCGGGGAAGCGTTCCGTCGGCGAGCCACTTGGCTGCCAGATGGCGGCTGCCGTAGCGGCTATCGGTGTCGGTCCAGGTTCCGAGCGCCTCTTCGCCGTCAAAGAAAACCACGTAGATGTCGTCCCGATGCTTAGCCGTAGCGATCGCGTGTGCAAATTCCAGCAGGAACCCGGTCGAGGAACCGCCGTCGTTAGCTCCCAGGAACTTGACCATCGGGATGTTCTTCGTATCGTAGTGGCCCGTGACCACGATGGCTTTCCCCGACGTCCCCGCGAACTTCACAATCAAGTTCGTCATCGGAATGGGGCCGGAGGGAGTTTGTCCTTGGAAGGAGTCGGTAGAGAGTTCGCCGCCGATCGCCCTTCAGTTGAGATTCGATCCAGTCGCGAAGCTTGACTCAGGTTGGCAGAACCGGACGGGCGTTGGCCGAAAGAGACCGCCCGTCTGGTTTCCGCCATAGCGGCAGCACCGCGAAACTCAGAAGCCGGAAGCCAGGCTGAGAGGCGCCCAGGACAAGCGAGACACAGCCTATCCACGCTAAGACGCGACGAGCTGCAAAATTTGCACAAACGAAAATTGTACTACCGCGAAAGGCTGTAGTAATATAACGATGCAACCGAAGCTGCGGCTTAACTTTATGCAGTCAGTCGGAAAACTTATTCGAGCGTCGCGTCTTCAAGCTGGACTCAGTCTAGAGGAGATTAGCGCGCATACGCGAATATCAATCCGCCATCTCCAGGCGATCGAGGATGACGAGATCTCCGTCATACCTTCCGCCTTTTTCTACAAGAGCTTTGTCCATCAGTTTGCAAGGATTCTTGCAGATAGAAATAGCACGCTTTCTCCGCTAATGGACAGCGTTTTGGCGCAAATACCGGAGCCGCTAATTCCCGGGTCAGGATGAGCGGATTGCGAAGGGTGCGGTGATTCGAAGCTCATCTCGACCGCGCAACTTCAAATGGCTGTTTTCGTTGGGTTCGCTCGCCATTGCCTTGGTCTGCTGCTCGGGCTTTTACGCTTTCTGGGAAAACGCGAAAGGTGATTTTAGCCGGATTATCGCGAGAGGTGAAGGGAATGGCGGCGGAGAAATCTGCCTTGGATCAGAGTGGCGGAAGTCAGAATGCTTCACGCTCAACCCTCTCCAGCGGCGCTTCCTCAACCGAAGAACTTGCGAATGGATATCGCGTTGACCTGTCTGCATTGGAACCGACCTGGTTATCAGTGACGGCCGACGGCAGGCAGGCATTCAGCGGAACGCTTGAGCCGGAGCAGAAGAAAAGCTTCGAAGGCCATGAACGAGGACGGATCAGGACGGGTAATGCTGGTGGAATCACCCTGGTCTTCAACGGCAAGCCGATCGGCGTTGTGGGGCCGCGCGGCCAGGTCCGCGACGTTGTTTTCACACGCGACAACTACAGGATTGTCCAGCCGCCGGGAAACGTTGCTTTGACTTCGTTTATCCAGACCTTCGAACTGATGAAGCCTGTTGCTGCTTTCCAGCCCTGAACTCTGTCGCGCCTGCTGCTTTCCGCAGCCGCCGCTTCTGTCGCTCCAGGGCCAGCAACTCGTTTCTACGCCGGAGCTTGATGCTGAGGTCCACCTTGCGCCAGAACTTGCGGAAGTAATCCACTGCCGAGACCAGCCCGAACACAACCACAGCCCACATGGTTGCGATCGCTATCCGGTGTAGGTTGGGCCAGCGAATCGAGAGCATGATCAGGACGACGCCTAAGACCTGCAGCATCATCTTCGATTTCCCTAATTCGCCGGCTTTGATCGTGTATCCTTCTGCCGCCGCTATGCTCCGAAGTCCGGACACCGCAAATTCGCGGCTGATGATGAGAATCACCATCCAGCCGGGCAGGAGCCGGATCTGAACCAGGGAAATGAGAGCGGCTGAGATAAGAAGCTTATCCGCGACCGGGTCGAGCAGCGTACCGACCGTTGTGACTTGCTTCCACCGCCGCGCAAGATAGCCGTCCAGCAGATCCGTGACCGCGGCTGCCAGGAAGACCAGCAGGGCGAAAAAGTCGTTCGCCAGCAGGAGACTTCCGTTCCAACGGACGCTGAAATTCTGCTGCACCAGCACCGCGACCAGGAGCGGCACCAGGAAGATGCGAAACAGCGTCAGCAGATTCGGTAAGTTGGTCAATTGTCCCTAATATAAAGCACTAATCGAGTTGCTGATGAGGCGCTGCGACCGGGCTCTCGTATTTCATCGAAGTGGGTCTGCCGTCTCCGTCTCCCCGCAGCCAAATCGTCAGGGTCGAAGAGGGCTCAGTAGGTTGGGGCAGAGAGACGGACAGGCGTTGCCGCTGACCTTCCCCCATGATCGGGGTCGGCAGTGCCGCAACGTCCGTCGGGGGCGCCGAATCCCAAGCCACTCGCGCAATCATTTCCAGGTTCTTGCCTTCCAGGTAAAAACCAGACAAACCAGGCGAAGGCGCCGGTTGGGACTCGGAGGCGAATCCGATGGAGTCGATCTTCGGGATCCTGACGAGCTTGGCCAGGGAAAAGGTCTTCGAGCGGCCCTCCTTGCCGTTATCGATTCGGCCCTCGAGGTCACAGCCCGCGGGTATGGAGCCGGTGTCATAGGAGAAGAACAGTTGGTCGGGCGAGATTTGCTGCAAACTCCAGTTCGATGTCTCGCCTCCAATCGTCAGAGTGGCACCCTGCCAGTTGCCGGCCGCGCATGAAAGGCTAAGCGCGCTTGTTGGCGAGATATTCTTCACGTCCAGCATCCCCGAAAGAGTGGCGCCCGCCGGGAATTCCGAAGGCCGGAGTGTCACGGCGAGGCTGGCCGGCGGCGACAGCTTCGAACTCACGATCACGGGGAGCGGACCGCTAATCTCAATGCCGTCAGGAAAAGTCAACGGCGCAGTGCGGTTCTTCAGATAGACTTTAATGGCCTGCGATTTGGACTGTCGTGGCGTCGGTCAAGCTGAACGGTCACATTTCGTTCAGTCTCGCCGGCGCTGGTCGCACCTAGCTCAACTGTCGCTCCTTGCGCCTCGACTCGGAGTACGTCTCCAAGCCGTTCGCCCTTCAGAACATAGTGCTGTGTGCCCGCGCCCTGGTTAGCGATGATCGGAAGATTCGTCAGCTTCGGCGGGTTCGGCAGTATGGTGACCGGTACCGTCGCAACTGCACCGCCCTGTTGTTCGATCAGCAACTGGTACGCTCCCGGTTCCAGGTTGGCCGCGTCGATCTGAACATCCATCTGCTTCTGCGGGCCTTCTCGCAAGCCTTTGGGCAGAATGAAACGCGCATCCTGTGGCAATGCGAACTCGTCGGCCGATTTCTTGATCTGAACTTTTGTTGCGAACTCGAAGTCGCTCCCGGTCAGCGTAACCGGGATCTTGCCTGATTTCGCAACAAGGCGATCCTGCGATTCGGGTTGAAGACGGGCGGCGGATAAATCGCTCAGCGGCAGCACGTGCACCCTGCCTTCCACGTCAAATTGGGCCCAATCCCAGTACGCGCCCAGACTGTATTCGCCCGTTCCCAATTGAGTCTTTAGTCAGGTCAAGTTCGAGAGCTTTCTGGTTTTCGAGTTTCAGAACGCTCACGTTTCTGCGTTCGCCGGTTGGACTCGCCAGATACCACTGGCGGGCGCGCTGCAGGAATTTCCAGTCTCCGTCGGCCATGGCGACGATCACTGGCGATTTCTGTCCTTCCGGGATGAAGTTCGATCCCTTCACCTCAATCTTCGGTTTGGATGCGTTCGGGATACGGCTCGCCCAGATGAAGGCAAGGCGTGTATGAGCCGGCGTCGTGCCCCGGTCTCCGCACAAATTGAGAGTTGTCCCTGCCATTTGCTGCGGAAACGACGATCGGAACTGGGTATCGGGGAACGCGATCGATCGCAGGCCTAACAACATGGAAGTGCCGCCGGCGAGCAGGCCCACCGGGACTACCGAAGAATAGAGACGCAGCGGCGGTGGCGAGGCTTGCGGTCTGCCCGGCGACGGCCGCTGTCGAGCCTGCCACCGGATTGTAGTTGGCAAGTTGCGGATTCATGGCGGAGAAAAGCGCCTGAGCTTGCGTCGCCGGAGGCGCGGCTCTTGTCGAGTTGGACGGAGACACCGTATTGCGAAGCGAATCCGCTCAGCGCAGCGTTGACGCTCGCGGACGAACTGGAAGCGTTCGACAAGCGCCGAGATCAGGGCTTGCGTTTGCGCGGTCTTGTCGGCGTATTCCGCGAGTTGTGCCACCAGCGACTCATCCTGCGAAAGGAAGTTCTTGACCTTCTTTTTGCTTAGACCCTGAGGTCCGTAAACGAAAACGGCCAGAGCGATCGTTTGCGGAATTTCCCACTGCTGCGGCTTCGCTGCTTCGCGAGGGTCAGTGATGATCAGTTCCTCTTTTCCGGAGATTCTCGTGGGGACCAGCACCAGCGAGACGTCGCCGCTTCTCTTCTCGCGACCGCGATCGAGTGGCGTGTACTTGACGACGTCGCCTTCCGTAAGATGGACGATGTTCAGAAACGGCAAAGGTTCGTGCTTGCCGGAAACAACCTGGAGTTCCATCGACTCCCAAAGGCCCGCCTGCCGGACAGGACGCCAAGGTGGATGATTGCGGCGAAGCTGCCGCGGGATTAGGGCGTGATTCTTCTCCCTTTTGATTTTTCTTCTGCGCCGGAAGGCAAATCAGAGGGAGCAGCAGCAGAACAACTGCTCGCAATACCATCGAAATTCTAAGGATAACGAAGCTGCGCGTTGTAAAGTCGGAGTTTGGGTTATTCAGCCGATATCGGACGTCACAAGATTGCCCGGTCGTTGTCCAAATCAGGAGAGACTTACCTTGCCTACCACAGAAACGCAAACTTTAGAAGATCTTTGCATCAACACAATTCGCTTTCTTTCGGCCGATGCCGTACAGCAGGCGAATTCCGGCCATCCGGGAATGCCGATGGGCGCTGCTGCGATGGCGTACACGCTATGGACGAAATACCTCAAGTTCAATCCCAAAGATCCTCTCTGGTTTGACCGTGATCGTTTCGTGCTGTCTGCCGGCCATGGTTCGATGCTGCTTTACAGCTTGCTTTACCTGACCGGGTACGATCTGCCGCTCGATGAATTGAAGCGTTTCCGGCAATGGGGCAGCAAGACACCGGGACATCCGGAACGCGGACACACGGTCGGTGTCGAAGTCGCGACCGGCCCTTTGGGCCAGGGCTTCTGCAAACGGCGTTGGCATGGCGATGGCGGAAGCTTGGCTGGCCGCTCGCTTCAACCGGCCGGGTCACACCATCATCGACCACTATACCTACTCGATATGCGGGGATGGTGACCTGATGGAAGGTGTCACGCAGGAGGCAGCATCGCTTAGCCGGCCATCTTCGACTCGGCAAGTTGATCTATCTGTACGATCACAATCTGATCTCGCTCGCCGGCGCCACAAGCCTTACGTTCACCGAAGATGTCGCGAAGCGCTTTGAAGCATATGGGTGGCACACGGTACAGGTAGAGGAAGGCAACGACGTCGAGGAAGTCTCGAAGGCAATCGAAGAGGCGCAGCGCGAAACCCATCGCCCGTCCCTGATTCTCGTTCGGACTCACATCGGTTACGGCAGCCCGAAGAAGCAGGACAGCTTCGAAGCGCATGGAAATCCGCTGGGAGAAGACGAGTTGCTCGCTTCAAAGAAGGCTCTTGGCTGGGGCAGCAACGAAAAGTTCTATCTGCCCGAGGACGCAGTCAACTTCTTCCGCAAGGCTGGCGAAAACGGCGGAAAGACGCAGGCCGAGTGGCAGAAGCGGTTTGACTGCATACAAGAGCGCGTTTCCGAAAGAGGGGGCCGAACTGGAATTGTTCATTTCCGGCAAACTGCCCGAAAATTGGAAAGCAGATCTGCCGAAGTGGAAGCCCGAGGACAAGCCCATCGCCACTCGCGCGGCTGGCGGACAGGTGATGAATGCGCTGGCGAAGCACTTTCAGAACCTTATCGGCGGATCGGCTGATCTCAATCCTTCAACGAACACTGCCCTAAAGGGTGAAGGCGATTTCCAACCGCCGGAGTTCGGCGGCCCTTCGAGCGCGGGTGCGGTAGGCGGCGTTTGGGGTTATGCGGGGCGCAACATGGCCTTTGGCGTACGTGAACATGCGATGGGTGCGGCCGTGAACGGAATGGCGGCACACGGCGGTGTTCTTCCGTTCAGCGCGACCTTCCTCGTGTTCTCCGATTACATGAAGCCCGCCGTTCGCTTGGGAGCTCTCAGCAAGCTGAAAGTCTTCTATGTGTTCACCCATGACAGCGTAGGCGTCGGAGAAGACGGACCAACTCACGAGCCCATCGAGCAGATTGCCGGGTTGCGCGCCATCCCGGATCTGGTCGTTCTGCGTCCTGCAGACGCGACCGAAACGGCCGAAGCATGGGCGGTTGCTATAGAACGCAACGGACCAACGCTGTTCGCCCTGACGCGGCAGAATGTTCCGCATCTCGATCGCAGCAAGGCGAAGAACATCGACGTTTCGAAAGGCGCTTACATCATCGCCGAAGCCGAAGGCGGTACACCCGAGGTGATTCTCATCGGAACCGGCTCGGAGGTCTCGTTATGCATGAAGGCTTACGAGAAGCTCCAGGGATATGGCGTGAAGGCTCGGGTGGTCAGCATGCCGAGCTGGGAGCTCTTCAAATGGCAGGACCCTCGAATACCGCGAAAGCGTCCTCCCGAAGAGCATCAAAAAGCGTGTGACGGTAGAAGCGGGATCCACAATGGGTTGGGCGCAATGGGCCGGTGACGAAGGCGTAATCATCGGCATTGACCACTACGGCGCGTCAGCTCCCGGAGGTGAAATCATGAAGAACTTCGGGTTCACTGCCGAACATGTTACGTCGGCGGCTCTGCGTCTGCTCGGCCGAAACGCCGACGCAGACAAGGAATACGGCGGCGAGGCAACCAACGTCGCTCCCACAAGTGGGTCGGAAGGTCACTCCTAAGCTGTAGTTTGTACGGGTAAGCGCCTGGGCCCAGCAGGCGCTTACCTTCGCAACACGTTCTCCGTCCGGAAAGGCGCCGAATACCTCGTAACGAGTTGATAACAGCGGGGTCTTTAGGGTGTATGGAAAGCGTGAAAGCAGAACCAGCCGAACTTTTCAGTGTTAAAGACCTGAAGCCGCTGCTGGCAACTCCTGGCCCTTGTCTGAGCCTTTATCTCCCGCTAAGCACGGCCCCGAATCAGCAGGGTCTGAAACTCAATAGCCTCGAGTGGAAAGAACTGCTCGCGTCCGCAAACAGTAACGGCGGGCGGCCAAGTCGGATAACGTCCGGGCACTCCTGAAGTCTGTCGAGAACATCGAAGAACTCACCGACGGCGCGCCGGGATGGGCGAAGTCGATCGCGGTCTTGCGTGCGGAAAGTACGCTCAGGGTTATCTACCTTCACGAGCCGGTGCAAAGCCGGGCTGAAGTAGGACCGTGCTTTAATGTACGGCCCCTGCTGCCGGAGCTTACGAAAGCCAGCGTGTTCTACGTACTGGCTTTGAGCCAGAAGAACGTACGCTTACTCCGATGTACCCTCGACAGTTCCGAAGAGGTCCCTATCGGTGCGAATGCCTTAAAGAGCTACGACGAGTACATGAACACGGCGAAGCCGGACCATGTCTCGATCAAGCGCGGAACGGCTGGCATGGCTTCTGGAAGCTCGAAAGGCGTGATTGGCACCACTACGTCGGAAGCTGAGCGCAAGGACGAATATCTGCGGCATTTCTTCAAGCAGATTGACGCCGGGGTCGGCGAAACTCTGCGCGGCAAGACTGATCCGCTGGTTCCGGTGGGCGTTGACTACGAGCTGGCGCTCTATGCTTCGGTTAACACGTACCCCCACATTGTGGACGACGGTGTACATGGAGCCGCCAACGGTCTGAAGGCCGGAGAGATGCACGCAAGGGCCATCGAAGCGGTTGCGAATCGAATACGAACGGAGGCTCGACGCCGCGCTGGCGGAGTACGATCACAAGGCGGGTGGCGGTGCATCGAACCGTCTCAAAGACATCGTCACGGCTGCTCATGACGGGCGAGTTGTGACGTTGATCGTTGCCGACTCGCTCGAGGCGCTGGGCACGTTTGACGAAGAGACGAACCAGGCAGTTGGAGCACGTGAGGGTGGCCAGGACCTGATCAACGACGCCGTTGTTCAGACCATCACTCACAGCGGAAACGTGCTGGTCGCAACTACGAAGAAGATGCCGAACGGAGCGCCGGCCGCAGCAATTTTCCGCTATTGAGGCTGCACTCCGAGCCGCGCATAAATCTGCGCGACTTCGTCTTGTGGAATGAGAGGAAGCTGCACCTGCTTCTTCTCATTCTCCTTCACCTCAAAAAGAGGCGTTTTGCTTTCGAGCTGCTTCAGTACCTCCGGGTTTTGTAGCGCGTTGAAATCAACCTCTTCGAAGGCGTAGGCGCGATAGCGGCCGGGTGGAAGATTACCGATCGAGAAAGTACCCTTGTCGTCGGTTCCTGAAAAGCGGACTCCAGTACCGTCCGCATTCAACTGCTCCGGAACAATGGCGATTTGAGCAACGCTCCCCGAATCTGCCGGGCTGTTGTTTTGTGCTGAATCGAGTTGACCGTCAACTTCTCCCGGACCGTACCGGTAAATCAGTTCGAGTTGGCCTGCAGCACCGCCGGTCAGATCGAGTTCTTTGCCTAGGACCTCCGAGCTGCCGAAACGCACCGATTTCAGATAGGTGCCCGGAGGAGCGGATGTTTGCACGTAGAACTTGCCCGCGGATGATGTTATCGATCGAAAATGTTCCATCGGGTGAAAATTTTGCGTTTGGCGCAGGCCCTATCATTCCCGTCATGTCAGCCGGCATCAGGCTGAGGTGGAGGTTCGAAGCACTAAGCTGAGCGGCATTCGCGGGAGGCGTTCCTTCCAGTCGCGCGACGCCCCTGATCGATCCTGGCGGCGTAACGGTCAGAAGAACGCCGTCCACGTCCCCGGCACCAACGTCAACAGCTTGACGAGCCGTACTTCTGATCTGTCCGGCCATACTGAACATATTCAGGTAATAAGCGCCCGGCGCCACACCGGCGATCTCGAAGCTGCCGTCCGGGCGAAGGTTGGATTGGCCGCCGTTGAACACCATCATCTCGTCTTCGCGCGGGGTCAGACTGATCATGCTTCGCTCGTGAGCGGTACCCGAAGGAAGACCGTTCACACGTCCCCGGACGTGATATGTCTGGACGCTCTGCATACGAATATCGGTGCCGGATGCATCCTGCCCGACGCCGATGTCGACCGGGGTCGCACCGGAAAACGCAGTGGAACTGGGATAGTACGTCCGTACTGCGCGAACGTCCGGCTTGCCGGGGCTGGCGGCCATCTCGGAGGGATTATTGTGAAGTTGCGCGAAAAGGTAGTACTTACCGGGAGAAAGATTCGGAATACGGTATTCGCCAAGATCATTAATCTGGCTGCTATTGCGCGGACTGTAGCGAAGTTTGCCTCTCATCCACATGGGAGCAAGCACTTGAACCATGCCGCCTGACACCGGATCTCCGTCCGCATCAATGACCTTGCCTGTAATGACGCCTTGAGGTGTCAAAGGTACGGACAAGCGTTGTAAGTTGCTCGCTAGGTGAAAGGGTAATGACAGAGCCCGCCTGGTTGGGTTTCCTCGCGCCGTAATTCGTATTGAGAAAACCGGCTCGACTGACGGATAGTGAATAGCGGCCGGGATTGATTCCTTCGATCCTGAATGCGCCATCACTGTCGGTCGAGGTGGAGTAGCCCTGTCCGCCAGGCGCTTGACGCCCGGGCCGCGCCCATTGCGACGACACCACCCCCCGTGCGACTCGCAGTCAGGCGTACTGTTGCTTTTCGGAGCGGTTCCCCGGTTAGCGCATTTGTGACGCGTCCGCCCACGGCGCAACGCTGCTCGGGCGGCACGTCAGGCTGAGGAGCTGACATTGGCTCGACCTGCCCCGGAAAGGTCAAAGCCTGTACCGCGACGGTTTGGGCCCAAACGGGGGCGACCGCCAAAATCAGAAGAGCCAATGTCGACATCGAACGCTGCATACAATGAGCGATATCCGCGAGACTGGAAGGAAACAGGTATTGGACGTTCCGAGCCCAGCTCTGCGGTTCCCTAGACCAACGGACGCGGAACGTTCGCAGTTTGTTCCTCGGGCGGTACTGTACTCGCTCGGTAGTAACGTACTCCGCCCTCGTCATTCACGAAAATGACGCGATCGCCGACCGAGACTCGCTCGGACGGCGTCTTGCCCAGGATGCGTACCGTCGTTCGCTCACCGGACGGCAATTCGACGATGGCGAGCTGATAAGGCGCGTCCGCGGCATACTGCTCCGGTGGGGCGAACACAACGGTTTCCGTGTAGACGACCGCTTCGCTAGACGTCGGCTTGTCAGCCGGGTTCTCCAGCTTTTCCGTTTCCGGGCCCATTACGCCGCCTCCAGGATCGTCACTACGCACGTGCCGCCGGACCCGCCGAGGTTCTGTGCGAGCCCGAGTCGGTTCCTCGCCACCTGCCGCTCTCCCGCGTCACCTCGCAATTGCTGGACGACATCGCAGATCTGCCCGACTCCGGTCGCACCAACGGGATGACCCTTGGATTTCAGACCACCGCTTGTATTGATCGGAATGCGTCCGCCGATTGCCGTGCAACCTGCCGCTGCGAATGGGCCGCCCTCACCCTTCGGCACAAATCCCAGATCCTCGCTCGCCACAATCTCCGCGATGGTGAAGCAGTCATGGAGTTCGGCTACCCCGATGTCCTCCGGCCCAACGCCGGCAGCTTCATATGCCTTTTTTCCCGCTGATTGGACGGCGGGGAAGAAGGTGATGTCCTCTTTACGATCAAGAGCCACGTAGTCGGAGGTCTGCGCGACGCTGAGAACCCGGGCAAATCGTGAATGATACCGCGCCGCATGATCCGCGGGAACCAGTACGACAGCGGCAGCGCCATCGCTAATCAGCGAGCAATCGAAAACGGTCAGAGGTTCGGCAATCGGTTTACCCGCCAGCGCCTGTTCCAGCGAGATCAGCTTCCTCATATGGGCGAGAGGATTCTTTGCGCCATTCGCGTGATTCTTCACGGCCACTGCGGCAAGGTGCTCCCGTGTCGTGCCGTACTGATACATGTGGCGGCGGGCAATCATCGCGAACAGGGCAGGGAATGTAGCGCCCGCACGTCCTTCGCCTGCCATATCGCCGGCGCCCGCCAGGATCTCGGTTACACGCGGCGTGGTTTGCGAAGTCATCTTTTCGACTCCCGCGACAACAACGGCGTCGTACACGCCGGACGCGACGCTCATCCAGGCATGGAAAAACGCCGAGCCTCCGGAAGCGCAGGCATCCTCAACGCGAGTACAGGGAATGCCGAGGAATCCAACAGCGGAGCCGATATAGGGAGCAAGGTGGTTCTGCCCGACGAAAGATGGGCCCGCGAAATTGCCCAGATAAAAGGCTTCTACCTTCCCGGAAGGGACTTGCTGCATCCGCCATCGCCAGGTTGACGGCTTCCACCGCGAGCGACCGAAGATCGCGCTCCGGGAATGCCCCAAAAGCGGTTTTTCCGATGCCCTATGACCGCCACAGATCTCATATACACTAAGACTACTTCCATGCTCCGGCAGTCCTGCACGTTTCGGAATGCTCCGCGTCTTTCCCTTATAGGGGAATGGAACGCTCGAATATCGTGCGAATTCGCGGTTGACTGCCTGGGTGTTTCCCGAGGACGAGCATGTAGCCATGAGTGAACCGCTCCAGCCGATTTCGGATCACCGGGTGCAAACCGGCTCGGACCTGCAGGTCGAGTTCATCCAGCAGCACCTGCGCCGTGTTTTTCTGCTCATCTACCGAATGGTGGGCAGCGTAGACGATGCGCAAGACCTTACGCAGGAAACCTTTATCAAGGCCCTGCAACGCCGCGGACAGCTAAAGGACCTCGACAAATCTGCCGGCTGGCTCTCTAAAATCGCGGCCAACACGGCCATCGATTTTCTGCGTAAGAACAAGCGCTTCTCTTTCTCGGATATCGACGAATTAGCTGAAACTCGTAGCTCGTCGATGGAAAGTCCGGAACAGCAGTTTTTACGCGGAGAACGAAAGCTGCAATTGGATGGAGGGCTGGCGCAGTTGACGGCCCGCGAGCGCACGGCTTTGCTTCTTCGGGACGTGGAAGATATGCCCGCAGAGCAGGTGGCCGCGCAAATGAATTGTTCGAAAGCCACGGTTCGTTCGCACATTGCGAACGCCAGAATCAAATTCAAGCGTTACCTGGACTCGAGGAGGGGCTCATTGAGCGCGACAGCGCAAAGCAAGCACCCGACGCATCGATCCCTGGCGTTGTATCTGGGCGGGGATCTGCCGTGGCTTGCAAAAACAAAAGTTCGAATTCACCTTCGCACCTGTGACCGTTGCCAGCAATACGTCGCTTCGCTCGACGATGCAGTGGGAGAGCTACGCAGAGAGGCGGAAGCGCAGACTTTGACCGGCTACGAGGCGATCGCGGATTGGTCGCGGCTGGAACGCGAGATGATGGGGAATATCGCGGTTGGAGTTGCGGCGGCGCGCTGTGTGGATCATGTCGGGCACGGGCGGAGAATTTTCGCTTGGACAGCGGCCGTCATCGGTCTCCTGCTGCTCTTTGCGGCCGGATGGGTGACCCATATCCCTCGTGAACAGACCCAGCATATGTTCGCAGCCATGCAGCAATGGGCCGACCATGCGCCCCAGCTGACGGGTACCGTGTTGCGGTCTTCGCCCGATGGCGTCGCGGTGCGAGCGCAAGGGTCAACTCTCACCCTGATGCATCCGCCGTCTGCGGTCATCTCGGTATCCAGTACGTCCGGGATGGAAGCGCAGATACGTGGACGCTGATACCGGTCAGGTGACGATCACCAGCGTGTATGCGCAATAGCTGGATCAGACTGGGCGCGACGGTTGGCGCCCTCATGGCGGCGAGCTTAGCGTTCTCCGCCGAATCGGAGTCGTCGCGGTGGCTCGACGTGGAGTTCCCGCGAGACTCGCCCGTCCTCACTGTTTCCTTCAGCCTTGCGCCCAGCACCAGCCGGGTACGCGGGCGCCTCAATCGCGCTCGATCTGCATGCCTCGCTTGTGCTGCGCAACACGAGCGCCAAGCCTCTCGCAGGTTTGACTCTTCGGGTTGAAGCGCAGGACCTCTGCCAGCCGGGAAAGGTTCTGTTATGGTGCCCAGCCTGGATGTACGGCCGGGCGAAGTGTTTCCGGTACGGCTCGATCTGCAACTGACTCGGCCCTTCAATGCCGCGAAAACAGAGGGCGCGATGGTTCAGGTCTCTCTCGACTGCGCCGTATTCAACGATCTTTCCTCTTACGGACCAGACCGGCTGAAGTCGCGACGGGCGTTGTTGGTCTACGAGCTCGAAGCGCGCCGCGACCGCCGCTACATGGCCAATCTGCTGAACAACCAGCAGTATGATCAGCTTCGGCAGGAACTGAATTTCGGTCTGCAGGACGCGCACCCCCAACAGCTGGGATTTGAGCTTACCCGCGATCTCCGGCCGAGCGGGGAAACAGCTTCCGATCGCGGTGAACACCATGGCGTTCCCGAGCGCGCCGGTTCAGGCGATCGGCGGCGACGCTCAGATCTCGGGCAACGAAATCCACACACCGCAGGATCGAGTTGCGGAACTCTCTCCCGCAAAGCCGTTCGCAGTGTGGACATGGGCTGGATCGTTCGCGATGAGCGAGGCAGAGACTTCGTGGCAGGTTCGGTGCCGGCGTCCATGCCGATCGGTCCGGTTGAGACGGCCGTTGCCAGCGAGAGCGGGAACCCTCCGCTTCTCGAACGCGTCTGGTCAGCCCTTAGCGATCGGCGCGCTGATGGCGTTTGTCAGCAACGTCGAGTTTGCCGACGGCAATCTTTGGATTCCGAGCCGAGCAGACATCGACGAGGCGACCATCGGATCCCGTCCTTCGAAAGGCGTTGTCCAGTTCGCCCGAACATCAGCGTTTGGCCGAGGTGTTTCGCCGCAAGGGGTATCCGGGGATTAGCCGAGGAATTGAAGCGGGCCGAATAAGATCCGGCGAAGCCGGAAGAGGGCTGCTAAACTAGTGAAGCACGGGGCGTGGCTCAGCCTGGCTAGAGCGCCTGGTTCGGGACCAGGAGGTCGGAGGTTCGAATCCTCTCGCCCCGACCAATTTCTCTCCTTGTCCACTCCGGACACTTTAAGTTGCAAATGGTTGCGAACGGCCGAGGTGTTCCCTCGCGGCTTGCGGCCGCAAGACTCACTCGGGTCAACGATCAACGGGCGCCCTTCGGCGACGGGCCGCCTGTGCTCCCAGCCTTTTTCGAGCATCGATCTGCATAGCTTCAGCATGCAATTCTCTTCCAGACGAGGCAACGCCTGTCCTGGCCGCCGAAACCCGCTGCGCTTCGAATGGTGCCGAAAAAGCGAGAGTAGTATTGTTACTCAGAGACATACCCGAGGACGCTTTTGACAAAGACACGATTATTGATACTGGTCACAGCCGGCTTGCAGATCTGCACGGCGGCTGACCTAACCGGCAATTGGCTCGCGACGGAGGAGCAACCGGACGGCACAATCCGCCGCACCTACCTGAATTTGAAGCAGGAAGGCTCTCAGATCACCGGCACCGCTCGCCTCCGCTACAACTACTTCGACATCAAGCAGAGCACCCCTGCAGGGCAGCTGATGCTTACACGCTGACGGTGAACTCCGGGCGTCCGAATGCCCGGGACATGAACATCGAGATCAAGCTGGTCGGAGATGAATTGCAGATCGAGAGCAGATTCCGGCCTAACGCTCCGCCGTCCCATCTTGTCGCACATCGGGTGGCTGCGAGTGAGGGCGCGAAACCGGCACGCTTGCCGCTTCCGGAACTGCACAAAGTTCCTTACAACGGGCTGGCCAAGACGCCGCCAATGGGATGGAATAGCTGGAACAAGTTTGCCGGCAAGGTGGATGACGCGGGTGTTCGCGCCGCTGCGGACGCGATGGTGTCGAGCGGCATGAAAGATGCCGGCTATCAATACATCAATATCGACGACACCTGGGAATTGGACCGCGATGCACAAGGCAATATCCGCACCAACAAGAAATTCCCGGACATGAAAGCGCTTGCCGATTACGTGCATAGCAAAGGGCTGAAGATCGGGATTTACTCCTCTCCCGGGCCGAACACCTGTGCCGGGTACGAAGGCAGCTACGGGCATGAGTTGCAGGACGCTCGAACCTATGCGGCATGGGGCATCGACTACCTCAAGTACGACTGGTGCGGGGCGGGCAACATCTACAAAGACGAGGACATGCAGGCGGCTTACCAGAAGATGGGGGATGCTCTGCACTCGGTGGGACGTCCCATCGTGTTTAGCTTGTGCCAGTACGGAAGGTCCGATGTGTGGAAGTGGGGACCGGACGTCGGCGGAAATCTGTGGCGCACGACAGGAGACATCCGCGACGCCTGGGATTCGATGACGAAGATCGGCTTCAACCAGAATGATCTGGCGCCCTTACGCTGCTCCCGGACACTGGAATGATCCCGATATGCTCGAGATCGGGAATGGCCACATGACCGACACCGAGTACCAGACGCACATGAGTCTGTGGTCAATGCTGGCGGCGCCGCTGCTAGCCGGAAACGATCTGCAGAATCAAACGAAAGAGACGTTGGCAATTCTGACGAATCGCGATGTGATCGCCATCGATCAGGACAAAGCGGGAAAGCAGGGCAAGAGACTTTCGCAGTCCGGCGATAGCGAGATCTGGATCCGGGATCTCGCGGACGGCAGCAAGGCAATTGCGTTTTTCAACCTCGGCGGAGCGACAGCGGATATAACTCTGAAGTGGTCGGATGCCGGGCTTGGAGCTGCGCCGAAGAAGGCCAGGGATCTATGGTCGCACGCAAGATCTCAAGCTCGACGGATCCGCATACAAGGCTTCCGTTCCTTCGCACGGCGTGGTGATGCTTCGAGTGCATTCCTAAACAGAAAAGAAGGTACAGGTCGTTGAACCTGTACCTTCTTCGAGCCTTCGAAGTGGCCTCTTGATCAGGCCTTCTTCTTTTTCGGCTTTTTCGTTTCTTTCTTGCGGTCCATTCCTTTTGCCAAGGCTTCTGTCCCTCCTCAATTTGATTATGAACCTGTGTTCAAGCAAAAGGAAAACAAACTGTCGCCAGCGGCTACAAGAATGTATTGCTTGTTGTCGATCATGTATGTGATCGGCCCTGCGCTCGGTGTCGCCGTTAGTCCTGAATGCCAGAGGATCTTGCCCGCCTTCGCGTCGAACGCAATCAGATTGGTATTGTTGCTCGTGAAGAGCAGGTTGCCGGCCGTCGACAAGTTCGATACAACGCCAGTACCGCTGGGCCACTTGTGTTTCCAGACGACGTTTCCGGTTTTGTAGTCGAGCGCCAGTAGAGCTCCGGCATCACCGCCCACCATACTGTCCAGGCCGGCCCATCCTTCAGGTTTTTCGTCCGTATCGGTCAGGTAATACAGACTGTAAAGCCGATTTGTTCCTACGTAAAACAATCCGGTGTCGGGATTAAACGTAGGAGCCGGCCAGTTTGTTGCGCCGTTGCTTGGAGGCGACACGAGAACGCCGTCGGTCGCCGGGTACTTCTTGGGATCCGGAATAGGCTGCCCATTCGCATTCAAACCCTTCGTCCAATTCAGCGAATCAATCAGGGGCTTGGTCAGAATATGCTTTCCGTTCGTACGGTCCAGAACGAAGAAGTAGCCGTTTCGGCTCGCCTGCATCAGTAGTTTTCGGGGTTTTCCGTCGATTTCACCATCGACGAGAACCGGCGTCTCCTGCGCATCCCAATCGTGAACGTCATGGGGAGAAACCTGGTAATACCAGACAATCTTTCCGGTGTCAGGATTCAGAGCGACGATGGAACAGGTGTACAGATTGTCGCCCTTACGGTTCTTCTCGGCCATGACCGGATTCGGATTACCCGTTCCCAGGTAGTAAAGATTCAGCTCCGGATCGTAGGTGCCCGGCATCCATGTTTGTCCGGTGCCATGCTCGGCAGCAGATTCGTCTGGCCAACGTTTCCATGCCCGGTTCGCCCTTACGCGGAGTGCTCCACCATTTCCATTGCACCGCTCCGGTTTCGGGATCGTGCGACTCGAGAAACCCGGGGTTGTCGAGATGGTCGCCGCCGATGCCGACAACGATGTGGTTGCCGATCACGACGGGAGCGGCGGTTGACGTGTAGTCAAGCTTCGGATCCGCGATCTGAACTTTCCACTTTTCCTTCCCGGTTTTGGCATCCAGGCAGATCAGGTGGCTGTCGGGACTCTCGAAGTAGAGCCAGTTCTCATACATGCCGACGCCACGGTTCCCGATGGTGCTGCCGGTATTCGGAGGGTATTGATAATGCCAAAGCTCGCGGCCGGTCCTGACGTCCGCGGCCCAGACGTTGTTCGGTGCGGTGAAATAAAGGACGTCGTTCACGAGCAGCGGCGTGGATTTGATTTGTACGCCCAGTGGCGGCGTTGGTGCTGGTGTAACGCGTGGCCCAGGCAAGCGACAGATTGTGAACGTTCCCGGAGGTGATCTGGTTGAGCTTGCTATAGCGCCGGCCTGAGTAGTCGCCGTTATAGGTAGGCCAGGAATTCGCTGGCGGTTTCAGCAGCGTAGCAGGATTGAGCTCTTGACTGGATGCAAGAGCGCAGATGGTCGGGAGAAGGCAGAGTAAGAACTTTGTGCGCATGACTATTTCAAACTCGCAAGATACGCAGTCATGTTGTGTATGTCTGCGTCGGTGTATTTTCCAAGCATTTCCGAATGTTTTTCAAGAGGATCGTCGACTTCGATTTTTGGGCGTATCGCCATCGCGGGTGAAAGGAATGGAATCGACCCTCGGAGTCTCTCAGCGAGACATCGAAGTCGTCGATACGGTCCAGGGTTCCGGTCACCTTTTCTCCGGACGGAAGCGTAACGGTGACTTTAGGCGCTAGTTTTGCCGCATCTGCCGCATTTCCGCCGCGGCGGGCCGAACGCGGGTAAATCCACCTGGCCTGCAGAGCAAGCGGATCATATTTGCCTCCGATGCCCGCCAGGTCCTTCGATGGCGGAGTGACAAGAGCTGCAGCCACCCGCACCGTTAAAGTAAGCTGCGCCCTGCTTCGGGTCACCAGTCAGGACGTCCTTGAATACGTAAGTGGTTCTGTGACCCGCCTGGTATGTACGCACGTGCAACCAGGCCACAATGTCTGAGATCTGGGGTTCGGAGAGGGGAAGCTTTGGCATCCCTTTGTCTGGACGACCCTCACGAATGACCGGTGCGATCAAATTCCCTTTCTCATCATCCAGAACCACAAGGGAACGGACGAGATTGGGTGCTCCTGGGCCGCCTTTCGCAGCTGCCCCGTGGCAACCGGCACAGTAGGTCGCCGAAGGTTTTCCCGCCGCGTTCAACGGCTGCCGGATCCTGTTTGGAGGCGAGCAATAGCCGCCGGAGTAAGCCCGTCCGGTGTCTTGGCCGTATTTGTGTCCTTGACTCCGGGACGAGCCGGAAACGTAGCGGCGGGTTCCTGACCGACTGCCAGGCATCTGCCGACGTGATAAGAAGGGCAATCGACATCATTCGCCCGAACTGCAGCTTCAACATGTAACCTTTGAGATCCCCTGCAACCTTAGTATATTTTGCGCCGCTTCGGACCACCCGCTACCGTAGAGAAATGAAAGTGATTTCGTCAAAAGAGCTGTTGACGACCAAGATCTTTTCGGTGGTGGAGGAAGTAGCGAAGGATCCTGGCGGATTCGAGATTCAACGCGCGATTGTAAGGCATGCCGGTTCTGCGGTGATTTTGATTGTCGACGAGAAGGAGCGCATATTGCTCGTGAAACAATATCGCCTTCCGGCGCAGAAGGAGCTTTGGGAATTACCGGCCGGGCGACTCGATCCCGGGGAAAACGCCCTACAGGCCGCAAAACGCGAGCTGCGGGAAGAGACCGGCTTTCGCGCAAAGAAGTGGACGAAATTAACGAGCTTTCTGGGCCAGCCCCGGTTATGTCGAGGAAAAGATGAACGTCTTTCTTGCCACTGAGCTTACGGAGGGAGAGCAGGAGCCCATGGACGACGAGAGAATCGAAATGAAGTGGTTTAGCCGCAAGGAACTGCATTCCGCCATTCTCGACGGCAGAATCTCGGATGCGAAAACGCTGATCGGCTTTTTCTTCTGGTTAGAGCATCGCAAACTTAATCGCGCGAGTCCAGCCGTTAGGAGTCCCGCCGGCTCAGCGTCAAAGCTGAGCGACTCCACTTTGAGGGGGCGCTCCATCAGCTCCCGGAGTGCCATCCGTGGCTCTTTTCCGCCGAAGAGAATCTCGTGCATCTTGCCGATGATCGGCAGGTCTAAATCAAGCCGTGTCCCAACTCGAACGCGGCCGCGCATGTGCCGACTCCTTCCGCCACCATGTTCATCGCCAGTAAGAATGTCGGCAAGCTGTTCGGCCGCGGCCAAGCTGTAATCCCAACGAAACGATTACGCGACAGATTCCCGGTGGCGGTCAAAACCAGATCGCCCAAGCCTGCCAACCCGCTTAAGGTTTGAGCGTTCCCGCCAAGACGGACAGCAAGGCGCATAATCTCCGCCAATCCGCGCGTAATCAGAGCGGCGACGCTGTTGCTGCCCAGTCCGAGCCCCTCGCAAATGCCAGCACCGATCGCAATAACGTTCTTCAGAGCGGCTCCAGTTTCGACGCCGATTACGTCCGTCGTGGCGTAAAACCGCAAGTGCGGCGTGGCGAGCGTGCGTTGCATCTCTTCCGCGAAGCTCATATCCTCGGACGCGACGATCACTGCGGCCGGTTGTCCTTCCGCGACTTCTCTTGCGAAAGTAGGTCCGGAGATCACGGCAACGAACCTGTCACTATCCCATTCCAACGCCTCGCGCGCCACAACAGACATGCGAAGCAAGCTGCCTTCTTCAATTCCTTTGGTGGCGCTCACGAATTTTGCGTTCGCTGGTATACCCGGGCGGAGAGCTTCGCAAGGTGCTTCTGAGAAAGGCGGAGGGGATAACGCTGATGACGATGTCGGCGTCAGCCAGGCAAAGTTCGCCATGCAGTAGCGATGCAAACGTTCGGAGGAAGGGCGAATCCCGGAAGGTAGCGCCGGTTCTCCCGGGTGGCTCGCATCGCCCGTGCATTTTCGGCGTTGTGGACCCAGAGACTCACTGTGCCAAAACGGCCGGCTAATGCGATGGATAAAGCCGTTCCCCAGCTGCCAGCGCCCAATACGCAGAGCTTCTGGAGCGGGGCCGCTGAGACCGCGCTGTGGAACATGATCTTTAAGCCGCCTTGCCGCCCTTCAGACTAAACACATGCTCCTTTGCCTTTCAACAGCCGTTCGATGTTCGCTCGATGGCGGAAAACGATGAGCAGCGCGGTGGTGGTCCCGGCTAGCAGAATCGGGACGGGATAAGCACCCAGGCGCCATAGAATGACGGGAAAGAAAAGCGCACTCAGAATCGAAGCGAGCGAGACATATCGGGTCAGAGCGAAGACCGCGAAGAAGGCGACGGTTGTGATAGCCAGAGCCAACGGGGCAACATACAGGAAAGCGCCCACGAAGCAGGCGACTGCTTTGCCTCCTTTAAAGCCCAGGAACACGGGGTAGCAGTGTCCAAGGACCACGGCAACAATCGCGAGCGCCAGTGCCTCGGCGTCATTGCCGTTCACGAGTGCCGCAATAAGCACCGCCAGATACCCTTTCAAAATATCGAGAAGCAGGACGATAATACCCGCCTTGCCTCCTGAAGTACGGTGCACGTTCGTGGCGCCGATGTTGCCGCTGCCCATGTTCCGGATATCTTTTCCGGTCGACAGGCGAACGAACCAATAACCAAAAGGAAGTCCTCCCAGCAGGTATGCCGAAAGAGTGGTCAGAATGATGGGTAAGGAGACGGGCACTGTTTGATGTTAGGAGGCGGCGAGAACGGCTTCGAAGCGGAAGCTTCTCAGTTTACGGTAAATACTGGCGTTTGACCCTGGATCGCTGCGAAACAGGCTGAAACGAGCGAACTTCGAAAGCATCAAAGCTAGAAGCTTCGATGCTTTCGAGCTTCTGGCGTAGTCGTTGCAGCGGCACGGGGCGCTTGATACGCGCCAGTGTAAGGTGTGGCGTGTAGGCACGCTTTTCTTTGGCGATGCCAAGTCGTTCCAGGCAATTCCGCGTATCTTCGCCTAACTTCTGGAGTGGATCGCAAGCTTCGGTTCCAATGGACAGCACGTGCGGTGATCGGGCGTTCGGAAACCAGCAGAAGTCGTCTCAATTTGACTTCGAAACTTTCACGAGGCGACAGAGACCCTAATGCGTCCGTCAATTCGTCCAAGCGAGTTTCAGGCCAGTTACCGATGAAACTCGTGGTGATGTGCAGATTGTCTAACGGACTCCAGTTGATCTGCGCTTCCGGCCTCAAGGCGCTAAGCAGCCGTTCGAGGCGAAGCAGCACATGCGGCGACAGCTCGATGGCTGTGAAAAGTCTCATATTGAAGCTCGTGCTAATGTTCTAACGTATTTTGCCATTGCGTGACAAATCCCCTTCGTCCAAAACGAGAGGCGCACGTCCCGGCATACAGAATCCGTGGGCGTACGAACGGCTGGTCGCTGGCGACCAAACCCATGAGTCTGCACGACTTTGAGCAGCCCGCGACAGAGCTTGCCCGGAATCTGCTGGGCTGTGTCTTGCGCCACGGAAGCGTCGCCGGAATGATCGTCGAGACGGAGGCCTACTTGGGCCTGGACGATCTCGCGGCGCACGCGTCCAGAGGCAAAACGGAACGAACAAAAGTGATGTTCGGGCCGGCAGGGCACGCTTATGTGTATTTCATCTATGGCATGCATGAATGCCTAAACGTCGTCGCGGAACGTGAAGGTTCTCCCGGTTGTGTGCTGATCCGGGCTCTCGAGCCGTTGTCGGGTCTCGAGCTCATGTACGAACGTCGGAACTGGCACGGTTCGCCTGTTGGGCTTGCGAATGGACCGGGCAAGTTAACACAGGCGCTGGCCATCACTCGACAGCAATACGGGATCCGGCTGGACAAGGGTGAATTGACGATTCGCGAGTGGCGCAACAAGCCGACATTTGAAATCGCGGTAACTCCTCGCATCGGCATCACGCATTGCGCAGATTGGCCTTTACGTTTTGTTTGGGCAAATCATCCGTGCCTCAGCAAGCGCAATGCGTGACGTGTGTGTAGCAATATGGGTGGAATGCCCCGGTACGTCGTCCCTGTTCTTGCATTTTTCGTTCTATCGTTCCGAGCGGGCGCGGATGAGCAAACACTCCAGGCTCGAGTAAATCAGAAGATCTCCGGTTTCCCGGGGACCGTTACTCTCTACGCAAAGAACCTGCTGACGGGCTCGAGCTTCGGAGTCCAGGGAGAACAGCCCGTGCGTACCGCCAGCACGATCAAGTTGGGCATTATGGTGGAGTGTTTCGCTGAGGCCGCGGAAGGCAAACTGCAGATTTCCGAGCCGATCAAACTTCGTGCAAGCGAAAAGGTGTCCGGGAGCGGCATTCTGCAGGAGCTTTCGGACGACATTTCGCTCCCGCTCCGAGACGTGGTGGATCTCATGATCGTACTGAGTGACAACACGGCAACCAACTTGATCCTCGATCGTATCGGCGGGAATGCTGTGAACCAGCGAATGGCCGCGCTTGGTCTAACCCAAACCCGTGTGATGCGAAAGATTCTGGGTGATGGGTCGAAACTGAAGAGCGAAGTGAGCGGTGTCACGGACGAAGGCGTAAAGGCCGAAAACAAGAAGTGGGGAATTGGCCGCAGTAGCCCGCGTGAGATGGTCACTATCCTCGAAAAGCTATATCGGGGTGAACTCGTGAACAAGGCCGCTTCGGACGATATGCTTGAGATCCTAAAGCGTCAGCGAGATAGAAACGGAATCGGGCGCGACATGAAAGATGTCACGATCGCGAGCAAATCCGGCGCTCTCGAGCACCTCCGGAGTGACGTCGGAATCATCTATTCGAAAAACGGGCCGATCGCTATGGCAATCACGGTGGACAACATACGCGACGTGGACTGGACCTCTGACAATCCGGCCCTTCTGCTTCTCTCCAATTTGTCAGAAATCCTTGTCGATGGATTAACGGAAGCCCGTTGAGCTTCAAACGCCGTGTTCCGGTCGCATCTCATCCTGAACGCAACTGAGCACAACACGCGTAACACGAGCCAGACGGAGTTGATGAAACCGGTAGTCAGAAAAATAGCGCCGAAAGACTTATCCGATCGTTACTGACGTCTTTTCCCTTTCAGCCCTAGACGCCTTGCAGTAGCAGAAAGCTGCGGCGAATACCAGGGCCGGAATCGTACTTGTTCTGCGGATTGCGCTATGACCCTCAAGATGAATGGACGGGTTGTTACATGCCGAATTTATCCTAGTTGCGAATGTAGTCTCACGTACATCAGATTGGTGTAAGCCGATGGACGTGATCAGGGATGAGCAAGAGATTAGCCGCGTTGGATGGCCAGGTTTCTTCTTTCGAACGAATCTCACTTAGAAAGCCGATTTGTGCCGTTAAACTTTCATCGCCGGCAATGAGCAACGAGGTAGTGGGCGTGCTCACTAAGCTTGCTACGGGAACTCCGGTCTATGTCTGCGGAAGCGGTCCCAATGAACGTACTGTTGAAGTCGTGGTGAACGGGCAACGATATCTTGTGTTTCGTCAGGATATCGGCCAGTGAGCGGATGGTTAACTGTCCTCGCCTGAACTGATTCGGCTACGTTGCTGAGTATCGGCCCTCTGACTAAGAACGACGTGCTTTGTGCGGTATTACCACGGGCTAGGTGTGTGCGGGTACGCTCGCGCAAGTTGTATGAGTCGGCGAAGCTAACGCAACAGGGAACTGTGCGGCTCTCAGTCTGTTCGCGATTGGTGGCCTGTTTATATTTAATGTGGCGAGCAAACAGAACGCCACGGCGTTGACTCTGGTACAGTTGCTAACCACGGGAGGGTACTATGTGGCTTTATGGGCTGATGAACGTGCTGGCTTTCCTGTTCGTCATGCGATTCGTGCCTGAAACGAAGGGCCGCAGCTTGGAAGATATCGAGGCCATGCTGCGGGAGGGGGAATTGGCATTCGTGACGGCACGGCGTCTCGGTTCGTCGCTAACCACGGGAGGGGGCGATGTCATGGGCTGCCGACGTGTTCCGGGTTGGCGGCGGGATGATGCGAGTGCCTCCACGGCGATTCTTGATCGCAGGACAGCGTCGCTGGTGTGACCGCAGGCCATAGGGCAGCGGATGCGCGCTGTTCGGGTTCGTGGGAGGTGCGCATTGCGGTCCAGATCAACGCGGACTTACTCCTGAACGCGGATGCGGAACGAGTTGAATTCGCTCCGATAAAAACAGTTCAGCGAACGCCGACGCGAGCAGCCTTACGCTTGCTCTCAGAAAGACCAGGTAAGGTGCGAGCGCGCTTCGACTCGACGGTAATGACGCGCATGCGACGCATGACTGCATCCCGCCGAGGAAGCTAGTTAGAGGAAGTCGCTGCGAAGGGCGCTGACTTAACTGGCCCACTACCCATCAGTCGATAGATTGGGCTTGAGCCTGTTCGCACGAGACGGCACAATTCTCGTGTCTCAAAACAACAACACGGCAGAGTGTTCTATTTCGGCTGGGCCGTATCCGAACGCAGAGTCGGATACTTGATTCCGAGCTGATCGAGATAAGTGGGATATTTGTCCGGATCGTAGTAGAACTTCTTCATCTCGGGCCGATACTGCTCCATGATTTTCTGATTGAGCCAGAGAGCGGGCTGGTCCTCGGGCCGAATGAGGGGCGTGTACTTCACCTCCTTGGTTTGTTCGGTCCGGTAAAACTGCCACGCTTTGTCCACCATCTCCGGATGGAGCAGGATGTCGATCATCGTCATCGCCTGCACCTTCGCGCCGGCTACAACACCTTTATGCGCGATGGGAGTGGCCATGGAAATCGCGTTCGCCCAATTGTGTCCCGGGAGATTGGGAATATTGGATGGGTAGCGAAGAGTGACCGTCGGGACGTTCCAGGAGATGTCGCCGATATCGTCCGATCCGCCGCCCATCTTTCGCTCCTCAGGTATCGGTCCCGCTAAATCGGCAAGCTTGGTTGCCAAACCCTTTTCGGGAACCTTCAGTTCCTTTTGGAGTCCTTTAGCAAGCGACTGATCGGCTTCGGTCCATTCGGGCAATCCTACTTTCTTGACGTTTTCGTACATCGCCTCGGCAATCGGCTTGTTGAAGTAGGGCGGCCACGCCGATCCAAGCACACGCGAAGTGAACTTCGTTTCCGTCATGAGAGCCGCACCTTGCGCCATCTTGTCTCCGGTCTCCCATAGCTGCTTGATGTGCGGATAGTCCATTTCGCGGAAGTAATACCAGACCGAAGCGGTGGGAGGAACTACGTTCGGCTGGTCTCCGCCGTTCGAGATCACGTAATGCGATCTTTGCTGCAAGCGCAGGTGCTCCCGACGGAAGTTCCAGCCTACGTCCATCAACTCGACGGCGTCGAGCGCACTATGACCGCGCCACGGAGCAGCCGCTGCATGCGCGCTTTCGCCCGCAAACTGGTACTCGACGGAGACAAGTCCGTTCTGGGCCCCGCTACCCCAGGACACGTTCAAGTTGTCGCCTACGTGCGTGAATAGCACAACGTCGACGTCTTTAAACATTCCTGAACGGACGTAGTAAGCCTTCGTCCCGACCAGCTCTTCGGCAACGCCGGGCCACACGCGAATGGTGCCCTTCAGATGCTCGCGTTCCATCAGCTTCTTGACTGCGATGGCAGCTACCAGGTTGAGCGGCTCGCCCGAATTGTGTCCTTCGCCATGACCAGGTGCGCCTGCAATGATCGGATCGTGGTAAGCCACACCGGGTTTCTGAGAAGCCTGAGGGATGCAATCAATGTCCGATCCCAGCGCAATGACCGGCTTGCCCTCTCCCCAACTTGCAACCCAGGCGGTCGGAATTCCCGCTACGCCGCGCTCCACTTTGAAGCCTTCTTTTTCCAGAACGCCCGTCAGGTACTTCGAAGTCTCTACTTCCTGAAATCCAAGCTCGCCAAAGCTGAACACCATGTCGTTCATCACCTGAGCTTGCTTCTTCATGCCATCAATCTGGCCCATCAGATCTGATTTGAGCGCCGCTTCGCGCTGAGGATCAGCAGCAAAGCTGCTGATGATGCAGGATCCAAGAATGAGTGCGAGGAGAGAACGAGAGGTAGCCCTTCGGTGCATGGTGGAAGGGACAGTATACGAAAAGGGGAAGGGAATGCGTCGAAAGAATTTTGACTGAGGGTTATCCGGGAAACCTTGAGGTAAGGCTTCCCGGATGTAAGAAGGGAAAGGGATTAGTAGCGGTAGTGATCCGCTTTGTACGGACCTTCCGGTGAAACGCCAAGGTACTCTGCCTGCTTCGGATTCAGAGTCGTCAGCTTGACGCCAATCTTCTCGAGATGGAGCCGCGCTACTTCCTCGTCCAGCTTCTTCGGCAGCGTATAGACGCCGATTTTGTAGGTGTCGCGGTTCTTCCAGAGATCGAGTTGAGCCAGCGTTTGATTCGAGAAGCTGTTGCTCATCACGAAGCTGGGATGGCCAGTCGCGCAGCCCAGGTTCACGAGCCTTCCTTCGGCGAGCATGAAGATGCTGTGCCCGTCCGCGAAGGTGTACATATCGACCTGAGGCTTGATGTTGGTGCGCTTGACCGTTGTGTCTTCGTTCAGACGGTCGACTTGAATCTCGTTGTCGAAGTGGCCGATATTGCAGACAATCGCCTGATCCTTCATGTACTGCATGTGCTCGAGCGTGATGATGTCGAGGTTGCCCGTGCAGGTGACGTAAATGTCGCCGCGTCCGAGCGTGTCTTCCACTGTCGTTACTTCGAAGCCTTCCATGGCTGCCTGCAACGCGTTGATCGGATCGATCTCCGTCACGACGACACGAGCGCCCATACCGCGCAGCGAGTGCGCCGAGCCTTTGCCCACGTCGCCATAACCGCAAATGACGGCGACTTTACCGGCCACCATGACATCAGTGGCTCGCTTGATTCCGTCAGCGAGTGACTCACGGCATCCGTAGAGGTTGTCGAACTTGGATTTTGTGACTGAATCGTTGACGTTGATCGCGGGAACCAGCAAGGTGCCGGCTTCCTGCATCTTGTAAAGCCGGTGGACGCCCGTTGTCGTTTCTTCCGAAACGCCGCGCCATTCCTTGGCCATTTTGTGCCAGCGTTGCGGATCTTCGGCGTGGACCTTCTTCAGAAGATCCTTGATGACCTTCTCTTCCAGGCTTGCGGAAGGCGTGTTCACCCAGTCGCTTCCGTTCTCAAGCTCATAACCCTTGTGAATCAGCAACGTGACGTCGCCGCCGTCATCGACGACGAGCTGCGGGCCGGTCCCGTTCGCGTGGCTCAAAGCCTGGTAGGTGCACCACCAGTATTCTTCAAGCGTTTCACCCTTCCAGGCAAACACAGGCACGCCCGCCGCAGCGATGGCGGCTGCTGCGTGGTCCTGAGTGGAGAAGATGTTGCAACTTGCCCAGCGGACCTCGGCGCCAAGATCTACCAATGTCTCGATGAGTACGGCCGTCTGGATCGTCATGTGGAGCGACCCCGTCACTCGCACACCGGCGAGCGGCCGCTGCGGCGCGTATTTCTTCCGGATCGCCATCAGGCCGGGCATTTCATGCTCGGCGATGGAGATTTCTTTCCGACCCCAGTCGGCCAGATTTAAGTCCGCGACCTTGTACTCCGTCGCAGTCCGATTCAGTGTTGCAGTACCCATATTTGAACCTCGTCTGCCATTATATCCACAAATCTTGATATGTTGATGAGTGGTGCCCCAAATTCTTCGCTCGCTTCGGCTGCTCAGTGATCCCACTCGGGTGCGCTTGTTGCTCCTCCTCGAGAGCGAAGAGCTGTCTGTTGCCGAATTACAGACAATTCTGGCAAAAGGCCAGAGCCAAATCTCTACTCACTTATCGCAATTAAAACGCGTAGGCTTAGTCGAAGATCGGCGCACGGGTAAAAACATTTTCTATCGCCTCAAATCCGGCCTTAGCGACGACGACCCAAACGTTGTGAGCGAACTCCTTGAGTTACTTCGACATGCAGCTAGCGATATCCCGGAGATTCTACAGGATCGGGAAGCTCTGGCCCTCGTCCTGGAGAGAAGGCGCGATCGGATGCGGAGCTATTTCGATGGGCTCGCGGGCCGATTCGGCCGGGAGTACTTACCGGGGCGATCATGGCAGGGCCTGGCGGAAGCATTGCTGTACCTGATGCCCCCGATGGTGATTGCAGATTTAGGGGCTGGCGAGGGGACCTTTTCGCAATTACTTGCCCGAAGGGCCCAGCGGGTGATCGCAGTGGACAATTCCGAGCGGATGGTGGATTTCGGCGCCAGTCTGGCCGAAAAGCACAGGGTAGCCAACCTTGAATACCGGCTCGGAGATCTGGAGGGCGTCCCGATCGAGGACGCCGGCGTTGATCTGGCGTTCTTCAGCCAGTCTCTTCACCACGCGCTCAACCCGGAACGGGCCGTTTCCGAAGCTTGGCGTATCCTTCGCCCGGGAGGGCGAGTCGCGATTTTAGACCTGGTGCGCCATCAATTCGAGGAAGCGCGTGAGATGTACGCGGACGTTTGGCTGGGCTTTACCGAGATCGAGCTGCGCCAGTTTCTCGAGAAAGTAGGTTTCGCAGACGTGTCGACCTGCGTCGTGCACCGCGAGCCGGAAGCGCCTCATTTCGAGACGGTCCTTGCAACCGGAACTAAGAAGAGGGCCTGACCTCGCCCGATCCTCGGGTGCTCGTTTGAGCGACCGCTGCGTAGCCCAACCCCACAACGCTGACAAACATCATCAGAACTTCACTGTCGCCGAGGTTGTATTCGAGTAGCCCGCCGACCAGAACAGCGATCGTGACCGCGACCGTCGACTGCAACAAAAAGCGACGGAGCGACCGGAGTTCCCCGGCTCTCAAGATTGCGGTTCCACAATCCCAGATCGTCAGACCGATCGCCGACAGGATGAAAAGCAATCCAGGCAAACCCCTTTCGGCGGCGTACTGCACGTAAATATTGTGGAGGTGGCCATAGTAGCCCACAGGCAGAGGCCGTTTGACGTCTGGAGCGACATAACGATCGAACTGGCGGCCGATCTGCTCGGGACCGATTCCAAAAACTGGATGGGCCTCGATCATTCTGAGTCCGGTAGAGAACGTGACAAGGCGGTGGCGATTTGAGTCGGTTTCGCCATGCGGAGAGACGACGGAAGCGAGACGCTCGCGTGTTGCGGATGGAGCGAGAGCAAATGCGATTGCAACGAGAACAGGCACAACCAGGGTCATCTTGGGACGCCAGCACCAAACGAGGTAAAGCACGGAGCAGGCGCAAGCCAGCCAAATGCTGCGCGTCTCGCCAAGAAGGATCGAGACGGACAAAATCGCCACAACCGTCCAATTCAACCAAGGCGGAAATCGTCGATCGGAGAAAAACGTTTCAGCGAGCACAAGACACAGCACGCTAAGCTGTAGCGCTCCGAAGGTCATCCAATGGCTTTCGAACCCAGTGATTCTGTGCCCCACATAGGTGACATAGAAGTTCTCTCCCGTTCTCCGTGCCGTTTCGTATTTCTCGAAAAATTGTACGAAGCCCCAAAGGGCCGAAGCTGTTGCCGATGCGGTCCAAGCAATCAGCAGATAGTAGGTTTTCTCGAACTGCCGAGCGAACACTGTGTAGAAAAGCGGAATGAAGAAAAAGAGAACCAGCTTCTTAATTTGAGCCCGGCCCGTCCACGGATCAGGACAGACTAAATCCGCGAGAACTGTCCATACGAAAAAGCCAGCCAGAGGTATCCAGATACGAGGAAACTGCAATCTCCGGCGGAACACCAGAAGCAGAAGAATGCCCAGGCCCAGAAAGAACTGGCTGATGCTGATGGAGATGTGAATGAACGCCGCCGCTGCTGTTGTAACCCCAACCAGGACACGATCTTGAGTCTGTTCACCTCCGGACATGAAGGCTCAGTATGACAGAATGAGCAGTTTATTCCGTGGACCTTTTCTTACTGAGACATGGCATCGCCGAAGATCCTAAACCGGGCGAAAGCGACTTCGGACGGTCTTTGACCGCGGAAGGTCGCCGCAAGCTCCGGGAGGTTCTGGAAGTAGCCCGGCGTGCCGAAGTCGAGCCGACTGTCATTCTGGCAAGTCCTCTCAAACGGGCACTCGAAACTGCTGAGATCGCTGCGAACATCTTGAAGTACAAAGGCGAGATTGTAGAGACAAAGGTGTTGCAACCGGACTCCAGCCCGGAAGAGGTCTGGCAGGAGATCCGCGGGTACCGAACCGAGCAATCCGTTCTGCTCGCCGGCCATGAGCCGCTGTTCAGCAGCTTGGCGGCTTTCTTGTTGGGTGCCCCCGCGGTTCGAGTGGATTTTAAGAAAGGGGCGCTCTTGAAGTTGACGGTGGACAGCTTCCCGCCTCATCCCAGAGCTGTGCTCGCCTGGTATCTCACGCCTAAACTAGCCGAAGGCCGGTGACTGTGATCCGCCTGATGATTATGATGTAAGTGGGTCTAATTGATGGGCGACAGTCGCGTGTTTGGTGTGGGCGCACTCACGCGAAGTCTTCTGCTCGCGTGTTTTTTGCTTGCGCCCGCGGCGGGTTCGGCGCAAAGCCCTCCTGCGCCCGCTCCCGCCCAGCAACCAGGCGCCGAAAAGAAATCTGGCGGCGATAGCCCGATCGAGTTCCAGTCGCACGGAATGGATTATGAGGCGCTGACAAAGAACGGCATCACCGTCATGTTCGCCCCGCTCCCACCGCACATCAGCAACTTCAATATCGTTCAGGTCACGGTTACAAACGGATCATTAGTTTCATGGACGGTGAAGCCGAGCGATTTCAGCTTTGTGCGGCACAGTGGGGTCACGCTGCAACCTGTTTCCGCAGACGAAGTGGTGGAGTCGCTCCTGCAAAAGGCCAGCAGGACGGATGTGATCAAGCTTCAACTGCTCTACGAGGACAGTATCTACGGTTTGTCGAACTTCCGGTCCACCAATGGTTATGAGCAACGGCGAGAAGCGGCTATGGCCCAGTTCGTGAATCGAACGTTCAAGGCTGCCGCAGCGGCCTCGGCTATCACTCTGGTTCCCGCGAAACTGAAACCCGGTGACAGCACGGATGGCGCCGTGTTCTTTGAGAACAAGAGCAAGGAAAAGAATCTCGGCCCGGGCCGCCTGATCGCAAAGACTTGCGGTGAAACGTTCATGTTTGAGGTCTATCCGGAGATCAAGGTCCACTAGTGAGCGCTTCTCGACCTGCCTCCGGCTACATCGACCTGCATTCCCATACGACCGAGTCGGACGGGACATTTTCTCCTGAAGAACTTGTTGATCTGGCGATCAACAGCGGCTTGGACGCGCTCGCCATAACGGATCACGACACATTCTCCGGGTTTGAGAAAGCCCGGCCTTTCGCCGAGAAGGCAGGGCTCGATCTGGTTCGCGGCATTGAGCTCAACTCGCGTCTGACTTTGTCCGGGAGTAATCAATCCAGGCATGCTCACCTGCTCGGCTACTTCCCGGTAGAACCACCGCGACAGGAGTTCGTCGATTGGCTTGGGCGTGAGCGCGAAGACCGGCGAAATCGGAATCGCAAGTTGGCGGACGCGCTGCGGGAGCAGGGTGTGGAACTGAGCCTGGAAGAAGTCGAAAGGCGCGGCAAGAGCCTGACTGGGCGAGCGCACTTTGCACAAGCGCTTCTCGAGAAGGGTTATGTTCGGACCTTCGAAGAGGCTTTCAGCCGCTTCCTGGGCGAGAATGCTCCGAGCTATGTGGAGCGCCAGAGTCTCACGACCGAGGAGGCAATACAGCGGATCATCGCAGGCGGCGGCCTCCCAGTCGTCGCCCATCCCGTACGGCTCTCGCTGCCGAGAGAGTCTGAACGTGAGGAGCTAACGCGCCTTAAGGCGGCAGGGCTGAGAGGCTTGGAAATCTATCACTCCGACCATCCGCCGGAGCTGCAAGCGCATTACCGTCAGCTCGCCGAAGACCTGGATCTGTTTCCTACGGGCGGCTCGGATTTCCATGGCACGATCAAGCCGAGCGTTCAACTCGGCACAGGACTTCGAGGCAATATTCGGGTTCCCGCAGATTTCCTCGCGCACATGCGCCAATTCGTACAATAAGGATTGTCCGAGGCACTTCCTAGAATCCGTTTCAATCTCGACTTTCTGCCCTCGTCCGACCCCGAACGGCCTGGCTTGTACATTCGAGATCCATACCACTACTCAGACGCAACGTTGCTTGTTCCACCGCCGCTCGTGGAAGCTCTCGAGTGTTTCGACGGGCAACAAACCAGCTTGGATCTTCGCTCCGAACTGGTCAGAATCACCGGCGAGATTCAGGTAGGCGAAATCGAGAAGAACCTGTTCGACGCACTAGACGAAGCAGGTTTTCTCGAAAATGAGCGTTATCGCGAACTGAAAGGTAAGCGCGAACTGGAGTTCGCAGCAGAGCCTGAGCGGGAGGCCGCCTTCGCGGGCTCGGCGTATCCTGAGGATCGTTCCAGCTTGTCCACGTTGCTCGGTCGCCGCGTAGGCGAAGCGAAGGGCGACGGACGGACGATTGGGATCGCAGCTCCGCACGCGAGCCCGGATGGCGGTTGGGATAGTTACCGTGCTGCTTACCAGGCTTTGCCGTCGCGCGAAGAAGCGCTCGAGAAAACATTCGTCATTCTCGGGACATCTCACTATGGCGCCCCGGAACGTTTCGGCTTAACCCGGAAGCAGTTCGTGACGCCGTTCGGCACTGCGCAAACGAACACCACTCTGGTAGATGAGCTGGAAGCGAAAGCTGCCGATGCGATCCGGATGGAAGATTATTGCCATGCGGTCGAGCACTCGATCGAGTTTCAGGTTGTGTTTCTGCAGCATGTTTATGGCCCGGACGTGAAGATCCTTCCGATTCTCTGCGGACCTTTTGTGAAAAGCATCTACGGGTCCGGAATGCCGGAAGAGACGGATCACGTTGCCCGCTTTTTCGACACACTAGAGCTCGATCGCCGCACGCGATAGTAACAATTTGTTCTGGGTCCTAGGCGTGGATATGGCGCACATGGGCCGCCGCTATGGCGATGCCTTGAGGGCGACCGCAAAGATGGGCGAGATGATGGCGATTGAGCAGCGCGATCGGGAGAGGATTGGCAAGCTCGAAGCCGGCGATCTCAAGAGCTACTGGGAGCTTGTGCAGGAAGGTCACGACGACCTGAAGTGGTGTGGCTCAGCTCCGTTTTACACGTTCCTGAAGACGGTGCCGGAAGCCCGCGGCCAACTGCTGGAATACCAGCACTGGCAAATCGATCCGCAAAGTGTCGTTACGTTCGGAGCGATGAAGTTTACGAAGTGAGAAGCGGCGATTAGTATTGTCCGCCACCCCACCAGTATCCGGGCCGCACTCGTACCTTCAAACCAGGACGATTCACGTCCACCTTGATGGTGTGGAATCCGGGTTCTTTACTGGTCTCCGGGTTCGGCGTATAGCTCAGGAGATACTGGCTGTTCAAGTCTTTCCCGATGTCCGTAATGGCGTTCTCGAGAGCCTTATCGGTTGCGAAGCTGTAGAGTTGTCCGCCCGTGAAGTAGCTGAATGCCTCGGCAGGGGTCTTCTTGAAGAGGTCATGAATGCCTCGCAAAATCGGAGGCCCGGCGTTCAGTATGTTACCCGTCTGCTGCTGGACATTCGATGTTTCGGTTCTCGGGCCATTGCCGATCAGGTTCGGCTGAGCTTCAGGGGGGATGCGGCCGTTGGTCGGAGCCGGATAATCCATCTTTTTCATCAACGCCGTCATCACCTTCGAGATGTCGACGCAATACACGATGACGTTATCGAATTGCATCTGACGAACGGTTGCCTGCAGATGCGATTCGCTGCCTTTGTCGATATTCCGGCTGACAAGCAAGATCACGTGGCGGCGTGCATTCTTGATGTCGTGGCGCTTCAACATATGGTCGGCTTCGAGCACGGAATCGACCAACCGAGCCGTCGAGGATCCGGAGGTGAGCTTCTGCATGGCGTCATCGAGCTTGTCGGGATCCTGCGTAAAGTCCTGCAGCACCGTCAGACGATGATCGAACGCCAGAATGGCGACGTCGCCGCCCTCGCCTGTGACCAGCCCGTGCAGTAACACACCGGCCTTCTTGAGCTTGGGAAGAAACGGCTCGACTTCAGAATTCGCCTGCACAACCATGACAACTGACATGGGAAGCTGCGTGAATTCGGCGGATATCTTCTGGGGCTTTTCGTTGTCATACAGCGCAAATTCGTTCGGGGCGAGGCCATTCACGTAACCATGGCCATCAGGGTCGAGCACGGTCGTGGGCACAAGAACCGTCCGCACCGTCGCGCGACCGATGACCGGTCCGTTGTCGACGCCGACATCGCCGATAATTGGCTGTGAGGCGGGAGCAGCATTTGTCGATAGCCTTATCCGAGCTCTTGGGCGCGGGACCAAGCTGACCGGGCTGAGGCGGTGGTCCGGAAGGCAGCCGTCCAGGCTGAATCTGACCTAGTGAAGGCAGGCTCAAGGCCAGCATCGCCCACAAGAACACGAATGGCTTCCCAGACCTCTGAATCATCAATGATGAGATGCCTCGTACCCTTTCTGAGTTTCGGCTACCGTCTCGCCCGCCGATTGTCCTGTTCCGGAGTGCTCGGTACGTCCGGCAAGCAGGTCGAGAATATGCGGTATAAGATGCTCGACGGCCCGCAGCGAGTGAACAGCGCCTTTGGGCGAGCCGGGTAAGTTAATGATCAGGCTACGGCCGCGGCTGCCGACCACGGCACGGGAAAGAACAGAGAACGGCGTCTGCTCCAGCCCCCGAGCACGCATGAGTTCGGGTAATCCGGGTATCTGACGTTCCAAGACATCGTTTGTTGCTTCCGGTGTAACGTCACGGGGAGCGACTCCGGTCCCTCCGGTCGTCAGGATAAGGCCAGCAACCTGTTCGTCAACCCACGCTCGCAACTGGGTAGAAATGGCGTCCCGGTCGTCAGGCACGACCGCTTGGGCGACTACCGTCCACGCCTTTTCCCCGCAATGCGCCATAACGGCGGGCCCGGAAACATCTTCGCGAGTTCCTCGGACGGCTGAATCGCTTACCGTCAAGACGGCAACTTGGATCATCGTCTTTCCTCACGCCGGAATGTGCCCGATTTTCCGCCCGTCTTCTCGAGAAGATGAACCTCGCGAATCTCGATGCTCTTATCGAGAGCTTTTGTCATATCGTAGACCGTAAGCGCCGCGACGGAGGCAGCCGTCATCGCTTCCATTTCGACTCCAGTACGAGCTACCGTTGAGGCGGTCGCGATAATCTCAACTCCCGTGTCATCCAGCGTTAACGTGATGTCCACTTTTGTTAAGGGAAGGGGATGGCAAAGAGGGATCAGATCGGATGTTTTCTTCGCCCCCATGATTCCGGCAATGCGGGCCACCTCAAGCGGGTCGCCTTTCTTGTTTGTGGGTAGAGCTTCGAGAACGGCCTTATTCAAGGCTACGTAGGCTCGGGCTGTTGCGGTCCTCTGCGTTTCAGCTTTCGCCCCGACATCTACCATCGATGCCTTGCCTGCTGAATCGTAGTGAGAGAGCTTGTTTTCCATGTACGACTTCGCGCGACACTACGGCTTTAGCATCACCCGTATGGTATCCCCCACATCCCAGGTCTCTCGATCGTGGTCGGCGACGAGGAACACGTTCGCACGGGCAAGCGCGGGAATGTCGCTCGACCCCTGCCATGGAACATGACGCAAGCTCTGGCCGTCGCTGGCAAGGTGAGCGGGAAGAAATCGAGTAAGTCCGAGTTTGTGGCGGAACGGAGCTTCAAAACGTGCCAGGAGGAAGGGGAGTAAGGGTTCGTTCTGGCCGCACAGGAGTTCAAGTGCGGGCCGGGCAAAAAGCTGATAAGTGATTAGCGACGATCCGGGATTGCCGGGCAGTCCAAACACCGGTTTATCGTTCAGTGTGCCGAACGCTGTCGGCTGACCGGGTTGAACGCGTACACGCTCGAAGTGAAACGTCTACGCCCAGTTTACGAAGAGAAGGCTTGACCAGATCGTATTTGCCGGCCGAAACACCTCCGCTGACGAGAAGCATGTCATGCTCCAGACCACGTTTGAGCAGCGGTAGCAGAGCGTCTTCGGTATCGCGCGCCACCGGCAAAATCGTTGGCGAGCCACCTGAAGCGCGAACAAGCGACGCGAGCATGTACGAATTCGAGTTCCGGATCTGATGCGGCTCAGGCGTTTCCTCGAGTTCCACGATCTCGTCGCCGGTTGCGAGGATTGCGACGGAGGGTTGCCGCAGCATCATCACGCTCGTTCTGCCCGTCATCGCGAGAGTGGCAACGTGGCTTGCGTCTAATTTGACACCCGGCAGGGATAAGGACAGCTCCACGAGCCGCCTCAGCACCCCGGCGGTTGATGAACTGTCCAGGTTCCGCGGTACGCTCTACAACGATGGAGTTACCCTGCCGCGCGACGTGCTCCACCATGACAACCGCATCGGCGCTCTCGGGAACTGCGGCTCCGGTCATGATTTCCAAAGCTTCTCCGCGCTCCAATGGTGCTGACTGTTCCTCACCCGCCCGAATTTCCCCGCGAACTCTGACCGTTCCCGGAACATCAGCCGCATGGAGGGCGAAGCCGTCACGCAAGGAACGGCGCAAAGTTGGATAATCCCGGTCCGCGAGAACAACTTCAGCGAGTACACGTCCATACGCAGACTCAAGCGGGACGGATTCGCTCGCGGAATGGCGTCGGAGAGATCGGACAGTTTCAATCACTTTCTGACGCGCGATCTCCCAAGGGAGTGTTTCGGGTGTCCCAGTTTCCGGCACGTTTGGATTGTACCTTCCCCGAGGATTCCGCAGCGAGTATGCGGCAACTGGTAACCCGCACAGAGCACCAAGAAGACAGGACGTTACCAGAGCATCCGCCCAACAGCCGCAGGCCTACGACGGCCGCAACTAGTTCGTTGCGGCCGCTCGCGATTCCATCAGGTTCTTACGGAAGAATTCGTCTACCCGTCGCCAAGCGTCGTGGAGAATGAACTCGCGGTCGAAGTAATGAAATTCCCCGGGATACATCATGTAATCCACCAGATCGGACTTATGAAGCTTCAGCGCCGCATCAATCAGCCGAACGGATTCGAGGTACGGGACATTGATATCGGCAGTTCCGTGAAGAACCAGGAGCGGACGTTGCAGTCGGTCAAGATGTGAGATCGGAGAGGCTTTGTCGTACACCTGTGGATTCTCGTCGGGCGTTCCGATGCGGCTCGCTGTCCAAGCGCCGTGGTAAGGATCTTCGTAGTACATGCGGTAATCAACGACCCCCGCCACGTCAACTCCCGCGCGAAATAGAGTCGGTTGATCCGTGACTGCGATAAGGGTGAAGAACCCTCCGTAGCTGAGGCCCCAAACACCCATGCGCTCTCCGTCGACGTAAGGCAGAGTCTTAAGGTACTTGCCGGCCATCCATGCATCTTTGGCGTCCTTGCCGCCGACATCCATGTAGACGCCCTCACGCCAGTCGCGTCCGTAACCAATGCTGCCCCGGTAGTCCGGCGCAAAGACTACGTATCCCTGCTGCAGAAGATATTGGTGGAAACTGTAGTACACCGCGTAATTGCGCTGCACGTGCCAGCCGTCATAATTCTGATTGATCCCGTCGCCATGAATCCAGACGACAGCCGGATGTTTCTTACTGCGGTCGAGGTTCTTTGGAACGAAAAGCCAGCCGGGTACTTGTTTTCCGTCGGCGCCAGGGAAGTGAACATATTCAGGTTCGACGAATGAGTTGTGGTCGAACTCCGGGCCCATGGAGTCAGTCAATCGCTTGGGGTTAGATTCGGCCTTAGTATTGATCGCGAATAGATCTGCACTGTGCTGCGGATCCGTGTGTTGATAAATGAGCGAACTGCTGTCCGACGTCCAGACCGGCGCAGTATTGGTACCTTTGCCGGACGTGATCGTGCGAATCGCAGCGCGCTTCGGATCATTGTTCAGAGTTGCGACGGAAATTTGCCGGTCGCCTGGATGGTCAGGTAAGTTTGCATCGAATGCGATGGCTTTACTGTCGGGAGACCAGATGGGACGCCACGCCTCGAATTTTCCTTTGGTAATTTGGACAGCTTCCCCTCCGGCCACCGGCATCACGTAGAGGTGATCCCAACCATCCCGATCGCTGAGGAACATGATCCATTTACCGTCCGGGGAAGGTTGGGCGGCGTCTCCGGCGTTCCCCGGAATGCTCCAAAACTTATCGTCCGAGTCTTCGTGAATCACTCGTACGGAGCCTGTCGAAGCGTCGGCCATGTAGGTGCTTCGCTTTTTGAAGTCCTTCGAAATTCGATCGAACACGACATGCCCGGGGTCCACCCATTTTGAGCTTCCGAACCCGCCCGGGCCTTGTACCGCTACGAGGCTCACCACCGCTCGCAGATGCTATGAATTGGTTGCCGCCGGCGCGTTCGGTGATCGTGTAGATAATTTTTGCGCCGGAATACTCGGGAGTTTGCTCGTGCCGTATCGTTTTGGTTCCACCGGTATAGAGAATGTGTTTCCCGTCGGGAGACCAGGAGAGTCCTCCTATACTCGAGTCATTGTGTGCGATCTTCGATGCCGATCCACCCGTAACTGTGCTGATGAATAGATCGGCTCCTTCGCCCTTGTTGTTCCGCACAAACGCGAGTTTTTGCCCATCATGTGAGAGTACGAAGTTGGAGCCGCGCACCGTCGGTGCTGTGCGCCGCAGATGTAACTTTGCCATTCGCGAGGTCGACTTTCCACAGCTCGCCATTATGAGGGAAGTAGATCGCCTTTCCATCTACACTCCAGACCGGATCGCTCACTTGGCCGGATGGAAACGCCGTCAGCTTTTCCGGAGCACTCGTTCCCCCGGAACTGCTGACCAGGTAGAGATTCCAAACACCGCCCTCGTCCCAAATGAACGCGACATACTTTCCGTCCGGCGACGGAGTCGCGCTCGAGGGATGTTTGATTTTCATCAAACGATCGATCGTCAGGGGCGCGGCGATGAGAGTTGACGCCGCGGCGCCCAGCGCAGCCATCGACGAGAGCGAAACGACACACGGATAGTCTTCTGTGTCCGAACATTGTTTAGAATTCTACTCTCAATCCGAACCGTGCGACGAACGGGCTCAGCACGTTGCTCGGCCGCAAATATACTGAGCCGTAACTGGAAACCTGACTCAGGACAGTGTTGCTGTTTCCGAGGTTGAACAGATCGGCAATCGGCTCCACTCGCCATCGTTCCCGGAACGTGAACGGCCGCGAAACACGTAAATCCGCCAAATTGACGCTCGGCAAGCGGAGGGATCCTTGCGGGAGCAATGCGACTGTAACCGAGCCCTGATTCAGCCCGGTAAACACCTGAGTCGGGCGGAACGGATAGCCCGTGTAGTGCTGGAAATTCAAAGCTGTCGAAATGCCCCAGGGCATCTGGTAGGATCCGTTGATCTTCCAAACAAATGTCGAGTCCTGGAACAGGTAGTTGTCGTACCGGTTGATGTCGAAGTTCGGATTGTTGAAGTCGTCCGAAAGCGCATTCGGGCTACCGGCGCCATAGGTCCCTTTCTGCTGTTGAATCGTCAATCCAGCGAGGAGCATCCAGCGTTGCGACATGTGCTTTGTAGCCGTAAATTCGACTGCGTTGTAGCTGTATTTGTCTAGAGCCCCGATGTTCGTAACCTGGTAATTATTGGCCAGGGTAGCCTTTGCCGCGTTGAGATTGTATAACGTGAGTGGCTGATTCGTGAGCGGATTTGCCAGTGGCGTTCCGTTCAAGCTCGTGATCGCGGTGTAGTCGGAAGGCAACCTCGTGGTACTTGTTCGACCGATCTGATCCTTGTTGTTCCGATGGTAGTATCCTGCTCCGACTGAGAGATTCGCGAACAATTGCTGCTCCCAATTGACCGTCACTTCGTCCGAATAAGGATGGCGCAGATTCGGGTCGATGGTTGTGAAAATGCCGCCAGACGTGCTGATGATCGCGTTGTTCAGGAACCCCGCCGGATAGCCATTCGCGTTTACGCCGCCGGTCCACGCATATGTTCTGCTGCTGAACGTATTGGGATTCACGGCGGCCGAAAGCTCAGCTCCCTCCATTCGATAGAAACGGCTGAATGCCGCGCGGATCACTGATCTTCCGTGCCCTGTTATGTCAAAGGCGCCACCCAGGCGTGGCGAAAAGTTGTTCCACCGGACGGTATCAGCGGATTGTGGAAAGGTTCGCGCACCGAAGAGACTCACGTACGCGCCAGTGCTTGGGCTGGTCTGTGCGGGATTGTAAGAGCGGAATCGATCATAACGTACACCGAGATTGAGGGTCAGCCTTTTTGAGACGTGCCATGCGTCCTGCACGAACGCAGCCGCATCGCGTATCTCGCTGCTGTAAGCCACGGGTGTGTTGTAAACGATTGCCTGGGTTGGAAGACCATTGTTATAAACGGCCGTGATGTCGTTGTTTACGAGATAACTGTATGCATTCTTCGCTCGTCCGCCCTCGTATCCGAACTTCACGTCGTGTGACCCCAATGCGGCCGATTTGTAGTAGCCGAGTGTTACCGCAATCCGGCCATGATCGGCCAGGTTGGAGCTGCTGTATGGCGCTGACCCGTCTTCGGTCGATAGAGTCAGGTCCACCCGATTGATTACGTTCGCAGGCACAGTCGGTTGAAAGCTCAATGGGAAAATCTGGTGCATGTAACCGATCCGGAAGTCGAGGACCAGCGAACTGGTCAACTGGCTCGTCCACAGACCTTGCAGGATGTAAGCAGGCTCGATCTGACGCCAACTCGCCTGGTCGCTGACATAGGTGAACGCAGTATCTCGACGGAAATAGCGGTTCTGCTCGTTGTAGAGCCAAACGAAGCTTGCTCGGTTCTTCGAGTTCACTTGCCAATCTGAGCGGGCATCGTTGTTCCACTGGTGATTACTGTCGTTCACCGGCTGGCCATTCGGCCGACGTGTGGAAAGAACGTCGGTACGGATGTCGTACATGCGGAAGGAATCGAACAGCCACCAGCGGTTCTTGATGAACGGCATGCCGACGCTTCCGGTTGTGTCGCGCGACATGACAAACGGCGTACCCGCCTGTACGGTTTGACCCTTAAAGACAGGCAGGTTCTGCTCCGCCTGAAACGCGCTTGTCAGGTAGTAAGCAGACAATCGGCCATGAATCTCATTAGATCCAGATTTAGTGACCATGTTCATGTAAATGCCGCCGACACCCACTTCCGCCGGCGCCTGATCGCTGATGACCTGGAATTCCTGAAGCGAATCATGATTGATGTAGAAAGATGTATAGCCGCCGTTGCTTCCCGGCCAGTTGAGTCGCAAACCATTCCAGCTATAGACCTGTTCTCCCGGCATGCTTCCATGCATCTGCATGGTTGATTGCTGGAAACTTTGATTGCCTGCAACATCGAAGGTGCTAGAAGTAACGCCCGGTGCTTGGGCCACGGTGGACCAGGGATCGCGTCCGCTGGGCAGGCTCTGAAGCAACGCTTCGCCGAAAGTTGTCGTGGACGCTACGCTTTGGACGTCAACTACGGGTGCGCTCTCCACCGTTACTGACTGCGTCATTGTGCCGACCTCGAGAACCGCGTTCACGGTTGCGGTGAATCCCGCCTGCAGAGCCAGATTGTTCTGCACGAAGCTCTTGAACCCGTTCGCGGTGACGGTCAAGGTGTAAGTGCCGATCGGCACAACATCAACGAGAAAGTTTCCGTCGGTCTGACTGCTCGTGGAGCGAGGAGCCATGAGTGCGGGCCCTTGGACTTTGACCGTGGCATTTGCTACGGCTGCTCCGGTCGAATCCGTTACGGTCCCGGTAATCTTACCTGTCGTGGCCACTTGGGCATATAGCGACAACGATAAGAGAAGAAATCCAGCAAATCTGATGGTGGGTAACAATGAACATCCCTCAGAGACATGAAAGACGCGCGGAAACAAGGCGCTTATCGTGCTCAGGGCGGAGAGCTCAGCGTCTAGCAGGCGGTGCTAGGGCCACTGACTTTTTTGGAAAAAGTGTAAGTCAATTGTACAGCAGGTTGATGGACACTGTGCGGGCCAACCCGTAAGTTAGCCTGCGCGGTAGTATTCGAAAGTTGCGTCGCGCTCGGCGACCATTCTTATTCGGAGGCGTTCTTTGGTAACGCGCTCGAAAGAAACTCGCCGACGTCGTGGCGTAGCTTCGTGTGCGAAGTGCTGTCGATGTACAACATGTGTCCTGATTCGTAGTACGCCCAGGAGATCCGTTTGTGCATGTCGGGATTCAGGCCCATGTGGTTGAACGTGTATTGGACTGCGTAGAACGGCGTTGCCAGATCGTAGTAAGCCGCCGCCACCAGCACTTTCATATACGGATTCTTCGTTAATGCGTTCCGCAGCAGACTCGTGGTATCGCCGAACCCATTCTGAACTTCATAGTTCCAGGGCTGGATACCGCCGCTCGGGTAATAGAACATGTCGGTCTTGTAATTCAGTTCGGTCCGGATGTAATTCGTGAAAGCGGCCATGAACGGAGGCGTGATCTCCGTGCTTGACGGATCGAACTCACTCGTTTCGCCCGTATTGAGCGCAGACGCCCCGGTGATGCGCCCGTCGTAGCGGCCAATAGTCTCGTTCTTGTCCCGAAGTAGTTGTCGGGAAAAATGCTGCACGTCGTAACGAAGATTGCTCTGCTCAATGTATTGCGCGTCGAGACCCGTGTATCGAACTAGTTTGTCGACGATCGCTTTGCGTTCAGAACCTCCAAGCGAGTCTCCCTTGTTCAAAGCAAGCGCGTATTCTCCCGTCGCGAAATCTTGCACTTCCCTCAGAAACGATTTCAAGTCTTTCTTCTGACATTCAGGCGCGACTTTCTTGTGATACCAGGCATCTGCGGCGTACGTCGGCAATTCCAACTCGTAAACCAGGTCATCGCTCCGGCTCCAGATCGTTTCCAGGTTTAGGGTAGTGCCGATCAAAACGACTCCGTTGAAGGCAAGACCATGGTCGATAAGGTATCCCGCCAGCCCTGCTGCACGAAACGTGCCGTAGCTCTCGCCCGCGATGAAGAGCGGCGACAGTTCGCGATTGTCATGCGATACATACAGCCGCATAAACTCGCCAACGGATTGAATGTCGCCGTTAACGCTATTCATCCGGCGTGCCACCTCGACCGTTTTGGCCCGGCTGTAGCCGGTCCCGACCGGGTCGATGAAGACGAGATCCGTCATACCCAGCCAGGTGTCCTGGTTATCTTTGATCTGATACGGAGGAGGAGGCATGGTGCCATTCGGCATCAACTTGGGGCTACGCGGTCCCATTCCACCCATGTGGACCCACATCGATGCTGATCCAGGGCCGCCATTGAAGCAGAATGTAAGTGGCCGTTTGGACACATCACTGACGCCATCGAGCGTGTATGCCATATAAAAGATGTGCGCTTCGGTTTCTCCCGAGGAGTTCTTCAGGGGCATTTGCGCCGCCGTTGCGGTGTAGTTGATCGTCTTGCCGCCGACGGAGATGGAATGGTGAGTAACGACGGGAGTCTCATCGACTTCGCCGCCGACTGCGGGGCCCGGGCCCGGGTACTCCCGGCCTTCCGGTTCGTCCAGGCTGAGCAGCAGGAGGCGCAGGAGCTGAGGGGGCTGGTGCCGTAGTGGTCGCCGAAGGCATCGCCTGTCTCGCAGGTTGCTGAGGCGTTTGGGGTGCCTGAGGAGCTAGCAGAAGCAGGAACAATGAAACGCTTAACATTGGGTCAATGATAAACAATTGGCCCAAATAGTCCGGACCGTCCGGCTAAATCATCTGCCGTCCACCGGCGGCTCCGGCAGCAACCGGGCGTGCTCTGGTCAGGTTGATGAACGATCCGGTGAACGTCACGCGCGCCTGCGATCGGCGCCCGGATAGCAGATCCATTGCGATCAGGCCCCAGGGCCGGCCAAATTCCTCGCTGCGTATCCGCAGCAACGGCTCTCAGATGCTGCCGCCAAGTCGGATCGGAGCTTTCTGAAACTCTTCGTTCTTCGGATCGACTGCCGGATTCTTCACGAGAAAGCTTTTCACGTTTGCCAGCGCCCGTCCGGTTTCGTTCATTGTCTTGGCCCACCAAACGATCGTGGAGTAATCAGCCGTTACTGCGCCGATCTGCAAATCGGTCGCGTCGGGCAACAGTGTGTTAAATTTCGACTGGCCCGCCGTCTTTCATCTGCTTTCCAGAGATCATCGTTCTGCAATGGTCTCAGTCGCACCGGGTCGGCCGCTGCCGCCCGCGAGCGACGACAACTTGCATCGCTTGCCGCCCAATATCCTCGTATTCGGTCTCCGCGCGCGGCCTATCGTTTTCGAGGAAAAAAGCCGTTGCGAGAGCGTCGTTGTAATCTGCGGTTGCGTAGGCGATCGTCCGGCCAAATTGCGCTGTGCTCTGGAGCAATTCGCTCGATTCGGCGCGATTCATGAGTCCCAGTCCTACTGCGACGCTCAGTTCGTCCGCCATCGTTTCCTGACTGGTCTGCTCGTGAACTTCAGAGTACGTGTGACTGGACTTCAAAGTTGGCGGCGTGATCAGTGTCTCGGACGCACGATAGGCGGCGGTGATCAGAAAGCTGGAGGCTAAGATCTTGCGCACTTGCTTGGGATCGGCTTGACTCGGCCGGCCCCCAACATTGACGACACCAGCCTCGAGTTTGGTTGCAGTGGCGGTGTCACTGAGGATCAGTTCACCTGTTTCAGGATCATACAGCGCCTTGCCCTTGAGTACGAGCTTCGAGATCGAGATGAAGTTGTAAATGCCGAGAAGGTTGACCTTGAAAGTGTGTTTAGCTTGGCGTAGCTTTGTGAACACGCTCTGAACCATCTTGATCCCGCGAGGTAACGATTGTTCATCGTTCACAATGGTGCTCAGGTCGCCTCGAAGTGCAGTGCGGACCGCTGCTTTCAGCGTTTTGATCTAGCGCACTCAGATCGATCTCGTACAGAAATGCCGCCTGATTGGCAGACGAGACTCCCGATTTCGTGTGAGGCGGCGATTTCGAGAGTACGGTCGATCGCGGCTTTCACCGTTGCCTCAATGGTGGCGATGGTCGTGGCATCTATCGAGGCGTCTTTGAGTTCCTTGAAGTCTGGCCTCCGCATCCGGACTCAGAGCCGAGATAATTTGGCCAAAAAGATCATCACCGCCGACAGATAACGACAGACCCACTCGAGGCGTTGACAGAAGCTTTCCATTCTTTACCGTGCTCTTTGAAATAACCAAGGCGCACGGTTGTTGCACTGGTTTTCCATACCCTGATTTCGTAGTCGCCAAAGATCCGGAAGGATGCGCCGACGCGAACCGAAGCACCTTCCAATGCAGCGATACTGCCGAACGCTGACAGGAAGTTCGGCCGTCGCCAAAGGATTGGAAAGGGCGAAGAGGTTAGCTGATGCCGAGAACTTCAGGCTGCCGGCTCCCGCAACCGTAACCACGCTATCCGGAAGCATGGCCGTAAGATCGGCAACGGAAGCAGGAATCTGAAAGACGGCGAACGTGTTCTTAATTGCACTGAGTAGGGTTGGCGCTTCCGGTGCGACCGAGAACTTCTGGTAGTTCACCAGCGTAATCGAAGCTGTTAGCGTCAAAGCCGAAATATACGTCCGAAACTGCAGTCGAAGCGCCTGACCCTATGCTTGCAATCAGCCCAACAGAGACGTAGCGCTCTGTTGGCTTAACGGGAACGTCTTCGCCATAGTTGTCCGGACTGAAAAGTGAATCGGTTTCTCCGGGTTCGAGATGCGGGTCGGGAACGAAGACATCGATGGTGGCACTGACGCCAGCTTTCACCGTAAGCGAGATGTCATCCGCGACAACCGGTAACGGGTTATCGGTATTCAGTTCCGTGTGCAACGAAGTGAAAGCTGGATCAGCAAGCGAAAGCGACGCGTCTTTAGCCAGCTTGCCGTCATGGCTGAAGAACTGGGCAGGCGGATTTGAAGTACTTCGCGATCGCAGACGTCTTCGCCAGGCTCAACTTCAATGTCCAGATCTGCGTTGTCTTTGATACTGATGTCCGGCAAAGCTCCACTCCGATTCGTGGGCCCGTAACTTAGCTAGCCCGGAAATGTTCCACTATCATATGTCGCGGGGTCTTGAGTAGGGAAGCTTAAGCAAGACTTCTTCGGAGTGTTTGCCGGCTAAGAGCCGTATGGCAAGGTTCCGAGCGACAACTTAGGCGTTCTTCAGTGCTGCTTCGAGATCGACCTCGTCCGCACGCGAGAGATCGGCCTTCAGCATCTTGTTCATCTGGTTCATCGCAAAAATATGTTCGTCGCAGTTGCAGGCGGCAACGCAATCGGAAGGAATGACCAGTTCCAGGTCTCTCATATAGGCGTCGTTTGCGGTGAAGAGTACGCAGCTATTCGTCGAAACGCCCGTGAGAATCAGGCGGTTGGTTCCGAGATGCTTCAGCAGAATCTCGAGAGGCGTCTGGTAGAAGCCCGAGTGCTTCGGCTTCAAAACGAAATAATCATCAGCAGCCGGGATCAACTGCTCAACGAAGGGACGTCCCCTGACGCCTGCTTCGAGACAATGCTGAACAATATCATCGAATTTTGACTGCCAACGGCCGAAGTTGTCGTTCACGTAGATGGCCGGCACACCGGCCGCCTTTGCCCGTTTTTTTAGTCCTTGCGATGTTCGGGGCGATTTCGATAGCCTGTTCGAAAAAGTTCGTCGCCGCGAGGAAACTCGAAATCATTGATCACATCGATCAGCAACAAGGCCGTGTCGTGAGTGTCAGGCGCACTGCCGTGCAGATCGTGCTGCTTGCCCGGTTGTGGTGTCACGTTTTTAATGTAACTGTATGGGATTTCGGAAGTTTCTGAGGTAAAATCCGATCCGTCTCTCAGAATCAGGCTGTTTTGCGATGAGGCATCTTCGGCGAACTCATCACGAGCCTGCCATGGTGAACACCTTTGGTTCCGATCAGCAGATCGGCCAATTGCTGGACGTGCACCTCGACTTTCCGCGCACGACCAGAACCTCCAGGCATGTGTGGTGATCGAGGTGCGCGTGTGTCGTGGCGATCACCAGTTCGTGATGATCGTGCTGCAGTTTCGTCAGCTTATCTGGCAGCAGGCGGGAGTGATGATCATAAATCAACGTGATGCTTCCCACGACAAGAGCATCCGGATCTTGAACGGCTGCGTTAATCAGGCGATCACGAATCAGATCCCGGAACGCTTCGGAACGGTTGCTGTAGCCCTGCTTCGTCGATGAAGCGGTCAAAACGGCTCAGGAGATCGGAATCAATCGCGACGCCGGTCCGTGTCAGGTCTCCCATGCGGTTACTCCCTATCATAGTCTCGTTCCTGCGTAACACGTTGTCGACTAACGTGTTACGCTGGTCTCGATCCCGCTAGCAAACGGCGCAGGTACATGCGCCAGGCGTCCTCTTCAATTTGGCCATGCACATCCCCGACGGCTATCTCAGTCCTAGCACTTGTGCCGGCCTGTACGCTGGCCGCCACACCGTTTTGGTATGTGGCGATGAAGCGGGTCCAAGGCAAAACTTGCGACACAGGCTGTGCCGTTGCTGGCCGTGTTCTCGGCCTTTTCGTTCGTATTGATGATGTTCAACTTGCCGCTTCCGGGAGGCACGACCGGGCACGCGGTAGGCATGGGTATCGCATCGATCGTTCTTGGTCCTTGGATGGCGATGCTGGCGGTTTCCGTCGCCTTGCTGGTTCAGGCGGTGTTTTTTGGCGACGGCGGCATCTCGGCCTACGGGGCGAATGCTTCAACATGGCGATCGTTGGCTCGTTTGTGGCGTACTGCGTCTACACAGTGGGAAGTTTTCGCGCTGGCGTTTGGTCTCGCCGGCGTGTCCTGGCTGCCGGACTTGCGGGTTACGCGGGCATCAACGTGGCGGCGCTTCTGGCGGCTATGGAATTTGGCGTGCAGCCGCTGTTTGTTTCACGACACGAATGGAACACCTCTCTATGCACCCTATCCGCTGACGTGTCGCTGTACCGGCAATGATGATCGGACACCTCACGTTCGCCGGCTTGGCTGAGTTTATCGTCTCGGCAGCGCTTGTAAGATATCTCGGGCGCGTCGATCCCGCTCTGCTCGGATGTCGTTCGATGCAATGCCGGGTCTAACCGCCTTTCAGGAGAGTCGTTTCAGCCGCTCTGGGATCCGCAAGCTTTGGGTTACTGTGGCGGTCGCTGTCGTGCTTAACGCCCTGGAATTCTGGCGATCGGAAAGGCCTGGGGCGAATGGAGAGTAGAAGATTTCTCCGACCCTGCCGGACGCGCATCGCAATCGCGGCGGCATCCGGCAACGCGGCGGCACCGTCCCGGGCTCCTGCGGGTCTGGAGCGATGTCTGGTCCTGTGGCGAGCACCACTGGCGGACTACGAAATGAGTTTTATTCAGAACTCTGCCGCGGCGTACTTTCTTTGTGCCGCCTTTGGCGTTGGCGTCTGGTGATCTGCGTTGGCGAGCCTGATCACGTTCTCTTGCAAGCCGCCGCACTAAAGATTACCCGACCGCAGGCTATCGGACGGCAACATGCGTTCCGAACCCAAGAAGAAAGCGCAGCAACTTCCTTGAGAAGACAATTGACGGCTTGCTGGTCAGCGCGCAAGAGGCTCTTGCGCGCGGAGGAACTCGCCCGTTCCGGTGGTTTTCTTCAAGCGATGGATCCGCGAGTGAAGTTGCTCGGCTTTTGGCTCTGGTCGTAGCGTCGGTTGCTGTCCATCACACTTACGGTTTTGTTCGTTCTTTTCGCATGGGTGTGCTTCTGGCCGCGTTTTCGCGAATCTCGCCCAATCTTTCTTCTCAAGCGAATCTGGCTTCCGGTTCTGGCCTTCACGGGTGTCATTGCGTTGCCGGCGCTTGTTTACCGTTCCCGGGCGACGCGATCGCGCAGTCTCCAATGCTGGGTTGGACCATTACGTTACCCTGGATTGACTCAGCGCAATGCTCCTGGTCGCGCGCGCCGAGACAGCGAGGCACCTTTTCGTTACTGCTTGTGCTCTGCACGCCTTGGAACCAGTTACTGCGGGCGTTACGCTTCTGCAAGGTTCCGGCAACAGCTGTCGTGATTCTGCAGATGACACATCGCTATGCTGTTTCTTCTGGTCGAAACTGCGCATAATATGTTCGAAGCGCGGCGCGCCGGCTGGTCGGCTATCTCGACCGGGGCGAGCAGCGCCGATCTTATGGCTGCAACGGCCGGTGTTCTGCTGGACAAAACTCTACATCTTGGGCCAGGAAGTGCACTCTGCCATGCAGGCGCGCGGCTTCCGCGGCGAGGTTTACCTTCTGGACGATCCGCAGATTCGGTCCGCGGACGGAGCATTTCTGGCCGGCTTTCTTCGCTGTTGCCGGCATTGCTGGTCTGGCTGGGGCGATAACGCTTTGGGCGGTTCGGAGATATGCATTCTCAGTCCGGAATGTCTGGTACGCGTACAAGAACGTCCGGCGCTGAACGGTGTTTCGCTCGAAGATGAGAAAGGGCGAGCGGGTTGCGCTTCTTGGCCCGAACGGTTCGGGCAAATCGACCTTGTTGCGGCTCTTGGCGGGTCTGGCCTTTGCGCGACGCGGCGAGATGATTATTCCACGGTGAAAGCACTGAGCGAAGCTCGGTTCTCGGACGAGGAGTTCTCAATGCAGCTTCCGGCGACGGGTCGGTATCGTTTTCCAGAATCCGGACGTTCAGCTCTTCAATGCAAGCGTGCTCGAGGAGGTCGCCTTCGGGCCGCTCCAAATGCGCTGGCCCAAGAGCAAAAGGTACGGAGAGCGTTGAGGCCATTCTCGCTCAGTTAGGGATCGCCGAATCGGAGACCGCCCGCCTCATCGGCTCTCGGGCGGAGAAAAGAAGCGTGTGGCTCTTGCTTCTGTCCTGGTGCTGGATCCGGAAGTGATCTTGCTCGACGAACCGACTGCCGGACTCGATCCGGAGAGCCAGAATGGAACTGGTTGCGCTTGTTGAGTTCATGGGCGGGAGGCTCGCGCACGGTTGTCGATGTCGACTCACGATCTCGACACGTTGGAGGACGTGGCTGACCGGTGCTACATCCTGAACCGGGGCCAGCTTGCCGGGCGAAGGGAAGCCGCTCGAAGTCCTCCATGATGTCGACCTGCTGGAGCGTATCAACCTCCTCCGTCCGCACCATCACGTGCATCGGTCGGCGATGGCGCATATCCGCATCCTCACATCCATGCGGATCGGGATTGATGCATACGATTGCCTACCAGGCCAATTAGAATGGAATTCACCTGAGGAGGTCAGATGCTCCGTTTCGCATGGATCGCGTTGTTCTGCGTTTTCCGCTGTTTTCCCAGACGAAGAAGATCCTGGTCGCTTACAACAACCCGGGACTTAGTTGAGCAACTTCGGGCGACAGGCTCCGAGGTGCAAGCGTCGTGCCCGGTCACTGAGGAGAATGTGATGACCGAGATTGCCGATGCGGATGCGTATGTCGGAGAAATCACCTCGGCTGAGGTGCGCGCAGCCAAAGAACCTGAAGTGGGTTGCGATCATGAGTGCCGGCGTGGAGCGCGTTCTTTTCCCGAAAGACGGCTCGGACGACCTTCGGCGAAGCAACATCACCCTGACGAACAACAAAATTGTGCAGGGCCCTGAAATCGCGGACCATGCGCTGGCCATGCTGCTGATGCTGTCGCGAAACTTATACGTTCTCTATCAAGAACGATCAGCAACAGGTTTGGGATCCCAGGTCCTTTCACGGTATCGAGCTACGAGGAAAGACTGCTGTGGTGATCGGCGTCGGTGGTGTCGGCTCACAGATCGCCCTGCGCGCGAATGCGTTCGGGATGAAAGTGATCGGCGTCGATCCGGAAGACAAGCCATTTCTTGCCGTTTGTCGAACGAATCGTCAAACCCGATCAGCTGGACGAAGTCATTCCGCTGGCGGACGTCCTATTTCATTTCGGTTCCCGACACGCCAAAGAGCCACAAGATGATCGGAGAACGCCAGTTTCAGCTCATGAAGAAGAACTCGTACTTCATTGCGGTAAGCCGCGGCGGCATCTACGAAATGCCTGCTCTCGTGAAGGCGATGGACGAGAAGCGGCTGGCCGGCGCCGGAGTGTGACGTTACCGATCCTGAGCCTTTGCCGAAAGGGCATGCGCTTCTGGCAATTTCCAAACGCCATCATCACTCCGCATATTGCGGGGCGGTCAGATCAGGACGCTTCCCGAATGGTCGGCACGATCGTCGAAAATGCGCGGCGGTTTGTTGCCGGCAAGCCCATGATCAACGTAGTCGATAAACAGAAAGGCTACTGACCGCTGCTGACCGGACGGCTTGTTCTGTTGAGCTGGCAGGTAGTGGAGCGTCAGAAAAACTTCGTGTGACTGAGGCGTTGTGCCCGGCTCCAGCACGGCGCCCATGGGGCCGGCCTTCCACTTGGAGGCATATTGAAGCGCAGAGTTGTTGAGCGACGGGTTACTTGATGCAACTAACTCAATCTCGCTCAACCGGCCTTTCGGCGATTGCATCGCGTGAATCACGACGATCTGCGGCTGGTCGGCGGGAATCCCGCTCGGCGCAGGCGCATTCGCATGATAGTGCCAGGGCGGGCTCATCGCTGGTCCCATTCCGATCATGTTCAGTCCCGTAGGCTGAAAAGCGGCGGCATCCTTGGCGGGATCAGCGACACTGACTGTCCGCGCCTCAACGACCGTCTGACCGGACTGCGTGATTGTGAATTTTCCGGGGACAAGTGTGTTGTGAAATTGGATTCCGCTCGAATAGTCGTAGTGGACGTAGAGACCAGGAATCGGCGAGTACATCACAACCGTGTTCGACTTGGGGTCGACGCAGTATTCAGCCTCGTCCCAGGAGCGTCCGCCCGAGACATTCTGTCCCATCATGTTATGGGCCGCCAGCGCACATGTGAGATCCGCTCCCTCGAAGTTGCCGGACGCCTTACGAATGGAGGCTCGCGGGCCCAGGCTGGGCTGAGTGAAAAAGATGGCTGCTCTAACTTGCGCCAGCCGGATAGGAAGGGAATCGGTTGGCCGATTGCTGTAGAGGACCCTGTTTACGTAGAGATGTACCGCAGAAAAGCCCGGCCCCTGTGCCGTCCAACGATACAGATTTGCACCCGGCGAGGTATCTTGAAGCTCCCAAACCCCGTCTGATGTTGCGGTTCCCAAAGCGTTGAAAGAGGTCTTTAGATCATACGGCTGAGCTCGAACATTCGAGTGTCGGCGGGCGCCTATGACAAGGTTTACGATTTCGGCTCTCTCGTTGGCCTCCTGCGACTGACTGCGCATCGCCCGTGACGAGTTCCAGAGGGTCGGACGGAACGGCAGGCTCGTTGAGTTGAGTCGTGCTTCCGCCCTGCGACAGCGTCAAACGGGAGGGTGTCTGGGCGGGCAGAACGGACTGGAATAACAGCAATCCGACAAACAGGGCACTGACACGAGACGATTCGGAATAGTGAGCTGGCAACCCGGCACCTCTCTTCCTTAAGTTAACCCGGAAGCTCGTAGAACGCTGTAAGAGAGCAGTTTAAACCGGTACTAAACCTTGACGCATCCCGATTGCGACTGCTTCTGTCCGACTGCCGGCGCCAAGTTTCGCCAGGATTTGCGCAACGTGAAACTTGGCCGTGTGATCTGAAATGCCGAGTTTCTTCCCTATGTCCTTGTTCCCGAATCCATCGGCTAGCATTCGCAACACCTCCGATTCGCGAGGTGTCAGCGTCTCTCCGACCGGATGCTCGTTTGGCTCTGTCGGAGCTTGATTCATCAGGCGCTTAGCCTGACCCGTTGTCAGCACAACGAGGTTCTGAGCCACCGCGACAATCGCAGCGGAAAGCTCGGAACCCGTCGGATTCGGCCGGAAGCCATCCGCGTACCGGATCGCGAAGATCTCGCCGGGCGGGAGGTTCCAAGCCGACGACGATGACGGGAGGACCGTCCGCGGGCAAGGAACGGATAAGGCCAAGAGACGTAGCGATCAAAACGTCAATGTATGCCAATTGGTTCTCCCGGGCGAAGTTGTGGAACGCCGCTCAGACTTACTACCTGCACACCGTTGTCATCGGAAAGCGAGTCGGTGAGGGCTCGCGCTTGTGCCGCAGACTCCGTGATGATGCCCACGCGGATCAAGCTGCACTCAAGTCCGGCTTGCGTTCGAGCCTCAACGCAACACGTCGAAGCGTTCGCTGACCCGCGCGGTAGAAGTCAAAGGAGACAACAGCAGCGGTGCTGTTGTAAGTGATGTCTTCGAGGTCCTCTACCGTTCGGAAACTTGTCTGGTTAGCACTGACCAGAATGTCTCCGGGAAGGAGCGAGGCTCGTTCGGCAGCTCCTCCGGCTGTCACTTCGAGAATCATCATCCCGACTGTGTTGTCTTTCAGCGTAACGGGACGTACCACGACCCCAATGCTTGGACCAGATCTGCTGCGCTTGAGGAACAACTGTACTGCCCGGCTCGGAACGGCTAGCGCCAGGCCGCCACTGACAACCATAGTGTTGATGCCGACTACCAGCCCCGCGTAGTCAGCAAGCGGTCCACCAGAGTTTCCAGGCGCCAGACGCACGTCGGCAAAGATTCCCGTTTGACCGCCCATATGTGGCGCGGCCCCGACCGAATGAACCACACCGCTCGAAACCGCACCAACGAATCCCAGCGGATTGCCCACGGCGACCACCGGAGTTCCGGCTCGCAGCGTGCTCGAATCACCCAGCGGTGAGGCAGGTGCGCGTAACCCCTGCACGCTCAAGAGCGCCAAGTCTCGGCTGGCGTCTAACCTCAAGACCCGTGCAGGGAGCCGATCGCCCTCCCAGGAGGCAACGGTCACAGATGCACCCCGGACGACATGCGCGTTCGTGACAACCTGACCTTCTGTCACAACCGTGCCTGTACCGCTTCCGGAGGTTCGGGAAGAGCCGCTCAGGACCTCTACCGTTGAGCGGCGAAGCATTTCGACGATTCGCCCTGGTACTGGGAGCGCCATGTTATTTCCCTCGAGCCGGACGTTCCTCGATCGTAATCTCGCCATTGACCTTCTCACCGCCCCTGATGAGAACAGCTTTTACGTTACGGCCGACGCTGTCACCGCGCAACACGGCCTGAAGTTCGTCAAGGTCAAGAATGGGTGTGTCGTTGAGAGCAACAAGAATGTCGCCCAGTTGCCATCCCGCCTTCTCGGCCGGTGAATCGGGTTCGACACTTAAGAGAATCAACCCGTATTCGTATGGAACGCCGAGTTTCTCCTGTAAAGGCCTAGGAATGGGAACTGCCTGCATGCCCACGCCCAGATACCCGCGCCGGATTCTGCCTTGCTTCAGCAATTCGTCCGCAACCCGGCTCAATGTGGTAACCGGGATCGATACCGCAGAATGTCGCAGAAGCGCAGGCGTCGCCATACCGATTAGCGTCCCGTCCGCACCCACTACCGCCGCGCCAGATTGCGACGGATACAGGTTAACGTCCAACCGGAGAAACTGGTCAAGAGTTCCACCTCGCCAGGTTCGTCGGGACCCACCAACCGCGCCCATGATTCCTAAACTGGCCGAAGGCCCGACGTCCGTCGTCATGCCCACAACAGCGACCAGATCGCCGGGTCGGATTGACGCCGGCTCTCGAACGGCTAGGGGCTCTAGAGGGAGATCGTCAGCGCGCAGAATCGCAAGATCCAGGCTCGGTTCTCTGCCAATCACGTTTCCGGTGGATTGCGCTCCGGAGGCTGTTTGTAAAGGAATGCCCGAATCCCGCTTCACGGCGTGATTGGCAGCCGCGATCAGATTCCCTGGGAGGCTCAGGCCGCTTGTTGTTCGATACGGCGCCGCCTTCACGGCCACCACACCTGCTGATGCTTTGCCGACAAGCTCGACTAATGCTTGCGACAGACTGCTTAAATCGTTACTAACGGCACTCATGGCTACAGTGTGCGCCGATTTGAAACAGAGCACATCAGCCATTCGGGCAGGAAGCAGCGATTTTATTGCACACGCCACTCCTGTATGCCTGCCGAGGCATTAGGCTGGAAATCCAGGACCAGCCGAAGCGCGTCCGTGCGTACCGGCTTGAAGTCGATGTGGTTGTACTGATCCTTACGCATGACGTAATCACCTTGCGCTTCAACAGGCTTCCATTCATTGCCGCTTCGGTACAGCAATTTCCAGCTTTTCGGTAGCTTGACTCCATCACCGCGCGGTGAACCAGTAAACGTCGGAACCGTGAATTGTGGTTGCCTGAGGAAAGTCGTACTGGATCCACTCGCTCGAACCTTTTTTCGGCAGCCAATCGTAGAAGGAAGTTACATCGCTCGAAGAGCTAGGTTCCTCCTGGTCTGCGACAAGCCGCGGATCACGAACTCCGTTTTCGGCCATGGTCGGACCGGACGAAGTCACCTTGCTTCTTGTGGCCAGTGTCGGATAGGGCGTTACATGGACCGCGTCTTCTGAAGTGGCAATCCAGACCTCCATCTGGCCCGGGCCGCGGTTCGCCCAGGCATAGTAAGGAATGGCGGTGAACGGTTCTCGCGTGTGCTTCCGATTGTGCTTTTCGTCGTAGGTGTAACTGTTGGCCTCGCCCTTGATCACCTCGACACCGTTTAGCAAAGCCGGCTCGAATTGTGCCGCCAGCTTCTCGTCTTGGCTAAGAACGATATTGCGGACATGCTTGTCGGGACTGTCCGCCCATTCAGCCGCATAAACAAGTGGACCGCGTTGCAGCGCCATCCGCCCATGATCTGCATCGACCTTCCCGTTCGCTATAACGCGGCGGACCGGCATCGGAAGGTTCAGTTCGACAACATCGCCTTTCTTCCAATTCCGAGCGATGACCGCGTAGCCTGCATCCAGCTTCAACGGTTGCTCGCGACCGTTCACCTTCAGATGAATCGGGCTCGGCAGTGTTCGCGTCGGCAAAGCGATAGAGATCACCCGGAACCACCTGGTTGCGAGCCCAACCCGGGATTCGCAAACGCAGTGTGAGATCGCCTGGTTCTGCTGGACTCAGCGTGAGCTTGATAGTCACCGTCCCACGGATATCGCGTCTCTTGCACTACTTTGAGATTTTTGCCGGATTCCAGCGTAAGATCGGCGGTGTTGCCCATGTAGAGATTCACATAAAGATCTCGGCCACGTTGCGCATAGATGTAACCCGGAATCGAAGGCATGAACCGGGTGATGTTTCCGGGGCAGCACGCTACCCCGAACCAGGGGCTCCGCTGGTGTTGTCCATTCGATTCGAGCGGGTTCGGATAGAAGTAAGTCTTTCCGTCGAGCGACACGCCCGAGAGCAGGCCGTTGTAGAGCGTCCGCTCGAGAATATCGACATACTTCGCATCGCCATGGAGCAGAAACAATCTCTGGTTCCAGAAGTCGTTGCCGACTGCCGCACACGTTTCGTTATACGCGGACATGTTCGGCAACTGATAGTCGGCTCCGAAGGCCTCTCCTTCGCCAAGCGCGCCGATCCCTCCTGTTATGTACAGCTTCTTGTCCACTACGTTTTGCCAGATCGTGTCGATTGCCTTCAAGTAGGCTGCGTCCCCAGTAAGCGCCGCAACATCGGCCATTCCCGAGTACATGTACGTGGCGCGAACGGCGTGTCCCTCCGCCTCTGTTTGGTCAACGACGCGTAAATCGGCCTGGTTATAAGCTCGTCCGCCAGGACCTCGGCTGTCGAGGAAGAACTTCGCAAGACTGAGATACTGAGTCCTTCCGGTGACGCGGTACAGCTTTACGAGGCCCATCTCAACAATCTGGTGGCCGGAATAAATCTTTCGCTTACCAGGTCCGAATGTTCTAACCAACAGATCGGCACTTCTCAGCGCCACGTCCAGAAGTTTCCGGTTTCCGGTTGCCTGGTAATTGGCTACTGCTGCTTCATACAGATGGCCGAGGTTGTACAGTTCATGACTCAATACCTCCTCGTTTTGCCATCGCTGAGTGCCGGCCCATGGATGAGGATGTTGCGGATCGATGGTTCGCGTCGTGTAGATGTATCCGTCTGGCTCCTGCGCCGAGGCGATCTTGTCAATCAGACCGTCAACATATGCCTTTAACTTAGGATCGGGATTGACACGGAGCGTGTAGGAGGCTCCTTCGATCACTTTATAGGGATCGGTGTCGTCGAAAGGGAAGGGTGGATAGTGCTTGTCTTTGATGTTCACGCCGCGCAGTACTTCCGCAGCGCGGACGAAGTTCTCGACCCGTCCTGTCCGTTCACACTGATCGAAAGCTGTCGGAATACTGACCTTGCGATTCGTTTCAATCCTTGGAGCCCAGAACTGATCGTTCACGTGCACGTCCGTAAACGGGACAGGTTTGATCGGATAGTCGCGTTTCGGAAGATGCCTCTCCGGTTGGAGATCGGCTGGTCTGCTGTTGCGCGGGATACGCCCCCGTGGCGAGCAAATAACGCACGGAAGAAGGCGGAGTGGGAATCGCATAGAATTCTGCTTGAAGGGCGAGGTCGAGGTCATGCCGTTCCGGACGATTCGGGCGACAATGCGCGAAAGCCTCGCCCGAGCCAAAGCAATTGTATAGTGTGTTCACTTGCGGAAGGTGCACCCCTTCTTCGAGAAGACGTTACTGGGGAGGAAATTTGAAATCCATCGTTTTATTGGGTCTTGTGTGTTCGGCGGCATTCCTGGCGCAAGCGCAAAGCAAAAAGCCAGAGAGTCTCAAGGACGTTTTGCTGCAGTCGCTTCGTTCGACTCACAACCAGAAGGAGTGGTTCGTGCCTGTCAGCGTGGCGATTGACGGCGTCACTCCCGACCAGGCGAAATGGCGAGATCAGAGCGGTAATCACTCGATCGGGCAGCTCACAAACCACTTGGCTTTCTGGAACGCAGAACAGCTAGCCAAGTTCAAGGGAGAAAAGCCGCCCGCCTATGGCGGAAACAATGAGGAGACGTTCAACAGTTTTGACAGCAAGAGTTGGAACGAGACTGTAAAGCGGCTCGATACCGTGCTCACCGAATTGGAAAAGGTGGTGGAGCAAGCTGACGATGAAAAGCTCAAATCCTGGGCCTCAGCGATCGAGCACGTTGGAACTCACAATGCCTATCACATCGGGCAGATAGTTTATATACGAAGGCTGCAAGGGTCATGGGATGCTTCAAAGGGAGTTAAGTAAGGGCTAATTGGTCCAACCTTTCGAGCCGCTCGACATATCCATCCATTTGGCGATCGCAATTGCGATCGGCATGCTGGTCGGTCTGGAGCGCGAGTGGTCTCAGAAGGACCTGGGCACTCGTACGTTCGGAATCACGGCCATGGCGGGAACTCTCAGTGTTCTCGCCGGGCCCGTTTTCGCCTATCTTACGTTCGGTGGCTTCCTCTTAATTGTCGCTTTGGCAGCCCTGCGGAATATCCGCGACGGGAAGCCGGTTGCGACGACGACATCGGCAGCGGTAGTTGTGACGTTCCTTTTGGGCACGCTCGTAGGCCAAGGCCATCACTACACACCTGTGGCCGGAGCGTTGGTGATGACAATGCTGCTTTCGCTGAAACCGGCCCTGACACACTTTGCTGGGGAACTACAGATAACCGAGGTTCGCGCCGCAGTCATCTTAGGAATGCTGGCCTTTGTGATCTACCCGGCTCTCCCGAACCATCCAGTAGACCCATGGCAGCTGATCAACCCGCGTGCAGCGTGGCTGACAGTGATCGTGATCGCCGCGCTTGGGTTCGTCAATTATCTGCTTCTGAAGCTATATGCCGGTCGGGGCCTTTACTACAGCGCCCTTCTCGGTGGAATGGTCAACAGTACAGCGACAATCGCGGAATTATCACAGTTCCTGACCAATTCGGACGCGAACGAGACCGCTATTGCCACCATCATTAATTTTCTTACGGTACTCGCAATGTTTCTGCGCAACCTGCTGATTCTTGCAATTTTTGCTCGGAGTGCCGCCGTGTATGCCGCCGGACCGCTTCTCGCGATGACGTTGGTTGCATTCGTCATTCTCTACCATCAGGGACGCGGTAGGAGCACCTACGTTGGAGATGTCAAGCTGTCTTCGCCTCTTTCGCTGCCGAAGGTCTTAAAATTCGGCGCAATCTTCCTGGTGATCTCGATTATCGGAAATGTCGGACAGCGCTACCTGGGCCACCTTGGATTCTTGTTTGTCAGCATTGTTGGCGGTATCGTCTCAAGCGCTAGTACAGCAGGCGCGGCCGCCACGCTCGCGCTGGACGGCAAGATCAGTCCACAGACCGCCGGCATGGCTGCTGTTTTGGCATCTATAGCCAGTGCACTGTCGAACTTGCCTCTGCTTCACGGGCAAATCAGACAGTGGTCGGTGACTCGTCGGTTGATGATACTGTCGTTGACCATTGTCGCGGCGGGTGTCATCGCCATGTGGCCCAAAGCAAGCTCTAAGGCAGAGAACTCCGGTACGGCAGAGGATAGTAGTATGCAGAGATGAGTCAGCCGAACCGGAGCAAACAGTCAACGCCGTTCGAGGTGCTCATTGTCGAGAACGACCCGGCGGCTTCGCGACTGACTCAGGAAGCATTTCGCGAAACTGGTGTGACGGAAGGCGTGCGCTGTGTACGTGACGGGGAGGAAGCGCTTGATCTGCTAAGAGGGCGAGGTCAGTACACGGGTCACCCTCATCCGGATATCATATTTCTAGATCTTCATCTACCCAAGAAGTCGGGTCTGGAGGTGCTGAAAGAGATAAAAGCGAGCGAGCATTTGCGAGCTACGCCGGTTGTTGTGGTTTCTGGATCGGACGATCCGCGAGAGGTGAGAGAAGCTTACGAGTTGCACGCAAGCTGCTACATCCGTAAACCCAACGATCTGCATCAGTTTCTCCGGTTTATCGCCATCTGTTATGAGTTTTGGGGCACTGTGGCGACTCTGCCTCCCAAACCGGAGACACAAGACAGCATTGGTAAAGGAAACTAGCCAGTTTGCCTCTTTTCAACAGTTCAACCACCTCCGAAGCTCGTTTGGTCAGCGAGCCAGCATTTTCGGTCATAGGTTTGACCACAACGACAAGCAATAAAGAAGAAATGTCCGGTTCGGGCGGCCAGTTAGGCCACCTTTGGCGGAACTTCATGGCCGAGAGTGACGCACACATTCCGGGGAACCCGGACCGCTTCAGCCATCTTCTGCGTATACACCGACTACGAAAGTGACGAGAACGGCGCTTACAAAGTCATCTTAGGGCGGTCAATCGGCGACTCTAAGGTAGAGGTCCCGCACGGTCTGGAACGCATCGACATCGACGGTGGGCAATATCTCGTATTTCACGCTCTCGACCGAAACCCGGAGTCGGTTCGCGAGGCTTGGTCGAAGGTTTATGAGTATTTCCGCGATCATCCCGAGCAACGGCGTGCGTTCACGGCTGATTTCGACAGATATGGGCCTAACGGCGTAGATCTCTACATCGCAATCCGTTAATCGCTCATTCTTCCAGAAAACACCGGACGCTATCATTAGGTCTCGACAGACCTATGAAACAGCTCCTGCTTGCGCTCGCTTTGGCGCAACTCGCTATCTCACAAGAGACGCCCACGGAACGACAGGCCGCCAAGGATGTCGTGGCAAGACTGAACACACTTGAGAAATCGCTCAACATAGACCAGGTAGTCGCCAAATTAACGGCCCCGAACGCGGAACGTGACAAGGTCGTCGCCCGAGCCAAGCAGCTGATGGACACCGAGATGCTCCAGCTGGGAGATCAGATCACTCGGGATCCGGAAATCGGCTTCAAAGAAGACCATGCGGTCAAGATTCTTATGGAGCGCTTGACGAAGTACGGCTTTGAACCGGAGGCGGGCATTGCCGGGATGAGAACGGCGTTCGTGGCGAAGTACAAGCGCAAGGGCGATCTGGCGACGCAACCCGGTCCGCATCTGGGCGTCATCCTGGAATACGACGCGCTTCGTGGCACCAAAGGCGCGTTCCATGGTGACCAGCACAGCACGCAAGGGCCGATCGGTTTGGCGGCTGCAATCGCCATTGCAGAGTATATGGACCGGGCGAAGTTACCCGGAAGCGTTACTGTCTTCGGAACGCCGGGTGAAGAAATGATGCCTCCGGTCGCGAAGACCGACATGTTCAAGGCAGGCGCGTTCCGAGGTATGGATGTGTTGATGCGCAGCCACGCGACCAGCGCTACGACTCGGCCGGCGCCCGGTTTCGGCACCTGCTGTTTGAACATCGACGGCGTGAAATACACATTCGGCGGAGCACCTGCCCATCAGATGACTCCCTGGGCGGGCCGAAATGCGCTCGAAGCGGTCATTCACTTTTTCGAGAACATAGACAGCATTCGAGGATCCGTTCGTCCCGAAGCAAGGATCCAAGGCATCATTGCTGAAGGCGGCGCCGCGCCCAACGTAGTTCCCGACAGGACGGTCGCGGATTTCTATATCCGATATCCCGACGAAGTGTATCTGCGCCAGGTAAGAGAGTTCGTCGACAATGCCGCCAAAGCCGCGGCGCTTTCAACCGGCACGAAAGTGAAAATCGACAACTACGGACAACTGCGGGATGGAATCTCTGTCTCAACACTCGCCGAACCGGCATTTGCCTACATGAAGATGTATGGGGCTACCGGCGTTCAGAGCGAGCCGGGCAAGCCGCAGGGCTACGAGGAGACCGGCAGCGTGTCGCGCGAGATCCCGGGAATCGGCTTTTCGGCTAAGACCTCGAACTGGGCGAATCATACGTACGAGATGGAAGGCGATACGTTGACCGATATCGGTCACAAGGGCTTTATGACCGATGCTCAGTCCATGGCTGCTCTGCTGTTCGACGTCGCAACGCGGCCTGAATACCTGGCACAGATCAGGCAGGAGTTTGCAGGAATCAAGGCTCTTTTCGCCGATTATCAAGCCGCACTGGAAAAGGCTTATACCGTGCCTGCGGTGCCCGAACCCGAAGTAGAGCCTGTGGTTTGATTTCCGACTTCGATATAAGAGTAGGGTTATGCAAAACGCGAATTGCGACATTGGACTGATTGGCCTTGCCGTCATGGGGCAGAACCTCGTTCTGAATATGAACGACCATGGCTACAAAGTCGCTGTTTTCAACCGAACAGTCTCCAAAGTGGACGACTTCATTCAGAACGAAGCAAAGGGTACTCAAGTCGTCGGAGCGCACTCGATTGAAGAACTGGTCCAATCATTGAAGCGCCCGCGTCGAATCATGCTGATGGTAAAGGCCGGCAGCACCGTTGACGACATGATCAACCAGATTGTGCCGCATCTGGAGAAGGGCGACATCATCATCGACGGCGGTAACTCGCTGTTTACCGACAGCAACCGGCGTACAAAAGAGCTCCAAGACAAAGGCATTCTGTTCATCGGTACGGGCGTTTCGGGCGGCGAAGAGGGTGCACGCCACGGTCCTTCCATCATGCCGGGCGGCAATCCTGAAGCGTGGCCCCACGTCAAAGAGATCTTCCAGTCGATTGCCGCGAAAGTTGAAGACGGCTCGCCCTGTTGCGATTGGGTGGGCGAAGACGGAGCAGGCCATTACGTCAAGATGGTCCACAACGGCATTGAGTACGGCGACATGCAACTCATCTGCGAAGCCTACCAGCTGTTGCGCGACGGGTTCGGCCTGTCCACGGATGAACTTCATGAGGTGTTCGCAGATTGGAATAAGGGTGAACTCGATAGCTTCCTGATTGAGATCACGGCTGAAATCCTCTCCAAAAAGAGCGAAGAAGACGGCCAACCCATGGTCGACAAAATTCTGGACACGGCCGGACAGAAGGGAACGGGAAAGTGGACTGCCATCAGTGCGCTTGATCTCGGGATGCCTGTCACCCTGATCGGCGAAGCTGTCTTTGGACGTTGCCTCTCGGCCATCAAGGACGAGCGTGTCCGTGCCTCCAAAGTCTTGACCGGGCCCGCGAAGGGCGACAGCAAGCAGGACAAGAAGACGTTCATCGAGGACGTGCGTCGGGCTTTGTATTGCTCCAAGATGATCTCCTATGCGCAGGGATACATGTTGCTCCGGGAGGCAGGTAAAGAGCAGAAGTGGAACCTGAACATGGGCGGAATCGCGCTCATGTGGCGTGGCGGCTGTATCATTCGTAGCCGCTTCCTGAGCAAGATCAAGGACGCATACGACCTGAATCCAGGTCTAGAGAATCTCTTGCTGGACGAGTTCTTCCGGGACGTTCTGAACAATTACCAGAGTTCGTGGCGTCGCGCACTCGTGGACGCGATTCAGCTCGGTATTCCCACGCCTGCATTCTCGACCGCTTTGGCATTCTTCGACGGATACCGATCGGAACGTCTGCCCGCCAACCTGCTTCAGGCACAACGCGACTTCTTCGGCGCTCATACCTACGAGCGGGTCGACAAACCGCGCGGCCAGTTCTTCCATACCAACTGGACTGGACGCGGAGGACGTGTCTCGTCCGGAACATACAACGCATAGACACCTTACAGCGCTCGAAAGCGGCAACTGATTGCCGTTTTCGAGTGTCTAGCAAACATTGGAGATAACATGAGCTACGGCTTAGAGATTCGCCCGGAAGGCGCGCTCGATTTTCTTTCTCTCGGTGCCTTGATCCATCGATTGGATCCCGGGATTATTCCATTCCGAAAAGCCAAGGAATGCCTGATTCACGTGAGCGGCGGTGAGTTCAACGTAGCCGCTAACCTTTCTGACTGTTTCGGATTACAAACCGGTATCGCCAGCTGCAATGGTCGACTATCCGGTTGGCGATCTCATCGCGGAACAAGTCCGAGCCATGGGCGTGAGACCGTTCTACAAGCATTTCAAGCACGACGGAGTCTCCGGACCGAATATGGCGACGGTCTACAGCGACCGTGGACAGGGTGTGCGTGCTCCTGTTGTGTTCTATAACCGGAGTAACGAGGCCGCGGCTCAGTTGAAGCCAGGCGATTTCAACTGGAACGCCATCTTCTCGAGCGGGCGTTCGCTGGTTTCATAGCGGCGGCATCTTTTCCGCGCTGTCGCCGACGACCTCGGAGCTGATCATCGAGGCAATGCAGGCGGCGAAGGCGGCGGGTGCGATCACTTCTTTCGACCTGAACTATCGGGCGAAGTTATGGAACGTTCTTGGCGGGCCCGAGAAAGCAGTAGAGCAGATCGCTCGCATCGTCAAGAATGTCGATGTTCTTGTCGGAAATGAAGAAGATCTCCAAATGGGCCTAGGTATTCCTGGACCGGAAGTTGCCGCCAAGTCGAAGCTGGACCCGAGTGCGTTCTTCGGGATGATGGACAAAGTCCGGCAGAAACATCCGCAGGTAAAAATCGTCGCAACCACTCTGCGAGAGGTTCATTCGACAAACCGGCACAGCTGGAGTGCGGTCGCGTGGATCAACGGGACGACTCACCAGGCGCCGACAGCCGAACTCGACGTTTACGATCGCGTGGGCGGCGGTGATGGCTTCGCGGCGGGCTTCATCTACGGGCTTCTGAAGGGCGAATCTGAGGATAATGCAGTCCGTTTAGGCTGGGCTCATGGCGCGCTCATCACGTCGTTCCCGGGCGATACGACGATGGCGAACCTCGATCAGGTTCGGTCGTTAGCCAAGGGCGGATCTGCCCGGATACAACGTTAAGTACAGTACGCATTTGCATGCGACGAGCAGACCAGCTCGTCGCTTTCTCGATGTTATGATCGTGGCTGAAAGTTCCTCAGTCAATGCGGACGCTCACTTTGTTTCGCGTTCTTGTACTTAGCGTCCCCTTTCGTCGGGCATACCGCCGCAATTTAGGGCTAAGTCTGCTTTTGTTCTCCGCGCTTTTGCCTGCGTACTTCTACGGCCAGGAGGCAACTTCGTCGGGGCAGACCGAGCAGAGGTCTTCTGAAGGTACCGGAGAACCCGTCCATGTAGAGACTCGTAATTCCGGCAAGCCGGCCGCCGCTCCGGATACTCGCCCCGTCGATATCAGGATCAACAAGACCTTGGTCCTGATAAATGTCACGGTCACGGACCCATTGAACCGGTTTGTGACGGGACTGGAAAAAGAACACTTCCGGTTATTCGAAGACAAAGTCGAACAGGAGATCAGCAACTTTTCGAGCGAAGATGCTCCTATTTCGATCGGTTTGGTTTTTGACACCAGCGGCAGTATGGGACCGAAGCTCCAGAAGTCCCGGCAGGCCGCCGCTGAGTTCTTTAAGACTTCGAATCCACAAGATGAGTTTTTTCTGGTTCAGTTTAACGATCGCCCGGAGTTGAGCGTTCCATTTACGACCGATACCGCAAAGATTCAGAGTGCTCTGACGTTTACGCAGTCCAAAGGTCGAACAGCCCTACTGGATAGCGTGTATCTTGCCATGCATGAAATGAAAAAGGCAAAGAACCCACGCAAGGCTCTTCTGATCATTTCGGACGGCGGCGATAACAGCAGCAGGTATACGGAAACGGAAATCAAGAACGCCGTTCGCGAGGCCGACGTTCAAATCTTCGCAATCGGCATCTATGAATCAATGGGTGCACGAGGAAGAACGCCGGAAGAGGCAGCAGGGCCCGGATTGTTGACCGATTTGGCGGAGCAGACCGGAGGCCGCCCCTACGCTGTCGAAAACGTGGCCGAATTGCCCGACATCGCGGCTAAGATCGGAATCGAACTCCGGAACGAATACATTCTTGGGTATACGCCGAAAAACCGGGAACGCGACGGAAAATATCGAAAGGTGCTCGTTAAACTCAATCAGCCGCGAGGTCTTCCCCCGCTCAAGGCTTTCTTCCGGCTCGGTTATTATGCGCCCACTCAGTAACAGCAAGGCCACGAGGCGCTTCGCCTGCGCGGTCGCGGCTCCATTCTTTCTCCTTTTCCTTTTATCGAGCGCATATGCGCAATTTCGATCGGATACCCGACTTGTGGTTCTTCATGCAAGCGTGAACGATCGAAAAGGGAAGCTGCTCACCAATTTGGAGCGGAATGCATTCAAGGTCTTCGAGAACGGACAGCCGCAGGACGTCAAAGTTTTCAAACGAGAGGACGTGCCGGTATCGCTCGGGATCATCATCGACGACAGCGGCAGCATGATGAGCAAGCGCAGCCGTGTGGAAGCCGCTGCGCTGGCCATGGTGCGAGAATCTAATCCGCAGGATGAAGTATTCATCGTCAATTTCAACGACGAAGCCTTTCTGGATGTCCCGTTCACAAACGACATCAAGAAGATGGAACAGGGATTGGCTCGGATCGATTCGCGAGGCGGTACCGCCATGCGCGATGCGATTGGCATGTCGCTCGACTACCTCAAAAAAGAAGGCAAGCGGGACAAAAAGGTGCTGCTTGTCGTGACGGACGGTAATGACAACGCAAGCGGCACTTCGCTCGAGAAAATCGTGGCGCGCTCGAATCAAAGCGATGTTCTCGTTTATGCCATCGGCCTGTTCACCGAAGAAGAGAAGCGCGAGGCCTCCAAGGCTCGACGTGCTTTGAACGAACTGACAACTGCAACGGGCGGACTTGCTTTCTACCCGAAGGAAGTGGCAGAGGTCCAATCGCTTGCGGTTGAGGTGGCGCACGATATTCGCAACCAGTACACGATCGCCTATACGCCCACGATTCAAGCCCTGGACGGAAGCTACCGACAGATACGTGTGGTGGTTGATGCGCCGGGTAAGCCGCTTGTGCGGACTCGAACCGGGTATTACGCCACGCCGGATTCGGCCACGCTCAAAGAGCCTTCCTCCGCGTCACCGAGCGATTCTAAGGAGCCGAAGATCAGCAACTTGCGGCGGCAATGATCCGGTTCCTTTGGATTGCTTCGCGGGGCTATCGTCTGCGCCCCTGGGACTCGCCTTACCTGCGATGGCGCATAGAAACATATGCCGGCATCCCGGCGGAATCCATTACTCGCGACATCTTTCTGCGATTCGTCTGGGCTGAACGGCGATCCTTGTGGCATTATCTGCGCTGGGTAGGACGTATGCGGCGCACGTACTTGGCTTAGACCAGGAATCGCACATAACAAGCAAATAAAAATCCCCTTCCTTTCGGGAAGGGGATTTTCACAGCAAGCCTCGAGGGACGAAGATAACTGGTTACTGCTGCGGGGGGCCGCCTCGGAAGCGTCCGCCACGACCGTGCGGCTGCATCCTGAACGGTGTAGTCCGAAGGCACTTGAAAGAGAGAAGCGGCAGGCTCGCTACGCTGAATGTTCGTCAGCGCGTACGTCGATTGACCCATCCTCGGATCGAACCGTTTTGCCAGAACGATGATCTGCAGGTCGGGCGAATACCATGTCTCATTTGTGGATACGATTGGTTGAGCATTGCCCATCGTGCCGGCAGGTACAGTATGCGTCACGCTCTTCCCTTGAGCACTAACACCACCGATCGTCTGCGTACCCAGATCCGTCGTCGTTGTATTGGCTGAATCTCTCGGCCCGCGAGGACCACCGGCAGGATTACCCGAGAACGCCATGAAGTGCCTGGAGGCTTCGGGATGGATCGCTTCGGTCGCGACCTTAGTATTGGCATTCAGCACGTACGAATATCCAGCGACCGGATCATTGATGAAAGTCAGCACGACCGGACCCTGCTGACCCAGAGGACCACCCGTGATCGTCTCCTGCGAATAGGTACGGCCTTGAGAGTCACGCGCAATATGTCCCGTCGTGCTGTGCTGGACCGTGTTTCCATCGCTTAACGTCTGGACAGACTGATTGCTGACGTCCCCCGAATACGGTGCACCGGTAACCACCTTACCGAAAGGGCCGAATCCCGGACCCATGTGTCCAAAGGGACCACCACCCGGACCTCGCATCCCGTGGCGGTCCTGGTGGCGGACCACCGGCCTGAGCATAAATACAAGCAGTGGACAGTACAAAGCCAACTGCGGCAAGCGTTACTAACCTTTTCATAACGACTCCTGATCCGCAACTCACCCGTGTTGTTCGTATCAAGATCAATCAAAACTTAAAACGTGAACTGCCAGCGGCTGTCCATCAAGTCCGAGTAGTACATCAGCCAGCACTGAGCGGTCCGGCTGCGCCACTTGGTTTGCGATCGGTTCGAGAACGATACCCGCTTCCGCCAACGAAGAAACCGGAACCTGCATCTGAACAATCCGCCGCGCATTGACCGGCAATTCCGGGTTGGAAAAAGGAAGAGAAACAAATGTCTCACCGTCGATCTCAAAGGCGCTCGTGCTTTCTCTTGCGACCGATGCCGGTTTGGCTTCTTGCGTCGAACGGTTCGATGACGGAAGGTACAGAACCCCGACGGCAAGCGCCGCCGCAGCAGCAAATCCCCACCAGCCAAGTCTCCTGACGGGTCTGGCTGCACGCACGCGAGAAGGGAGCGCCGTTTACGCCGGTCCAGCTTAGAAGCCAAATCCTGACGTTCGGAAAAATCGTAAGTAGGGCGAAGCGACTCAATAAATTCATCGAAGCCGGACGACACTCTCCTCAGTTCGGAATAGCGATCGAGTACAGGACGAACAATGCGCCAGATGGCTTTCCGCCTCGGCCGCCTCTGCCGGCGACAATTCATCGTCAATGAACTGAACCAGCAGAGCCGTTTGGAAGATGTCCATTCGATCATTGAAGAAAGAGGCGAATTCATAGCAGTTCCTTGAGCTTCTCCAGCCCTCTTTGTACGTTCTCGCCAACCGTAGAAACGGAGAGATTCAGCACCTCCCCGATTTCGCGATACTTCAGCCCACGCGTTCGCAAGGCCAGGCAGTCTCTTTGAGCGGGACTCAGAGTCTTCGAGCGCCGCCTTGAATCTTCTATTCCTTTCGGCCGCCAGCATTTCATCTTCGCAGAGATTGCAGCGTCGCGTATATCGCCGGAGGTTTCTAAGTCCGGCAGGTAGTCCATCCTGCTCGCCCGCGCGAATTTGCACGTTCCGGACCAGATTGTGTGCCACCCGATAGAGCCAAGCCCGCAGATTGCTCCGGTCACCGGCGGACAGGAGGTGCTGATGCAGCTTTAGAAAGCTCTCTTGGACCACTTCCCGTGCCGTCTCGGGATCGGCTCCCAGGAAGGCGACATAACGCCGCAAGGCCGAGATGATCGCGATCGTACAGATTCAAGAACGATACGCCGAAGTGAGGTGTCTTCCAGAAACTCTGTTTCCCACGTTGCCGCCGGCAACGAAAGGGCATCAGCTTGCTCCATACGCTTATCTCACTGTAAGCGCTTCGAACTCAGAAAGCGTCACTAGCTGTGTCGCGCTCTCAGCAAAGGCCACAAGGAGGCACTTGGGGAGTTGCACTTGGGGTTGGGGGTTACCCCCTTGTGGCTTGCTGTCTCGCATGCTAGTTGTCTATGAAACAAGTGAGCGGTCGCCGTTTTCCGGTCTACCCGCAAAAAAAAGATTGCACGTGCTGGCAGCCTGCTACAGTGGCTCAAACAACTATGTCCACCTCAGTCCACGAGAACGCCGACGCTGACCTGCGTTTTCCGATTGGCCGTTACCGACCGCCCCAGCACATAAGCGAATCTGTGCGCAACGAATGGATAGCCGAACTCGAGGCCCTTCCGGAGAACCTCGAGAACGGCAGTTTCCGGGCTGTCTGACATTCAACTCGACACGCCGTACAGACCGGGCGGATGGACAGTAAGGCAAGTTGTTCACCACCTTCCGGATAGCCACATGAACAGCTATGTTCGTTTCCGTTTGGCTCTGACGGAGAATAACCCGACAATCAAGACATACGAGGAGTCCAGGTGGGCTGAATTGGCGGATGCGCGCAAGTCTCCGATCGAGCCCTCGCTGCTTCTACTGAACGGCCTGCATCGGAGGTTTACGGCGCTCCTCCGCTCGATGACGTCTGAGGACTTTGCCAAAACGTTCCGCCACCCGGAACTGGGCGAGATCCGGTTGGATTGGACTCTTGGCCTGTATGCCTGGCACAGCCGCCATCACGTTGCGCACATTACCGCATCTGCGGCTGCGTGAAGGATGGTAAGTAACTACTTGTCTTCTTTCTTTGGGCGCCTGACTTCGGTGGTAGGCGGGCTTTACTCTATGGTCGGGCGGGCTCAGGTTGAAGGCACTGATCACGAGCGCCAGATGAGAAAAGGCTTGCGGGAAATTACCGAGCTGGCGGCTCTCGGCACGGATCGTATTCTTCTGAGAGAAGACCAACGTCATTCCGAAGCGAAAGCAGAAACTCAAACAGCTGCTTCGCTTCATCATGGCGGCCCTGCTGAACGTAGTTATCCACTAGCCAGAAACTGCACGCCAGGAATACGCCTTCTCCGCCGGGCAAGCCATCGACAGCGGTGTGAGTCTCGTACCGCGCCACTAATCCGTTCCTCAGCAGTTTTCCTCAATAGCCGCGATCGTGCCGCGGATGCGAGGGTCTTCGGGCGGAAGAAATCCGACAAGAGGCAGAAGCAATAAGCTGGCATCCAGATCTTTGCTTCCGTAGTATTGGACAAACGAATTCAGTTCCTTGCTGAAACCGAAACGGCAGACTTCTTCATGTATGTCGTTGCGAAGTCGGATCCAGCGTTCGAGCGGGCCATCTTCCCCGAATTCCTGGATGGTTCGTATCGCGCGGTCCACGGCCACCCAGGCCATGACCTTGGAATGCACGAAATGGCGGCGCGGACCGCGAATTTCCCAGATGCCATCGTCAGGTTTTGACCAGAGACTTTCGAGGGCAAGAACTAAGCGAACGTTCCAGGTTCCATGCGGCCTCGAGTTTCTCCAATCCGCTGCATCGAGCCTGATAGAAGGCATCCAAAACTTCGCCATAAACGTCCAACTGGAGCTGCTCCGAAGCTGCATTGCCAATCCGAACAGGTTGTGATCCCTCGTAGCCGGCAAGTTCAGGAATCTCGAATTCAGTGAGCCGTCTTTCGCCATCCACGCCATACATGATTTGCATCTGGTCGGGGCTGCCGGCAATTGCGCGGATCAGCCAATCACGCCAAGCTTTTGCCTCGTCCATGAAGCCGGTCTCCATCAGGGCGAACAGCGTGAATGTAGAATCGCGCAGCCAGCAGAATCGGTAATCCCAGTTCCGAACACCGCCAATCTCCTCGGGTAGGGAAGTCGTAGCCGCAGCAACGATGCCTCCCGTCGCGTGATGAGTAAGCGCCTTCAGAGTGAGAATGGAGCGGAGGACGGCCTCCGTATACGGCCCGGACGGTGTGTGCTTTCGAGACCAACGGGTCCAGGCATCAGTCACGTTTTCGACTACGGTGCTTGCGTCTGGCTGCGAGTGAATCTGCTGAAACGACTTCGACCATGTGAATACGAACGGGACTCTCTTCGCCTTCCGCCACCTCGAACTCGGAGCGGGTGCGCATGTCTTCTCCGTGAAGCGGAACAGGAGTCTGTAGCTGTACCTGGTCCGGACCTGCGATGGCCTGCCATTTGCCTTCCTTCGTACGGGTCACCCAGGGAACGATGGTTCCGTAGCCGTACCGCAGGATCAGGTCCATCACCATGCCAACCCGGCCCCGGACACCGCGCACAATCCTGACCACGTCTTGCAGTTCCCCGCGACGGTCCATGCAATCAATGAGCAACACTGCGCCTTGCTCTGTAACGAATTCTGTCTCGAGCACCATCGTGCCCGGGCGGTAACGCCTCGACACATTGAGCTTGTTCGTATTTCGGACCAATCAGCCAGCGGCCATTCCCGATCTCGCCCAGCAGCGATGCAAAGCATGCGGGGCTGTCAAAACGCGGTAAGCAAAGCCAATCAATCGAGCCGTTGCGGGCAACAAGCGCGGCGGTGGCGTTATTGCCGATTAGGGCATAGTCCTCGATCAGTTGCGCCATGTGAGAGAGGTCTATTCAGCGCTAGTCTGGGAAGAGAACTCGAGGACAACCTTGATGTCATCAGGCTGTCGCTGGAGAGCGGATTTCCAGTTTTGCAGCGGTTCCTTGCGCGAGATCAAACGCGAAAGCCAGTTCCTATCCGCTTTGAGCGAGGATCTTCTCTGCCATCTGCCAGTGGTGGCGATTCGCGTTCACCGATCCAAAGATGACCTGATTGTCGAGTACCATGGTGCGATTCAGTGTTCCGATGTCGATGTTGACGTCCTGGTTGTGAGAAGAAACGCCAGCGAGGCAGAGAATCCCGTCATTGCCCATTTGAGAGAGGGCCTCCACAATAACAGACGCGACTCCAGTGCATTCAATCGTGATATCGGGACAGAAGCCGAGATTCTTCAGTGGACCGGTGTGATAGTGCGCTCCCAGATCTTCAACCAGCTTGGGCTTCAGCCCATGTTCGACACGATCCAGCACGTGAACCTCAAGCCCGCGTTGAACACCGAGCATCGCCGCAAGCAGGCCGATTGGGCCGGCTCCGGTAATCAAGACCGTCTTAGGCTTCCAGGCGGCGCGTTCCCCGATCTTCGTGACGTGATCCCAAGCTTTGGCAACAACGCTGGTCGGCTCCATCAGAACGCCCACGTTCCGGAGCGAAGGATCTAACCGGACCGAGTATTCTGGTTCGACTCGCCAAGTTTCGGAACCGAACCCATTGCGTTCTTTAATGCCACGCTCTGTGTATTTGCCATTCCGGCACATGTCGAATTGGCCAATTGCACACGCGGAGCAGGGAACCGGATCTGGCCTGCGAACGATTCCGACAATGAGGTCACCCTTCGAGTAGCCACTCCCTTCGGGCGCCTCTTGGACTTCTCCCAGAGATTCGTGACCAATTACGAGACGATTACTCCCGGGTGGCGCCCAACCGTATTCGGCTGAGATCAGTTCGAAATCAGTTCCGCAAAGTCCAAGTTCCAATGCCTGGACGACGATGCTGCCATCGCTTGCCGAAGGCGCTGGGACCTCCTGCACCGCTGCTGAGTTTGCTTTTCCTGGCTCTATTGTCAGGGCTTTCATGTATTTAGGAGTCTTCTTGTCGAGTGCTTTCGACAAGGAAAGCGAATCTGTTGTTGCCCGGTGTGCCGAGGCATGCTCCGTAGATGGGAATCTCATGGAATAGGTGACATCCCGGGCAAGATTGCGTCAGGCGAGTCACCACCCATGATTGCAGCAGGTCGTCGCCAGTTCTCAGTGAGGACCCGGAGGTCGATTGCGCAACAACTTCGCTTAGTGTGGCTTGCGAGCACTCCGAAATAAACCCTAATGTCCCATTCCGGGGACTCATTCCCTGAAGCGCTGTTCCCTTGCCTGGTTTGGCGCTTCTTGCGTTAGCCGTCATCACCCTCTTTTGTCAATTGTGTCCACCGCCATGACCATCAAACGTGCCGTTCTGCCGGTAGTGCTGAGTGCCAACCGGTCCCCCAGTGCGACATGGCGACGAAGTCATCCCTAGATAGGGCGGAGCACGTCTCAAAGCAATTCTCAAACACTACTCTCATGTCCGAATGGAAGGTAAGCCAATGGATCAGCCAAGTTTGTAGGTGATCCCCTTGCTCTCTTTTCCGCCGCTCACTATTCCGGGGTCACAGGTCGAACCAGCGGAATGGCACGAACCAATTTTTAGCTGAGGATTGCAAGGACCTGAGCGTTGCTCCTGAATCACAGTTACGTGGATGGCTGGTAACGGCGTTTCTCCAAACTCTAAAGGTTGGGCTGATCCCTGGTTCTCCGGTGCCGTCCAGACGACTAGGAGAGGTTTCAACGATTTGGCAACAAACCTGCTCTAGGTTAATTGCCGATACAGTGGTATGCCGTTTCAGAACGGGAAGGAGGATAAGCATATGGGAGACAATCAGGTGATCATCGAGCAGTTGTGCCGACACTGCGGCTGTAACCAAGCGCAGGCGGCAGCCGATGCACGAACTTTAGGCTTCGAAGAGGAGTTCGCATCCGGTATTTACACCTGCTGCCAAGTTGTGCAGTGGGCTGACGAGCAGTGGCTTGCCTGGTCAAACGCGGCCGAGCAGGACGGCAAGGTGTCCGAAGAAGATGTGACGCGCCCCCTGGAGATCAGCGAGCCAGCCCGGGAGTTCGTCCACGTTCGCTCCAGAAAGCCCCGGGGGCTGTAACGAATGCCCGCCATTGCTTATCTCGAAGCGCCCTGCCGCACTCAGGAGTTACTCACGCTGAAGTGGGTGCTGCGAAGCTCCGGGTATGAGATTGCCTCGACTTGGCACGACGCGTCGTCGTCCGCTTCTTTTCGGCCTCAGGCACATTGGACCCGCGCGCGAATGGAAGAGATGACGCCATTCGATACTCTCGTGGTGTTGTGTCGTGATCACGAGGAGATCCCTGCCCAATTGGGGCTGGCCGTCGGCTTTGCGATTGCTCGGAGCCTCAAAGTGATTTGGATTGGCGAACCGCTGGAACCGCTTAGCCAGTTCCGAAACGTGCATTGTTTTCCCAGTGTCGGAGCGTTCGAAAAACATCTCTTGCTCGAAGAGAAGACGCGAGCCGAAAGCCCGACACGTGCTCGCCTCGTAGCGTGAGGCCGCGCCCGTGAGCGATGGTAGAAATCACTGATTCCTGATCGCGAGAATGCTCGATTCGTTCCCGTATGGGGCGAGTAATCCAAACTCATCGAAACCACGAGCGATCTTGGGATTGCCTAATGCGGCGGCAAACGTGACGTTAGAAATCAATCTGCTTCTCTCGTATTGCGAAGGTGACTATTATCTGAACGAGTTCGCATCCGCCACTCGCAACGGGGACTATCTTCTACCTACAAGTTGTGCTGAGCGAGGGTAAAGCTTTCACTCCCGATTGCCCGGCGGATAAGTGCACCGCGGCGAGAGCGCGGCGCTATACTCTGCTACTGGCTAGGAAGAGGCCGGGGCGTAATATCGGCATCAGCTAGACCGAGAGCCCATTTGATCGCGCCAATGTACATCTTCTGAACTCGAGGATCGTCAAGACTTACTTCCTCGTGACCAAAAGAGGAATACCAGACCCGCCCCTTACCGTACTGTTTTGCCCAGACGATCGGCATGTCACCGTCCGGGCGCCGCATCGAAGCTGCTCGCTCGAACCCTTGCCGGGCACGATCCGGGGATGCCGATGGATTCGCGGCCTTCAGAGCGGCCTGTCGCCGGGCCTGCGCTTCATCCAGTTTCTTGGGATCAAGCCGCATGATCACGTGAGCGGCCTCACGAGCGAAGTTCGGGCCTACTACCGTAAACTGATCCCGAAACCAGAATGTAGGGGCGAATCCTTCTACGCCCGGAAATTTCGGATCCTCCAGAATCACTGGAAGCTCCGTAGTCGGAAATTCGGAAACGAGATTCCCTCCGATCATTTCTGCGTACTCCGGCCAGAGCAGAAGGTGCCCGCCATTCCCGGCATGCCCAGCTACAAATCCCTTTCCATCCTCATGAACGAACGAAAGCAAGTTCGCTTTCTGCTCGTCAGTGATATCCCACGGCCCTTCTCCCATGTAAAAAATCGCGTCGAACTGATCAAGCGTTCGAACGTTCGTGCCTTCGATCTTCGCCTTCCGAAGCAGTTCCATGTCTGTCCGGATGATGGTGATCCAAGCTCCGGATTCACGGCCGAGGCGTTCGACCGTGGCGAGTGTATGGGACGCAGAGTCGTGATGATAGTTGGTGTGACGGTACCACTCCTCCGGATCGGCTATGGCGAGCAACTTCTTCTTTCCCGGCCAGGGATCAACGTAAGGCCGTGGAACCTGTTGGGCCACTATCGCAAAGGCGCTCAACATCAGCCCGATGCTAATTATCTTGTAAGTAAAGTGAGACGAGATCATGCTGAAGCTACTCAGGTACAGCAAATGCGAACCAAGCATCTTTCGCGGCTACGAGCAGGTATTGTCGCCCATCGAGTTCATAGGTCATCGGAGCATTCGTAACGAAATCGTCAAGGCTGACGTGCCACAGCGTCTTTCCGGTACCCGGATCCATGGCAAGAAAGTTTCCAGCTGTATCGCCGCCGAAGAGGAGGCCACCCTCGGTCGACAGAAGCCCGGAGATCAGGTTCCCGCTTTTATCGCCCAATTCATGAGTCCACGCTACGTTGCCGGTTTTATAGTCAATTGCCATCGTCACGTATTGGACCGGATAGGAAAGACGTCCGTAGCCAACCGGCGTCAAAAAGGCAAACGTACGTGAGGCGTTAACAAAAACCAGACCGCGCGACGGATCATAGGCGGGCGCCCACCAGTTTGTTGCCCCAAGTGCGTACGGTGAGACCAACGTTCCTTCCGGGCGGGAGTCCTTCAGGTAGTTAGGAATCGGATGTCCATATTGATTGATCCCCTTCGCCCAGTTTGTTTCCGGCATGTACTTGGTGGTCAGAAGATGCTCGCCGGTAGCGCGATCCAATAGAAAAAAATACCCATTTCTGGACACTTGCGTGAGCAGTTTGCGCTTTCGTCCGCCAAAAATCCCGTCAAAAATAATCGGAGTCTGGGCGGCGTCCCAATCGTGGTTGTCGTGCGGCGTCGCTTGAAAATGCCACGCGATTTTCCCCGAATCCGGATTGATGGCTAGTATCGACGCCGTGTAGAGACTGTCTTCTCCCTTTTCGTTCGGATGCGGAGCCCGCCGGACTGGAACGCCATTGCCTGTACCGAAGTAGTAAAGGTTGAGTTCAGGATCATAGGTGCCGGTCAACCAGGGGAATCCGCCGCCTTTAAGCATGGTCTCGGCGTCGGTCCACGTTTCCGATCCGGGCTGGCCCGGATCGGGAGTCACCCACCACTTCCACTGGAGGGCCCCCGTTTCCGGGTCATGAGATTCGAGAAAAGCCCGGATGTCATCGTTGTTTCCCGGACCGACGATGACATGGTTTCCGATCACCATAGGAGCGGTCGATGAGAAGAAATCCTGGTTTACATCAGCGACTTGCACCTTCCAACGCTCCTTGCCGTCAACCGCTCGGAGCGAGACAAGCCAATTGTCCGGTGTCAGGTAGTAAAGCCAGTTACCGTACATGCCGAGGCCGTGATTCGCGACGTGTATGGCACGATTGTTAGGCCATGTCCAGTGCCATAGCTCACGGCCAGACCGCGCGTCCATGGCCCAGACATTATCCGTTGTAGTGAAATACAAAACTCCCTTTACCAGGAGCGGAGTTGCTTTGATTCTGTGGCCTTCGTCGGACTGCTGCGCTCGCGACATCTGGCCGAGTTCCACCCGATGTGTCCAAACCAGCCCCAAAGTTTTCACGTTGGATGCGTTGATTTCTTTGAGCGGGCTATGTCGCTGTCCAGTGAAGTCGCCGTTGTAAGTCGGCCACGTATCCGTCGGCGGGTGCTTCAACGTCTCGGGATTCAGTAACTGTGCGCATAGCAATACCGAACTGAGGAGTAGCCCAAGCAGTAGCTTCATTTGAGCGTCACCAGGTAAGCCAGAAGGTTGTGAATGTCATCGTCGGAGTATTTAGCTAATTGCAGCTTATGGGCACTGAGCGGGTCAAGAACCTCGACGGACCGTACTTCCTTACGCGAAAAGCTCTGGTAATCACCCGTGGCAGTGTACAACGAGACTACAAACTCATCTTGAAATTTCACAGTTCCGCTTATGATCTGGCCCGACTTGAGCACAACCTTGGCCGTTAGGGGCTTGGGCTTAGGTGTCAGGAAAGTTGTGTTTAGAACGAAGAGGGAATACTTTGTACCGACACCCTTTAGGTCGACCGTGGGTGAGTGACAGGTGTTGCACTTCCCATCGCCATTGAAGTAGGCCTGTCCGGCCTTGGCGTCGCCTACCAGCAAACGCTCTTCGGGAATCCGCGGGCCACGGATCTCCCGTGCCCTGGCATGTAGAAACGAGGCGATATCCGCGATCTGTTCGTGTGTGAGAGTTGGAAATGCGGGCATACCTAGCGCGGGTCGGCCGCCCTTGATGATCGGCTCTAGAACCTCACCGTTCTGATCCTGATTGATGAGGCGATTGCGCGCCAGCGGCGGTGCCTGCTCCGTTCCCATTGCCAGAGGGCCGTGGCAAAACGCACAATTAGCCGAAAAGAGCTCTTTGCCGCGCTGAACCGTAGCGAGATCCGAACGCACTTGCCCAAACAGAGAAGCGACGCCCATCATGAGAGCGACAGCTCTCACAAGGCTCCGTAAAAGATAAAAATCCATCAGAAATAAATCTTGAGTCCAAATTGTATGGAGCGGGGCGAATTGCCCTGCGGCTGCACTATTTTGCCGAAGGTATTACGGGTCATACTTGTATCGGGCGAAGCACGAAGAACCCGATTGGGAGCGTTCGAAGCTGAGGCGCGGATTTCAATGTACCGCTTTTCCGTCCAGTGGAAGCTCTTGAGCAGGGCGATATCCTCGTTGATCGTCTTTGTTCCGCGAAGCCACGGTATTCGCGACGGCGTGTTTCCATATTGGCCGTTCGTGGGGTAAATGAAAGCCGCCGGATTTAGATAGGGCACTGCGAACGCCACAGATGCGTCAGATCGCCAGGCGGGGTTGATCAGCGGAATGGTGGTACCCGCTCCGGGTGCGAAACTGCCGCGCGTAGTGACGGCACCTGCTAGGGTCGCCGTACCGTCGGAGACTGGAATGACGCCAGCCGCTCCGTACATATTCTGGGCAGCAGTCACGGTCAGCGGCAACCCTGAGACGTATGTCTGGATTGCCGATACCTTCCACCCTCCAAATACAGCTTCGATAGGTTTCGGCATGTTCCTTAGCCACATCCTTCCTCTTCCGAACGGCAAATCGTAGACGCTGCTGATTCTAAGATTCTGTGGCGTGTCGGTGGAGGCCACGCTTTTCTCGGCTGCCAGATTGTAGGTGTTCTGGGCCGGTCCGGTGCTCTGAAATGGATTCTCAGAATCAGCCGCATTGGTCAGCGTCTTCTCGAAGGTGTAAGACCCTAACAAGAACAGCCCATATTTGAAACGATGTTCGAAGCTCGCTTCGAGCGCGTGGTAAGTCATGTGGCCTGAGTTATCCCCGCCAGAACTCATATCGATGTTTCCGTATTGCGGAAACGGTCGTAGCGCTTGGGAGAGCGGCAAATTCAACGGGTAACCCGCGTAAGGGAGTCTGAACCCATTTGAAGCAAGTATCGGGTTGTTGATGACCGTGCTTAAAGGTGCGCTCAGAAGCGCTCCATAAATGGGAATGTATCTCGGGTCGAGTTGATTTAAGGTCGTCAGCCTTGTCAGGAGTTTGTTCCCGACCGTGGCGTGATAGGTCACGCGAAGTATGGAGTCAGTGAGGAAACTTCTCTCGACGGTCAGCTGCCAGTCAGCGAAGTATGGTGCGCGCCCAGCCGAAGGCAGGTAGAAGTTGGGCGTACCAAACAACTGGATGGCCGGATTGACTACCGGCGGTTTATTTGCCTGAACTGACTGTGCGAACGTGTTGAATCCCTGGCTCGTCAAGAATGAAATGCCGGGAGCGAGATAGTCGGGCGTAGAGGTGAACAAGCCGCCAAATCCCTGGATTCCCTTATCGGCGTTGCCATCTTCACGGGTTGGCTGGTAGTAAATGCCGCTACCTGCCCGGATCACGGTTTTGGGCGTGAGTTGGTAAGCAATCCCCAGACGCGGACCAAAGGCGTTCTCTCTTGTCTCCGCGAATCGATCCATTCCGGTGCGGCCAGTTCCAGTCCCGGCAAAAACCATCGCGCCTGGAAGCCCTCCGGCTGCCGGGTTGGGAGTGCTAAGACTGAGTTGGCTGGTCTGGCGAGCTCGCTCCGTCTTGGGTATATTGAGGTCGTATCGAAATCCCAGATTGACCGTGAGCTTCGGGCTTACCTTCCAGTCGTCCTGCACGTACCACGCGTAGTAAGGCCATTGCTGAGCAATATCGCTGCCATAAGCGAAGACACTGCCGTTCCCGCCTAAGCCAAGCAGGAAGGATGCCCAGTCTGATCCGTTCTGGCCATTGAGCGATGGATTGCCCGTTGCAGTGGCAGAGAAAGCAATCTCCCCTTGACAGTTATTGCAATCGATGCGCCTATAAACGCTGCGAAGGTATACAAAGCCGAACTTGAAGGTGTGCGCGTTGCGAACCCACGCGAGCTGTTCATTGAGGCTGGTCGTTCTAGATCGGGAGTCCGTGTTAACTCGATTCCCAAACTGTACCAATGACGTGTCGTATTCGGTCGATTTGCCAGCCTTTATTCCGGTCGTGATCCCGGGTATTTGCACCGCTGTCTCATAACCGGGCGGTACTCCGGAGAATGACGTATCGGCAGGGTCCTCGAGAGCGTGCCTCGTATTGAAGCCGAGATTCAGGTGATTTAGAAGATTGGGCTTAAAGATATAGTCATCGTTGAACCGGTAATAGGAAATATTGGATGTCGTGCTCCACGCTGTCGAAACAAGTCCCTGGACTGCGGCGATGTTCGGCTGGGCTGGTGCGTAATAGTGACTGTAGAGGAAGCTAATGCGATGCTTGTCACTTAAAACATAATCGCCCTTTACCGAATAAACGCGAGACTTCGAAGAGGAGGTAGTGTAAGACCGAGTATTACTGGTGATGGCATTCGGGTCATCTGGTTGCACCATTGCCGACATCAGCGCCTTCGCGATCGGGGTAATGCGCCCCGGGCAGATTACGTTCAGTACGCCGTTACAGGCCAGTCGAGGACGTTGAACTGCATCGGGAATGATGTTGCCGTTGGCGTCGAACGGATCGAACAGCGGAATCTGGCGCCCGGAGGAATCAATTAGCCCTCTCAGGTCCCCATTACGAAAAGAATTATTCGGCACCGTGACTATTGCGGAGGACCTGCCATTCCTCGTTGAGGCGTTCTCGAGCGAGAAGAAGAAAAATGCTTTGTTGCGCCCGTCGTAAACCTTGGGAATGAATACCGGCCCACCAACAGAGAATCCCGGATTCCACTGTCGCGTCACAGGTCGGACGGTGGGCGTTAAGGTAAAACCCCGTGCGTTGAAGAATTCATTTCTGTTGAAGACGAAACCAGAGCCGTGAAGATCGTTCGTACCGGACTTTGTCACAAAGTTGATGACGCCGTTGGACGTGCGGCCGAACTCCGCGGAGTAAGCACCTGACTGTACCTTGAATTCCTGCAGGGCTTCAACGCTGATGGCCTGGATTGCTGCATCGTTGCGCCGTTCACTCTGAGACTCGGCACCGTCCAGCAGTTCGCTTTGCCCGCTCGTGAGTCCGCCGCTGATGCGTGGATTCGTGGAAGCAAGTCCGCCCAGCACACCCGGGGTGAGCACAATGAACGACATAGCGCTCCTTAACCCGCCACTGATAAATAACGGCAGATCGTTGATGGCCTGAGTAGGGATTGTTTTGCCGAGGTTGGTTCCTTGTGTCTCGAGCAAGATCGCCGCAGCCGAGACCTCTACGGATTGACCCACGGCACCAATCTGAAGCTTAATGTCGAAGTCGATTACAGCGTTCACGGTTACCGTGACGCCATTGGCTTCCACTGTGCGGAATCCGGTCTTCTCGGCAGTGAGCCGATAGCCGCCTGCGGGCAAATAAAGTGCCTCGTAGTTTCCGCTGTTGCCGGTAGTGAGATTCTGGATTAGCCCGGTGGCTGGGTTAGTGATCGAGATTGTGGCACCCGGGACAACGGCGCCTGATTCGTCGGTTACTGTTCCCCGAATCGTTCCTCGATCCTGCGCCAGAGAGACTCCGGCCACAAACAGGACGAGGATAATGAGCTTACCCGGCAAACTCGGACTCGGGGCAATCATGGTTCCCTCTCTTCCGCTTTTCTAATTTGCGGGGCGCTGCTTTGTTTGCGGTGTTGGCTGAGGCTTTACATCGTTGACGGCTGCCCACTCGACGCTTCGAGTGAACGCCTGAATGAAACCCGGTTGCGTCATGGCCAGCAAATCATGGCCGATGACCATAGTCACAACTCTGCCTTGCTCGAATGGAACGGTCCAGATCACCGGCTCATCCTTGCCCGTCCCGCCGCCTCCGCCGGGAATGCTTGGATCATCATATGCCGTGGCAATCACATGAGCGTTTGGCTTCAAATCGATTCGGTGGTAAAGCTCATCATTCGCAGTAAACGTTGGAGGCAAACCCTTTGCTATTGGATGTTCACGATCCGTCCACTGAACGGCGTACACATGGCGGCGGGTATGCCCGATGTTTTCGATCTTCCAATACATCCCGACCATGTCGGCGAATGCCGACCAAGGCTCACCTTCCATGCGTCGTTTAGGCTCTTGAGGATTCCCTCCGGCCTGTCCAAAGAAAGGCCCATAGGTAATGCCATGAACACCCACCATACCTTTGCCAGATTTAACGAAGTCCTCAATGGCCTTCTCGACTACGTCTCCCAGCCTGGGCCCATAATAGTAGTCCACAAGCACGTCGTAACTCGCCAGAGTGGCAGGCGTGATGCCCCGGAGTTCTTCTTCCACGCGAACATCGAAACGGCTCGTATTGTTGAGAATTTCGCGCATAAACGGTACGGTAGGCTGCCATGGATGCGAGTAGTCGGACTGGCCAGTCAAAATCAGAACTCGAATGGGATCAGCCGCGTTGCTTACACTCACAACCGAGAACAAAGCGAGACAGCCAACCAACAGCTTTTGCACGGGGCTCAATATATACCAGTAATTCGACAGAGTCAAGGAGCAAGTTGCTGATGTATTAGTAAGTGACTTACTAGCCTCATTCGCACTCGGGCAAGCGCCTTGAAAACTGGACCGTCAATATTCTATTTCGGGTTCGGCTTTGCTCCTTGCTATCTAGGTCCGAAGCTACTACAATGGCGCGACTCCGGTCGCTGAATCGAGTTCGTTGAGGAACTTAGGGGATTCAATGAGAAAGCGTGTGAAGACTCCACTTCGATATTGACCAACCCAGCTAAGGGCAGGAGGATCTCGGTCAGCTTTTGGTCTCGTCCGAATGATTGAAACCGACAGAAACGCCTTTTTATGACATAGGGCTGGCTAATGAAAGCTGTTGTTAAGTATGCTCCTCGCGGGGGAAAAGTCGACATCATCGATGTCAAAGAACCCGTATACGGAGATAACCAGGTAAGGTAAAAATTGGATACTGTGGCGCGTGTGGGACAGATATCCATGTCTGGCACGATACGTTTCGAAACTAACCCTCCGGTTCTTCTTGGCCACGAGTTCTCAGGCACCGTTGTGGATATTTCTCGAATTCCCGACAGCTTTTCCTCAGAACAGGCAGCTCTCAGCCAGCCGTTCGCTGTGGCCGTTCAGGCAGAGACAGAGATCAGCAAGGTTCGACTGGAAGACGTTGCTTTGGTTTCTGGCCCGGCCCTATCGGTCTCCTCCGTCTCAAGTTGCTGGTAACGTAGGGCGCAGAAACCATCGTGGCTGGTGCGGGCGAGACGAACGGCGACTAGACGCGACTCTCGAAATGGGGGCGTCGGCGAGCATCAGGGCGTTGACATTGCACTCGATTGTTCGGGGATGCCGGCTCTGTACAGGGCTGTCTCGAAATTGATCCGACCGAGGGGCCAGTACACGCAAGGCGGCATTTGTGGGCGCGAGATCGGATTTCCTGTCGATCTCAGTTTCTACAAGCTCCGTTTGAATGATCTTGTATCCACCGAGCTGTCAATGGCTGAACGGCTTACCGGCCGCCAACACGGCGCGCAACGACCAAAGCACCTGATGCTGTATGGGACGGTCGTACTTGATCCTCAGCCCCGCTCCGACTCTGGAATCTTCAATCCGAACGTCATAGTCTGTGGCAGTGTTGCCAGAGCCTTCTCTACCTACCGGCGCGGTGCATCGGGCGCATACACCATCGTCATCGGAGGACTTGGGACGGGCGAGTTGAATGCTGGAGGCAGTCCACGCTTCGGCGGCAGCATTCTGACGGTCGATGGCGTTCTCTATACATCGGGCCATAATAATGCCTGGGTTGTTGATGCGCCTGGCTTCCTGCAATCTTTCGATCCCAAAACCGGCAATCGCCAATGGGTTACTTGTACCGTGCCGATGAACAAGGGAGACGAGGGACTAGAGACCTGGGCCAGCCTTGATACAGCGCGTCACGGCGGCGTACAGGCTTGCCCCCGGAGCTTACGAGACAGATGCAAGTCTGTATGTTCTAGGCGTGCGTAGTCCTACTCCGGCTTTTACAGCCGGCGGTGGTGAAGGCGACAATCTCTTCACGTGCTCCCTAGTCGCCGTGAACGTTGAAACAGGAAAGATGGCCTAATATCACCAGACTTCGCCGCACGATACGCACGATTGCAGCTCGACCGAGGCATCCGGTTTTCGTCGACGCACCTTTCGGCGGGCAGATGCGTAAGCTTGTTCCGACTGCTCAGCGCAACGGCTACTTCTTCGCCCTGGACCGCGTCACCAGGAAGCATCTTGTCACTGGCAAGACGGGTCTGATCGAGAATATGGCGAAAGGTCTCGATGAGCAGGGCGGCCAAGCCGAAACCCTGCGAAGGACACCAGCATCCCCGGATCGATTGTGGACGCCGATGTGACAGACCATCCGCCTCCGGCTTTCTCGCCGGACACAGGGCTCTTCTACACCCCGGAGTCAACACTTTACGGATCGCGTACCTGATGGATCCCGACTCGCGTGGATCGGATCTAGACGGAACCATGACCGGAGGCTTTATTTCATATCGGTCTTACATTGCCGCGATCGACTATCAGATGGAAAGATCTTCTGGCGACACGAAATTCGGGAGGCGCGGGACTCAAACCTCTGTGGCACAACCGGACCGGGCCCGCGGGCAATGCACCGGAAACGTATCTGCTGGACGGCAAGCGATACATCCTCGCTACCAGCGGGAATCAGTTATTTGCGTTTGTACTGAATGAATAGCATCCGCACATAACCTCTCAATAAGTTGCGAGAGGAAAATCGAAAGCTCAGTCGCCTGAATATCTAAACCCGGAAGCGCTTAGCGAGCTGAGCTCCAGCTTGACGGGAACTACGGCCGTGCGGTCACACACGTTCTGGCTCCGGTTGACATTGACTCCGCCTGTAAGTTGCCACATTGCGAGTAAGTCACTCGTACAGGACTTACCACACCAGCCCCCAACGCACCCACCAGTTTGGGTAGAAGCTTTTGCTACCCACTCGCAAAGGTTCCCGAGCTGTGATATATGTGTGCAGACTAGTTTGTTCCGTTTAGTTGGCAAAACCAAGAAGCATGATTGCTCACGTGTTTGCCCGCACAACAATTCGGAGCGAAAGGGGGACTATTGCCGTGCCCAAGTTTGCCAGACGCCTGATTTTGTTTTCCGCGTTGTTCCTTCCGCTTGTAGCCATAGCCCAGGATCGCGGAACCATTTCCGGTACCATTCACGACCCTACGGGAAGTTCCGTTCCAGACGCCGAGGTCAAGGCAGTCCAAGCGGCCACTGGGCTTCTCGCAAAGCGTCCGCAGCAGCCAGGATGGCAACTACAGCTTTTCCTATTTGCCGGTTGGACCCTACACCGTCACCAGCGGAAAGCCCGGATTCTCCAAGACACAGGCCACGAACGTACAGGTGGACGTGAATACCACCGCGCGCCTGGACCTGACTTTGACTGTCGGCAACGTAGATCAAACCGTCGAAGTGACCGCTGCCGCGCCGTTGCTAAGTCCGGAAGGGTCTAACCTCGGAAAGGTCATGCCCACACAAGCGATCCTCGATCTGCCGCTGTTCATTGGAGGCGGGCTGCGTAGCACCACCAGTTTATCATTCTCACGCCGGGCGTGATCGGCGACCAGAATAACCCGCGAATTGGCGGTGGTCTCCTCGATGGCCAAAGCTATTACCTTGACGGAGCCGAAGCGCAAAGCCAACGTCGTAACGATCCCGCGATGAATGGCATCAGCGTCGAAGCAATCGAGGAATTCAAAGTGCAGAGTTCATCCTATTCTGCGGAATACGGCCGCATGTCGAACGGGGTAGTCAACTTCGCCACCAAATCCGGCACCAACGAGCTTCACGGCAGCGTCTTTGAATTCTTCCGCAATGAAAAGCTCGATGCCCGCGGCTTCACTTTTGGTCCCGGCGATGCGAGGCAGCCGCCGCCAGAACAATCCCGGCTACAGCGTCGGCGGTCCTGTCTATATTCCGAAGGTGTACGACGGCCGTAACAAGCTCTTTTTCTTCTCGGCGTTTGAATACGCCAATTTCATCGGGCCCGAACCCGACTAATCTCATCACAATTCCGACAACCGCGATGCGGAATGGTGATTTCCGCAATTACACCGGTTCTAACGGCGCGTCGTTCCGCTCTACGATCCGTTGGACGCCGCCGGCAATTTCATTCCGGATCCTTCGCAGCGGCCCCGCCTCGCGTGCAACGGCGTCTTGAATGTGATTTGCCCGAATCGCATCGATCCGACCGCGCGGACAGCTTGCAGTCTCTTCTGCCGCAACCCGATGACCCCACTCAGACCTTCAACAACACGCGCGCGGTCGCGAATCCCGACCAGCCGTCTCGAACGTCTTCTCTATCAAAGGCGACTACGTTATCAATCGACAATAACCGACTCAGCGCCTTTTTCAGCCGCTATGACACCCCGCGATTCCGTCCCTTGGCCCTGCGCCTGAACATTCCCAGTCAAAACTGGGGAACGGCCATCAAACATTCAATACTATCGGATCAATGAAGACTACGTTAGTCAGACCGAATCTGATCAATCACATCACTTTGGGCTTCGATCAGCGCCATTTACTCGAGAATCCCGACAACACCAATAGCGTTCCCGACGATTACCGCCAGGCCGTGCAGATTCCGGGAACCACCGTCGGCGGTTCTCCCGGCCACATGACACGCTACGACACCGAATTCCTCAGCTATGGCACCCACGTCGGCACGGATTCCCGGCCAGCGTTCCTTCAGTCTGTACGAGCAGGTCGGCATGGGTGAAGGACAAACACACTGTGAAGTTCGGCTTCCAATACTACAAAGGCCACTACCGTCGCCTCGATTGCAACAACTGTCCTGGCACCGTCAATTTTTCTCCGAACGCTACCGGCAATCCCGGCGTCAGCGGACAGACCGGGGCGAACTATGCCGCCTTCCTGCTGGGGCTCGCCAACGGCGGAAGCTTCAACTACAGTGCAGACATAGACTTCTTCTTCCCTTACTATGCGTGGTTCGTGCAGGATGACGTCAAGGTCAATAGAAAGCTCACCTTCAGCCTTGGTCTCCGCTACGAAATGCCTGTATTCGAAGCAGGAAGCCGATTCCAAAACAGTAACTTCTGTCCCAGTTGCCTGAATCCGGCGGCCGGCAATCTTGCCCGGCGCGATGATCTTTGCCGGAACGCGGTCCGGGCAGCAGCGGACTTGGATCGGTTTGGGCGATACGCGTATGAACGGCTTCGGTCCGCGCGCGGCTTTTGCCTTATCAGGTGACCCCACCACCGTCATCCGCGCGGGCGGAGTCAATGTTCTACTGGCCTATTCGGGAAGATGGCAATGCGGATAATGGGATCCAAGGCTTCGGCGGCAACTTCAATGCCCCTACAAATTTCCTGGCGAACGGCGTCGCGTTCCGTCTTGGCGATGGCTTCAATACGCTTCCCAGTTCAGTGCAGGCCAACATGCCGCCAAGTGTCGATCCAGGCATTCAACTTTACGGTAGTCCCTTCTACTACAATCCGCTCGGCGGGCCGTGCTCCTTACTTTGGTGATTGGGATTTCACGCTTGAACAGACGGTCGCCCACAACTCCGTCTTCCGCGCCAGCTATCACGCTACGCTGGTGAGAAACTTCTATCCAAGAAACAGACACAGAATCAGTTGGACCCACGCTATCTGTCGCTGTATGGCGGAACACTGTTGAGCCTGCCGCTTGAGCGACCCGCGCGTGCAGGCGTTGGTATTTCGCTGCCCTATGCCAGCTATCCCACCAGCCGCCAGTTGCAACAGTTGCTTCGGCCTTACCCGCAATACAACAGCATCGACTCGAATGCGGGCGGCCAGAACGATGGCCATTCCACTTGGCACGCCTGCGAGGCGAGCTATCGAACATCGCTTCACGTCCGGCTTGTATCTGCTCGGAAGCTATACGTTTTCCAAACTGATCTCGAACGTCGACGGAGAGGACGCCAATCGCGGTGACGGTTCCGGGCCAGAATCAGTACAATCGCGCACTTGATAAAGCCGTGGGGTTGCAGGACCAGACTCACGTCTTCAATCTCAGCTACGTCTATCAAATGCCGTTTGGCCGCGGTAAGGCTTTTGGAAGCAGCATGCCCGCGCTCGCAAATGCGCTTGCTTGGGCAACTGGCGTATCTCCGCCGTGCAGCGCTATACTTCAGGTTTTCCGCTGCAGGCTACGTCATCGCAAAATATGTTCGGCGCCTCCGGCACCACGCGTGCGTCCTTTGCGCCGGGCGCCGGCATTACCATCCCTCTTATAAATCCGAATTTCAACTGGGGCAATCCCGGTGCTGCGCCCTACATGAACCCGGCCGCTTTTGTCCGGCCCGCTAACGGCGTTTACGGCAACACTCCGCGCAATATCTCTCAATTACGTAACCCTTGGAATCGAAGTGAAGATGTTTCGATTCTCAAGAATTTCTATTTCGCCGAAAAGCGATTTGTCGAGTTTCGTGCTTCCGCTTTCAACATCGGTAATCGGCACATTCTGGGTCAGGTCGCGACCAGCATGGAGAGCCCACGTTCGGCGACATCACGAATCCGCAGATGAACGCACCGAGCTCGATCCAATTCGGCGCTGAAGATCATTTTCTAGACCAGCCGCATGCATCGGAGACTCCTTGACTACCATTGCGGTGGCGCTGGCTGTGCCGCCGCGCTGTATTGTCGAGAAGAGACGCCCCTGATCGGCTCACCTTCCAAACCCACCGCCCCTGGTCGCCCCGGCTGAATTTCAATGCCGGAGCCGCGATGGTCTATGGCATCGGACCTCATCTGCCGCCGACATGGCGTCCTGGCGCGCACACGGATATCACGTTCAGTTCATGACGGGTGTCGCCTGGGGCCAATATCAGGACTATCTAGATGGAGGTTTGAGGGAAGAAACATTGGGACGAAGCCCAAACCGATCGCGACGGGAAGCCCATTCTGCACGGCGGCAACCCCAAAGTTCCGTACATGTCCCCCGGCGCCTCTTACGGCGACTTCCTTGCCAAGGGGGTTCAGCAGGCACTCGATAACGGCGCCGAGGCGATTTATCTGGAGGAGCCTGAATTCTGGGCGCGAGGCGGCTGGAGCGAAAGATTCAAACGAGAGTGGCAGGACTATTATCACGAGGCTTGGCAGGCACCGGATTCTTCCCCTGATGCTCAATACCGCGCTTCGAGATTGAAGTACTTTCTTTATCGGCGGGCGCTTTCGCAGGTGTTTGAATTCGTTAAAACTTATCTCGGGAGCACAACCGCAATGTTCCCTGCTACGTACCCACCCACTCACTCATCAACTATTCGCACTGGCGCATCGTCAGCCCCGAATCATCGCTCATCGACGTAGGTGCGGATGGCTATATCGCCCAGGTGTGGACAGGAACGGCGCGCACTCCCAACGTCTATAACGGCCAGCGGGAGGAGCGTACTTTCGAAACTGCATTCCTTGAATACGGCGCCATGCAGAATCTGGTTCGCGCTTCCGGCCGACGGGTTTGGTATCTGAACGACCCGATCGAAGACAACCCAAACCATAGCTGGAAGGACTACCGCCGCAATTGGGAGAACACGCTCACAGCATCACTCTTACAGCCGGAAGTCTCTTCGTTCGAAATCATGCCTTGGCCGGAGCGCATTTACAACGGTCAGTATCCCGTCGAAGACGTGCCGCAACAGGAACAAATTCCGACTGGCGCCGTCTCAGGTGGGCGTCGGCCATGCCGCAAGTCAAGAAAGCGGGCATACCCGCCACTTACGAGACCGAATTACAGACCGTAGTTCGTGCACTGGGTGAGATGAATCAGCCCGAATAGCGAGACGAAATGGATGATGGCAGGCACACAAGGCATCGGGGTGATTGTTTCCGACAGCATGATGTTCCAGCGCGCGGATCCGACCCCATCGGATGCGAACCTCGGTTCCTTCTACGGACTTTCGCTGCCGCTGTTGATGTCGGGGACGCCTGTCGAGCCGGTTCAAATGGAGAGCGTTACGGCCGACAAATTCCTGTCGCGCTACAAGCTGCTTCTCCTGACGTTTGAAGGGCAAAAGCCACTCAAGCCTATCTACAACGAAGCTCTGGCGCAATGGGTCCGCGGAGGCGGTGCTCTGCTTGTAGTCGACAATGACCAGGATCCCTATCTGCAGTGCGCGAATGGTGGAACACAGCGCCGAACTCCTTCCGCACGCCGCGCGAGCATCTTTTCCAGACGCTCGGTCTAAAACCCGAACAGACCGGGCCTCCACAAAATCGGGAAAGGTGCGGTTGATTTACGAAAGGAGCTCGCCCGCTGCCTTGAGCTATCAGAAAGATGGCGCCGAGAAGGTGAAGAAGCTGGTGGAACAAATAGCTTCTGCCGTTCATCTTCCTTGGAAAGAAAGTTCTGCTTTGGTTTTGAAGCGGGGTCCCTACTGGTCGCCGCGGCGTTGAAGGACGGGGTTAAGCTTCCCGGACGCTACATCAATCTCTTCGATGACAAGTTGGCCGCCCAGGAGGGTTTTACTTTGCCGGCGGGTGGTCGGGCGCTTCTTTACGAGATTCCGCAGACATCCCGTCCAGCAATCGTGGCGGCAGCATCTCGCATTCGAAATGTGACGTGGAACGATGGTGTGATGCGATTTATGGCAGACGGCCAAGCCGACACCGACGCTGTGGTTTGCATCGCCAGCAAGGCGCAGCCGAAAGCGATCGTTATCAACCAACAGCCTCTCCCGGCGACTAGCCTTCGGAACCAGTCGGGATCGTTTGTCTTCTCTTTCGAGAATAAAGCCGAGCCGCAATCCGTTGAAATTCGTTTTTGAGAACGGTGCCGACGGGCGAGCAGTCTAGCGGAGTATTGAGAGGATAAAGAAGAGATGCATCTGCCGTGTGACCGACTTGTATCCGTCGTGGTACGTCGGTCAGGGACGCTGCCGCCGCGACGTTTGTCGTTTCTGCGCCACATGCGGCGTGACGTTGATGCCTTTGATTCCCGCACGAACTCTTGAGCGTCGTAGCTCTTGTCGGCCGCCGCCGTCACGCGCTTTCCGCTTTTGATCCGCTCGGCCATCAGCAGCGCGGCATCCCGTTCTGCTGTGCGATGGGCCTCTAGCAACTGCGTCCACCACCAAGCCGTTACGGTTCTCAATCAGCACATTGCGCTGTAGGCGAGCTTCGCTCCGCGACCCCGCTTTTGCGCACCGGCCCGGCGTCGTCATCCGTGGTCGATTGCTTTGCTGCGCCTCTCGCCGTGGAAATGCACCGTGGGATTACCCGGATCATCCGGCGGCGCCTTCTCGCTCTGCTCCTTGCGCTGAAAACCCTTCTGGCTCGCCACGCTTCTTCCAATTGCTTAAGACCTCGGGTCAGGCGCGTACGGCGGGCACGTGCGTAAGCATGGCCTAAGTGAAGCTAGACCTTCAGAACCCGCTTCTGCCGCGGTGACATTCCGCAACTCATAGGTCGCCTTTTCCGGAATTCCGTTTGGCTTCGTAAGCCCATCCAAAGTACACGTGCGTGTATCTATAGTTAAGCTCCATCTCTCGACAACTATGCTGCAAACACAGCAAATGGCAGTGTCCTTGGGAGTTCTCGGACCTCGAGATTATGTGTCCATCCGTTCGACCCATTGGGCGCGCGACGCGGGAGCTATGAATGGATCCGCAAAGTACTGGGTTTCCCGCGCAACCTTGCCGTCCTTGAACTCCATGATGCTCACCGTGTAGGACGGCTTGCCGTCATAGGTCAGGATGAATTCGGTAATCCAAAGATCACCGCCGCCAAGGATTCGTCGAATGGCGAACCGCTTTTTGCTCGGCTGACTAGCGCGTTGGTCATGTATGTGGCGTCGACCGCGGGTTCGCTCGCCTGACTGCGGGTATTCCAGCACTGCGTCCTCGTGATAAATGCGGTGCTCCGTTTCAAAATCGTTGGCATCGGACGCGGCCCAATGCTGATCCAGTGCCGCACGGACTTCTTGATCTCGCACTTTAGAATACTGCTCCTTCTTTTCTTGACCGTTCATCTGGAGCCTGCAATTTGACAAGAAGCTGAATCCTTTTCTTCTCCACTCGCCTTCCGACTTGTCCGGTTGCTTGCTGCACAATGTGAAACGCAAGCTGATTCGCGTCCGGTTTCCCTTGCCTCGATTTGTACTCCGGTTTCCAGTTCGGGTTACAACCTAATAAAGCCGCGTATAGCGGTTTCTTTCCTACCGCCTTCATCGAGCTCCTGCTATTGTTCGGTTCTAGCGCGTCGACATGGAACGGAACGGGTCACCTTAGTCCGTAACGGAAGCTTTCGTAGTTCGTGGCTCGCCGTCGAATTGAGCGTAAACAGCGGGCACCTTAATCCAGTTCTCGACAATCCTTATACCAGTACGTAACAAAACTCCATCATTGCCGAAATCATGGTTCGCTGAACCATGTCAATAACTTCTCGCGTCGGCAATCTGACACAAACCCTTCCTTTCGCGGCACCCCTGGGCATGTTCGCCGTTCCGGATGTCTGCCGCGCCGCTCACCTACAATTTCGGCGCGGTATGCGCTCCGGCATCGATTTTAATCGGGCAAACGGGCTTTCCTGCAAGTTGTTCTTCTGTGACGGCACAAGCCACAGTGACACCCACAATCAACTTCTTCGGAAATGGATTCACGATCACAATCGACGAGCAGGGATTCGCAAACAGTGTGAACGGTCAGACTGCCGGTTTCGCCTTATTTGCCGACATCCCAGTCCAGGTAGACATCGCCGGACCCAGCAGACCCGTTGTTATGGTGAAATCATATTCTAGTCAGATCGAGAACGTAGGTTATCCGGTAGGAACCGTGGGAGAAGTCCGATTTGGCCTTTCCCATCGCAGCGTCATCACAAAAAGACCAGATGGAACCGACGAGCAAAACTTTCGTATTCCTATCTCCCCGATCCGGGGACATTCAACGCCATCAGTGGACTGAATTTTTCTTCCACCTATGGACTTGGATTCTCAGTGGAACTCGATGCGGCCATTACGAGCGGCAGCTTCGCCGCATTCATCAGCACGACCAATACTTTTCAGATCTTTGAAGCAGACGGCACTTCGCCAGTAACTCTGATGACCGCTGCGCCCGAACCTTCATGTGCGTTAATGCTCATTCCCACGATTCCTCTGTTTTATTTTCTTCGGAGACGTTTGTCGATTCGATGCTAACCCTCCCTTCCTTGACTGATAAATATGAGCCCTGACCATCAACTAAGGCCGAACACGCTAAGCCGACACCCAGGAGCCAGTGAGAATCCAAGGAATGCCTCCACTCTGATAGGGACATGGCGGACCATGTGTCGGCAACGGTGACGTGGCATTGTGCTTTGTACTAAAGACCGAGGTTAGGGCCTTCGTATTCAGCCGCACCGATCCTGATTCCTGGAAAAACAATGTAATTGCGCGTCTCAGGCCAAAGACAAGTGCGAGCCGTCTCTAATCAGTGATAGTCCTCTCAATGTCGTTAAGCAACAAATCCCGCTTAAGCGCTCTACTGCCCTAAGGTTCGGTGCAAGGTGCTGAAACACGATGCGCTGTGACACAACGCCTTACACCAGACCGTTACAGGCAGGAAACGATGTGCAAACAACACTTGAACTTCCCATGTACTGTGGGTTAAGCCCGGGCTACTCCAGTTTCTGCATGTCTGATTTGACGTTAGTTAGCTTCGCGAGTTGCTGGATACGTCCGGGCTTGCATGGTCAATCCCGTCCCAACCCGAAGTCAACCATGATCAAGCCTTCAAGGTACGCGATCTTCTTGAGGAAGGCCCTGGGATTGGGGTGACGTTTGACAAAGAGAAGATCCCGCACTGGAAGTGCCGAAGGCGTTCAGTACATGCGCTGACGGCAATCAGCTCATGGCAAGCGACATACGCGATGGGTTTCGCCGGTGCAGGGAGTACCGAACGTCACGACATTGTCAAAGTTGGCCAAAGCTTCCTCGGCCGGCATGCGCGACTGACGTCGGCCCGTGGATCCGCTCCTGGTGGCGGGCATGACTTTCACGAGTGACCGTAAGCTCATAACTTAGACGTTCGAGCTCTGCCAAATTGCCACATCTTCTAAAGATTTCATCTGCCGCCCGGAAGTTCAATTCTGTTACGCTCGTTCACTGCTGCTTTGGCATCCATTTGAACTAAGAAGCATATACAGTTACACGGGCCGTCTTTGATTGATCCCGAGGTTTTGTTGCGCATTGTTAATGGGTTACCTCTACGGGATTACGAGTGAGGGCCGCCTGGTCGTATCTTCTGCCGTGAATACCCGACTATCTTGGCGAAAGACAGCTATGATAACGGCCCGTATCCTGACCTAAACTTGGTCGTTCACCTGTGCCGCACGCCAGCGACTCTCGCCGGTGCAGCATTAGGTCGCGTACTTCTATGGCCCGTTTCGAGGAGACGCCAGCGGACGAATCGTCGGACGAGTGGCTAAGGTCCGATCATATATTCGGTACGCAGCGAACGGAAGCTGATGGAGCAGTTGGATTACAACCTGTTGTTTCGTTGGTTCGTCGGGCTGGAGATGGACGAGCTATCTGGAAACACGCGGTGTTCTGCGAGAATCGCGGCAGGCTACTCAATCAGGAGTTGGCGCGAGTGTTTTTCGATCGCGTGCTGAGAGAAGCCCAGGCCCATCTTTCGGACGAACGCTTCACCGTCGATGACCCATGATTGAGGCATGATTGAGCCGGAAGAGCTTTCAAAAGAAAAGGTCACCGAACAAAGGATCGATCGCGTTTTTCAGGAGATACGAAGTCTCAAGCCAGCTGTCATCGAAGATCTTCTAATTGGCGGCCCGACGCACTCCCTTGCGCCGAGCGAAACGTCCGATTCCGACTGTATATATGGAAGAGATCGGCAAATGTGTCGTGCAGAGTTGTTCGAGTGTAGTGAGGATGTGGCTCTTAGCTGACAACTTCTATGTCCCATCCAAGTCCGGGACGATCAGACGGGCGGGCATAAATGCCTTCCGGTCCGCGCGTAATCTGGTTGTCTTCTTCGAATCGCTTGTAAACTTCGTCGGGGCCGCCGGGAGCAGGCATGAATGTCTCAACCCAAGGGCTGTTGACGGTGGCGTATGCGAAGTGAATGCAATCGAACGTACCGCCTACATGCGGGATGACCGGAATGTCATAAGCAGAAGCGAGCGCTGCAATGCGGCGCAACTCGGTCATCCCTCCGCACCAATGCACGTCGGGCTGCCAGATATCCGCACTGTTGTGCTCAAGAAGCTGCCGGAAGGCAAAGCGCGTATACTCGTGTTCGCCCGTTACGATACGCGTTGACTTGATGGCTGCGCGGACGCGGCCAAACCCTGCATAATCTCGTGGCTGAAGGCACTCTTCCATCCAATAAACGCGATATGGTTCGACTAGGCCGGCCATCTCGATCGTGTACTGTTCATTCCATGCCATGTAGCAGTCAAGCATGATGTCGCCATCAGGTCCCAGTAATTCACGGGTGCGCTTTACCAACTCCACATTCTTCTTCTGCCCGATGTAGCCATCGGCCGGCCCGTAGGCCATTGCGAGCTTGAGCCGCTTATACCCGAACTTAAGATGTTGTTCGATGTCGTTGCCGGTGCAGTATGAGGGAATGCGCGTTTTGGTGGCGCCTCCGAGCAGTTTGTAAACCGGAACTCCGAGTGCGTTACCGACAAGATCCCACAAGGCCAGATCGACGCCGCTGATGGCATTAATCGCAATGCCAGCCTGACCGTATGGCATCGTCGAGCGGTACATAATGTCCCAGAGACGTTCGATGTTGAAAGGATCTTGGCCTATGAGCAGCTTGACCAGATGCTGTTCAATGACCTCAGCTCCACCCGCACCGCCGCTCCCATATCCCTTTAGACCTTTATCCGTAGTGACTTCGACGGTAAAGGTGCCAAATTTCCCGGATCAGGATTCCAGAGCGATCTTGTGGCTTTGTACTCAGGGTAGATCGACATCGGATTTGCGACCTCCACGCCGCTGGTTGACCACGAGCCCGGGGCCGGAGTGTACGACGGGATCGGCCGTTTCGGGCGTGTTTGCACAATGCGAACGCCGGTGATTTTGAGCTTGCTCGTTTCTTCTTGAAAAGGCAGAGCTGGCAGTGACACTGCACAAAGTCCACCGACAGTTAAAAATGACCTGCGATTCATTGCATTCTCCTGGAAAGGGAGTTAGTGGAGGGTTGCCGCGAACTATATTGAGTTTTCGTCGCAACAGGTCGCAGGAAGCGACACTAAGCGCTCCGGACCGATCGTGAAGACAGCAGAAACCACTTTATTCATGTGCGTGTCCCTCTCCTATTTACACTGCAGAAAAAGTAGACAGAGAGCAAGCTCGCTGGTGCGCCTCCTGCTCTCATGCGATGACCGAAGCCGAAATCCGCGCCGTCATGATCGAGTTTGTTCGGCTCCAGCGAGGTGGCCGTTTAGGGAAGAAGTACATTCGCGACAACAAGAATACACCTGCTACTCATGGTTACGACCGAGCCACGCCGGGGTACACGAACCCGAGTTGCGTACCCGGTCCAAGCGGCATGTCATACGTTCGTTTGCCATCCACTCCGTGTTGCCTCTTGATTTCTTCCCGATCAATGTCGAGGATAATGGCGTGAAAGCCTGGATGAATCACTGGTTTGAGAACGGGTCGTCTTACTGACTGGGCGCAGCCTCCGGCATTGACCTGTCGATCACCGGGCTCTTGCCGAAGCAAGCATTT